>DATMFW010000063.1:0-5902 GCA_035556655.1 Pseudolysinimonas sp.
CTCACCGCCTGCTCCACCCCCGCCCCGTCGGCCGGCGACGGCCCCTCGACGGTGTGCGACGGCAGCATCTTCTCCGACAGCATCGACGCCCAGCTCGAGGTGACGGCGACCGGTCTGCAGGAGCCGGCCTTCCCGATCGACGAGCTGCTCGCATCCGGACTCGATGTGCGCTGCAGCGCGCGGTTCGCCGTCGACTACGTCGAGGCGGGCAGGACGGTCGAGTTCGACGTGCTGGTCTCGGCCGACGGTATCGAGCCCACCTCGGCGGCGATCGATCGGGTCGTCACCGCGCAGGACTGGGCCAAGGACGAGAAGTTCGCGATCTGGCGCGACCCCGCCGACCCCACCCACTACGTGCAGGCGCTGGAGACCCCGCGCGGCGTGCTCGTCGGGACCACCGACGCGGGCTGAGGGCGCCCGCTCGTTATGCTCGGTGTCCGTGGAGGGACACGATGAGTGAGATCGACGACGCGATCAGCCGTGAACGCGACGCCGCACAGCAGGCGGCACGGCACGAGGCGTTCGTCGGCGACCATGGGCTCGCCTGGCGCGAAGTGACCGTCGGGTCCGAGCTGGCGGGTCTGGTCGCCGACTTCGTGCCGCGCATCCCCCCCGGTGCCGGGCGGGCCGCCTATTGGGTCGACCGGATCGGCGAGCCGACGGTGCATCTGTCGAAGGCGCGCACGGCCGGCGACAAGTTCTGGCACGTGGTCGGGGCCGTCAGCGACAACTGGTCGAGCTACCATCAGCCGCACGCCGTACGGCAGGAGCGCGCCGAGCGCCGCGATTCCCGCGGCCCCGCCCGGCTGTTCGCCATCACCAACCAGCGGGAGTATCCGGCCGAGTTCGCATTCCTGCGACGCGACGGCGGTCTCTGGCGCCCGGCGGCGTCGAGTCACCGCAGCGACTGGCAGACGCGATCCCGCGAAGAGCTCCTGGAGGCCATCGTGGCCTTCCTCGAGCGGGGCGTCACGCGACAGCTGTGACGACGATCGCGCGCCGCGGCGCACTCGCCTCGCGCTAGGCTCGGGGCCGTCCGATTTCCGTGAGAGGTATGGGGAACATGGCGGAAAGCACCAGCAAGTCCGGCAAGAAGGTCGTCAAGGCTCCGAAGTCCGAGCCGAGTCAGAAGGCGAAGGACCTGGCCGAGAAGGCGGTCCGCGACAACAGCGACGCCGTCTGGAAGCCGACGCCCGAGGCGAAGAGCAAGGCGACCGGTTTCCGGGTCGTCGCCGTGATCCTCTGGGTCATCGCCATCGCCGCCGAAGCGATCGCGATCTTCTGGCTGCTGCGCCAGGACACCTCGCAGAGCTGGTTCCTCTGGGCCCTCATCGGGGCGCTCGTGGTCATCGCCATCTTCGCCATCGTCGGCTCGCAATTCTGGAAGAAGGCCAACGACCTCGACCCGGCGAAGCGCAGCGAGCCGGTGCGCTTCTTCGTACGGAACCAGCTCGGGGTGATCATCTCGATCCTCGCGTTCCTGCCGCTGATCATCCTGATCTTCACGAACAAGAACATGGACGGCAAGCAGAAGGGCATTGCCGGCGGCATCGCCATCGCCCTGCTCATCGCGGCGGGCCTCGCCAGCGCCGACTGGAGCCCCAACTCCGTCGAGGACGAGACCGCTCAGCAGGTCGCCAACGAGGGTCAGATCGACGAGTACACCGCGATCGTGCAGCAGCTGACCGGCGGCGACGAGGTCACCTGGACCAAGAGCGGCCACGTCTACCACCTCTGCGCCGACGCCTCCGCCGTGAACCTGGAGTCCGCGGACAACCAGATCTACGCGGGAACCGTCGCGGACGCCCACACCGCCGGCAAGGACGGCCTCACGCTCGAGGTCGCCCAGGAGCTGCAGGAGTGCGGGCTGGACGCCCCGGCCGACCTCGACGAGATCGAGGCCGAGATCCGCGAGCTGCGCTCCACAGCCGAGTAGGTGCTCGCTCCCGGCTTCGACGTGCATCGTCACGCCGACGGCGCGGAGTACCCGGGGCTGGCCACGCAGGGGTCGGCGCTGATCGAGGGGGATGCGCACCGCATCCTCACCGCATTGCCCGCCGGCATCGCGCAGACGGTGGTGACCAGCCCCCCGTACTGGTCGCTGCGCGACTACGGCATCGAGGGCCAGCTCGGCCTCGAGCCGAGCGTGCACGGGTTCATCGAGGCGCTCGCGGACCTCTTCGACGAGGTGCGCCGGGTGCTCGCCCCCGACGGGACGCTGTGGCTGAACATCGGCGATTCGTACACATCGGGCAATCGCGGATGGCGTGCCCCCGATCGCAAGAACGTCGCGCGGGCGATGGGCACGCGTCCGCCCACTCCCGAGGGTCTGAAGCCGAAGGACCTCATCGGGGTGCCGTGGCGGCTCGCGTTCGCGCTGCAGGAGCGCGGGTGGTATCTGCGCAGCGACCTGGTCTGGAACAAGCCGAACGCCCAGCCCGAGAGCGTCGGCGACCGGCCGACCCGGTCGCACGAGTACCTGTTCCTGCTGAGTCGCAGCGAGAAGTACCGCTACGACGTCGATGCCGTGCGCGGGCCCAACGGCCGGCGGCTGCGGAGCGTCTGGGATCTGAACACCCAGCCGAGTCGCGAGGCGGCCGGCCACTTCGCGACGTACCCGGAGGGGCTGGCCGAGCGCTGCATCCGGATCGGCTCGGGGGAGGGGGATCTGGTGCTCGACCCGTTCATGGGCTCGGGCACGACTGCGGTGGTCGCCGCGCGCCTCGGCCGGCGCTTCCTCGGCTGCGAGCTGAACCCCGACTACGTGCAGATGGCCGCTCGCCGCCTGGCGGCCCTCCCGGTAGTCGAGTAGCCCCGCCGGGGCGTATCGAGACCCGCGGCGTGTCGCACCTCGCAGTACTGCGCATCGCGCAGTAGCGTGCGATGCATGGATACCACCCAACTGCTCAAGGGCGTGCTCGATGTCGCCGTGCTCGCCGCCGTGCAGCACGAGGACGGCTACGGCTACGACATCGTGCGTCGCCTCCGCGCCGCCGGTCTCGCCGAGATCGGCGACGCCTCCGTCTACGGCACCCTGCGACGGCTCTACGGCGCGGGCGCCCTCACCAGCTACGTGGTTCCGAGCGACGGCGGCCCGCACCGCAAGTACTACGGCATCAACGACCAGGGCCGCACGATGCTCAGCCAGCAGCGGGCCAGCTGGGCGGAGTTCGCCCTGACCATGAGCGCCCTGCTCGACACCCGGCGCCCCCAGCCCGTTCGCACGATCGGAGAGAACGCATGACCACCACCACCCTGCCCGGAACCGAGGTGGCCGCCTTCGCCGCCGCCGTGCGAACGGCACTCGCCGACCTGCCGCCGGACGACCTCGACGAGCTGACCGACGGTCTCGAGGCCGACCTCGCCGAGCGGGCCGCGGATGCGGGCGAGGACCTCGGCGATCCCGTCGCCTACGCCGAAGAACTGCGCGCGGCCGCCGGCTACCCGCCGCGGGCCGCCCGCTCGCACGTGGGCGCCGCCCTTCCTGATCTGCGTACCCTGCCGCGGGAACTGCGCCGCCGCTGGAACGCCCTCCGCATCCGCAACCCCTGGGTCGCCTCGCTCGCGTCGTTCGCCGTCGCGTTGCGGCCGGTGTGGTGGGTGTTCCGCGGTGTCGCGGCCCACACGCTGCTGGCCTCGATGCTCGGCGTCAACGGCCTGGCCTGGTGGCCGGTCGGTGTGGGCCTGGTCGTGCTCAGCGTCCAGGCGGGACGCGGCCGGATGCGTGAGCGGGCCTGGGTGCGCTGGCTCACCCGCGCGGTCACCGCGATCGTGCTCGTCGCCTCCCCGCTCCTCCTCGGCTGGGCCGTCAACGCCTGGAACAACGCCATGTACCCGGTGTACGACGGCGAGGTCTGGTACCCGCAGTCGCTCAACGTCGGCGGCACCCCGATCGACAACATCTTCGCCTACGACGCGAACGGCGACCCGATCGAGCAGGTGCAGCTCTTCGACCAGGACGGCAACCCGCTGAACCTCATCGGCGACACCGGCGCCGACTTCTGGGGCGCCCAGGACGGGTCGATGCTGGTGCCCAGCGGCGACGTGCCGGGGCGCGCCGGGTGGAATGTGTACCCGCTCGCGCACGTGAACTCGTGGTCGGACTACGAGGACGACGGCCGGATCGATGACACCGAGGTGAGCGAGACCGTGTTCCCGTCGGCGCACGTCAAGCCGCTCGCCGGGGCAGTCGCGCCGGCCGAGGTCGCGCAGCCGATGACCGAGGAGGCTACGACACCGGCTGGATGAGCGAGGCGTCCTGAGGGTCGACCGTGCGCGAGTTGTTGACGCGGCGGTCGACCTCGTCGGCCGTCACCGTGGCGGCGACCTCGGCCGAGACGCTCTCGAGCATGGCCAGGAGTTCGTCGCGCCGGGCGTCGTCGGTGATCTTCTCGCCGTCGAGCCAGGTGTCGTACATGCCCGGTTCGAGGAACGCGGGCATGCGGTCGTGCACCTCGCCGGATGCGTCGCGCGCCTCGCGCGTGATGATCGCCGCGGAGACCTCCCACTCGTCGTCGCCGGATGCGGTGCGCACCTTCCGCGCCGTGGCGAGCCCCGCGGCGGCCAGCAGCGGACCCCGCCCGTGGATGAAGTAGGGGAACTTGACCTTCTTGCCGTCGACCTCGCGCTCGACCCACTCGTAGTAGCCGCGCATGGGCACGATGCAGCGGTTGGCGGCGAACGCGCCCTTCCACATGCCGCTGGTGGTCACCGTCTCGATGCGGGCATTGAACTGCGGGCGTTTGGGCTCTTTCACGAACGCCGGCCGGAAGTCCCACACCGCGGGCGCGACGCGGCGCGAGATCTCACCCGTCGCGGTGCTGCGTCGCTCGCGGATCACCGGGATGGTGTCGGTCGGCGCGATCGAGAACGACGGGACCCAGTCGCGGTAGTCGTTGCCGTCGAGCACGAACGCCTCGATGAGGTCGTTCGTCTTCTCGTCCATCGCGAAGCGCCCGCACATGGGTCAAGTCTGCGGCGGACCACCGGCATCGCGCTTGGCCGTCATGCGCGCGACCTCGGCGTCGATGTCGGCCTCGGTGATGGTGCGCCGGGTCACCCCGTACGCGTCGAGGCCGGCGAACACCGCCGCGATCGTCATGCCGATGATCGGCCAGACCGGCCAGAAGTAGCTCGAGGGCCCGCTGGAGAAGAACCAGATGGCGATGAGCACGACCGCGATCACGATGAAGATCGCGAGCATCACCTTGAAGTCGTTGCGGGACTTCAGGTTGTGCCGTGCAGCCCTGCGCAGTTCGTCGTCAGACATGGCAAACACCCTACTGTGACGCCGGTTCTCGTCCCCAGTATGGGGGACCCGCGTACCCCAGTAGTGGGTGGTGTCACCCGCCCGTCACCCGGCGTAAGTTCCTGAGCACGTAACAGGAAACCCGCTCGAGGACGAGCCGGACCAACCACCCGGTGACTCTCGAACGGCCTCGGAATCAGGCAATGAACTCATTGGGGGAGACCATGTTCAACGCTCTGCTGACCCGGTTCGGGGTCGCACTGCACACCACGCTCACCGACGTCAAGAACGACGAGGAGGGCGCCACGGCGGTCGAGTACGGCCTCATCGTCGGCCTCATCGCCGTCGTCATCATCGGTGCCGTCGTCACTCTGGGGGGCCTGCTCAACGGCTTCTTCGAGGACATCAACACCCAGCTCGGCGGCGCGTCCTAGCAGGTCCCGCCGGGCGCGCGCCGCGGAGCGCGCGGGCGCCCGACGGACTGTTCGGACCTCCGCAGTCTGACCCTGCAGTCATGACCTGGCGCAGGTGGAAGGACCAGCGCGGCGCGGTCGCCGTGGAGTTCGCGCTCGTCTTCCCTCTTCTGATCCTCGTGCTGTTCGGGGTGATCGAGTACGGGGCGGTCTACAACGCCCAGCTGCAGATCACCGGAGC
>DATMFW010000064.1:0-2286 GCA_035556655.1 Pseudolysinimonas sp.
GTCGGCTTCACCTGGAACGCCGGATCGACCCACCTGTCGGGGTTCTCGCGGGCCTCGGTGAGGGCGTCGTCGAGCGCGGCGTGCAGGTCGGCGGCGGCGCGGTTCGCCTCGAACTGGGCGAACTCGGCGCGGGTCGTCGCGAACTCGAACCGCACCTCGGCGAGGGTGGGATCGAGAAGCGCTTCCGCTACGTTCATGTAGCAATCTCAGCGCACGCCACCGACAAAAGCAGCCGCCCCCACACCACCCGCGGACAGGCATCCGGCGCAAGACCCGTGGAGGACGAGACCCCCGCCGCCCCTCGGTAAGCTTGGGCCTCGTGCCAGACCCCACCCCGATCTCCGAGACGGCCGTCGCCGACGCGGTGGACGCCGCTCTCGCGGCCATCGCCGCAGCGCAGGACTCCGCCGCTCTGAAGGCCGCCCGCACGGCGCACGCGGGTGAGAACTCGCCCCTCGCGCGACTGAACGCGACCCTGCGCGACGTGCCCGCCGACCAGAAGGCCGCGGCAGGCAAGCTCGTCGGCGAGGCCAGGGGCCGCGTCACCCAGGCGCTGAAGGCGCAGGAGGAGACGGTGCTCGCCGCTGAGGAGCAGACCCGCCTCGCCGCCGAGACCGTCGATGTGACCGCGGTGGCGACCCGCTGGCGGGCCGGGGCGCGGCATCCGCTGTCTCTGCTCATGGAGCAGATGAGCGACCTGTTCATCTCGATGGGCTGGGAGATCGGCGAGGGCCCCGAGCTCGAGCACGAGTGGTACAACTTCGACGCCCTCAACTTCGACGAGGACCACCCGGCCCGCGCGATGCAGGACACCTTCTATGTCGAACCGGTCGAGCGTCACCTGGTGATGCGCACGCACACCAGCCCCGTGCAGATCCGCAGTCTGCTGACGCGCGAGTTGCCGGTGTACGTCGCCGCCGTCGGCCGGGTGTTCCGCACCGACGAGTTGGACGCGACGCACACCCCGGTGTTCCACCAGATCGAGGGCATCGCGATCGACAAGGGCCTGACCATGGCGCACCTGCGCGGAACGCTCGAGCACATGGCGCGGAGCCTGTTCGGCGAGGGCGCGCAGATCCGGCTGCGTCCGAACTACTTCCCGTTCACCGAGCCGAGCGCCGAGATGGACGTCTGGCAGCCCAACGCGAAGGGCGGCGCCCGCTGGGTGGAGTGGGGCGGTTGCGGCATGGTGAACCGCAACGTGCTGCGCAGCGCCGGCATCGACCCCGAGGTCTACCAGGGGTTCGCGTTCGGCATGGGCATCGAGCGCACCCTCCAGTTCCGCAACGACATGAACGACATGCGCGACATGGTCGAGGGCGATGTGCGCTTCTCGCAGCAGTTCGGAATGGTGGTCTGATGCGCGTCCCGATCTCGTGGCTCGGCGAATGGGTCGACCTGCCCGAGGATGTGACCCTCGAGCACCTGCACGCCGCACTCGTGCGCGTCGGACTCGAAGAAGAGGACGTCCACGCCTACGAGCTGACCGGGCCGATCGTGGTCGGGCAGGTGATCTCCGCCGTGCCGGAAGAGCAGTCCAACGGCAAGACCATCAACTGGTGCCAGGTCGACGTGGGAGAGCCCGAGCCCCGCGGCATCGTCTGCGGCGCCCACAACTTCGCCGCCGGCGACAAGGTCGTCGTGACGCTGCCGGGCGCCGTGCTGCCCGGCCCGTTCCCGATCGCCGCGCGCAAGACCTACGGGCACACCTCGGATGGCATGATCGCCTCCCAGCGCGAGCTCGGCATGGGCGATGAGCACGACGGCATCCTGCGGCTGGCCGATCTCGGCATCGACGCACCCGTCGGCTCGGATGCGATCGCCCTGCTCGGCCTGAACGATGCGGCCGTCGAGGTCAACGTCACGCCCGACCGCGGCTACGCGTTCTCGATCCGGGGCATCGCCCGGGAATACTCGCACTCAACGGGCGCGGCCTTCCGCGACCCCGCCGACGCGGTCGAGGTCGTCGACGCCACCGGCTTCCCGGTCGTGATCGACGACGAGAACCCCATCCGGGGACGCGTCGGCTGCGCGGTGTTCACCGCCCGCATCGTGCGCGGCATCGACCCGACCCGGCCCACCCCGCCGTGGATGGCGTCCCGGCTGCGTCTGGCCGGCATCCGCTCGATCTCGCTGCCGGTCGACATCACCAACTACACGATGCTGGAACTCGGGCAGCCGATCCACGGCTACGACCTGGCGAAGCTGCAGGGCGGGCTGACGATCCGGCGCGCCGCGAAGGGCGAGAAGCTCGAGACCCTCGACGGCACCGTGCGCACGCTTCAC
>DATMFW010000065.1:0-26024 GCA_035556655.1 Pseudolysinimonas sp.
CATCTCGATGTTGATGCCCGCATCGCTCAGTGCCCGGAACAGCTGCGCCGACACACCCGCGCTCGTTCGCATTCCGGCGCCGACCACCGCGAGCTTGCCGATCTGGTCGTCGTACTGCAGCGAGGCGAACCCGACGTCGGCCTGCTCGGCCTTCAGCGCGGTGAGGACCTTCTCGCCCTCCGCCTTCGGCAGGGTGAACGAGATGTCGGTGACGGCGGTCACCCCGGCCGACACGTTCTGCACGATCATGTCGATGTTCGCGCCGGTCTTCGCCACGATGGTGAAGATGTCGGCCGCCTTGCCGGGCACATCGGGAACCCCGACGACCGTGATCTTGGCCTCGTTGAGGTCACCGGCGACACCGGTGATGATCGGCTCTTCCACCATCTTCTCCTTGTCGTAGGCGTCGACGACCCAGGTGCCCTCGTTGTTGTTGAACGACGAACGCACGTGCAGCGTCACCCCGTGCCGCCGGGCGTACTCGACGGCCCGGATGTACAGCACCTTCGCGCCCGCGGCCGCGAGCTCGAGCATCTCTTCGCTGGTCACCACGTCGATCTTGTGCGCCAGCGGCACGACCCGCGGGTCGGCGCTGAACACCCCGTCGACGTCGGTGTAGATCTCGCAGACATCGGCGCCGAGGGCGGCAGCGAGCGCCACGGCGGTGGTGTCGGACCCCCCGCGACCGAGCGTCGTGATGTCCATCGAGTCGCGGTTGAACCCCTGGAACCCGGCGACGATGACGATCGCACCGGAATCGAGCGCCTCACGCAGCCGCACCGGGGTGACCTCGACGATGCGTGCGGAACCGTGCCGGGCATCCGTGATCATGCCCGCCTGACTGCCGGTGTAGGACCGCGCCTCGACCCCCATGTCCTTGATCGCCATCGCCAGCAGCGCCATCGAGATGCGCTCGCCGGTGGTGAGCAGCATGTCGAGCTCGCGCGCGGCGGGGATCGGGCTGACCTCGTGCGCCAGATCGAGCAGCTCATCGGTGGTGTCGCCCATCGCGCTGACCGCGACGACCACGTCGTGTCCGGCCTTGCGGGTTTCCACGATGCGTTTGGCCACCCGCTTGATGCTCTCGGCATCGGCCACGCTCGACCCGCCGTACTTCTGCACGATGAGGCTCACGGCGTTTCGGCTCCCGGGTGACGGCGGATCAACCTGTCAAGTCTACGGTCCGGATACCGTGGTGCCGTGCGCGCGCAGGTGACGGTGATCGGGGTCGCGGCCCTGCTGCTGACCGGATGCATCCCCGCCGCAGCGGACCCGCCGCGCGAGCTGCCTCCCGCGGGTGCCGCCTTCGACTACCAACTCGGCGGAGGATACGAGCTTGCCGGGGTGCGCGTCATCGCGCGCGACAGCACCGACGAACCCGGTGGGAGCTACGCGATCTGTTACGTCAACGGGTTCCAGACCCAGCCGGGTGAGGGCGAGCACTGGCTCGACGAGCACCCCGACCTGGTGCTGAGGGACCCGGCGGGCGACCCGCTCGCCGACCCCGGCTGGCCGGACGAGTACCTGCTCGACACCTCGACCGATGACAAGCGCATGCGCATCGCGGCCCTGCTCGGCACCGTCGTCACCTCATGTGCCACCGGGGGCTTCGACGCCGTCGAGATCGACAACCTCGACTCGTATTCGCGCTCGGGCGGCGCGCTCACCCTCGACGACAACATCGACCTCGCGGCCCGGTACGCCCGGGTCGCCCACGGGCTCGGGCTCGCGATCGCCCAGAAGAACGGGGCCGGGCATTCGGCGCGCCTGCGCGACGAGGCCGGCTTCGACTTCGCGGTGGCCGAGCAGTGCATGAGGTACCAGGAGTGCGCCGACTACCTGGATGCCTACGACGGTCTCGTGTTCGACATCGAGTACGAGGGCGACTTCGCCGCCTTCTGCGCCGACCCCCGGCGCCCGGCGTCGATGATCCTGCGGGACCGGGGCCTCGCCACCCCCGCCGACCCCGCTTACGTGTACGAGGCGTGCTGAGAGTGCGGTAGTCGACGGTCGTGGCCGCCGGAACTAGTCACCAGCGCACGCTCACCCGCGGTGCGCGGCGAGGAACTCCTCGATGACCGCTGCCGTGTCCTCCCAGCCGTCGACGGCACGCGTCGGGATGCCCAGGGCGATCACCGGGAAGTCGTTGCCGTCGGGATCCAGCCGGTCGCCGACGAAGAGCATGTCGTCGAAATCGATGCCGGTCAGTTCGGCCAGCTTCCGCATCCCATAGGCCTTGTCGATGCCGCGGCGGGTGATATCCACGCTCGTGGAACCCCCCGACCGCACCTCGAGCTCGGGCAGGTGCGGCGCGACCGCCGCGCGCAGGGCGCTCTTCTTCTCTCCGGTCGGATCCCAGGCCTTCTTCGCCTCGACCGGGGCGGCCTGGCCGAGGGCGGAGAAGGTGATCTGCGAGCCGCGATCCTCCAGGATGGGGCCCCAGATCTCGATGCCGTTGTCCGGCTCCCACAGGCCGAGCCGCTTCGCCTCCGATTCGACGGCCGCGAGCGCCGCCGCCTTCTGCTCGTCGGTGAGGTTCTCGGCGTACTGCTGCTGCCACTCGCCGTCGCGGAACAGGTAGTACTGCGTGCCGCACGTGGGCATCAGATGCATGCGCGCGAGTGCCTCCGGGTGCTCCAGCGGCAGGTTCGCCACCAGCTGGCTCTCGAACTGCGTGAACCGGCCGCCCGAGATGACGCACACCTCGACCTCGGCGAGCAGCGCGACGAGCAGTTCCGCCATGCGCGGCGTGATCGCCGTCTTCGAGGGGGCGAGCGTGTCGTCGAGGTCGAACGCGACCAGGCGGGGTGTAGGCACGGCGTCTAGTGTGCCACCCACGACGGGAGGCTATTCGACGATGCGGCGGCCCTCGAAGGCGCGGCCGAGCGTGACCTCGTCGGCGTATTCCAGGTCGCCGCCGACCGGCAGGCCGGACGCCAGCCGGGTCACCCGCAGGCCCGGCTGCACCAGCAGGCGGGTGAGGTAGGTGGCGGTGGCCTCGCCCTCGAGGTTCGGGTCGGTGGCGATGATCACCTCGGTGATCGTGGCATCGGCCAGCCGCTGCACCAGCTGGGCGAATCGCAGGTCGTCGGGCCCGATGCCGTCGATCGGGCTGAGCGCCCCGCCGAGCACGTGGTAGAGGCCGCGGAACTCGCGGGTGCGTTCGATCGCGGCGACGTCCTTCGCCTCCTCCACGACGCAGATCACGTTCTGGGTGCGTCGCGGATCACGGCAGATCGAGCAGATGTCCTGCTCCGAGACGTTGCCGCAGATCGAGCAGAACCGCACCTTGTCGCGAACCTCGGCGAGGATCTCGGCCAGGCGCGTGGTGTCGAAGCTCTGGGTCGTCAGGATGTGGAACGCGATGCGCTGCGCCGACTTCGGGCCGATGCCGGGAAGGCGGCCGAGTTCGTCGATCAGCTCTTGGACGATTCCCTCGTACACCTACTCCTCCGGCCCGTCCGTGGTCAGCGGCACGGGGCGGTCGCGCGGGACCGTCGAGGTCTCTTCCAGGAAGCTGGCACCGAGGATCTCGCGCACCACCGCCTCGCCGTACCGGGCGTCGCCGGCCGGATGCGTGCTGGCCGGGGCGGCGGGCGCGTCCGGCGCGGCGGGGGCTGCGGCTTCGGGCTCTGCGGGCGAACTCGTCGGGATCGCGGCGACCTTCCAGCCGGCGGACGCCGGGGCCTCGTCGGAGTCGGGGGCCGGAGCAGGGGCCGACGCCGGTTCGGGCTCAGGGGCCGGTTCGGGCTCAGGGGCCGGGGCGGGCTCGGGCTCGGGCGCCGCCTGCGGTACGGGCGCCGGCTGCGGTGCGGGTTCCGGTTCGTTCACCGCCGACTGCGAGGCGGCGGACGGCTCCACGCGCGGGAGGAACTTCACCCGCACCCCCAGCACCTCGGCGATGGCGGCGCGCAGTTGCTCGCTGACGCTCTCGCCGGGCGGGGTTCCGGGCGCGGGACGGAATCGCGCGACATCGCTCTCGTTCACGAAGCCGAGCGTGAGCACGTCGTCGGCGAAGGCGTGCACCGTGGTGGTCGACACGACCGTCCAGGGGCGGCGGCCGGATGCCTTCTGCAGCGCCTCGAGGACCTCGGGCCAGGCGTCGCGCAGCTGGGCGGCGGTGACGGGGGTGACGGGGGCGGGGGTCTCGACACGCGTCGCCTCCGGCGGCGCTACTCGACCAGCGGGGGGCGTCTCCGGCGGCGCTCCTCGACCGGCGGAAGGTTCGATGCCGAGGCGACGCTCGAGGCGCTCGACGCGGGCGAGGGCGCCGCGCTCGGAGTCGTCGCTCGCCGGAACGAGCAGCCGGGCGACCATGAGCTCCAGGTGCAGGCGCGGGGAGGTCGCCCCGGTCATCTCGGTCAGCGCGCTGTTGGCGACGTCGGCCGCGCGGGACAACTCCGCGGCGCCGAACGCGGCGGCCTGGGTCGCCATGTGGTCGAGCTCGTCCTGCGGGATGCCGCGCAGCACGGCCGCCGCGCCGTCGCGGGTGGCGGCGACGACGATCAGGTCACGCAGACGCTCGAGCAGATCCTCGACGAACCGGCGCGGATCCTGCCCGGTCTGCACCACGCGGTCGACCGATGCGAAAGCCGCGGCCGCGTCCTGGGCGGCCACCGCATCCACCACCTCGTCGAGGAGCGCGGCGTGCGTGTAGCCGAGCAGGCCCACGGCGCGCTCGTACTCGACGTTCGCGTCGTCCGATCCGGCGATCAGCTGATCGAGCAGCGAGAGGGTGTCGCGCACCGAGCCGCCCCCGGCGCGGACGACCAGAGGCAGCACCCCGGGCTGCACCGAGACGCCCTCGGTCTCGCACAGTTGCTGCACGTAATCGAGCATCTGCGCGGGCGGCACCAGGCGGAACGGGTAGTGGTGCGTGCGCGACCGGATGGTCGAGATGACCTTCTCGGGTTCGGTGGTGGCGAAGATGAACTTGACGTGCTCGGGCGGTTCTTCGACGATCTTGAGCAGCGCGTTGAACCCGCCCGAGGTCACCATGTGCGCCTCGTCGATGATGAAGATCTTGTAGCGGTCACGGGCCGGGGCGAAGACCGCGCGTTCGCGCAGGTCGCGGGCGTCCTCGACGCCGCCATGGCTGGCCGCATCGATCTCGACCACATCGAGCGAGCCGCCCCCCTCGCGCGAGAGCTCGACGCAGGAGGCGCAGCTGCCGCAGGGGGTGTCGGTGGGGCCTTGCGCGCAGTTCAGGCAGCGGGCCAGGATGCGCGCGCTGGTGGTCTTTCCGCATCCACGCGGGCCCGAGAACAGGTAGGCGTGACCCACCTTGTCATTGCGCAGCGCGGTACGCAGGGGATCGGTCACCTGCGACTGGCCGATCAGTTCAGCGAACGTCTCGGGCCGGTAGCGGCGGTAGAGGGCGGTGACCACATAGAGAGAGTAGTCGGGACGGGAGACCTCGGGCTGGGGGTCTTGACAGGCTCGACCAACGGTTACACTTGGCCACGGCTCTCCGCGTGGCGCCATCCAGGCCAACTCCCCCAGGACGGAAACGTAGCAAGGGTAACCCGGCTCTGGCGGGTGCGCGGAGGGTCCTCAGGAGGATTCGCCTAGTGGCCTATGGCGCACGCTTGGAAAGCGTGTTGGGTGAAAGCCCTCGGGGGTTCGAATCCCCCATCCTCCGCGAGATGCATCAGAACACCATCGGCCGTCCGGGCTCCAGCGACCCGGAAGAGGGGGCAAGGTGAGCGACAGAGTCGTCGTCAGGGTGACCCCGCGCCGGTCTCTGCTGACGACGGCGTTCATCTCGATCGTGCTGGCGATGATCCCGGTGTTCGGGGTGCTGTACTGGTTCTCGCTCGAACACGACAGCTGGATCGTCGTCTTCATCGTGCACCTGGGCGTGCTGGTGCTGGCGGCGGCGACGCTGATCCGCCAGCTCACCGTGTTCTCGGCGGTCACCTCGACCGAGTTGATCGGCCGGGGCATCTTCAGCCCGCTGATCCGGGTGCCCCTCAGCGATATCGCCTCGGTGGATCTCATCGAGACCTACATCGGCCAGGCGCCCGAGACGGCGACCCAGCTGCTGGTGCGCGACTCCGAGGGCCGGCGGCTCTTCCGGATGCGGGGCAACTTCTACGAACCCGGCGACCTCCAGCGCATCGCCGCCGCGCTCCCGGTGAAGACGCAGGCGATCACCGAGCCGATCCCGATCGTGGAGTTCTTCCGCACCTACCCGGGCAGCGCGTACTGGTTCGAGCACCGGCCGGTGCTGCGAGCGGTGGTGTTCGCGCTCGCGCTCGTGGCGGCGCTGGGCATCGGGGCGTGGGTGATGACGATCCTGGGGATGCCGGTCGGGTTGTCGAGCTGATCTCGATACGCGCTGCGCGCTACTCGATCACCGGGGTGCGCTTCGCCCT
This sequence comes from Pseudolysinimonas sp., assembly GCA_035556655.1. Classification (GTDB taxonomy): domain Bacteria; phylum Actinomycetota; class Actinomycetes; order Actinomycetales; family Microbacteriaceae; genus JBDSKH01. Next base: position 6,378 of record DATMFW010000065.1, read on the forward strand.
ACTCGATCACCGGCTGCGGCCGAAGAGCTTGCCGACCAGGACGCGGGCGATCTTCACCCCGGCGTTGACGGTCTGCTTGTGCAGTCGTTCGGCATCGCGCTGCCGGCGTCGAGCCTCCGCCGCCGCTTCGCGCTCGCGCCGTTTCGTCTCGGCGGCCTGCTCGCGTGCCCGGCGCTCGGCATCCTTCCTCGCCTGCTTCTGCATGGCCTCGAACTCTTTGGCGCTCTGTGTCGCCTGCTGCTCGGCGGCGAGCTGGGCCTGCGCCTGAGACTGCTGCTGGGTGATGACCTCGTTCGCCGTGCCCGCGGCAACCGCCGTCGTGCGGTACTTGGCCAGCAGGGGGGATGCGGCGACCGCGGCGGCGATGTCGGCATCCGGGGTGGGTTGCATGGAGCCCTGCGGGGCGCGCAGCCGGGTCCAGGCGACCGGAGACGGCGCGCCCTTCTCGTTCATGACGGTGACGATCGCCTCGCCGGTGCCGAGGGTAGTGAGCACCTCGGCGAGGTCGTACTTCGAGATCGGGTAGGTCGACACCGTCGCCTTGAGGGCCTTCGCGTCATCGGGGGTGTGGGCGCGCAGCTGATGCTGCACGCGTGACCCGAGCTGGGCGAGCACGTCACCCGGAACGTCCTTCGGCGTCTGGGTGACGAAGAAGATGCCGACGCCGCGGGAGCGGATGAGACGCACCACCTGCGTGATGGTGGCCTGGAAGTCCTTCGACGCATCCTTGAACAGCAGGTGCGCCTCGTCGAAGAAGAACACCAGCTTGGGCTTGTCGATATCGCCGACCTCGGGCAGCGTCTCGTAGAGGCGTGACAGCAGCCACATCAGGAAGGTGCTGAACAGCTCGGGTTTGCCGAGGACGCTGCGCACCCCGAGCAGGGAGACGACGCCGGCGTCTCCCGCGGTGCGGAAGAAGTCGTTGACGTCGATCTCGGGGGTTCCGAAGAACACGTCGGCGCCCTGGTCGGCGAATGTGATCAGTTCGCGCAGGATGACCCCGACGGTGGCCTTCGACAGCCCGCCGAGCTCGGCCAGTTCCGCCTTGCCCTCGTCGCTGACGAGGAAGTTGAGCACCGCGCGCAGATCCTGCAACGTGATGAGTTCGAGGCCTTTGTCATCGGCGTAGTGGAACACCAGACCGAGGCTGGATTCCTGAGTCTGGTTGAGGCCGAGCACCTTGCTGAGCATGAGCGGCCCGAACGTCTTCACGCTCGCCCGGATCGGGATGCCCTCGCCGATCCCACCGAGGGAGTAGTACTCGGTCGGGCTGGCCTTCGGGCTCCAGTCCTGGCCGATGCTGGTGGTGCGGGCCAGCAGCTTCTCATCGCCGGCGCCGGCCGCGGTCGCGATGCCGCTCAGGTCGCCTTTGATGTCGGCGGCGAACACCGGCACACCGGCGGCGCTCAGCTGCTCGGCCAGCACCTGCAGGGTCTTCGTCTTGCCGGTTCCGGTCGCTCCGGCGACCAGGCCGTGCCGGTTGACCATGGCGATCGGGATGCGGATCTGGGTGTCGATCACCGGCTCGCCGTTGACCAGGGCCCCCATCTGCAATGCGGGGGCATCGAAGCTGTAACCGGCCCGGATGGTTGCGATGGCCTCCTCATCGAGCGGGCCTGGCGCCGCCGGGGCAGCGGGCGACGCCGCGGCCGCCTTCGCCTTCTCGAGCTCGGCCTGCGCCTCCTTCAGCGCCTTCTCGGCGGCGGCGACCTTGTCTTCGGCATCCGTCATGCGGTCAGCCTAGAGCCGGTGGATGCCGCGTCACCGCCCTGCCTGGCCTCGCGTTCGGTGCGCAGCCGGCGCGCGAACAGCACCCAGACGAGTACTGCCATGCCGGCGCCGACCAGGACCCCGCCGACGGTGTCGGTCACCCAGTGCGCTCCGAGATAGGTGCGGCTGAGCGCCATGAGAACGATGTACAGAGCACCCGCCGCGACGATCCAGCGCCGGCGCAACAGCAGCGCCAGCAGCACGACCACGGTCGCGGCGTTGGCGGTGTGCCCCGACGGGAACGAACCCGATTCCAGCGGCAGCAGGATCTGCTCGGGGCGCTCGCGGCCGAACAGCACCTTCATCAACTGCACGACACCGGAGCTGACCGCCGACCCGAGCACGAACACCCCCGCCGACCACGGGCGACGTGCCAGCAGGAAGGCGCCGGCGATGCCGAGCGGGACGACGAAGACGCCGAACCAGCCCCCGCCCAGGAAGTCGAACACGAGCGAGACGGTCTGGAGGACCGGGATCCGGTTCTCGACGATCTCGTCCATCCACTCGGCGTCGAGTTCGAGCGGGCGCAACGCGATCAGCACTCCGAGGCCGACGGCGAGCAGCACGGCCACGCCGGCGCCGGCGAGGGCGAGCCGCCGGGGAGAGCGCTCGAGGCGATCGCGGGCCGTCATCCCGACAGCCTAGGTCGCCTGCGTCGCCGCACTTCGGACGATCCGCACGATAAGGTGGGCACGTGACCGACGTAAGCGATGCGGCCAGCGGGCACATCAACGCGCTCGGCTCGACGGTCACGAGCGAGCTGTTCCAGATCCTGCGCGACGGCAGGCCCCGGACCCGCACCGAGCTGTCGGCGATGACCGGCCTCGCGCGATCGACCGTCGCCCTGCGCATCGACGCCCTCATGAGACTCGGCCTCGTCGGTCCGGTCGGCGACGCCGTCTCGACCGGCGGGCGGCCCAGCTCGCAGTTCGCCATCGCCGCCAGCGGCCGTGTGGTGCTGGCCGTGGACGTCGGCGCCTCGCATGTGCGCATCGCGGTGAGCGACCTGACCGGGCGCATCCAGGCCGAGACCGGGGCGCCGATCCACGTCACCGAGGGGCCGGAGGCCATCCTCGGCTGGGTGGTCACCGCCGCCCGCGAACTGCTCGACCAGCTCGGGCGGATGCCCGAGGACCTCCTCGCCATCGGCATCGGGCTGCCCGGGCCGGTGGAGCACTCCACCGGCCGCCCCATCAACCCGCCGATCATGCCGGGGTGGGACCGGTTCGACGTGCCCGGCTGGTTCCGGGGCAGCTTCGAGTGCGCGGTGCTCGTCGACAACGACGTCAACATCATGGCGCTGGGCGAGCGCGAACTGGCGTGGCCCGAGGTCGACCACCTGATCTTCGTCAAGGTCGCGACCGGCATCGGATCGGGCGTGATCTCGGGCGGGTTCCTGCAGCGCGGAGCCCAGGGCACCGCCGGAGACATCGGCCACGTCTACGTCGCGCGCGGCGCCGACGTGCCGTGCCAGTGCGGCAACCGCGGCTGCCTCGAAGCCCTCGCATCGGGGCCCGCGATCGGCCGGGCCCTGCGCGCGGTGGCCCTCGAGGCATCCAGCAGCCAGGACGTCGTCGAGCTGGTGAAGCGCGGCAACATCGACGCGATCCAGGCCGTTCGACAGGCCGGGCGCGACATCGGCGAGGTGCTCACCACCTGCGTGTCGCTGATCAACCCGTCGGCGATCGTCATCGGCGGATCGCTCGCCCAGGCCGGGGAGCACCTGATCGCCGGGGTGCGCGAGGTCGTCTACACGCGGTCGATGCCGCTCGCCACCGAGCACCTGCAGATCAGCCAGTCCAAGGCCGGTCCGGATGCGGGAGTGCTGGGGGCGAGCATGCTCGCGATCCACCACGCCCTCAGCCCCGAGAACATCGAGGCGATGGTCGTCGGCGCGTCGGCCTGACGCCCCCACCGCCCAAATCACGGATGCGCGGGGCACCCACCCCGCATCCGCCCGGTTCGGGCGCGGAGGGGTCACCCGGATCCGTGATTTGGATCAGTCGCCGGAGCTGAACGCCGCGTCGAAGGCCGCGTCGGGGGCGTCGAAGGCGAGCCGGCGCACGAACTCGAGGGCCTCGGGTGCTCCGACGAGCCGGTCCATGCCGGCGTCCTCCCACTCCACCGAGATCGGGCCGTCGTAGCCGATCTGGTTGAGCATGCGGAACGCCGCCTCCCACGGCACGTCGCCGTGCCCGGTCGAGATGAAGTCCCAGCCCCGGCGGCCGTCGGCCCAGGCCAGGTGCGAGCCCAGCCGCCCGGCGCGGCCGTCGCGGGCGCGCACCTTGGTGTCCTTGCAGTCCACGTGATAGATGCGGTCCTGGAAGTCCCAGATGAACGACACCGGGTCGATGTCCTGCCAGACCATGTGCGAGGGGTCCCAGTTCAGCCCGAAGGCCTCGCGGTGCCCGATCGCCTCGAGGGTGCGCACCGTCGTCCAGTAGTCGTAGGCGATCTCGCTCGGGTGCACCTCGTGCGCGAACCGCACGCCGACCTCGTCGTAGACGTCGAGGATCGGGTTCCAGCGGTCGGCGAAGTCCTGGTACCCGGCGTCGATCATCGCCTGCGAGGCCGGCGGGAACATCGCCACGTACTTCCAGATCGAGGACCCGGTGAATCCGACGACCGTCTTCACCCCGAGCTTCGCAGCGAGCCGCGCGGTGTGCTTCATCTCCTCGGCCGCACGCTGCCGCACGCCCTCGGGATCCCCGTCACCCCACACCTGCGACGACAGGATGTCGCGGTGACGCTGGTCGATCGGGTCGTCGCAGACCGCCTGGCCCTTGAGGTGGTTCGAGATCGCGTAGACCTTCAGGTCGTACTTGGCCAACAGCTCGAGCTTGCCCTCGACGTAGCCGTCCTCGTCCCAGCGCCAGGGATCGAGGTGGTCTCCCCAGCACGCCAGTTCGAGGCCGTCGTAGCCCCAGCCCGAGGCGAGCTTGGCCACCTCTTCCAGCGGCAGGTCGGCCCACTGGCCGGTGAACAGGGTGACGGGACGTGCCATGTTTTCGATCCTCCTCTTAAACAGCGGTCCAGGCGCTTCCGGCGCCCGCGCTCGCTTCGACGGCGGCCAGCACGCGCTGCACCTGCACGCCGTCGGCGAACGAGGGCGACGGCGTGACGCCGGCCGCGATGGCTTCCACGAAGTCCTTGGCCTGGTGCACGAAGCCGTGCTCATAGCCGAGCATGTGGCCGGTCGGCCACCAGTTCGCGATGTACGGATGCTGCGGCTCGGTCACCAGCACGCGGGTGAATCCCTGCGTCCCGGCCTCGGCCGTCGCGTCGTACACCTGCAGGGTGTTGAGGTCCTCCAGGTCGAAGGCGATCGCGCCCTTGGTGCCCGAGACCTCGACCCGCAGCGCGTTCTTGCGCCCGGTGGCGAACCGGGTCGCCTCGAAGATGCCGAGCACGCCGGAGTCGTAGCGGCCCGTGAAGAGGGCCACGTCATCCACCGTCACGTCGCCGAGTTCCGTGCCGCCGGTACCGCCGAGGCCGGACGAACTCTCCAGCACGGGGCGCTGCTTCACGATGGTCTCGAGGGTTCCCGAGACGGTGGTCAGGCGCATGCCGGTGATGTACTGCGTCAGGTCGATGATGTGCGCGCCGATGTCGCCGAGCGCGCCGGAGCCGGCGAGATCCTTCTGCAGGCGCCAGGCGAGTGGAACCGAGGGGTCGGTCAGCCAGTCCTGCAGGTAGCTGGCACGCACCTGCTGCACCGCCCCGATCCGCCCGGCGGCGACGAGGTCGCGCGCGAACGTGGTCGCCGGCAGTCTGCGGTAGGTGTGGCCGAGCATGGCGTACACCCCGCTCTTCTCGGCCTTCTCGGCGGCGGTCGCCATGGCCTCCGCCTCGGCCACGGTGTTGGCCAGCGGCTTCTCGCAGAGCACGTGCTTGCCGGCCTCGAGGGCGGCGATCGCGATCTCGGCGTGCGAGTCGCCGGGGGTGACGATGTCGACGATGTCGATGTCGTCGCGGGCGATCACCTCGCGCCAGTCGGTGGCGCTCTCGGCCCAGCCCCACTTCTCGGCGGCGGCCGCCACCGCATCGCCGTTGCGGCCGACCACGACGGCCATCTCGGGGTGGGCGGGCAGGTCGAAGAACCGCGGTGCCACCCGCCAGCCCTGGGAATGCGCGGCCCCCATGAAGCCGTAGCCGATCATCGCCACGCGCATCGACGTCATCTGTGTGGTCTCTCTCTCATCGCGAACGGTGGTGATCGCTCGCGCGTTCCGGGGTGGTGTGTGCGGACGCCCGCGCCGTGGTCAGGCGGCGCGGGCGTCCGACGGTGACTCTTACTCGAACGCGGTCGGCAGGTACTTGTCGACGTTGTCCTTGGTGACGACCGGCGCGCTCAGCACGATCCGGTTCGGCACCTCGACCTCGACCAGGTCGGCGAGAGCCTTCTCCTGGGCGACCAGGCGGGCCAGGCGGATGCCGTCGGCGGCCTGGGTGGACGGGTAGATGATCGTCGCCTCGAGGACGCCGTCGCCGGACTTGATCGCGTCCATCGCGGCCTTCGAGCCGGCGCCGCCGACCATGAAGAACTCGTCGCGGCCGGCTGCCTCGATGGCGGCCAGCACGCCGAGACCCTGGTCGTCGTCGTGGTTCCAGATGGCGTCGATCTTCGGAGCGGCCGCCAGCAGCTGCGAGGTCACGGCCTCGCCACCCTGGACGGTGAAGTCCGCGGCGACGCGGTTGCTGACCTTCAGGCCGCAGTCATCCAGCGCGTCGGCGAAACCGCGCGAGCGGTCCTGCGTCAGCGGCAGCGAGTCGATGCCCGCGACCTCGGCGATGACGGCGTCGGACTGACCGCCGAGCTTCTCGCAGATGTAGGTGCCGGCGCTGACGCCCATGCCGTAGTTGTCACCGAGGATGGTGACGCGTGCGGCGAAGGTGGACGAGAACTCGCGGTCGACGTTGATGACGGGAATGCCGGCCTCCATCGCCTTGATGGCGACCTCGGTCAGAGCGGCGCCGTCGGTCGGCAGCAGCACGATGGCGTCCACGCCGTCGTTGATGAAGCCCTCGACCTGGCTGATCTGCAGGTTGGCGTCGTTGGTGCCCTCGGCGACCTTGAGGTCGATGTCGGGGTACTTGCCGGCCTCGGCGATGGCCGCCGAGTTGATGGCGCCGAGCCAGCCGTGGTCGGCCGCAGGGCCCGAGAAGCCGATGACGATGGTGTCACCGGTCTCGTCGTTGCCGGTGTTGTTGGTCGGGCCGGTGTTGCCACCGCCGCCTCCCGTGGTGCAACCGGCGAGCAGTGCCGCGAATGCGAGTGCGCCGGCGGCGCCGAGCAGTCGCTTGCGTGCTGCGAGCATGTGTTCCTCCTTGAATGGTCCGCAGTGGTGCGCAGCGAGGAGTCACAGTCCGCGCTGACTCGGTCACCCTAACAGAAGCGTCAGTTTGACTGTCAACTTATTCGCGTTCATCGTCATAAGGGTTGAATGCTAGGGTCGCCGCATGGTCAAAGGCGATTCAGCGCCGTCATTACTGGCGATGAGGGGCATCACCAAGTCGTTCGCGGGCGTGCACGCCCTCCGCGGCGTCGACCTCGACGTGCGGGCCGGCGAGGTCCACTGCATCCTCGGTCAGAACGGCGCAGGCAAGTCCACGCTCATCAAGATCCTCTCGGGCGCCTACCAGCCCGACGCCGGCGAGATCGACTGGCAGGGCGAGCGCACGATCATCCCGTCGCCCGTCGCCGCGCTCGACATGGGCATCGCCACCATGTACCAGGAGCTCGACGTCGTCGACGGACTCACCATCGCCGAGAACATCTTCCTCGGGCACGAGCGCTCCACCGCCGGCGTCCTGCACACCGGCGCCGCCCACCGCCGTACGCGGGAACTGCTGGCGCGGCTCGGGCACGGGGATCTCTCGCCCTCGCGCGAGGTCGGGACCCTGTCCGCCGCCAACAAGCAGATCGTCAGCATGGCCCGCGCGCTCTCGCGCGACACCCGGCTCATCATCATGGACGAGCCGAGCGCCGTGCTCGACGCGCAGGAGGTCAAGAACCTGTTCCGCGTCGTCGACGAACTCACCTCGCAGGGCATCGCCGTCATCTACATCTCGCACCGCCTCGAAGAGATCCGCCAGATCGGCGACCGTATCACCGTGATCAAAGACGGCCAGAGCATGGCCAGCGGGCTCCCCGTGGAGGGCACCCCGACCTCCGAGCTCATCAAGCTGATGACCGGGCGCACCGTCGAGCACGTCTTCCCGCCGCGGCCCGGCGTGCCCGCGAGCGCGCCCGTGGTGCTCGACGTGCAGGGCCTCGCCCTCCGCGGAACCTTCGACGAGGTGAGCTTCCAGGTGCGCGCCGGCGAGGTCGTCGGCCTCGCCGGACTCGTCGGCTCGGGACGCTCCGAGATCCTCGAGACCATCTACGGGGCGCGCAAGGCGACCAGCGGCACCGTCGCGGTCAACGGCCGGATGCTGCGCCCGGGATCCGTGCGCGCAGCGGTGAACAGCGGCGTGGGTCTGTCCCCCGAGGAGCGCAAGAGCCAGGGGCTGCTGCTGGAGGAGCCGGTGTTCAAGAACGTGACCCTGTCGAGCTTCGGCCGCTGGGCACGGGCGAGCGTGCTCAACGAGCGACGCGAGCGCACCATCGCGCGCGAGCAGATCGACGCGCTCGAGCTGCGGCCGGGGGATCCCGATCGCGCGGCCGGAGCGCTGTCCGGCGGGAATCAGCAGAAGATCCTGCTCGCCCGCTGGCTCGTGCACGGCACGACGGTGCTGCTGCTCGACGAGCCCACCCGCGGCGTCGATGTCGGTGCGCGCACCGAGATCTACGCCCTCATCCGCCGCCTCGCCGACGCCGGAACCGCCATCGTGGTGGTCTCCAGCGAGATCCAGGAGGTACTCGGCCTCTCGGACCGCGTGATGGTCATCGCCGAGGGACGGGTCCTGCAGACCACCGCCGCATCCGACATCGACGAGCACCGCGTGCTCGACCTCATCATGGAAGGAGTCGCCGCGTGAGCGAGCAGGCCCCCACCCCCGCACCCGCGGTCGTCACCGCTGCGTCCCCCGAGGCCGCCAGCCCGTTGCGGCGTTTCCTCAGCGGAGGCGTCGGGCGCAACCTCGGTCTCGTCATCGCGCTGCTGCTCATCGTCGCGGCCGGCGCGATCACCGCGGGCGACCGGTTCCTCGACGTCAACAACTTCTTCACGATCATCCGGTTCGCCTCGATCATCGGCGTGATCAGCATCGGCATGACATTCGTCATCACCGCCGGCGGCATCGACCTCTCCGTCGGATCCGTCATGGGCCTGTCGACGATCGTCGCCACGATCGCGGGCGTGCAGGCGGCCGCCGACCAGAGCAGCTGGCTGCTGATGGTGCTCGTCGCCATGGCCGTGGGGGCGGCAGCCGGGTTCGTCAACGGCGTCGTCATCGCCTACGGCCGGGTGGTGCCGTTCATGGCGACCCTGGCCATGCTCGTCGCCGCGCGCGGACTGGCCGAGCTGATCTCGAACAAGCAGACGCTGATCATCAATGTCACCCCGTTCAAGGACTTCTTCCGCGGCGACCTGCTCGGCATCGACTGGCTGATCTGGATCTTCGCCATCGCCGCCGCGATCGGCTGGTTCCTGCTGTCTCGGACCACGTTCGGGCGCCGCACCGTCGCCCTCGGCGGCAACTTCGAGGCGGCCCGCCTCGCGGGTCTGCGGGTCAAGCGCCACACCGTGATGCTGTACGTGCTGGCCGGGCTCGCCGCCGGGATCGCGGGCGTCATGATGCTCGGCCGCACCGGCGTCGGCACCTCGACCCACGGTCAGCTGTACGAGCTGGATGCGATCGCGGCCGTCGTCGTCGGTGGCACGCTGCTGATCGGCGGGCGCGGCACCATCATGGGCACCGTGCTCGGCGTGCTGATCTTCTCGACGCTGACCAACGTGTTCACGCAGAACAACCTCTCGACCTCGGTGCAGGCCGTCGTCAAGGGCGCGATCATCGTCATCGCGGTGCTGCTGCAGCAGCGGTTCGCCGCGCGCGGGGTGCGTTCGACCTGACCCTCCTCGGTGGTCGAGTAGCCGCACAGCGGCGTATCGAGACCCGGAAGGAGCACTCGGAGGTCTCGATACGCGCCTGCGGCGCTACTCGACCACCGAGGCCTGCGGCGCTACTCGACCACCCAGGTGGGGTGCAGCTCGCGGTGCACCCCGAGGACGCGGGTGGCCCCGGTGACGGCGACCGTGTGCGTCAGCGGGATGTCGGCGCTCGAGCGCCCGAACCCGAGCACCAGGTCGCCCGGCTCCACGATGCGGCGCAGGTCGCGCCCGGTGAAAGCGGCCAGCTCGGCCGGGACCCGGACGCGCAGGCGCGCCGACTCCCCCGCCCCGAGGCGCACCTTCTGGAATCCGATCAGCCGTTGCACGGGACGCACCACCGACGCGAGCGGGTCGTGCAGGTAGAGCTGCACGACATCCGCGCCGGGGCGATCGCCGGTGTTCCGCACGGTCAGCGACAGCTCGACCGAGCCGCCGCTGTCGATCTCGTCGGTGTCGGCCGCGAGCCCGGACCACTGGAACCCCGTGTAGCCGAGCCCGGCCCCGAACGGGAACGCCGCGCCGGGGTCGATGTTCGAGACCCGGCCCGCCTGGGCGAGGGCCGAGCCGAGGTAGGTCGAGGGCTGGGCCCCCGGGGAGCGGGGGATGCTCACCGGGAGCCTGCCGCTCGGGTTGACCCTCCCGCTCAGCACCCCGGCGATGGCGGGTCCGCCCTCCTCGCCGGGGAAGAACGTCTGCACGATCGCCGCCGCATCGCTCACCGCGCGGCCGAGGGCGTACGGCCGGCCGGCCAGCAGGGTGAGCACCGTCGGCGTCCCGCTCGCGATCGCAGCGTCGAGCAGGGCCTGCTGGGCGCCGGGCAGATCGAGCGAGGCGACATCGCATCCCTCGCCGCTCGTGCCGCGGCCGAACAGCCCGGCCCGGTCGCCGAGCGCCACGATGACCACGTCGGCGCCGGCGGCGAGCTGCACGGCGTCGTCGATGCCGTCGGTCTCGCCGCCGTCGATCGTCGTGCCGAGGGCGTGCACCACCTCGGCCGCGGGGAACTCGGCGCGCACCGCCGTCAGCAGGGTGGGCAGCTCGATGCCGATCGGCACCTCCGGGTGCTGCACCCCGATGTGCGCCGGGAACGAATAGCAGCCGAGCATCGCGTAGGGATCATCGGCGGTCGGACCGATCACGGCGATCCGGGCCGGGGAGGCCAGCGGAAGGGTGCCGTCATTGCGCAGCAGCACGACCGCCTGCTCGGCGACCTCGCGGGCCAGCGCGCGATTCTGCGGCGGGTCGAGATCGACGGTGCCACGCAGCGCCTCCGGGTCGTCGAGGTCCGCGCCGCGCAGGGCGGGCGGTACCGCCGACCAGTCGGGGTCGAGGAGTCCGAGTTGCTGCTTCTGCCGCATCACCCGCCCGAGCGCCCGGTCGATGACGGCCTCATCGAGCACGCCGTCGCGCACCGCGGTGACCAGCGGTTCCCCGAACGTGTAGACGGTGGGCAGCTCGACGTCGATCCCGGCGACGAGTGCGGCCGCCGCGACCTCGCCCCACGAGTCGGCGACCCCGTGCAGGGTCTTCAGGAAGGCGATCGAGAAGTAGTCGGCCACGACCGTGCCCTCGAAGCCCCAGGTCTCGCGCAGCAACCCGGTGAGCAGCTCGGCATCGGCGGCCGACGGCACCCCGTCGAGATCGGTGTAGGCGTTCATCACCGAACGCGGTCCGCCCTCGCGCAGGGTCATCTCGAACGGCAGCAGCAGCACGTCGGCCAGTTCCCGTGGCCCCACGGAGACCGGGGCGAGGTTGCGCCCCGCCTTGGATGCCGAGTACCCGACGAAGTGCTTCAGCGTGGCCACGATGCCGGCCGATTCGAGCCCGCGCACGTAGGCCGCGCCGATCGAGCCGACCAGGTAGGGGTCTTCGCCGATGGTCTCTTCGACCCGGCCCCAGCGCGCGTCGCGCACCACGTCGAGCACCGGCGCGAGACCCTGATGCACGCCGACCGAGGCCATGTCCTCGCCGATCCGGCGCGCCATCCGCTCGATCAGGTCCGGATCGAAGCTCGCGCCCCAGGACACCGGCACCGGGTACGCGGTGGCGCCCCACGCGGCGAAGCCGGCGAGGCATTCCTCGTGCGCGAGGGCGGGGATGCGATGGGCACCCTCCGCGATGATCCGCTGCTGGGTGCGCGCGAGCGACAGCGCCCCGATGGCCGGGTCGACCGGTGCCGTGCCGAACGGCCGGGTCAGTTGCCCGAGGCCACGGGGCAGCAACTCGTCGAGATCGGCGTTCTCGTCGACGAAGTCGTTCTGGTGCGGGGCGACCTCCCCGCCGTCCGAGGCGGCACCGACCCACACGCCGTAGAGCTGGGCGATCTTCTCCTCCAGGGTGAGCGAGGAGATCAGGCCGGCCACCGCATCCGCGTGCGTCACGTCGCCGGACGCGTGTCGAAGGGTCATCCCTTCACCGCCCCGGTCAGACCGCCGACGATGCGGCGCTGGGCGATGGTGAAGAAGATGAGCGCGGGCAGCATGGCCAGCGAAGTGAAGGCGAGCACGGCGGCGGTGTCCTGGGAGTAGGCGGTCGAGAAGTACTGCACGCCGAGCGGCAGCGTGGCGGTCTTGGGGCTTCCGAGGATGAGCAACGGAAGCAGGTAGGCGTTCCAGCTCTTCACGAACGACAGGACGCCGACCGTCACCAGACCCGGACCGGACAGCGGCAGCACGATCCGGCGGAAGAATCCGAACCGGCTCGCCCCGTCGATCTGGGCGGCATCCTCGAGCTCGGCCGGGATCCCGCGGAGGAACGGCACCAGGATGATGATCGTGGTCGGCAGATCGAACGCGATCTGCGGGATGATCACGCCCGGCAGCGTGCTCAGCAGCCCCAAGTTCTTCAGCATCACGAACAGCGGCACGATCGCCACCGACAGCGGGAACAGCAGGCCCGCGGTGAACAGCGAGAACAGGGCCGCGCGCCCCCGGAACTCGTAGCGCGCGATGACGAACGCGGCCATCACCCCGAGCACGACGACACCGGCCGTCGTACCGAGCGCGACGATGCCGCTGTTGAGCGCCTGGATCCAGAACGACGGCGAACCGAGCACCTGCCCGTACTTGGCGAACGTCCACGGGTCGGGGAACCCCGTGGGGTCGGCGTTGATCTGGGCGGTGGTGCGGAATCCGCCGAGGATGACGTAGACCACCGGCGAGACGCTGACCGCGATGCTCGCCAGGGCGATCGCGTAGACGACCGGAGTGGACAGCCGCCTCATGAGACACCCCTGCTGAGGGAGGCGCCGAAGTCACGACGCAGGATGAAGCGTTGATACAGCAGCGCGAAGACCAGGGAGAAGATGAACAGGATCACGGCGACGGCGCTGCCGAATCCGAGCTGCGAGCGCTGGAACCCGAACTGCACCATGTAGGTGGCCATCGTCGTCGTGGCGTTCACCGGTCCGCCGCCGGTGAGGATCCACACCATGTCGAACTGTTGCAGCGAGCCGATGATCGACAGGAACGCCCAGATGCGGATGGTCGGGCCGAGCAGCGGGATCGTGATGTGCCGCTGGGTCTGCCACCAGGTCGCGCCGTCGATCTGCGCGGCCTCGGCAAGTTCGTCGGGCACGCCCTGCAGCCCGGCAAGGAACAGGATGATCGCGAATCCGATGTACTTCCAGGACAGCACGAAGAAGAGGGTCCAGAACACCACGTTCTGGTCGGCCAGCCAGAGCTGACGCGCGTCGCCGAGACCGACGGCGGCCATGACGGCGTCGAAGGGACCCTGCGGCTGGAGGATCAGCTTCCAGGCGAGTCCCGCGATCACCTCGCTCAGCACGTAGGGCACGAAGATCAGCACCCGGATGAGGGCCCGGCCGCGCAGCGGACGGTTCAGCAGCAGCGCCACGCCGATCGCCACCGGGCCCTGGATCAGCAGCGAGAGCCCGACGATGGCCAGGTTGTGGCCGATCGCGCCCTGGAAGACGGGGTCGGCCAGCGCCCGCGCGTAGTTGTCGAAACCGATGAAGCGGTCGAGCGCGCTCAGGCCGTTCCAGTTGAAGAAGCTGTAGACGGCGGCCAGGCCCACCGGCAGCAGCACGAATCCCACGTACACCACGAGTGCCGGGGCGACGAAGGCCAGGATCAGCAGGCGCCCCCGGCGCCGGGAGGCGCGGAGAGAGGGGGCCGGGCCCGCAGAGACTGCGGGCCCGGCCGTGATGCGGGTTGCCGACATGCGTTACAGCGTCGCCGCTGCGTCCTCCATGCCCTTGACGATGTCCGCCGGTGAGCCGCTGCCTCCGAAGAGGGCGACGATGCCGTCGTTCATGGCGCCACCGACGGTGGGACCGTACGCGGTGTCGAGCCAGAGCTGCACGTAGCTGGCGTTGTGCAGACCCTCGAGCACCTGCTGCAGGTTCGGGTCCGAGATGCCGGCCTCCGAGCCCTTGGTCACGGGCACGCCCGCGCCGCTCTCACCGAACCGCGTCTGCACGTCGACGCTGGAGATGTACTTCAGCAGGTCGACGCACTCCGGGGGTGCCCATGCGGCGCAGCTGAAGCCGTCACCGCCGCCGAGCGCGGCGGTCGGGTCGCCCTTGGAGCCCTCGATGCCGGGGAAGTTGAACCAGCCGAGGAACTCGGGGGCCGTGGCGTCTCCGCCGTTCTCTTCGGCGAGGATGCCGCCCATGGTGCCGGGGTTCCAGTGACCCATGAGCTCCATGGCCGCGTTCCCGGTGGCGAGCAGGCCCGCCGAGCTGCCGGCGCCCTGCTGGGCGGTGGTGGCCAGGAAGCCCTCGTTGAACGGGTTGGAGTCGATGAACTCCTGCAGCAGCTCACCGGCCTTGAGGAAGCAGCCGTCCGAGAAGTCGTATTCGGCCTGGGCCTTCTTCAGCACGTCGGGCGAGCACGACTTCAGCGCGAAGTTGTACCAGTAGTGCGCGGCCGGCCATTTGTCACCGGCGCCGACGGCGATGGGCGTGATGTTCGCCGCCTTGAGCGCGTCGATGGCGTCGTAGAGCTCGTCGAGCGTCGTCGGCGGGGCATCGATGCCGGCCTGGCCGAAGAGGTCCTTGTTGTACCAGAAGCCTTCGATGCCGAAGTTGAACGGCAGCCCGTAGGTCTTCCCGTCGTACTGCCACGGGGCCACGGTGCCGCCGATCGCATCGACCTCGTCGGCGACCTGGTCGGTGATGTCCATCACATACCCCGCGTCGACCTGGGCGGCGAGTTCGCCGGCGCCCCACTGCTGGTAGAGGTCGACTCCGCTTCCGGAGCGCAGGGCGTTGGGGATCAGCGTGCGCTGCAGTTCTTCGTTCTGGTACGCCTCGACGTTGACCGTCACGTTGGGGTGGGCGTCTTCGAACTCCTGCGCCACGTCCTCCCAGAACCCGAGCAGAGGCTCGCCGGTTCCGTTGTGCCACCAGGTGAGGGTGACCTTGCCGTCGCCGCCGCCGGCGTCGCCGCTGCATCCGGCGAGCGCGCCCAGGGCCAGCGCGGCGGCTGCGCCGACCGCGACCAGCTTGCTGCGTTTGTTCATCATCGAACACCTCTCGAAATGTTTCGACATCGTAGTCGAAATGATTTGGGTTGCCCGACTCTATGCAGGCCGGTGATTTGGTGTCAATAGCAACAAAAG
Organism: Pseudolysinimonas sp.; assembly: GCA_035556655.1. GTDB lineage: Bacteria > Actinomycetota > Actinomycetes > Actinomycetales > Microbacteriaceae > JBDSKH01. The sequence goes on from DATMFW010000065.1 coordinate 21,785, forward strand.
GATTCGTGGGAGCGCGGCCACCGTTGCGCGCCCGAATCGACAACGGCGATTCATTCCGATAGTTTCGCGCTGTGCCTCGAAAACCCACCACCGATCGCGTGACCCTGGCTGCGATCGCCGCCGAAGCCGGCGTCTCGCTCTCGACGATGTCCAAGGTCCTGAACGGCCGCCCCGACGTCTCCGCCGCCACCCGCGGCCGGCTGGAGGCCCTGCTCGACCAGCACGGGTACCTGCGGCGCGGTGCCGGCGGCGGCACCGGCGGCCGCCTCGTCGAGCTCGTCTTCCACGAGCTCGAGGCCGCCTGGTCGATGGAGATCATCAAAGGCGTCGAGGACGTCGCGGCCGACCACGGCATGAGCGTCGTGCTGACCCGCAGCGGCAGCAGGCACTCCCCCGACCCCGACTGGGTCGAAGGGGTCCTCAGCCGCCGGCCGGTCGGCGTGGTGCTGGTGTTCTCCGACCTGCCGCCGGAGTACCGGGCGATGCTGCGCTCCCGCGCCATCCCGTTCGTGATCATCGACCCGGCCGGCGACCCCTCGCCCGAGGTCCCGTCGGTCGGCTCGGCGAACTGGTCGGGCGGCCTGATGGCCACCCGGCACCTCATCGAACTCGGCCACACCCGCATCGCCGCGATCACCGGGCCGGAGGACATGATGTGCTCCCACGCGCGCATCGACGGCTTCCGGTCGGCGATGACCGCGGCCGGGCTGCCGATCCGGACCGACTGGATCCGGTTCGGCGACTTCCACACCGCGGGGGGCAAGCAGCACGGGCACGAGTTGCTGCGCTCCGGCGAGCGCCCCACGGCGATCTTCGCCGGCAGCGACCTGCAGGCGCTCGGCGTGCTCGAGGCGGTCCGGGCCCTCGGGCTGCGGGTACCGGAGGACCTCTCGGTGGTCGGCTACGACGACATCCCGCTGGCGACCTGGGTGAGTCCGCGTCTCACCACGATCCGTCAGCCCCTGAAGCGCATGGCGGAGGAGGCCACCCGCCTCGTGCTGCAGATGGCCGAGGCCCCGCTGGAGACGGTCCCGCGGATGGACCTGGCGACGAGTCTCGTGGTGCGCGAGAGCACGGCGGCCCCGGCGTGACAGGCTGTTCTGCAGGAGCTTGACAGGCTGTTCTGCAGGATGAGGGCACCTTCGGACCGCAACATCGCGGTGCGAACTCCTGCAGAACCGCGAACTCCTGCAGAACACAGGCGGCACTCAGCCGGCCGGCGTGGTCCGTGTCGCGATGAGCTCCTGGTACCAGCGCGCCGAGTCCTTCAGCGTGCGCTCCTGGGTGTCGTAGTCGACCCGCACGATGCCGAAGCGCTTGGTGTAGCCGTAGCCCCACTCGAAGTTGTCCAGCAGCGACCACACGAAATACCCCTGCAGGTCGACGCCGCGGGCGATCGCGCGATGCGCGGCCGTGAAGTGGCGATTCAGATAGTCGACGCGGTCCGCATCCGGAACGCGCTTGCCGTGCTCGGTCTCGACGACCCGGTCCGGGAACGCGGCACCGTTCTCGGTGACCATGAGGGTCTGGCCGGGGAACTGCTCATGCAGCGAGACCAGCAGCTCTTCGAGCCCGTCGGGCGCGATGTTCCAGCCCATGTCGGTGTACGGTCCGGGCTGCACGAGGAACTCGACATCGCCACTGCCCGGCCAGGGCGATCCGCCCATGTCCTTGTGACCGTCGGCGTTGGCCCGTGGCGAGTGGCCGTCCCACATCTTCACGGTCACCGTCGAGTAGTAGTTCACCCCGAGCACCTCGATCGGCTGGTGGATCCGCTCGAGATCTCCGTCGTGCACGAACGCCCAGTCGGTGACCTCGGCGGTGTCCTCCAGCAGGTCGGCGTCGTACCGGCCGCGCAGCAGGGGTGACAGGAACGCGCGGTTCGCCAGCGCATCGATGCGCCGCTTCGCCTCCTCGTCCTCGCCGCGGATCACGTGCAGGTTGAGGGTGATCGACAGGGCGGGGTCGTTGGTCGACGCGCGGCGGATCTCGGGTACCGCCAGCCCGTGCGCCAGATTGAGGTGGTGCACGGCGGCGAGCGCATCGGGCCCGCTCGTGCGCCCCGGAGCGTGCGCCCCGGACCCGTACCCGAGATACGCCGAGCACCATGGCTCGTTGAACGTGGTCCAGGTGTGCACGCGGTCGCCGAGCTCCTCTGTGACCAGTGCGGCGTACTCCGCGAAGCGGTACGCGGTGTCGCGGTTCACCCAGCCGTCCGCATCCTCGAGGGCCTGCGGCAGGTCCCAGTGGTAGAGCGTCGCGACCGGCCGGATGCCGCGCGCCAGCAACCCGTCGACGAGCCGGCCGTAGAACTCCAGGCCCTTCCGGTTGACCGCACCCGACCCGGTCGGCTGGATGCGGGGCCACGCGATCGAGAACCGGTACGCCTGCAGGCCCAGCTCTGCCAGCAGGTCGAGGTCGGATTCCCACCGGTGGTAGTGGTCGCAGGCGACATCGCCGGTGTCGCCGTTCGTGGTCTTGCCGGGGGTGTGGCTGAAGGTGTCCCAGATCGACGGACCGCGGCCGTCCTCGTGCACAGCCCCCTCGATCTGGTACGAGGCGGTGGCCGACCCGAAGACGAAGTCCGGCCCGAACTCGAGTCCTGCGTCGCGATAGTCGGGCGTCCCGGTGATGGCCATGGGCTCCATTCTCGCTAGTCTCGCCACGTGCCGCACACCGACCTGCCCCTCGATGAGCTCCGCGCCTTCCGCCCGGAGGTGCACGAACCCGCCGGCTTCGACGCCTTCTGGCGTGACACGATCGCCGAGTCGCGCGCGCTCGCCGACGAGCCCGTGCTGGATGCGGTGGCCGCCCCGTTCGACACCGTCACCGTCTCCGACCTCACCTTCCACGGATTCGGGGGCGAGCCGATCCGCGCCTGGGTCACCCGGCCGCGCGGCGACGAGCCGCTGCCCGCCGTGATCGAGTACATCGGTTACAACGGCGGCCGGGGTCTGCCGGGCGAGCGCCTGCACTGGGCCAGCGCCGGGTACGTGCACGTGCTCATGGACACCCGTGGCCAGGGTGGCGGCTGGGGTTCCGGCGGCGCCACTCCCGACCCGCACGGGACGGGGCCCTCGTTCGCCGGTTTCATGACCCGCGGCATCGACTCCCCCGAGACCTACTTCTACCGCCGGGTGTTCACCGACGCCGTGCTGCTCACCGATGTGGTGCGCGCGCTGCCCGGGGTCGACGCCTCGCGGGTGGCGATCACGGGTGCCAGTCAGGGCGGAGCGATCACCCTGGCGGTCGCCGGGCTGGTGCCGGAGGTGTCCGCCGTGATGCCCGATGTGCCGTTCATGTGCCATTTCCGCCGCTCGGTCGCCCTCACCCCCGAGGCGCCGTTCACCGAGATCGCGGCGTTCCTCTCCGTGCACCGCGACCGCGATGCCGAGGTCTACGAGACGCTGTCGTTCTTCGACGGGGTGAACTTCGCCAAGCGGGCGACGGCGCCCGCGCTGTTCTCGGTGGGGCTCATGGACGATGTCGTGCTGCCCTCGAGCGTGTTCGCCGCGTTCAACCACTACGCGGGAACGGACCGCGACATCGCGGTCTACGAGCACAACGGCCACGAGGGCGGCCTGCTGCACCAGTGGTACCGCCAGGCCCGCTGGCTCGCCGCGCGGGCCTGAGCTAGGCGGCGCGCCCGTACCCGGCGGGGTCGGCGAGCAGGGCCGCGAAGATGAGTTCGGCCGCGCCGATCATGAGCAGGTCGGAGCCGAGTTCGGCCGGGACGATCTCGACGTCCTCGTAGGGGGCGTGCAGGGTCTGGGCGGCGACCCGCTCACGCAGGAACTGCGGATCCTTCTGCAGCAGCGTGGCGAGGAAGCCGCCGAGCACGACGCGCTGCGGGTTGAGGATGTTCACCGCATCGCCGATCGCCGTTCCGAGGTACTCGAGCTGACCGCGCACGACGGCGGCGACCTTGCGCCCGGTGTCGGCGAGGACGAGCTGCTCGAGCTCGTCGGGCGCTGCGGTGCTGAGACCGAGGGCTGCGAGCAGGTCGAAGCGCATCACCCGCGACTCCAGGGTGCGCCCCGTGCCGCCACTGCGGGTGTGCCCGAGCTCGCCGGCGTACCCGCTGGCGCCCTCCAGCAATGCCCCGTTGGCGATGACCCCGCCACCGATTCCCGAGGGGCTGCCGTTGAAGTAGACCATGTCGCGCAGACCCCGGCCGGCGCCGTAGATGTGCTCGACGAGCGCCGCGAGGCTCGCGTCGTTGCCGACGGCCACGTCGTAG
>DATMFW010000066.1:0-7168 GCA_035556655.1 Pseudolysinimonas sp.
ATCAGGGTGGGGCACCGCGGAATCGAGCGGGCGAGCGACGGGGTGCCCGGCATCCGGGTCGAGGCGGGCGAGCCGTGGGATGCGGTGGTCGCGTTCGCGGTCGAGCACGGCCTCGCGGGCATCGAGGCGCTGAGCGGCATCCCGGGGACCGCGGGGGCGGCGCCGATCCAGAACATCGGCGCCTACGGCCAGCAGCTGGGCGACGTGCTGGTCGCCATCGACTTCCTCGACTTCAGCACCGGCGAGGTGCTCACGCTTCCGGCCGACGAGCTCGAGCTCGGCTACCGCGGCAGCACGCTGAAGAGCGGCCGGCTGGGCGTCGTGCTCTCGCTCGAACTCGCGCTGCGGGACGAGGGCGGACAGAGTGCGCCGGTGCGGTACGGGCAGCTCGCGTCGGCGCTCGGTGTCGAGACCGGGGCGCGCGCCGGGCTGGCGCAGGTCCGGGATGCGGTGCTCGCGCTGCGGAGGAGCAAGGGCATGGTCCTCGACCCGGCCGACGCGGATTCCGTGAGCGCCGGATCGTTCTTCACCAACCCGATCGTCAGCGAGAGCTTCGCCCGGACGCTGCCCTCCGATGCACCGCGCTACCCGACCGAGCCCGAGGAGGAGCCCCGGGTGTTCCCGCTCGGCGCCGAGGTGCCGGTGACCCCGCCGGCCTCGGGGGAGTTCATGGTCAAGCTCAGCGCGGCCTGGCTGATCGAGCGGGCGGGGATCGCCCGCGGGTTCGCCCTGCCGGGCTCCCGCGCCGCGATCTCGTCGAAACACACCCTGGCGCTGACCAACCGCGGTGGGGCGACGGCGGCCGACATCGCCCAGCTCGCGGGCTTCGTGCAGACCCGGGTCGAGTCGGAGTTCGGCGTGCGGCTGCAACCCGAGCCGGTGCTGGTGGGGCTCGAGCTGTAACCCGGTTGTTCAAACTTGACGAGCGCGTAGTCTGGCGGCATGTCCGCGACGACCACCCGCATCCTGGTGCTGGGCGTGGTGAGCATCTTCGGGCCGGCCAATGGCTACCAGCTGCGCCGCGAACTGCTCAGCTGGGAGGTCGAGCGCTGGGCGCACCTCAACCCCGGCTCGATCTACTCGATGCTCGGCACCCTCGAGAAGCAGGGCGCGATCGAGCGCCATGATCTGACCCTCGACGACGGCGGGCGGCCGGTGGCCGTCTACACGGTGACGGATGCTGGAGCAGCCGAGTTCACCGCCTTGCTGATCGAGGCGATCGCCACGGTGCCCGACTCCGGGGACGCGCTGCCGCTGCGCGTCGCGCTGAACTTCGGCCCCGCGCTCACCCGCGCGCAGTTCCTCGGTGCGGTGCGCCGCCGGATCGAGGTGCTGTCGATGGGCGGCGAGATCATCGCGCAGAAGGTCGAGGCGATGGGCAGGTCGGCGACGGTGCCCCCGCACGTGGTGAGCGAGCTCGGCCTGGAGATCGCGCTCGTCGATGCCCAGCTGGGCTGGCTGCGCCAGCTGGAGACGGATGTCGCAGCCGGCGGACTGTCGTTCGCGGACGACGCCGACCACGGCACCGGCTGGGTGCCGGCGCCCGATGATCCGGGGTGGCGCATGGCGGAGGAGCGCGACCGCTATCTGGCACGGATCCGCGAGCAGCGCGGGGCTTGACAACTTCTTGTTCAAACTTGAATAATCAACTTTGAACAAGGAGGCAGATGTGATCCACGCGCGCGGACTCGCCCGCAGCTTCACGACCAGGAAGGGTCGCGAGAAGACCGAGGTGCACGCCGTCGCCGGTGTCGACCTCGACGTCGAGGCCGGCGAGATCGTCGGGTTCCTCGGGCCCAACGGGGCAGGCAAGACCACGACCCTGCGCATGCTGACGACCCTGCTGTCGCCGACGGCCGGGACCGCCACCGTCGCCGGTTACGACGTCGCGACCCAGGCCTCCGACGTGCGCCGCTCGATCGGGTACGTCTCGCAGACGGGGTCGACCCTGCCCGAGGCGCTCGCCGGCGAAGAGGTCGTCGACCACGGGCGGCTCTACGGCATCAGCAAGGCGCAGGCCACCGCACGCGGCCAGGAGCTGTTCGCCCAGCTCGACCTCGACGGGCTCTGGACTCGCAACCCGAGAGCCATGAGCGGCGGACAACGCCGGCGCCTCGACATCGCGATGGGGCTCGTCCACGACCCCTCGCTGATCTTCCTCGACGAACCGACCACCGGGCTCGACCCGCAGGCGCGGGCGAACCTCTGGCAGCACATCTCCGCCCTGCGCACCGAGCGCGGAGCCACCGTGTTCCTCACCACGCACTACCTCGACGAGGCCGACGCCCTGTGCGACCGCATCCTCGTCATCGACCACGGGGTCATCGTCGCCAGCGACACCCCCGAGGCGCTCAAGCAGCAGGTGTCCGGCGATCTCGTCGAACTCGTCCTCTCGGATGCGGCGGCCGTCCCGCGTGCGGCCGCCGCCCTCGGGGCGCTCGCCCCCGGAACCCCGGCCGAGGTCGACGGACTGACCGTGAGCCTGCGCATCCCGAACGCCGGGCGCGAGCTCGCCGGGCTGCTGCGCACTCTCGACCGGGACGGGATCGCGCTGGAGTCCATCGAAGTGCGTCGCCCGACCCTCGACGACGTGTTCCTGAACCTGACCGGCCGGTCCCTTCGAGAGGAAGCAGCATGACCCTTCGACACGGCGGCGGAGCCGCCCACTCAGGGCAGGCCCTTCGACACGGCGGCGGAGCCGCCCCCTTCGCCCGCCAGACCTGGATCGTCTTCTACCGCCAGCTGCGGATCGCGCTGCGCAACCCAGCCTGGGTGATCATCGGCCTCATCCAGCCGGTGCTCTACCTCTCGCTGTTCGGGCCGCTGCTGGAGCCGATGGCCGGGATCCTCGGCACGACCAACGCCTACGCGATCTTCGTGCCCGGCCTGCTGGTGCAGCTCGGGCTGTTCGGTGCCCTGTTCGCCGGCTTCGGGCTGGTCGCCGAATGGCGCGCCGGGGTCATCGAGGCCGAGCGGGTCACCCCCGCGAGCCGCACCGCGTTGCTGCTCGGCCGCGTGCTGCGCGATGTCGTGCAGTTGTTCGTGCAAGGCATCGTGCTCATCGCACTCGGCTACGCGTTCGGCCTGCGCGCCTCGGTGCCGGGCATGCTCTACGGGCTGCTGCTCACGCTGCTGCTCGGGGCCGCCGCGGCGTGCGCCTCGAACGCGCTGGCGCTGGTGACGAAGAGCGAAGACGTGATGGCGCCGCTCATCAACTCGATCGCGCTGCCGTTGCTGCTGCTCTCGGGCATTCTCATCCCGATGTCGGTCGGACCGCAGTGGTTGCAGACGATCAGCGACTTCGTGCCGGTGAAGCACGTCGTCGACGCGATCCGCGCCGCCTTCGCCGGGGACTTCGGCGAGCCGATCCTGTGGGGCAGCGTCTGGGCCGTCGTGATCTTCGTGGTGTTCGTCGTGATCGGCACGCGCACGTTCCGCAAGGAGAATGCCTAGGGCCGCACGCCGATAGCCTGGGCCGTATGAGTGCGATCGTCGTCCTGGGCAGCGCGAACATGGACCTGGTGGTGCGCCAGCCGCGCCTGCCGAACCCCGGCGAGACCATGTTCGGGTCGGCGTTCGACACGGTGCCGGGCGGCAAGGGCTTGAACCAGGCGGTCGCCGCGGCGCGCGCCGCGGGAGACGTCGCCTTCCTCGGCGCGGTGGGGCGGGATCCCTTCGGAGCGGCGCTTCGCGCGTGCCTGCGCGATGAGGACATCGACACCGGCGGGGTGAGTGAGGTCGACGCGCCCACCGGCACCGCGCACATCTCGGTGCTCGACGGCGGCGAGAACGCGATCGTCGTGGTGTCCGGTGCGAACGCCGCCGTGACCGAACTCGACGATGACGCGCGGGAGGCCATCGAGGGCGCGACGTACCTGGTCGCCCAGTTCGAGCGGCCGATCGAGCTGATCACCGAGGCGTTCGTCTACGCGCACGGGCTGGGGGTGAAGACCGTGCTGACCCCGGCGCCGGCGATGCAGGTCGACCCGAATCTGCTGGCTCTGGCCGACATCCTGGTGCCGAACGCCGCCGAGGCGTGCGCGCTCGCCGGGGTCGACGACGAGACCGAGGCGGCGCTGAAGCTCAGCGGACCGGGCGGTCTGATCGTCATGACCCGCGGTTCCCGTGGCGCGCTGGTGGCGCGCGACGGGGCCGTGCTGCAAGAAGTGGCTCCGCGTCGGGTCACCGCCGTCGACACCACGGCGGCCGGGGACACCTTCGCGGGCGTGCTCGTCGCGTGGCTGGCGGAGGGTGCGGCGCTGGAGCGGGCGCTGCAGGCCGCGACGGTGGCCGCATCCATCGCCGTCACCCGGCCCGGGGCGTCGACATCGATGCCGATGCGCGCCGAGATCGACGCGCTGCTCGGCTGAACGACGGCGCCGGCGTACCCGCAGGCGCGCATACAGGTTCTGTGCGCGCCTCGGCCGGTCGAACCTAGAGCAACCCGAGTTCCATGGCGCGCGTGACCGCGCGGGTGCGGTCGTTGACCTCGAGCTTGGCGAACGCGTGCAGCAGATGGGTCTTGACCGTCGCCTCGCCGAGGAACAGCTGGGCGCCGATCTCGCGATTGCTGCGGCCCTGCGCGACGAGCCGCAGCACCTCGAGTTCGCGCGTGCTGAGCAACGGTGCCGCGGGCGCCGCGGTGCGCTTCACCAGAAGCGCGGCGACGCTCGGGGCGAGAGCGACCTCACCCGCCGCGACGGCGCGCACCCCGGCCAGCAGCTCGGCCTCGGGGGATGCCTTCAGCAGGTAGCCGCTGGCACCGGCCTCGATCGCGCGCAGGATGGCATCGTCGCTCTCGTAGGTGGTGAGGATCACGACCCGGGTCGCGGGGTTCGCCGCCACGATGCGCGCGGTGGCCTCGTCACCGTCCATGCCGGGCATCCGCAGGTCCATGAGCACCACGTCGGGGGTGGTCGCGGCGGCGACACCGATCGCCTCCGCACCGGTCGCCGCGGTGCCCACCACCTCGAGGTCCTCGGCGGCGTCGACCAGGGCGACGACGCCCGCCCGGACGACCGGGTGATCGTCGACCACGACGACGCGGATCATGCCGGCACCCCGTCGACGGGCAGGCGTGCGGTGAGCGTCGTCGCCCCCGCCGTGCCGTCCATCTCGATGCTGCCCCCGGCCAGAGCGAGCCGGTCGCGCAGGCCCGCCAGCCCGAACCCGCTCGACGCCCCGGCCGGATCGAACCCCCGGCCGTCGTCGATGACCCTGATCACCGCATCGTCGCCGTCGACTCCCAGGTCGAGCCGCGCGGTGCGGGCGCCGGCGTGCTTGCGCACGTTGGCCAGGCCCTCCTGCGCGCAGCGCAGCAGCACCACCTCGGCGTCGCGTCCGAGCGCCGCGCGGTCGACGTCGGCACTCACCGTGACCCGGATGCCGGTCTCCCGCTCGAAGCGTTCGGCCAGGCGGGTGAGCGCGGCGGCGATCCCGGCCTCGAGGTCGACGGGTGCGCTGCCCGCGACAAGCGACCGGGTCTCGGCCAGGGCGTCCCGCGCCCCGGACTCGATCAGCTCGAGCGTGTCGTCGCCGAGGCTGTCCGCGGCCAGTTCGCGCCGGGCGCGCTGCGACAGCAGCACGAGTCCGGCCAGGCTCTGGGCGATGGTGTCGTGCAGTTCCCGCGCGAGACGCTCCCGCTCGCTGGTGACCCCGGCATCCCGGTGCAGCACCGCCAGTTCGGTCTGCGCGGCGGTGAGGTTCTCGAGCAGGTCGCGGCGTTCCTCGCTGAGGCCGGCGATCCGGCTGATCCAGAAGCCGAAGGCGAGGCTGAATCCGAGCGAGACCGCGACGGTGAGAGCCGTCTGGCCGAGATCCGCCGGCGTCGTCCCGACGCTGACCAGGAATCCGACACCCACGGAGAGGGCGATCGCCACGTTGAACAGCACGGCCGCGCGGGTCGAGCGGGCCAGCATCCAGACCGCCGGGTACGAGATGCACTGGATGATGGCGAGCACCGGGTGGGCGGCCACCACGAGCCCCGACGCGATCACGACCGCGACGCTGAACGCGATCGACCGCGCGTCGCCCTCGGTGGCGCGCCGCCCGAAGAGCAGCCAGGACAGCACCAGCAACACCAACGCAGCGGCCCCCAGCGCGACATCGCGCGCCGAGGGTCCGCTCACCAGCAGGATCAGGCCGCACAGCAGCACGGCTGCGGTGATGGCCAGATCCCACCGGCGGGAGAGCTTCATCTAGCCATCCTTGCGGATCCACCGGAAGGTCAGGCGGGCGACGACGAGGCCGGCGATCAGCCAGATGCCCGTCCCGATCGCGACGCCCGCGAGGTTCCAGACGCCCCCGGCTTCGAGCGATTCGAAGTTGGAGGGCAGGAACACCGCGCGCATGCCCTGCGCCAGCCATTTCAGCGGGAAGACGCTCGCCACGTTCTGCAGCCACTCCGGCAGGCTGGTGAACGTCAGGTAGACGCCCGAGATGAACTGCAGCACCAGCACGATCGGGATGATGACGGCGGTCGCGCTCTTGCCGGACCGCGGAAGGCCGCTGAGCCCGATGCCCAGGATCGCGCAGGTGGTGACCCCGAGCAGGAACACCCAGGCGAACGTCGCCCAGGCAGCCGGGTCGGTCGGCAGGTCGACGCCGAACGCGAAGCGCGCCACAAGCAGGAGCAGTGCCGCCTGCAGGATGCCGGTCACCAGCACCTGCCCGATCTTGCCGATGAAGAAGCTGATCGGCGACAGCGGGGTGCCGGCCAGGCGCTTCAGAGTGCCGTCGCTCTTCTCCATCGCGATGTCGATCGACATGTTCTGCAGGCCGCTCAGCAGCACGCCGGCGGCCAGCATGCCCGGAAGGAAGAAGGTGGCGGCGTTCACCTCGTTGCCGGAGGCGTCCAGCCCGAAGCTCTGCTCGCTGAACGCGACAGAGAAGATGGTGAGCATCACGAGCGGGAACAGGAAGGTGAAGAAGACGGTGTCGCCCTGGCGGAAGTAGCCCTTCACCTCGTACCCGATGCGGGCGATGCCGTTGGGGACGATGCGGGTGGCGGGGTTGAACGTGGTCATGCCGGGATCTCCTCGGGGGTGCGCTCGGCGTCGACGAGCGTCAGGTAGATGTCTTCGAGCGTGGGCCGGATGACCTCGAGCCGCTCGGGTTCGGTGGCGGCAGCGAGCCGGGCGACGAGTTCCCCGGGTCGCTCGGTGCGCTG
>DATMFW010000067.1:0-203201 GCA_035556655.1 Pseudolysinimonas sp.
CCTGAGCCTGAGCCTGAGCCTGAGCCTGAGCCTGAGCCCGAGCCTGAGCCCGAACCGGAACCCGAGCCCGAGCCGGAACCCGAGCCCGAACCCGAACCTGAGCCCGCTCGTGCCCCCACCCCGACCGCCGGCTTCGCCCCCGCGAGCGCCCGCTCTGCCGAGCGCCTCTCCACGGCCCCCAAGGCCCTCGCCTCGGATGTCGCGCTCTCGGTCCGCAACCTGACCAAGCGCTTCGGCCTGGTGACCGCCGTCGACTCCGCCGATCTCGAGATCAAGACCGGGTCGTTCTACGGCTTCGTCGGTCCCAACGGCGCGGGCAAGACCACGACGCTGTCGATGGTGACCGGACTGCTGCGCCCCGACTCCGGCGTGGTCAAGGTCTACGGCGCCGATGTCTGGCGCAACGCCGGCGTCGCCAAGCGCATGCTCGGCGTGCTACCGGATCACCTGCGGCTGTTCGACCGGCTGACCGGCGCCGAGTACCTGCACCACGCCGCGGGCATCCGCGGACTCGACCGCGACACCACCCTGCGGCGCGTCGCCGACCTGGTGACCGCCTTCGGTCTGGAGCACTCGCTGCATCGCCGGGTGTCCGACTACTCCGCGGGCATGGTGAAGAAGATCGCCATCGCGTCGGCGATGATCCACTCGCCGCGTCTGCTCGTGCTCGACGAGCCGTTCGAGTCGGTCGACCCGGTCTCGGCCCAGCTGGTGATCGACATCCTGACGAAGTTCACGGCCGCGGGAGGCACGGTGCTGCTGTCCAGCCACAGCATGCACCTCATCCAGCGCATCTGCGATTCGGTCGCGATCATCGTCGACGGCCGGATTCTCGCGGGAGGCACCCTCGACGAGGTGCTCGGCAACAAGTCGCTCGAGGAGCGCTTCGTGGAACTGGCCGGTGGGGCCTCGGCGGTGGAGGGCATGGAGTGGTTGCACAGCTACTCCGACTGAAGCTGCGGCTCTTCGCGAACGGCTTCCGTCGTCCGCTGGGCTATGTGATCCTCAGCGGGCTGGGTCTGGCGGTCGCGATCGCGACGGTGCTCGTCGTCGCCGTCGGTGCGGGCGTGCTGCACGATCTCGACGACGAGTTCGTGCGACGGGTCGTCATCAACACGGGCTCGTTCCTCAGCCTGGCCGCCTTCCTGCTGCCGTTCATGCTGGTGCGCCACGAACTGCTGGACCCGCGGGGTCTGCGGGGGTTCCGCATCCGGTGGGGCGAGGTCGCGATCATCCTGCTGGTGTTCACCCTGATCGGCCCGGCACTGCTGACCGCCGGGATCGCGTGGGCGCCCACCTGGGCATGGCGCGATCCGGAGGCGGTCCGCATCGCCCAGCTCGCGGCACCTCTGCTCTTCCTGCAGGGCCTGCTGTCGATCCGGCTCGGGGTGGCGGCGGGTGCCGCGCTGGCGAACTGGGAACGCTGGAGCCGGCGCGTCCGCATCATCGGCACCCCCATCCTGGTCATCGGGCTGCTCGTGGTGATCGCGACGGTGCTGCCGCGCCTCGCCGCCTCGCCGCCGCCGAGTGCCCGCCTCTTCTACGTGGGGCTCATCAAGCTCAGCGCGTACCTGCACACCGAGCAGGTGGCGCAGTGGCTGCAGTGGACACCGCTGGGCGCCCTCTGGGCCGCCCCGGCGCACCCGGTGTTCCGCCAGCCCGAGCTCGCCACGCAGGCGCTGCTGATCGGGGCCGCGACCGCTGTCGCGCTTCTGGTCGCCTGGTTCTTCACGGTGCGTCTCGTGCTGCGCCCGACGCGCCGGATCCCGGTGGAACGCCGCGGAGGAACCCCCGGCTGGTTCCGGCGGCTGCCCTCGACCCCCACGGGTGCGATCGCCGCACGCAGCTTCACCTACTGGATCCGCGACCCCCGGTACCGGGCGGTCCTCGGGTTCCTGGTGTTCGTGCCGGTCGTGATCATCCCGGCGAGCCTCATCGGCGGATTCCCGCTCGCCTGGTCTGCGCTGCTGCCCCTCCCGTTGCTGTTGCTGCTCGTCGCGGTCTCGACCCTGCACAATGACATCGCCTACGACTCGACGGCGATGTGGACGCACGTGGCGGCGCAGACCCGGGGCACCCACGACCGGGTCGGCCGGCTGGTTCCGCCGCTGGTCGGCGGCCTGATCCTGATCGTGGTCGGCACCCCGCTGACGGTGTGGGGCCACGGCGATATGGACATCGTCCCCGCGGTGCTCGGCGTGAGCATCGCGATCCTGCTCGGCGGGCTGGGGGTCGGCAGCGGCATCTCGGCCCGTTTCCCGTACGCCGCGCCGCGACCGGGCGACCCCGCGTTCCAGCAACCGCAGGTGCAGGGCAGCACGGGCACCGGCGCCCAGGTGCTGGCCGTGCTCGCCACCCTCGTCGTCGGTGCGCCGGCCATCGTCACGGGTGTGCTGTGGCTGATGGATCAGAGCCAGCCGTGGAACTGGATCTCTCTGCTTCTGGGCGTGCAGGCCGGGCTGATCGCCCTGTTCATCGGCATCCGGGCGGGGGGTGCGTCCTTCGACGCCCGCGCGCCGGAACTGCTGGCCTTCACCATGCGACACTGAGGGTATGAGCGACCCAGACGCACGCCCCGAGCAGGGCGGTGGCACGGATGTTCTCGACCGCGAGCTCGAGGAGCTGCTGGAGCAGGAGCAGCTCGAGGACGGCGACCACGAACGCTTCGCGCACTACGTCCAGAAGGACAAGATCCTCGAGAGTGCCCTCACCGGCAAGCCGGTCATCGCCCTCTGCGGGAAGGTCTGGGTGCCCGGTCGCGACCCCGAGAAGTTCCCGGTCTGCCCGGACTGCAAGAAGATCTACGACAAGCTGAAGTAGCGTCGGCTCACGACCCCGCGATCGTGGACGCGTTTGACCGTCCACGAGCCTCCCGTCCCGCACATCGCGTCCACGATCGAGTGCTCCCCGGATGCGGCGGTGGGCCGTGCGGGCACGCCCGGTCCCGGCAGCATGCGGGCATGGAGTTCGACTTCGATCGGGTGTTCGCCGTGCGCGACGCTGTCGCGGCGGGAACCTCCCGCAGCAGGCTGCGGCGCCGGGACCTCCGCGCCGAGTTCCACGGCTCGCGTGTGCCGGCGTCGGCGGGGAACGACCTCAGGACCCGCTGCTTCGCGCTCCAGGCCGTTCTCGACGGACGGCACGCTTTCACGGGGGTCACGGCCGCGCGGTTGTGGGGGATGCCGCTTCCGCGGCGATTCGAGGCCGCATCCGATCTGCAGGTGGCGAGCGTGTCGCCGACGCGGGCGATCCGGCACGCCGGCGTGACAGCATCCGTCCGGCCCGCCTGGTGGGAGGTCGTGGACCTCCAGGGGCTCCGCGTCCACGCACCGGTCGAGGCGTGGGCGTCGCTCGCCCGGGTGCTGAGCCCGCCGGACCTGATCGCCGCCGCCGAGTACCTGGTGTCGCCGGCGCGCAGGGGAGTGCCGGCGCTGGTGCCGCGGGAGGACCTGAGGGCTTGGGTCGCGCGCGCCGCGGGCATGACCGGGTCACGGGCTCTGCGTGCCGCGGATGCCCGCGTGCGCGTCGGAGCGCGCTCGCGGCCGGAGACCCTGCTGCGACTCCTGCTGGAGGACTGCGAGTTGCCGCGCGCGCGGATCAACGAGGACGTCGTCCTCCGCACGGGGCGGGTCGTCGCGCCGGATCTGGCCTGGCCGCAGTACCGGGTGGCGGTGGAGTACGACGGCGACTACCACCGCGACCGACGGCAGTTCACGCGGGACCTGGTGCGCACCGACGAACTGACCGACGAGGGCTGGTCGGTGGTGCACGTGGTGGCTGCCCAGCTGTTCGGGCGCCCCTCCGAGATCGCCGCGCGGGTCATCGGACGGCTCGCCGCCCGGGGTGCGCCGACGCGATCCGTGACGCGTTTTGCCGTCTACGAGCCCTAGCGACGGTGAATCGCGTCCACGATCGAGCGCGCAACAGGCTAGAGGTACCGGGTGGGGAGCGCCGGCTCACCCCGCGACAGAGCCAGCGCCTCGACCGGCAGTTCGGCGATCGCGCTCGCATGGTGCGCCCGGGCGAGTTCGACGCCCTCGGGGCCGAGATGCTCGCGCGCGACCACTCCGTGCCGCACGAGCTCCACGAGCAGCGGGCGCCCCGCGTCGGCCGCGACCGGGGGGTCTTCGACCCAGATGTCCTCGGACCGGGCGACCCCGGCATCCAGCGCCCGCACCGGCTGTTTGCGGCCGCCGACGGTGGCCTTGCCGTCGGATTTCTTGCCGACGGGCTGCCAGCCTCCGTCGTCATCGAGGTGGGCGACGAGCTTGTAGACCATGCCGGCGGCGGGGGCTCCCGACCCGGTGACGAGCGACGTGCCGACGCCGTAGGAGTCGACGGGTGCGGCCTGCAGCGCGGCGATGGCGTACTCGTCGAGATCGTTGGTGACCACGATGCGGGTGTTCTTCGCCCCGAGCCCGTCGAGCTGCGCCCGCACCTCGCGCACCACGACCCCGAGATCGCCCGAGTCGATCCGCACGGCGCCGAGTTCGGTTCCGGCGACCCGGATCGCCGTGGCGACGCCTTCGGTGATGTCGAAGGTGTCGACCAGCAGCGTGGTCGCGGTGCCCATCGCGGCGACCTGGGCGGCGAAGGCCTCCTCCTCGCTGTCGTGCAGCAGCGTGAACGAGTGGGCGGCGGTGCCCATGGTGGGCAGACCCCAGGTGCGCCCGGCCTCGAGGTTCGAGGTGGCCGCGAATCCGGCGATGTAGGCCGCGCGCGCGGCGGCGACGGCCGACCGCTCGCCGGTGCGGCGGGATCCCATCTCGGCCAGCGGCCGCCCGTCGGCGGCCGAGACCATGCGCGCGGCCGCCGAGGCGACCGCCGAGTCGTAGTTGAGCACGCTGAGCGCCAGGGTCTCCAGAACGACGGCCTCGGCGAAGGTGCCCTCGACGACGAGGAGCGGGGACCCGGGGAAGTACAGCTCGCCCTCGCGGTATCCGTGGATCGATCCCGAGAACCGGAAGTCCTCGAGCCAGTCCAGGGTCTCGGCGGCGACGACCTGCTGCTCGCGCAACCAGGTCAGCTCGTCGGGTCCGAACCGGAACGACTCGAGCAGTTCGAGCAGGCGGCCGGTTCCGGCGACCACCCCGTACCGGCGTCCGGTCGGCAGCCGCCGGGCGAACAGCTCGAACACGCTGCGTCGCGAGGCGCGCCCGTCGCGCAGGGCCGCGTCGAGCATCGTCAGTTCGTACCGGTCGGTGAGGAACGCCGTCGACATGGGATGAGCCTACCGAGGCCGGTATCGTGGCCTACCGTGACCGACGCCCCGACGAACGCCCCGATCGGGGTCTTCGACAGCGGGGTCGGCGGCCTCACCGTGGCGCGGGCGATCCTCGATCAACTGCCGAACGAGTCGATCCTCTACGTCGGCGACACCGCGCACAGCCCGTACGGCCCGAAGCCGATCGCCGAGGTGCGCGCCTACGCCCTCGAGGTTCTCGACGACCTGGTCGCCCAGGGGGTGAAGGCCCTCGTCATCGCCTGCAACACGGCGAGTGCCGCCATGCTGCGAGACGCGCGCGAGCGGTACACGGCGGCCAGCGGCATCCCCGTGGTCGAGGTCATCCAGCCGGCGGTGCGCGCGGCGGTGCGCACCACCCGCAACGGCCGGGTCGGGGTGATCGGCACGGCGGGCACGATCCAGAGCCGCGCCTACGACGACGCGTTCGCCGCGGCCGACGGGCTCGAGCTGTTCAGCCGGGCCTGCCCGCGTTTCGTCGAGTTCGTCGAGGCGGGGGTGACCAGCGGCGAGGAGCTGTTCGCCGCCGCCGAGGAGTACCTGGCACCGCTGCGCGACGCCGGAATCGACACGCTCGTGCTGGGGTGCACGCACTACCCGCTGATGTCGGCCGCCATCCAGTACGTCATCGGACCCGATGTGCGCCTGGTGTCGAGCGCCGAGGAGACCGCCGCCGACGTGTACCGCACGCTGGTCTCGCACGGGCTGGAGCGCACCGCGAGCACCGCGCCCCGCCACCGGTTCGAATCCACCGGCGATGACGAGCAGGCGTTCCGCGCCCTCGCGCACCGGTTCCTCGGGCCCGAGGTGCGGCACGTCGAAGCCTTCCCCACGGGGCAGATCCCCATCGAAAGGACCCCGCAATGACCCGACCCGACGGCCGCGCCGCCGACCAGCTGCGCCCCGTGACCATCGAACGCGGCTGGAGCGCGCAGGCCGAGGGCAGCGCCCTCATCAGCTTCGGGCAGACCAAGGTGCTCTGCACGGCGAGCTTCACCAACGGGGTGCCGCGCTGGCTGACCGGCAAGGGCCGCGGGTGGGTGACCTCCGAGTACTCGATGCTGCCGCGGTCGACGAACGAGCGCATGGACCGCGAGAGCGTGAAGGGCCGCATCGGAGGCCGCACCCACGAGATCTCGCGCCTCATCGGCCGCTCGCTGCGGGCCGTCATCGACACGAAGGCGCTCGGCGAGAACACCATCGTCATCGACTGCGACGTGTTGCAGGCCGACGGCGGCACCCGGACGGCGTCGATCACCGGCGCCTACGTCGCACTCGCCGACGCGATCGAGTGGGGCCGCGACAAGGGGTTCATCGGCAAGAACGCGAAGGCGCTCATCGACTCGGTGGCCGCGGTCAGCGTCGGAATCGTCGACGGCGAGCCCCGGCTCGACCTCGCGTACCTCGAGGACTCGAAGGCCGAGACCGACATGAACGTGGTCGTCACCGGTCGCGGCCTGTTCGTCGAGGTGCAGGGCACCGCGGAGGGTGCGCCGTTCGATCGCCGCGAGCTCGACAGCCTGCTCGACCTCGCTCTCGGTGGCGCGACGAGTCTGACCGCCATGCAGGCGGAGGCGCTCGGCGCGTGACCACGTTCGTGCTGGCGACCCACAACGCGCACAAGGTCGATGAGCTGCGGCGCATCCTGGGACAGCGCCTGGGCCCGCACGAGCTCATCGGGTACGACGGTCCCGAGCCGGTCGAGGATGGGACGACGTTCGCCGAGAACGCGCTGATCAAGGCGCGGGCTGCGGCCGCGCACACCGGGCTACCGTCGCTCGCCGACGACTCCGGGATCTCGGTGGCGGCGCTGGGCGGCGCGCCCGGCATCCACTCGGCCCGCTACGCGGGAACGCGGGTGGATGCCGACAACGTCGCGCGTCTGCTGGCCGAGCTCTCCGGGGTGGCCGATCGCACAGCGGAGTTCACGTGTGCGGCCGCCCTCGTCGACGGCGAGACGGAGCACGTCGTGGTCGGCATCTGGCCGGGCGAGGTCCTTCAGGCGCCCGAGGGCGAGCACGGATTCGGGTACGACCCGGTGTTCCGGCCGGAGGGGTATGCGCACGCCAGCGCCGTGCTGACCGCCGACGAGAAGAACGCGATCAGCCATCGCGCCCGGGCATTCGGGGCGATGGTGGGGTACCTGCGCGAACGATACGGATAACCGTTCCCGACTAGCCCGGCGACACCCCCCGCGCGCCTACCCTGGAGGCATGGGCCACGATCACGCGCACGGTGCGGGGTCGACCCGCACCCGGCTGGCGATCGCCCTGGCCATCGTCGTCGTGGTGCTGGTCGCCGAGGTCATCGGCGCGATCGCGTCGGGCTCGCTCGCGCTGCTGGCCGACGCCGGGCACATGTCGAGCGACGCGATCGGGCTGATCGTCGCCCTCGTCGCCACCGTCGTCGCGGCGCGGCCGGCGACCGACCGGCACACCTTCGGGTTCCAGCGGGTCGAGGTGCTCGCCGCTCTGGTCAACGGGGTGCTGCTCGCCGTCGTCGCGGTGACCGTGGCGGTCGAGGGCATCCGGCGCCTGCTCGCCGCCGACGACCCGCATGTGCTGCCGCTGCCGATGCTCATCATCGCCGGGGTGGGCCTGGTGGCCAACGTCGCGGCGATGCTCGTGCTGCGCGGCGGCGACACGACCTCGCTCAACATGCGCGGGGCGTATCTGGAGGTCCTGGGCGATCTGCTGGGGTCGATCGCCGCGCTCGCGGCCGGCGCCGTCATCCTGGTCACCGGGTTCGCGAAGGCGGATGCGATCGCGTCGCTGCTCATCGCCGCACTGATCCTGCCGCGCGCCGCCCTGCTGCTGCGCGATGTCGTGCGGGTGCTGACCGAGTCGGTTCCGCACGACACCGATATCGCGCAGATCCGCACCCACCTGCTCGAGACCCCCGGCGTGGTGGCCGTCCACGATGTGCACGTCTGGGCGATCACCTCCGGCCAGCCGGTCTTCACCGCCCACGTCGAGTGCGAGCCGTCGGTGTTCGCCGGCGGGGGCACCGGCGCCATGCTCGAGCGGCTCGGCGAGTGCCTGCGGGGGCACTTCGATGTCGAGCACTCCACGTTCCAACTGGAACCGGCCGGGCATGCCGAGAGCGAAGACCATGCCCACCGCTGACCGGCGCGCGGTCGAGGACTACCTCAAGGTGATCTACGGCCACACCGAGTGGCAGCCCGACCCGATCACGCCGTCGCAGCTGGCCGGCCGGCTCGGCCTCGCCCCCAGCACCGTCACCGAGATGGTGAAGAAGCTGGTCGCGGCGGGGCAGGTCGCCCATGCGCCGTACGGTGCCATCGAACTCACCGCCGCCGGCCGCGAGGAGGCCCTGCGCATGGTGCGCAGGCACCGCCTGGTGGAGACCTGGCTGGTCTCGCAGTACGGCTACGGCTGGGACGAGGTGCACGACGAGGCCGAGGTGCTCGAGCATGCGCTGAGCGATCGGCTGCTCGATGCGATCGACGCCCAGCTCGGCCGGCCGCTGACCGATCCGCACGGCGATCCGATCCCGGCCTCCGACGGTTCGGTGCGGATGCCGGCCGCGCGGTTGCTGGGTGAACTCGCGACGGGCGAGCGCGGACGGGTCGTGCGCATCAGCGACCGCGACCCGGAGGTGTTGCGCGACATCGCCGCGCGCGGGCTCGGCCTCGGCTCGGAGGTCGGCGCCGGAGACCTGCCCGCCGGTGCCGCCGGCGCGGTCTGGGTCACCGCGCTCTGACACCCGGCGCCACCGGGTACGCTCAGGGGAACCTTCACGTCTTGGAGCCCCCGTGCACTCTCTTCCCACCGGCCTGATCCCGTGGCTCGACCCGCAGACGATCATCGATGCCGCGGGACCGTGGGCGCTCGTCGTCGTCGGCCTGATCGTCTTCTCGGAGACCGGCCTGCTGGTCGGGTTCGTCCTGCCGGGCGACACGCTGCTGGTCATCACCGGCCTGCTCGCGTTCAGCGGCGCCATGCCGATCTGGCTGGCCTGCATCGTCATCTCGGTGGCCGCCTTCCTCGGCGGTGAGGTCGGGTACCTGATCGGCCACCGGGTGGGGCCGCGCATCTTCGAGCGGAAGGAGAGCGGGCTGTTCTCGAAAGAGAACGTGCTGCGCACCAACCGCTTCTTCGAGCGCTTCGGCCCGTTCGCGATCATCGCGGCCCGGTTCGTGCCGATCGTGCGCACGTTCGCCCCCGTCGCCGCGGGCGTCGGGCACATGCCGTACAAGCGCTATTCGCTCTACAACGCCATCGGCGCGGTCATCTGGGGCACCGGCCTGACCTTCGCCGGCTTCCTGCTCGGGTTCATCGAGCCCCTCGCCGACTTCGTCAAGGAGTACATCGACCTGATCCTGCTCGGCGCGATCGCGATCGCGGTGATCCCGACGGCGTTCCACGCCATCCGCCAGAGCATCAAGGCCCGTCGCATGGCGGCCGAGGGCACCGACGACGCACTCACCGACGAGCAGATCGTCCTCGACAAGGACGTCTTCCGGCTGGGTGCGACCCAGGCCGAGCGCACCGACGGCAAGTAGGCTCCTCAGCCGCCGGTCGCGACGAGCACGAGCAGCGTCGCGTTGAGCGCGATGAGCAGCAGTGCGGCGACGGCGGCGAGCAGAGTCGTCCACCACCGGTTCGCCGCGTCTCCGAGCAGGCTCGGCAGCGAGGTGAGGCGCACCAGCGGGATGAGTGCGAACGGGATGCCGAAGCTGAGCACCACCTGGCTGAGCACGAGCGCGAGGGTGGGGTCGAATCCGATCACGAGGATCGCGAGGGCCGGGACCAGCGTCACCAGCCGCCGTGCCGCGAGCGGGACGCGCACGTGCAGCAGCCCGCGCATGATCTCGGCTCCGGCGTAGGCGCCGACGCTCGTCGAGGCCAGTCCCGAGGCGAGCAGGCCGACCGCGAACAGCGTCGCGACCACCGGCCCGAGGGCGGCGCCGATCGCCGCATGCGCGCCCTCGAGCGTATGGGTGCCCTCGACGCCCTGCAGGGTCGCGGCGGCGAGCAGCAGGATCACCACGTTCACGGTGCCGGCGACCGCGAGAGCCACGCTGACATCCACCCGGGTGGCGCGGAGCACGCGACGGCGCTCCGGCCCCTCGGGGACCATACCGAATCGATCGCGGGTCAGCGCCGAGTGCGCGTAGATCGCGTGCGGCATCACGGTGGCGCCCATGACGGATGCGGCGAGCAGCACCGATCCGGAATCCGCGAACCGCGGCACCAGGCCCGCGATCGCCTCGGCGGGCTCGAGCGGAGCGAACACGATGCCGGCGCAGAACCCGACGCCGATGACCGCGACCAGGCCGATGATGACGCCCTCGAACGGCCGTGACCCGCCGCGGCTGTGCAGGGCGAGCAGCAGCATCGAGACGGTTCCGGTGATGACCCCGCCCACGAGCAGCGGGAGCCCGAAGAGCAGGTTGAGCGCGATGGCTCCGCCGAGCACCTCGGCGACGTCGGTGGCCATGGCGACGAGTTCGGCCTGCACCCAGTACGCGTAGCGGGCCGCGCGGTTCGTGAGGCGTTTGCCGAGGATGCCGGGGAGGCTGTCGCCGGTCGTGATGCCGAGCTTGGCCGACAGGTACTGGATGAGCCAGGCCATCGTGTTGGCGACGACCACGACCCAGACCAGCAGATAGCCGTAGGCAGCGCCGGCGCTGGCGTTGCTGGCCACGTTGCCGGGGTCGAGGTAGGCGACGCCGGCGACCATGGCGGGACCGAGCAGATACAGGAAACCGCGGGTGCGTGTCGGTGTCGGCGTCGGTGTCGGTGTCGTGGTCATGTCCGCCTCGGATTTCGGTACACCGAAACCTAGCAGAGCGGCGCTTCCCCTCCGGGGTCGGAACCAATAGATTCTTCGAGGCGGCTGGTTACCGCCGGCAGTATCGAATCACCCCCGGCGAATACCCTGATCCGCGCCGGGGGTGATTCGCTGCCGGGCTGAACGGTGCGGAAGGTGGGACTCGAACCCACACGCCTCTCGGCACAGGAACCTAAATCCTGCGTGTCTGCCAGTTTCACCACTCCCGCGAGCGGTGTCAGTCTAGGCGGCGGCGGTGTCCACGAACGCCGCGATGCGGTCGAGCACCGAGTCCTCCCGCAGCGGCCGGTTGTGCCCGAGCCCCTGGGTGAAGACCGGCGTCGCGCCGGGGTTCGCGGCCAGCAGGGCGTGCGCCTGCGAGATCTCGATCATCGCGTCGTCTTCGTCGTGCAGCAGCAGCCACGGGATGCTCGCGGGCAGAGCGACCCCGGTGGCCGAGTACGTCCGCCACGGGTCGGGGGTGCCGCGGAACAGGCGACGTTCGGTGCGCGCGCGGACGGCGCGCAGCATCCGGGAGGTCAGCCCGAGCCGACGGCCGAACTGGGTGAGCAGGTAGTCGAAATCGGCGGCACCGTTGATGGTCGCCAGCCGGCCGGTGCGCACGCCGTCGCGGATCGCGAGCGCGGCCGCGGGGGCTCCCATCG
This sequence comes from Pseudolysinimonas sp., assembly GCA_035556655.1. Classification (GTDB taxonomy): domain Bacteria; phylum Actinomycetota; class Actinomycetes; order Actinomycetales; family Microbacteriaceae; genus JBDSKH01. The sequence continues at coordinate 11,704 of DATMFW010000067.1, forward strand.
AGTGGGCGACGATCGCCTCGTAGCCGCCGGCCGGTTCGAGCTCCGCGATGATGGCGGCGTAGTCCCGGATGTCGGTGCGGCGCCCCGAGGACCGCCCGTTCCCGGGTGCGTCGAATGCGATCACGCGACGGCCGGTGGCGCGCAGCTCGCGCACCAGCGGTGCGAACGCCGACGCCCGGCTCTGCCAGCCGTGCACGAGCAGCACGGTGCGCGATCCGGACCCCCATTCGTACACGGCGACGCGGTGTTCCCGGATGCGGTGGAAGCTCGCGCGCGCATCCTCCATCACGGCGCGCTCGCTCGGATGCACCCCGACGCGCTTGCCGGGGGAGACCCAGAGCGCGTAGGCGGTCTCGGCGGCGAGCAGCGGTGCGACACGCTCGAGCGTGCGCAGGGTGGACGCGATGGTGGTCATGGAGTTAATATACGAACGGTCGTACGTATTGTCGAGAGGCGCACATGACACAGGTGCTGGACGGGCGCAGGGTCCGCGGGGACGCTACGCGCCGCGCGATCCTCCGCCGTGCGGTCGACGAGGCCTCGCTCAGCGGACTGGACGGACTCACGATCGGCGGGCTGGCATCCGCGCTGGGCATCAGCAAGAGCAACGTCGCGACCCTGTTCGGCTCGAAGCTCGACCTGCAGCTGGCGACCATCGAGGCCGCGCGCGAGATCTTCATCGACGCCGTCATCGTTCCCGGTCTCGCCGCGCCCCACGGGCTGCCGCGGTTGTGGGCGATCGTGGATGCCTGGCTCACCTACTCCGAGTCGCGCACCTTCGCCGGCGGGTGCTTCTTCCGCGCCGTGGCGGCCGACGCCTCGGCGAAAGACGACGCGGCGCGCGAGTTGCTCGTGCAGATCGATGTGGAGTGGGCCGAGTTCCTCACCCGAGCCGTTCGCGAGGCGGGTCTGCCCGACCCCGAGGGTCTCGCGTTCGAGATCACCGCGCTGCTCGACGCGGCCAACCTGATGTCGCAGCTGCACCGCAGCCCGCGGGGGTACGCGCAGGCGCGGGCGAGCATCCGCGCGCGACTCGACGCTGTGGACAACTCGCGCTGACCCGCTGAGGCTCGGGGCATCCTGTCCGGGTGATGAGCCCGATCGCCCAGATCGCCGACGCCGTGCGCGAGCGCGTCCGCGGCGACGGCGTCGATCTGGCGGGTGATCTCTCCCAGACGGAACACCTCGTGCGCGACGAGGTGCGGCGGTACAGTGAGCGCGCGCTGGGCGGGTCCCAGCCGCTGCTGGTCGATGAATCCGTCGTCACCCGCCAGGTCGTCGCGGCGCTCACCGGGTTCGGGGCGCTGCAGCCGCTGCTGGACGACCCCGGCATCGAAGAGATCTGGATCAACGGCCCCGACAGCGTCTTCGTCGCCCGCGACGGCGTGTCCGAGCGCTCGAGCCTGAGCTTCACCGAGCAGCAGGTGCGCGACCTCGTCGAGCGCATGCTGCAATCCACCGGGCGCCGGGTCGACCTGTCGACGCCGTTCGTCGACGCCTCGCTTCCCGATGGTTCGCGCCTGCATGTCGTCATCCCCGACATCACACGCCGGCACTGGGCGGTCAACATCCGCAAGTTCCGCAGCGGGATGCGGAGCCTGGCCGATCTCGTCGCCCTCGGTTCTCTGCCCTCCCTCGCCGCCGGATTCCTCGAGTTGTGCGTGCGCAGCGGGCAGAACGTCCTCGTCTCGGGCGCGACGCAATCGGGCAAGACGACACTGCTCGGCGCCCTGCTGGCCTCGGCACCGGCCGCCGAGCGCATCGTCACGGTCGAGGAGACGTTCGAGCTCTCGCTCAGCGCCCCCGACTGGGTCGCGCTGCAATGCCGGCAACCGAGTCTCGAGGGCACCGGAGAGGTGACCCTGCGACGCCTCATCAAAGAGGCGCTGCGCATGCGGCCCGACCGGCTGGTGGTGGGGGAGGTGCGCGAGGCGGAATCCCTCGACCTGCTCATCGCGTTGAACTCGGGGCTGCCGGGCATGTGCTCGATCCACGCCAACAGCGCGCAGGACGCCCTGGCGAAACTCGCGACCCTGCCGCTGCTGGCGGGGCGCAACATCGACTCCTCGTTCGTGCTCCCGACGGTGGCTTCGAGCATCGACCTCGTGGTGCACGCGCAGCTGGAGTCGACCGGCCGCCGCCGCATCATCGAGATCGTGGCGCCGACCGGCGAGGTCGTCGGCGGCACCATCGAGGCGACCCGGCTGTTCGAGCTGCGCGATGGTGAGCTGCAGGCGACGGGGCGCACCCCGGTGCGCCTCGACCGGTTCCGCGCACCGGCACCCGCCGCATGAGCGTCGCGCTCGGGGTGCTGCTCGGCATCGGTGTCTGCCTGATCGCGGCGCCCCGGCTGTGGCCGACGGTCGCCACCCGGTCCCCGGCGCCCGCGAGGCTGCGCGGTCTGCTCGCCCGCGGCGGCTGGGATCGCGTCCCGCCGTCGGTGTTCGTCGTGCTCAGCGCGCTGCTCGGCCTGGCGGCGAGCGCGATGCTCGCGGCCCTGATCCCGGTCTTCGCTCTCGCCGTGCTGGGGGGAGCGGTCGCCGCCCTCGTCCCCACAGTGTTCGTCGCGGCCCGCGGGCGCACCCGGCGGCGGCTCATGCGGGCGGCCTGGCCCGACCTCGTCGACCATCTGGTGTCGTCGGTGCGCTCCGGGCAACCGCTCGGAACAGCGGTCGCCGCGCTCGCCGACGTCGGTCCTGCCGAACTCCGCGCAGCATTCCGCGAGGTGGGCCGCAGCGTCGCGGCGACCGGGCTGCTCGATCCCGCCTTCGACGACCTCAAGCGCCGGCTCGCCGATCCCGTCGCCGACCGCATCGTCGAGACGTTGCGTATGGCGCGCGAGGTCGGCGGTACCGAACTGCCCTCGGTGCTGCGCGCGCTCGCGGCGTCGCTACGGCAGGATGCGGCGGTGCGCGCCGAGATCGAGGCGCGGCAATCCTGGGTCGTCAGCGCCGCCCGGCTGGGGGTCGCGGCGCCCTGGGTCGTGCTGATGCTGCTGGCCTCACGCCCCGAGGGGGCGGCGGCCTACAACTCACCGGCCGGTCTCGCCCTGCTGGGCACCGGGGCCGCGGTGAGTGTGCTGGCCTACCGCATCATGATCGCCCTGGGGCGGCTGCCCGAGGAACGGCGGTGGTTCTCGTGACCGCCCTCGCCGTTCCGCTCGGCATCGCCCTGGGCCTGGGCTTGTGGACGCTCGTGGCTCTCGTGCCGAGGCTCGGGGCGCCGCGGCTCGGCAGCCGGGTCGCGCACTACCTCGTGGACGTGTCCGAGGCGGCGCGTGAGGAGGTCGCCCGCCGGCCGGCGGAACCGGCCACCGCGCTGCTGCTTCTGGGTGCCCCGTGGGCACGGGCGGTTCAGCGTCTGCTGGTGCGGGTTCTCGGCGGCGACGACGAGGTGGCCGCGCGGCTCCGGCGCGCGGGGTCGACGCTCACCGTCGAGGCGTACCGTGGCCGGCAGCTGCTGGCCGGAGCGGGCGGAACGGCGGGAGGCGTCGCCATTGCCGCCGCTGCCGGGCACGCCACCACGGCATCCGGTCTGTTGCTGGGCGCGATCGTCGCGATCGGGGCCGCCGTCGGGGTGCTCGCACCGGATCAGCTGCTGGTGCGCGCGGGGCGAGCTCGTCAACGCCGCATCGCGGCCGAGCTTCCGACGGTGCTGGAGTTCCTGGCGCTCGCGCTCTCGGCAGGCGAGGGGATCCTCGATGCACTCCGCCGGGTGGCGCGTACCGGCAACGGGGAACTGGCCCGCGAGTTCGGCCGCGCCGTCGCCGAGGTCAACGCGGGCCTGCCGCTGCCTGATGCCCTGACCCGCGCGGCCGACACCCTCGGGCTGCCCGCGCTCACGCGCACCGTCGATCAGCTGGTCGGAGCCCTCGAGCGCGGAACCCCGCTCGTCGGGGTGCTGCGAGCCCAGGCGCAGGACTCGCGCGACGACGCCAAACGGGCGCTGATCGAGGCGGCGGGCAAGAAGGAGGTGGCGATGCTGGTGCCGTTGGTGTTCCTCATCCTGCCGTTCACGATCGCGGTCGCGATCTTCCCGGGGCTGCTCGTGCTGCAGGTCGGGTTCTGAACCTGGTCCTGTTCAGGCCGAGCGCCGCGGGCGCCGCAGAGCCAGCGCCACCAGCAGGATGCCCGCAGAGGTGAGAACGCCGGCCGCGATGAATCCCGGCGCAGGGTCATGGTCACCGGTGGCATCGGCCCCGGCGTCACCCCCGCGCGAGGAGCTCGGGTAGATACCCGGCGCTGATCCTCTGGCCCCGGCGACGACCAGGGGGGTGCCGCCGTCCCACATGCCGCTGAATCCTCCGCCCCCGCCGAGACGTCCGCTGCCGGTTGGCGGCCGCCTCCGGGGACTCCGGCGTACCCGGAGACTCCACTGCGGCCGAACGCTCCCGCCGAGCCGACGGCGACCGTCAGCGTCGAACCCGGGGTGACGGCGACCGTGACGTCGACGACAGCCCCGAATCCTCCGGCCGTCCACGGGTTTCCGTTTCCGTCGGTCCAGCCTGCGCCGGCGCCGGTGGCGGTCACGGTCAGCGAGGTGACGCCGGCCGGCACGGTCCATGTCGTGTAGCCGTCGGCTGCCACATCCGCCGTCGTGAGCGTGACCGTCTGCGGGACCGTCGTCGCGGCGCTCGCCGGGGCCGGTACGCCGAGCACGACCAGCGCCAGGGCGGCGATCCCGGCGAAGGGGACACGCAGGATGGATGGCCACGGGGAACGACGAGTCGACACGAGTGCTTCCTTGTGGAACTAGGGGTTCGCCTCGGGCTACAGGGCGGCGGCGCGGGCCGGTCCGACCCGGCCGCTGTGGACAACTCGCGCACCGGACGCGGCGCTGCGCGAGAGTGCCGGGCATGACGAAGCTCCTTCACCGTGTCGTCGACGACCGCGGCGACGTCCCCGGCTGGGTCCTCATCACGCTGATGACCGCCGGGCTCGTGATCCTCATCTGGGGTCTCGCGGGTCCCGCGCTGAGCCAGATCTTCGCCGACGCGATCTCGAAGGTCACCGGGTTGTGAGGCTGCGCGACGAGCGTGGTTCGGCCGTCGCCGAGTTCGTGCTCGTGGGCGTGCTGCTCACCGCGCTGACCCTCGCCGTGCTGCAGCTCGGGCTGGCGCTGCATGTGCGCAACACGGTGCTCGACGCCGCGGCCGAGGGCGCGCGCTTCGCGGCGCTCGCCGACAACACGCCGGCGGATGGGGTGGCCCGGTGTCGCCGGCTCATCACGGTGTCGATCGGGGCGGACTATGCGCGGGACGTGACGGCGTCCTCGGCGACCTGGCGGGGGCATCCGGCGATCGCGATCACGGTGCGCACCACGCTGCCGGTGATCGGGCTGATCGGAATCGCCGGCGCGCTGGAGGTGTCGGGCCATGCGGCCGTCGAGACGCTGGACTGAGTTCGCCCGGGACGACGGCTCTGCCTCGCTGGAGTTCATCACCGCCGGCCTGGTGCTCCTGGTGCCGCTGGTCTACCTGGTGCTCGCCCTCGCGTCGGTGCAGGCGGCGACCCTCGCGGCGGATGGCGCCGTGCGGCAGGCGACCCGGGTGTACGTGCAATCCCGCACCGCGAGCGAGGCGCGCGCGGCGGCGCTTCGCGCGGTCGCCGTCGCGCTCGATGACTACGGTCTGGATGCGACGGCTGCGTCGGTCGAGATCCGCTGCCGCCCGCGCCCCTCGGCCTGCCTCACCCGCCGGGGGTTCGTGACCGTGACGATCCGGTTCGTGGCGCCTCTGCCGCTCGCACCGCCCCTGATCGACCCGGGCCTTCCCGCGGGACTCCCGGTGCAGGCGACGGCCACCGAGCAGGTGTCGCGGTTCTGGGGGTCGAGGTGAACCCGGTGCGGCGCGAGGACGGATCGATCCTGCCGCTGGTCTGCGGGTTCGGGGCCTTGGCGCTCGCGCTGATCCTCGTGGTGGCGTCGGCGACCTCGCTCTACCTGGAGCGCAAGCGCCTGTTCACCCTCGCCGACGGTGCCGCGCTCGTCGGGGCGGAGGCGTTCACCCTCGCCGACGTCCGGGTCACGCGCGACGGTCCCCGGGTCGACCTGCAGCCGAAACAGGTCCGCGCGGCGGTGAGCACCTACCTCGGCGGTCAGCGGATCGGCGCGTTCGAGGCCCTGCACCTCGACGAGGCGACATCGCTCGACGGCCGGTCGGCACGGGTTACGGTGTCGGCGATCTGGCGTCCGCCGGTGGTGAGCATCTTCGTACCCGAGGGCATGCGGGTCGAGGCGACCGCGGTGTCGCGCACGGTCTTCGGGTAGCCGCGCTACCCCTTCCGCGGCAGGTGCTTCGGGATGAACACCCGCAGCACGACGGCCCCCGCGAGCCCGAGCACCCCGAGGGCGCCGACGGCGAGCGAGATGGTGGCGAGCGCGGTGAGGCCGGCGACCAGGAGGGGTGACAGAGCGCCGCCGACGTCGTTGGTGAAGCGCCAGGCACCCAGGAACGGCGCGGGGTTGCGGCGGTCGGCGAGATCGGCGCCGAGGGTCATCAGGATGCCGGCGCCGATGCCGTTCGACAGCGACAGGAACATCGCGACCACCACGAACCAGACCCCCGCGGCGGGCAGGTCGTGCGTGAAGGCCAGCACCACGTGCCCGATGCCCAGCCCGAGCATCGAGGGCACCGCCGTCCACAGCCGGCCGAAGCGGTCCATGATCCAGCCTCCGGCGAAGAACAGCGAGAAGTCGACGATGCCGGCGACACCGATGATGAGCGAGGTCGCGGTCTCGCCGAGGCCGATGCTCACCGCCCAGAGCGGAAGCACGACGGCGCGCGACGCCCGCAGTGCCGCGACCAGCATCGAGCCGAGGCCGAGGGTGAGCAGCACGTTCCGCCGGTCGTGAAGAGTCGCGAACAGGCCGCGGGTCTCGGCGGCGACCTCGAGGGACCCGGTGCTGGGGGAGGGCTCGTTCGTGCGGAACGCCTTCTCGGGATCGCCGAGGGCGACCAGCACGACGACGGCGAGGACGCATCCGACGATCTGGACGACGAAGACGCTCTCGGTCGACCCGGTCAGCTGGATCGTCGCGGCGCCGACGAACGGGCCGATGAGCATCCCGAGGCGGAAGGTGCCGCCGAGTGCGGACAGCGCGCGGGCGCGGTACTGCAGCGGCACGTACGTGGTCAGCAGCGCGTGCCGGGCGAGCGCGAAGACCGAGGTGGCGAGACCGAGCACCAGCACGCCGATGCCGAGCACGACGGGGCCGGGGGCGAACCAGGCCAGCACGGTGCCGGCAGCGGCGAGTGCCGCAGCGCCGATCATCGCCGGGCGTTCCCCGACCCGTGCGACGACGAGTCCGCTGGGGATGTCGCCGAGCAGCTGCCCGAACAGCAGTGCAGCACCGATCAGCCCCGCGACCGCGAGGGTGGCCCCGAGGTCGCCGGCGACGGCGGGCAGCACCGGGATCAGCGCACCCTCGCCGATCGAGAACAGCACCGTGGGCAGCAGTGCCACGACGATGACGGCCCGCCAGCGGAACGGTCGGGCGGGAGTGTTCATCGCCTCCACCGTACTGCCGCCGGACCTGCCCGAGCTGCCCCGGTAGGCTGGGGTCGCCATGATCGAGCTCGACCTGTCCGACCAGATCGCATCGCTGCGAAGCACCTTCGACGACATCAGAGCCGTGATCGGCGTCGAGAAGCTCGAAGCCCAGATCGCGGAACTCAGCGAGAAGGCGGGCGCCCCCGACCTCTGGGACGACCCCGAGGCGGCACAGAAGGTGACGAGCGCCCTCAGCCACCGGCAGAGTGAGCTCGCCCGGGTGACCGGAATCGAACGCCGGCTCGACGACCTCGAGGTCCTCGTGCAGCTGGCCACCGAGGGCGAGGGCGACGCCGAGAGCGCCGCCGAGGCCGAGGCGGAACTGAAGGCCCTGCAGCAGACGCTCGGCGACCTCGAGGTGCAGACGCTGCTGGACGGCGAGTACGACGACCGCGCCGCCGTCGTCACGATCCGCTCCGGTGCCGGGGGCGACGACGCCACCGACTTCGCCGAGATGCTCATGCGCATGTACCTGCGTTGGGCCGAGAAGCACAAGTACCCGGTCACCGTGATGGACACCTCCTACGCGGAGGGCGCCGGAATCAAATCCGCCACCTTCGAAGTCGACGCTCCATACGCGTTCGGCACGCTGAGCGTCGAGGCCGGAACGCACCGGCTGGCGCGCATCAGCCCGTTCGGGTCGGCCGACAAGCGCCAGACCAGCTTCGCCGCCGTCGAGGTGATCCCGGTGATGGAGGAGGCGCAGGAGGTCGAGATCCCCGAGGGCGACATCCGGGTCGACGTCTTCCGCTCGTCGGGTCCCGGCGGCCAGAGCGTCAACACCACCGACTCGGCGGTGCGCATCACCCACCTGCCGACCGGGCTGGTGGTGTCGATGCAGAACGAGAAGTCGCAGATCCAGAACCGCGCCGCCGCGATGCGCGTGCTGCAGACCCGGCTGCTGCTGCTGCAGCGCGAGGCCGAGGCCGCCAAGAAGAAGGAACTCGCCGGCACCATCACCGCGAGCTGGGGCGACCAGATGCGTTCCTACTTCCTCTACGGCCAGCAGCTGGTCAAAGATCTGCGCACCGGCTACGAGGTCGGCAATCCGGCGACGGTGTTCGACGGCGAACTCGACGGGTTCATCGCCGCCGGCATCCGCTGGCGCAAGCAGGACAAGGACTAGTCAGAGATCGTCGGCCAGCGCGGCCGACAGGGCCTCGCGCCCCGCGAACAGACGCCCGTCCAGCTCGGCGAGGGCCGCATCCACGCCCCGGATCGCGGCAGCACCGGCCTCGGTGACCGACAGGGCACCGTCGCGGCCCGACCTGATCAGCCCGGCCGTCGTCATCGCCCGCAGCAGTGGCCGCACGTCCTCCGCGGTCACCCCGAGGGTGCGTCCGAGATCCGCCGGGGTGGCGCCGGGCACCGCCGACAGCCGGTGCAGGATCGCGAGCTTGCGCACGCTGAGGCCGGAGGGCTCCAGGATGCGCGCCACCTCGACCTCCGCGGCGCGGGCGAGGGTGACGAGGGCGATCGTCGGGCTGAATCTGGGCTCGTCCACGTGGTCAACGCTAGTTCCTGGGAAACTCGCAACGGGGAGTGTCGCGCAGGGCATCCTGGGGCGGCATCCCTAGCCTTGTGTCGCCATGATTCGTTTCGACCAGGTCACCAAGACGTACGCCGGGACGACGCGACCGGCGCTCAACAGCGTGAGCCTCGAGGTGCTGAAGGGCGAGTTCGTCTTCCTCGTCGGCGCGTCCGGGTCCGGCAAGTCGAGCTTCCTGCGCCTCGTCCTCAAAGAGGAGAGGCCGAGCAAAGGCAAGATCCACGTGCTCGGGCACGAGCTGAACACGCTCGCCAGCCGCAAGGTGCCGTACTTCCGGCGCAACCTCGGCGTCGTGTTCCAGGACTTCCGGCTGCTGCCCAACAAGACGGTGTTCGACAACGTCGCGTTCGCGCTGCAGGTGATCGGCAAGAGCAAGGGCTTCATCCAGGAGGCCGTGCCCGACGTCCTGAAGATGGTCGGCCTGGCCGGCAAGCAGGGCCGGTTCCCGCATGAGCTCTCCGGTGGTGAGCAGCAGCGCGTCGCGATGGCCCGCGCCGTCGTCAACAAGCCGGCGATCCTGCTGGCCGACGAGCCGACCGGAAACCTCGACCCCAGCACGAGCGCCGGCATCATGACGTTGCTGTCGGCGATCAACGCCAACGGCACGACCGTGATCATGGCCACCCACGACGTCGGCATCGTCAACCAGATGCAGCGCCGCGTGATCGAGCTGGTCAGCGGTCAGGTCGTGCGCGACGAGCGCGGCGGCGGGTACCAGACGCAGGCCGTCCCCGTGATGCGGCAGGCCCAGGCGCGCGCCATGAACCCCGACAGCGCCATCGAGGATGCGGCGGCCGCCGCCCAGCCCGCGCCCGCCACCCCGCAGGCCGCGCCCGCCGCGACTCCGGCGCCGGTCCCGGTCCCGGCCGCCGATGCTCCGGTCACCGGGACGATCACCGAGGTCGAGCCCGAGGTGGTGCGTCCCGCGACGGCTCCGCCTCCCGCACAGCGGCCCGCGCCGCACGTGGTGCCGCGCACCGAGGAGCAGGCCCCGGCATCCGAGCCCGCGCCGCTGGTGCCGCCGCCGCTGGTGCCGCCGAAACTCAACGAACCGCGGAGGCGATAGTGCGTCTGGGCCTCATCCTCAGCGAGGTCGCGCAGGGCTTCCGGCGCAACCTGTCGATGGTGGTGTCGGTGATCCTGGTCACCTTCATCTCGCTGAGCTTCTTCGGTGCCGCGATCCTGCTGCAGACGCAGATCCAGCAGACCAAGGGCTACTGGTATGACCGCGCGCAGGTCGCCGTGTACCTCTGCTCGGACTACGACACCGAGTCCAACTGCAACGAGACCGCCGCGACCGACGCTCAGAAGAAGGCCGTGCAGGACGAGCTCGAGGGCGCGACGCTGTCGCCCTACATCAAGAAGGTCGAGTTCGAGGACCGCGATCAGGCGTACAAGAACTTCCTCGACCAGTTCGAGGGCACCACGGCGGCGCAGCTGGTGACCCCGGACATCCTGCAGGAGTCGTTCCGCATCAACCTCGTCGACCCGAACCAGGCCGAGATCATCATCGATCAGGTGACCGGCATGCCCGGGGTCGAGAGCGTGTCGGATCAGCGCTCGCTGCTCGAGCCGATCTTCGCCATCATGAACGCCGCGACGTTCACCGCCGTCTCCATCGCGGCCCTCATGCTCGTGGCGGCGGTGCTGCTGATCGCCACCACCATCCGGCTGAGCGCGTTCTCACGTCGGCGCGAGCTCGGCATCATGCGCCTGGTGGGAGCGTCGAACCGGTTCATCCAGACGCCGTTCATCCTGGAGGGCGTGCTCGCCGCGCTCATCGGGTCGCTGCTCGCGGGAGCGCTGATCGTGGTGCTGGTGCAGTTCTTCGTGCAGGGCTATCTGTCGGCGGCGCTCCCGGCGACCCCGCTGGTGAACCTCACGGACGCCCTGCTCACGGTGCCGGTGCTGCTCGGGGCAGGGGCGATCCTCGCCGCGATCTCGGCCGGCGTGGCGATCCGTCGCTACCTGAAGGTGTGACCCCTTAGACTGGCTGGCTGCGCCGCAGCCGATCAGAACCAGGAAGGGGGCGCGTCATGCCACGAGAACAGGGGCAGAAGGTCGTCGCCACCAACCGCAAGGCGCGGCACGACTACACGATCGAAGACACCTACGAGGCCGGCCTCGTGCTGCAGGGTACCGAGGTCAAATCGCTGCGCGAGGGGCGCGCGTCGCTGGTCGACGGCTATGCCTTCATCGACGGCGGCGAGATCTGGCTCGACGCCGTGCACATCCCGGAGTACACCGAGGGGACCTGGAACAACCACGCCCCGCGGCGCAAGCGCAAACTGCTCATGCACAAGGCGCAGATCGTGAAGATCTCGCACAAGACCAAGGAGGGCGGGTACACCCTCGTGCCCCTGAGCATCTACTTCAGCAACGGCCGGGCGAAGGTCGAACTCGCCGTCGCGAAGGGCAAGCGCGAGTACGACAAGCGCCAGGCCCTGCGCGAGCGGCAGGATCAGCGCGAGGCGCAGCGCGCCATGTCGACGAGGCGCCACCTGGGCGAGTGACGCCCGCTCCGGCTACTGCGGGATCGGCTGGTACAGATCCGCGGTGAGGTCGTCGGCGATGCCGCCCTTCTCGGGCAGGTCGGGGTTGTCGCCGATCGCACACAGTGTCATCGCGTCGCCGCCCTCGTACTGATCGAGCGTCGGGGTGGTGAGCGCCGTCATGACATGGTCGGACTTGACCAGATCGTCGATGAGGAACAGCCGGTACTCCAGCAGCCGGTCGCAGCTGTAGCCGGCGTAGATGTCGAGGGCCTCCTGCGAGAAGTACTCCACGCCCGGGTAGGCGATGTCGATCTGGGCGATCACCTGCTGCTGGTGCGGTGACCCGCACGCCACGACGGTGTAGCGGTCCGCGCCGGCGCCCGGCTCCAGAAGGCAGGCACCCGGCTGCAGGTCGGCGGCGGGCGTCTCGCCGAGCGGGATGTTCGGCGCCTGCAGCGCGATGCGCACCACCACGGCGATGATCAGGACCACCACGGCGGTGGCGGCCGCGACGATGCCGATGCGCAGCCAGCGCGGGAGCCCGCCGAATCCGGAGGAGACCGGGGCCGCCGGGGTCGATTCCACCTCGCTCACAGCGATACCGTATCGGATGTGAGCCCCAGCCCCGCGACCCGGCAACCCAGCCGCGGCCTCGACGTCCTGACGGCGATCCTGCTCGGCGTCGTCTCGCTGACCACGGCCCTCGGCGCCTGGCAGGCCGACACCTGGAACCGCCAGGCGGACGGCTACGGCGAGTCGTCGGCGGATGCGCGCGATGCGAACATCACGCGCGGCGTCGACTGGCAGTACACGCTGCGGCTGGACACCGGCAACATCATCCAGGCCCGCAAGTTCGCGGTGCTGGAAGACCAGGCGACGGCGGCCGACGACATCCTCGATGCCGCGTACTACAACACGATGGTGAACAACCATCTCAGCCGCCTGGTCAACGACGACGGCCTCCAGGACGCCTTCGCGGCCTGGCGCGCCGACGGATTCCCCTCCGACGGGTCGCCCCTGAACGAGCCCCTCTACCTGGTGGACCTGCGTGGGGACGCCGACTCGTACTCGATGGTCTCGGCGCTCGCCGGCAGCTTCAAGGACGCCCTCAAGGCCAAGGCCGGCGTCTTCACCCAGGCGGCGCTGGTGAACGCGCTCGCCCTCTTCCTGCTCGGCGTCGCCGGCATCAACCGGTTGCGCTCGGCCCGGTTCGCGACCCTCGTGCTCGGCGGCGTCGCCTACCTCGGATCGCTGGTCATGATGGCGGGAGCGTACTTCTGATGGCGCCGACGACGGATGCCGCCGGTACCGAGCGGGCACGTGGCGTGATCGAGGTGGTGACGGCGATCCTGCTCGGCCTGGTCTCGGTCGCCACCGCGTTCGGGGCCTATCAGGCCGGGATGTGGGCCCAGGAGGCGAATGCCCTCGCCTCGGCCTCGCAGCAGCTGCGCGACCGGAACCTGTCGCTCTTCCTGGAGAGCGAGATCATCTCCGGGGACGACAGCCAGAAGCTGTTCGACGCCCTCGCGCTGAGCGCCGAGGCGGCGTTCTATCCGGAGCGCACCGAGGCGCTGATGGCCGAGCAGGAACTGGTACTGGCCTCGGCGTCACCCGCGATGGCCGAGGCCTGGGACGACTGGGTCGACAGCGGCTACGCCGCCGACAGGATCCCGGCGGCGTCGCCGGCCTACCAGGCGATGACGTTCGCCCCGAGTCAGTCGTACAACCTCATCTCGGCGGTCGCCTACCGGGCATCGGAGGCGCTCGAGGACCGCTCGTACATCATGACCATCGTGTCGGTCGTGTTCGCCTTCGCCCTGCTGCTGCTGGGCATCTCGGGCGCCGGGACGCGACTCGACGTCTCGGCCATCACCACCGGGGGAGGCGCCGCGGCGTTTCTCGCCGGCGTGGCGATGGTGGTGTTCCTGATCTTCTAGATGCTCACGCGCTGAATCGCACGTCGACGCTCGAGGCGACCTGGATCTGCTCGGGGGTGAGGGTGAGCGGCGCGCCGCCCCCGGCATCCATCGCCTGCGCCCGGAAGGCCATGCGCTCGTACGGTGCCGGCGCCGGGGAGCCGCTCGAGCCGTCGCCGAGCATCCCGGGATCCGCGACGGCCACCACCGTCGGGGTACCGAGCCCGGCGGCGGCAGCGTAGGTGCCCGCCTTGCGGATCGCATCGGCGACGGCGGCGGTACGGACCTCGTCGGTGACGGCGGTGCGGCGCTCGTCGGTGAGGTCCCAGTCGATCCCGCCGAGGTTGACGCCGTCCATGATGGCGAGTTGCTCGATCACCCGGCTGAGCGCGTCGAAGTCCCGGAACCTGGCCTGCACCGAGATGGCGGCGTGGTAGACCAGCGGCAGGCGTTTGCCCTCGTTGTTCCAGGGCCGCTCGGACCAGACGCTGACCCGGTCCGAGGACCACCAGGTCACCGGCCCGGCCTCGGCGTCGAACAGCGGGGTGATGATGCCGGTCACGTCGGCGGCGGTGCTGGTCGCACGCGCGAACACCTCGTCGCGCTTCGGGCCGTCGAACGCGGCGCTGACGTGAAGGGTGGCCCGCTCGGCGTCGAACCAGGCCGTGTGGGAACCCTGGACGGTGATGGTGGAGGTCATGATCCCACGGTAGACTGAAGGGCTTACAACTCCACAGCGCGTGATGAACGGCCCACCTGATCTCAGGTGCACATGGGGATGATCGGTTTCGACATCGCCTGCGAAACTGCGAGAAGCGGGCCGAGGATGCAGGGTTATCTCGTAAACGATCTCTGCAAACCATAGGTGCCAATTACAAGCGCACCGACGTTGCCCTCGCTGCGTAAGCACGAGCGCTAGATAACGTCCGTCAGCCCGGGCTCGTCTCCGACCCGGATCCTGGCGTCATCCAGGGGACTTGCTGCGAACCCGCGTCACAGGGGTTCGCGGGACTTGCACTGTGACTGGGCTCGTCGACCTAGATGCTCGTGGCAAAGGTCGGAGCCGAGCAGAACGCCTTCACGAGCTGCGCCCGGAGAAGGCGCAGGCTCACAGCGATGGACGGGGGTTCAATTCCCCCCATCTCCACCATCGGCCGTTCATCACGCGCTGGGACGCGCAAGCGAAAGGCCCGCCGCCTCCGACAGGAGGGGCGGGCCGTTTCGGTGCGCGATGACTACGTGTTCGAGCCCTTGACGCTGCCGGTGATGTCGCTGTCATCGTCGGCCTTGGCCAGGCAGAGGATCTCGCGATCCTGCAGCACCGGGTCATCCCAGGTCTCCTGGGTCGGGTAGTAGAAGCTGTAGTCGTAGATGGACTCGTCGTAGCTGAGTCCGACGTACTGCGTGAACGGGTCATTGCAGGCGGCGTCGGCCTGCTGCTGGGTGGCCTCGTCACCGGGGTACTCGGATTCGGTCATCTTGATCGACTCGAACGCCTCCCACTTGTGGGGCACGTCGCACTCGACGATGTCGACGGTCGAGATGGTCTCGGCGTCGGTCTCCTCGTTGAAGCAGTCGCCGGGGACGAGCGAGAAGACGTCGTCCTCGGTTCCCTCCGAGGGGTCGTCTCCGTTGCCCCCGCCACCGCCGGTGACCTGGCCGAGAAGGCTGCAGCCGGAGAGCAGGACGCCGGCGGCTGCGATGGCGGTGACGCTGAGTGCGCGCACCCAGAACTTCGAATCAGTCGTGGTCATAGGGGTACAGCCTCCAGTGTCTACGCGATGCCCGCGGTGCGGCGAGCGCCGCCCAGCCTAGCGAACCGAGAGAGTTTCCAGAACAAGCGGATGCAGCGCTCCGTTGGTCGCCACGACGCTCAGGGTGTCGAGGCGATCCCCCCCGGTGACATCGGTCACCGTGCCCCCGGCCTGGCGCACGATGGGGTACAGGGCGGCGATGTCCCACGGCTTGACGTCGAACTCGGCGGCGATGTCGATGGCACCCTCGGCCAGCAGCATGTACGACCAGAGGTCTCCGAACGCGCGGGTGCGCCCCACCCGCCGGCTGAGCTCGACGAGCTGGTCGAGCCGGCCCACTTCGTCCCAGTGCTTCAGGCTGTTGTAGCTGAGGGTCGCGTCGGCCGGATCGGTCACCCCGCTCACCCGGATGCGGCGCGCGGGCTGCCCGTCGGCCTCCGCCCACGCGCCGAGGCCGGTGGCACCCCACCAGCGTCGCCCGAGCGCCGGGGCGCTCACCACGCCGACCTGCGGCACCCCGTCGACGACGAGCGCGAGCAGCAGCCCCCAGATCGGCACCCCGCGCACGAAGTTCGAGGTTCCGTCGATCGGGTCGAGGATCCACTGCCGGCCGGGGGCGTGCGGGTCGCCGCCGCCGAACTCCTCGCCGAGGATCGCATCGGCGGGCCTGGCCTGCGCCAGGTGGTCCCGGATCATGCGTTCCACCCGGATATCTCCGTCGGTGACCTGCGAGCGGTCGGGCTTCAACTGCACGTCGAGGTCCTGCGCCCGATACCGGTCGATGGCGATGAGGTCGGCCTCGTGCGCGAGCGCGAGCGCGACGGCGAGGTCGTCGGAGTAGTCCAGGGCTGATGCGGCGGAGGTCACCCTGTCAGGGTACCGAGCAGTCGTCGCATCGAATCGACGCGCTCGGCTGCCAGGCGTCCGTCGGCGACGGCCTCGTCGAGTGCGCAGTCGGGGGCGTCGGCCAGGTGCGTGCAGCCGCGCGGGCACTCCTCGGCCACCGCGGCGAGGTCGGTGAACGAGCGCAGCACGTTGGCGACGTCGACGTGCCCGAGCCCGAACGAGCGCACCCCGGGGGTGTCGATGATCCAGCCGCCGGTGGGCACGCGCAGCGAGACCGTCGACGACGAGGTGTGCCGCCCGCGCCCGGTGACCTCGTTGACGTGGCCGACGGCGCGGTCGGTGCCCGGCACGAGCGCGTTCACCAGGGTCGACTTGCCGACCCCGGAGTGCCCGACGGCGACGGTCGTGTGCCCGGCCAGTACGGGGGTCAGCTCCTCGATCGGGAACGCGTCCTGCGAGCTGGTGATGACCGGGATGCCGAGTGCGGCGAAGTTCGCCAGGAACGGCCCCGGGTCGGCCAGGTCGGTCTTCGTGATGACCAGCAGGGGCGCGATGCCGGCGTCGTACGCGGCGACCAGGTACCGGTCGACCAGGCGCGGACGGGGTTCGGGGTTGGCCGCCGCGACGACGATCATCAGCTGGTCGGCGTTGGCGACCACAACGCGCTCGACCTCGTCGGTGTCGTCGGCGCTGCGGCGCAGCAGGGTGGTCCGCGGGCGGATGCGGACGATGCGCGCGAGGGAGCCCTCGTCGCCGCTGGTGTCGCCCACGACATCCACCCGGTCACCGGTGACGATCGCCTGGTCGCGCAGCTCGCGGGCGCGGGTGCAGGTGAGCACGCGCTCGCCGGGGCCGTCCTCGTCGGCGAGCACGGTGTATCGCCCGCGATCGACCGAGAGCACGCGTCCCTCGATCGCGTCCTCGTGCTCGGGACGGGTCTTGGTGCGCGGGCGGTTGCCTTTCGGGTTGGGTCGCACCCGGGCGTCGGATTCGTCCCAGTCGCCGAACTCGCGGTCGTCGTCGGGGTCGTCGTCCGAGAGCCAGCTCACGGGGCCTCCGGCAGGGTGAGCCAACTGGTCTGCTCCGCTCCGCGCAGCATCCGCTGCCAGAGTCCGGCGAACCCGGGCAGCGTCTTCGCCGTGGTGTCGATGTCGTCGACATCGACGCCCGGCACCACGAGTCCGATCAGCGCGCCGGTCGTCGCCATGCGGTGATCGGCGAAGCTCGCCCACGCCCCGCCGTGCAGGGCACCGGGGCCGACCGGCTCGAAGGCCAGCCCGTCGTCGAGCTCGGTGACCCGCGCTCCGAGACCGACGAGGTCCCGGGCGAGGGCGGCCAGCCGGTCGGTCTCGTGACCGCGCAGGTGCCCGATCCCCGTGATGCGGCCGGGGGATGCGGCGAGGGCCGCCAGCGCCGCGAACGTGGGTGCGAGCTCACCCCCCGCCGAGAGGTCGAGGTCGAGGCCGGGCAGCGTGGCGCCGCCGCGGAGGCCGGCCCCGCCATCCACGGTCAGCGCGCCGTCGTCGCGAGTGCGCACGACCGCACCGAATCGCTCGAGCAGACCCGGCACGAGCGCTCCCACCTGGGTGGTCTCGGCCGGCCAGCCCGGGATGGTGACGCTGCCCCCGGCGAGCAGCGCGGCCGCGAGGAACGGTGCCGCGTTCGACAGGTCGGGCTCGATGTCGAGACCGGCACCGCGGATCGGCGCGGGCGGGACGACCCAGACCCCGGGTTCCGGGCTCTCGACGGCGACGCCGCGCCGGGCGAGGCAGGCGATCGTCATCTCGATGTGCGGCAGGCTCGGCAGGCGCTCGCCGGTGTGGCGCAGGGTCAGCCCGCGCTCGAACCGCGGTGCCGCGAGCAGCAAGCCCGAGACGAACTGGCTCGAGGCCGACGCGTCGATGCTGAGCTCTCCGCCCTCGACGCCTCCGGCGCCGTGGATGGTGAACGGCAGCGCGCCGCGGCCGTCGTCGTCGACCTCGACCCCGAGGTCGCGCAGCGCCTGGATCGTGGTGCGCATTGGGCGGTTGCGGGCGTGCTCGTCGCCGTCGATGGCCACCGGGCCGAGCGCCAGCGCGGCGACCGGGGGGATGAAGCGCATCACGGTGCCGGCGAGCCCCGCGTCGATCGACGTGCTGCCGCGGACCTCGCCGGGCGTCACGATCCACTCGTCGCCGTTCTCGCGGATCTCCGCCCCGAGCAGGCGCAGCGCCTCGGCCATCAGGTCGGTGTCGCGGGCCCGCAGCGGCCGGTGCAGCACGGAAGGGCGCTCGGCCAGCGCCGACAGCACGAGCTCGCGGTTGGTCAGGCTCTTCGATCCGGGCAGGGTGACCACGGCATCCAGGGCCGCGGATGCCACCGGTGCCACCCACGGGCCCGGCGCCTCGGTCGCGCCCGGCTCACGGTCGCCGAGGATGTCCGCGTCGCGGTCGGAATAGCGTGACAGGCCCATCGGTTGTCAAGGGTATGACAGCCGCCGTCCTGGAGCGCGCCATCGGGTCATCGAAGATAGGCTCACTGGCGATGACTGACGCGACCCCGGAACCGCAGCAGCTGCGTGCCCTCTTCGAAGAGCAGGCGATCCCGTTCATGGATCAGCTCTACGCCGCCGCGATGCGCATGACGCGCAACCCCGCCGATGCCGGCGACCTGGTGCAAGAGACCTACACCAAGGCGTACGCGGCATTCGCGCAGTATCAGCAGGGCACGAACCTGAAGGCGTGGCTGTACCGCATCCTCACCAATACCTTCATCAACAGCTACCGCAAGAACCAGCGGCAGCCGTACCAGAACACCATCGACGACCTCGAGGACTGGCAGCTCGGCTCGGCCGAGTCGCTCACCCAGGGTCGCACCACCCGGTCGGCCGAGGCCGAGGCCATCGACCACCTTCCCGACAGCGACGTCAAAGAGGCGCTGCAGTCGATCCCCGAAGACTTCCGTCTGGCCGTGTA
This sequence comes from Pseudolysinimonas sp., assembly GCA_035556655.1. Taxonomy (GTDB): domain Bacteria; phylum Actinomycetota; class Actinomycetes; order Actinomycetales; family Microbacteriaceae; genus JBDSKH01. The sequence goes on from DATMFW010000067.1 coordinate 30,768, forward strand.
CCTGGCCGACGTGGAGGGGTTCGCGTATCAGGAGATCGCGGACATCATGAAGACACCCGTCGGAACCGTCATGAGCCGGCTGCATCGTGGCCGCCGGCTGCTGCGTGAACGGCTCGCCGACTACGCGCGTCAGCGCGGATTCTCTGAAGACGCCATCTCCGGGAGCAAGAAATGACGGATTGCGGCTGCGAGAAGGCCAAGGCGGAACTCGAGGAGTACCTTCACCGCGAGCTCAGCGCCGAGGACTTCCGTGACATCACCGAGCACCTCGAGAACTGCGAGGACTGCACGGGGGAGCACCTGGTGGGGCTCACCATCACCCAGAAGGTGCAGCGGGCCTGCCAGGAGACCGCCCCGGAGGAACTGCGGGCGCGGGTGCTCGAGATCCTGGGCTAGAACCGCAGCGCCTCGGCCAGCAGGGTCACCTGCTGTGCGGCGCTGACCTTCGTCGACCCGGCCGCCGGCGACGCCGCGGAGGGACGCGACACCACCCGGATCGTGCGGCCCTGCAGGTGCTTGACGTACTCCTGGTTGATGAACGGCCAGGCGCCCTGGTTCTCCGGCTCGTCCTGCACCCAGACCACCTCGGCCGCGGGGTAGCGCGACAGGGCCGCGTTCAGCTCATCGACCGGCATCGGGTAGAACTGCTCGAGCCGGACGAGGGCGAACGCTGCGGCGTCGTCGCGCTTGGCCAGCTCGCCGAGCAGGTCGTAGTGGATCTTGCCCGAGTGCAGCAGCACGCGCTTCACGGCACCGGGATCGATGTCGCGGGTGTCGTCGAGCACCGGCTGGAAGCGGCCGGAGGTGAACTCGTGCACCTCGCTCGTGGCACCCTTCAGGCGCAGCATCGACTTCGGGGTGAACACGATCAGCGGCCGGCGCGGGCGGGCGTAGGCCTGACGGCGCAGCAGGTGGGCGTAGGAGGCCGGGGTCGACGGCCGCGCGATCGTCATGTTCTCTTCGGCCGCCAGCTGCAGGTAGCGCTCGATCCGGGCCGAGGAGTGGTCGGGACCCTGACCCTCGTAGCCGTGCGGCAGCAGCATGACGACGCTGGAGCGCTGGCCCCACTTCTGCTCGGCGCTGGAGACGAACTCGTCGATGACGGTCTGGGCGCCGTTGGCGAAGTCGCCGAACTGGGCCTCCCAGAGCACGAGGGCGTCGGGACGCTCGACCGAGTAGCCGTACTCGAAGGCGAGCGCGGCGTACTCGCTGAGCAGCGAGTCGTAGATCCAGAACCGCGCCTGGTTCTCGGCCAGATTCGCCAGCGGCAGCCACTCCTGGCCGTTGTCGCGGTCGTGGAAGACGGCGTGCCGCGAGACGAACGTGCCGCGCCGGGAGTCCTGCCCGACCAGCCGGATCGGGGTGCCTTCCAGCAGCAGCGAGCCGAGCGCGAGCAACTCGCCGAAGCCCCAGTCGATCGAGCCGTTGCGGCTCATCTCGAAGCGCTTCTTCAGCAGCTGCTGCAGCTTCGGGTGCACGGTGAAGCCGGCCGGCGGGTTGTCGTGGGCGTCGCCGATCAGCGAGACCACGCCGGCATCGATCGCCGTCGAGGCGGGCTCGCCGGCTGCGGCCACCGCATCCGCCTGCTGCGTGTCGGGCTTGTCGAGATCGGCGACCGCGACCTGGGCGCCCTTGTCGTCGGGGGAGCCCTCGGCGACGACGTCGACGGTGCCGGTCTGGGCGGCGTGGGTCTCGGCGAACGCACGCTCCAGGCGGTCCTGGAAGTCCTTGTGCGCCGCTTCGTATTCTTCTGCGCTGATGTCGCCGCGGCCGACGAGGGCCTCGGTGTACAGGGTGCGCACGCTGCGCTTGGCCTCGATGAGGTTGTACATCAGCGGCTGGGTCATCGAGGGGTCGTCGCCCTCGTTGTGCCCGCGCCGGCGGTAGCAGATCAGGTCGATGACGACGTCGCGCTTGAACTGCTGGCGGTAGGCGAAGGCGTGCTCGGCGACACGGACCACCGCCTCCGGGTCGTCGCCGTTCACGTGGAAGATCGGCGCCTGGATGGTCTTGGCCACATCGGTGGAGTACACCGAGCTGTGCGCCTCGGTCGGCGGGGTGGTGAACCCGACCTGGTTGTTGATGACGACGTGCACGGTGCCGCCGGTCTTGTAGGCGCGCAGCTGTGACATCTGCAGGGTCTCGACGACGACACCCTGCCCCGACATCGAGGCGTCGCCGTGCACGAGGATCGGCAGCACCGAGTCGGCGGCGCCGCTGCGGTCCACCTTGGCGCGCACGATGCCCTCGAGAACGCCGTTGACCGCCTCGAGGTGCGAGGGGTTCGCCGCGAGATAGACCGGCACCTCTTTGCCGGAGGCCGCGGTGAAGGTGCCCTCGGTGCCGAGGTGGTACTTCACGTCGCCCGAGCCCTGCACGGTCTTCGGGTCCTGGGTGCCCTCGAACTCGCGGAAGATCTGGCCGTAGGTCTTGCCGGCGATGTTGGTCAGAACGTTCAGCCGGCCGCGGTGGGCCATGCCGATGGCGACCCCGGCCAGTCCGGCCTCGGCCGCGCCCTGCAGGATCTCGTCGAGCAGCGCGATCGTCGACTCGCCGCCCTCGAGGCTGAAGCGCTTCTGACCGACGTACTTGGTCTGCAGGAAGGTCTCGAAGGCCTCGGCCTCGTTCAGCTTGCCCATGATGCGCAGCTGCTCGTCCTTGGTGGGCTTCTCGTAGGGGCGCTCGAGGCGTTCCTGGAACCACTCGCGCTGCTCCGGGTCCTGGATGTGCATGTACTCGATGCCGACGGTGCGGCAGTACGAGTCGCGCAGCACGCCGAGCACCTCGCGCAGCAGGGCGGCGCGTTTACCGGCGAAACCGCCGACGACGAACTCGCGGTCGAGGTCCCAGAAGGTCAGCCCGTGGCTGCCGATCTCGAGGTCCGGGTGCGAGCGCTGCTTGTACTCCAGCGGGTCGGTGTCGGCCATCAGGTGCCCGCGCACCCGGAAGGAGTTGATCAGCTCGTTGACCCGGGTGGTCTTGCTCAGGCGCTCGGACAGGTCGACGTTGATGTCTTCGGCCCAGTGGATCGGGTCGTAGGGGATCCGCAGCGCGGCGAAGATGTTCTCGTAGAACGAGTTCTCGCCGATCAGCAGCTCGTGCACGCGCTTCAGGAACTCGCCGGACCCGGCGCCCTGGATGACGCGGTGATCGTAGGTGCTGGTCAGGGTGATCGTCTTGCCGATGCCGAGCTCGGCGAGGGTCTTCGGGCTCGAACCCTGGAACGCGGCCGGGTATTCGAGGGCGCCGGCGCCGACGATGCAGCCCTGGCCCTTCATCAGACGCGGCACGGAGTGCTCGGTGCCGATGCCGCCGGGGTTGGTCAGCGAGATCGTGATGCCCTGGAAGTCGGCCGCGGTGAGCTTGTTGGCGCGGGCGCGGGCGACCACGTCCTCGTACGCGGCGAGGAACTCGGCGAAGGTCATGGTGTCGGCGCGCTTGATGCCGGGTACCAGAAGCGAACGGGTGCCGTCGGGCTTGGGCAGGTCGATCGCGATGCCGAGGTTGGTGTGGGCGGGGGCGATGACGCTCGGCTTGCCGTCGCGCTCGTCGTAGAACACGTTCTGGCTGGGGAAGTCCTTCAGCACCTGCACCATCGCCCAGGCGATCAGGTGGGTGAACGAGACCTTGCCGCCGCGGGCGCGCTTGAGGTGGTTGTTGATGACGATGCGGTTGTCGATCATCAGCTTCGCCGGGACCGTGCGCACGCTCGTCGCGGTGGGGACGCTGATGCTGGCGTCCATGTTGGTGGCGAGGGTCTTGCTCATGCCCTTGAGCGTGGTGACGACGTCGGCGTCCTCGGTCTCGGGCTGTTCCTCGGTCACCGGGGTGCTCGCGGTCTGCGGGGCCTCGGCCGGGATCGGCTGGGGCTTCGCCGGAGCGGAGGTGGTGCGTGCGATGGGCGTCGCGCCGGTGGCGGGGGCTGGTTCGGCGGGGGCGGGGGCCGGCGCGGCGGCGGGCATCTCGGCGGATGCGGGGGGCGCGACGATCGGGATCGCGGCGGTCGGCGTCGGGTCGGCCACCGCATCCGTCACCGGGTGGTACGCCTCGAGGATCGGCCACCAGCTCTGATCGACCGAGTTCTTGTCGACGAGGTACCTCTCGTACATCTCGTCCACGAGCCATTCGTTGGCACCGAACTCTCCGGAGTTCCCATCGTCGGGAACGGTCCCGGTCACCGGGTCTGACACGGCTGAATCGCCCACTCTCTCGTCTATGCAGGTGGCGTGCAGGGGTTGTGCCCCCAGCCTATTCGCTCTTCCTGGTCGTAGCGTTGATGCCATGCGCTTCTCGACGCCCGCCCCGCCGCACGACCTGACCTACTCCGACGTGTTCCTCGTGCCGAGTCGCTCCGGCGTGACGAGCCGGCTCGATGTCGACCTCTCGCCCGGGGACGGCACCGGGGCGACCCTGCCGATCGTCGCGGCGAACATGAACTCGGTCACCGGCCCGCGCCTCGCCGCGACGCTCGCCCGCCGCGGCGGGCTCGGCGTGCTGCCGCAGGATCTGTCGATGGGGGACATGGTCACCGCGATCGCCGCCGTCAAGGATTCCTCCCCGGTCTGGGACGACCCCTTCGACCCGCGCGATCCGCGGCTGGCCGGCGTCGACCTCGATGCGGTGCCCCTGATCGATGTGCTCGACGCCCGCGACGCCTTCGACACCCTGGTGGCGGGCGGCCACGAGTTCGCGCGGGTGGCGGCGGGCGGCACCACCAGCCGCAAGAGCGCGCTGCGCGGCACGATCTACGCGCCCGCTCTCGACGCCGGCGGCCGGCTCCGGGTCGCCGCCGCACTCGGCATCAACGGCGATGCGGCCGGCACGGCGCGGGCGCTGGCGGATGCGGGGGCCGACGTGCTCGTGCTCGACACCGCCCACGGTCACCAGGAGGGCATGCTCCGCGCCCTGGAGGCCGTCGCCGCACTCGATCTGGGGCTGCCCCTGGTCGCCGGGAACATCGTCACCCCCGAGGGGGTCCACGATCTGGTCGGAGCGGGCGCGCAGATCCTCAAGGTCGGCGTGGGTCCGGGGGCCATGTGCACGACCCGCATGATGACCGCCGTCGGGCGCCCGCAGTTCTCGGCGGTCCACGAGACGGCCCTCGCCGCCCGGGAGGCCGGCGCGCACGTCTGGGCGGATGGCGGGGTGCGCTACCCGCGCGATGTCGCGCTCGCGCTGGCGGCCGGGGCCGCATCCGTCATGATCGGCTCGTGGTTCGCCGGAACCGTCGAGGCGCCGGGGGACCTCGAGACCGACGAGACCGGGCGGGTGTTCAAGCAGAGCTGGGGCATGGCCTCCACGAAGGCCGTGCATGCCCGGTTCGGCGGGCTGGACCCCTACGAACTGGCCCGCAAGGAGCTGTTCGCGGAGGGCATCTCGAGCTCGCGCATCTACCTCGATCCGCTGCGGCCCTCGCTGGAGGACCTGCTCGACATGATCACCTCCGGCGTGCGCAGTTCGTTCACCTACGCCGGGGCCGCCGACCTGGAGGCCTTCCACGAGCGCGCGACCGTGGGCATCCAGAGCGCCGCCGGCTACGAGGAGGGCAAGGCGCTGCCCGTGAGCTGGTGACCCGGTGGTCGAGTAGCCGCGAAGCGGCGTATCGAGACCCGAGCACCCGTCCCGTGATGAAATGACTCTCGTGGAACTGCACATCACCGGGGATGCCGAGGCCGACGAGCTGCTCTCGAGCGATCCGCTCGCCCTGCTGATCGGCATGCTGCTGGACCAGCAGATCCCCATGGAGACCGCGTTCGCCGGTCCCGCGAAGCTGCGACAGCGCCTCGGGCACCTCGACGCGGCCCGGATCGCCTCCCACGACCCCGAGGGTTTCGTGGAGATCTGCCGGACCCCGCCCGCCGTGCACCGCTTCCCCGGGTCGATGGCCGGACGCGTGCAGGCGCTGTGCGCAGCGGTTGCCGAGGACTGGGCGGGCGACGCCGCCGCGATCTGGACTCGCGACGCCCCGGACGGGGCGGAGGTGCTGCGCCGGCTCGAGGCGCTGCCGGGGTTCGGGGCGCAGAAGGCGCGCATCTTCCTGGCGCTGCTGGGCAAGCAGTACGGACTGGAGGCCTCCGGCTGGCGCGAGGCGGCCGGCGCCTACGGCGAGCCGGGTTCGTACCGATCGGTGGCCGACATCGTCGACCCGGCGTCCCTCGGCAAGGTCCGGGAGTTCAAGAAGGCCGCGAAGGCGGCGGCGAAGAACCAGGCGTAGCCCGCTAGACTCGCCGGACAATGGACGACCCTCCGTCTGCGAGACCGCCGAGGTCCCCGCGATGAGCCACGAGATCCTTCTGCTCATCATCGGGCTGCTGCTCACCATCGGAACCGGCCTGTTCGTCGCCAGCGAGTTCACGCTGGTCAATCTCGACCGGGCCGAGCTCGAGGCGCGGCAGCAGCGCGGCGAGTCGATGCTCGGGCCGGTGATCCTGGCACTGCGCACCACGGCGACCCACCTGTCGAGCGCCCAGCTCGGCATCACCCTCACCACGCTGCTGGCCGGCTACACGCTCGAGCCGGCGTTCAGCGCGTTCCTGGCGCCCCCGCTCACCGGGCTCGGCATCCCGGAGGGCGGCGTGCGGCCGATCGCGACGGTGCTCGCCGTGACCATCGCCACCCTGTTGTCGATGATCGTCGGCGAGTTGGTGCCCAAGAACTTCGCGCTGGCGCTTCCGCGCGAGGTGGCGAAGATCGTCGTGCCGTTCCAGATCGTCTTCACCGCGGTGTTCCGGCCGTTCGTCTGGCTGCTCAACAGCACCGCGAACGCGATCCTGCGCGCCGTGCGGATCGAACCGAAAGAGGAGCTGAGCTCGGCCCGGACGGCCGACGAGCTGAAGAGCCTGCTGGCCCGCTCGGCGCGGCTGCACGTGCTCGACCAGGGTCGGGCGACGCTGCTCAGCCGCACGCTCGCCTTCTCGGACCACATCGCCGCCGACGTGATGACGCCGCGTCCGCGCGTGCACGCCGTCGGCCGGACGGACAATGCGGATGCGGTGCTGGCCCTGTCGCGCCGGACCGGCCTGTCGAGGTTCCCGGTCATGGAGGAGGACATCGACGACATCGCCGGCCTCGTGCACGTCAAGCAGGCGGCGAGCGTCCCCCGCGACCGCCGGGCGAAGGTTCCGGTCTCGGCCCTGCAGGAGGACATCCTGCGCGTGCCCGAGACGATGCCCCTGGCCATGCTGCTCGGCGAGCTGCGCGGTCGCGGGTTCCAGATCGCCCTCGTCGTCGACGAGTACGGCGGCACGGCCGGGGTGGTGACGCTCGAGGATCTCGTCGAAGAACTGGTGGGCGAGGTCGCCGACGAGCACGACCGGCCGCGCGCCGGCATCAGCCGCAGCCTCACCGACGGCTCCTGGCTGTTCCCCGGCGCTCTGCGCCCGGATGAACTGCTCGATCGCGCCCAGATCGGGGTCCCCGAAGACGGCCCGTACGAGACCGTCGCGGGCTGGGTGATGAGCGAACTCGGGCGGATCGCGAAGGTCGGCGACACCGTCACCGTCAGCGGAGGCGTCTTCCGTGTCGAGCGCATGGACGGCCGCCGGATCGACCGGTTGCGTTTCACTCCCGCCCCCGCTCCCGCGGCGGACCCGGCCGAGGGGGGACGCGCATGACCGACTGGTGGGGCATCGCGTGGCTGGGCATCCTGCTGCTGGTCAACGCCTTCTTCGTCGGCGCCGAGTTCGCCGTGCTGGCCGCCCGTCGCGCGCAGATCGAGGTCCGCGCCCAGGAGGGCTCGCGCGCCGCCCGGACGGCCCTGTTCGCGATGGAGCACGCCACCCGCATGCTGGCCACGTGCCAACTGGGCATCACGGTGTGCTCGCTGCTGATCCTCAACGTGAGCGAGCCGGCGATCCACCATCTGCTCGAGGTGCCGCTGGCGGTCACCGGGCTGCCGGATGAGGTGGTGGGCACCTCGGCGTTCGTCATCACCCTCGTCGTGGTGTCGTTCCTGCACGTGGTCCTCGGCGAGATGGTGCCGAAGAACCTCTCGTTCGCGGTCCCCGATCGGGTGGTGCTGATCCTCGCGCCGCCGCTCGTGCAGCTCGCGCGACTGCTGACGCCGATCGTCTGGTTGCTGAACACCGTCGCCAACGCCGTGCTGCGGCTGTTCGGCGTCGTGCCGAAGAACGAGGCCACCAGCGCATTCACCTACGAGGAGGTCGCGACGATCGTCGAGACCTCGACCCGCGAGGGCGTGATCACCGACAGCACCGGCACGTTGTCGAACGCGTTCGAGTTCACCGAGAAGACCGTCGAGGACGTCCTGGTGCGCACCTCGGAGCTCGTCGCGCTGCCGATCGGGTCCTCGCGCGCCGACCTCGAGCACGCGGTCGCCCAGCACGGATTCAGCCGCTACCCGATCGTCGACGACGACGGCGAACTGGCCTGGTACGTGCACCTGAAGGACGTGCTGGGCCTCGGGGACGACGCCTACGACGCCCCGATCCCGCGCCGGCTTCTGCGCGAGCTGGGCCGGGTGACCCCGGTCACCCCGCTCGAGGACGCCCTGGCGATCATGCGTGCGGTGGGGGACCCGCGTCACGTGGCCCGAGTGCGGGACAAGTTCACCGGCAACACCCTCGGTGTGCTCTTCCTCGAGGACATCATCGAGGTGCTCGTGGGAGAGGTGCAGGATGCCACCCGGCGCCAGCCGTGACCCGCGCGTCCCGCGCGTCCTCGTCGCGGGCGAGGCCCTCGTCGACATCGTCGAGGACGTCGTGCACCCGGGCGGCAGCCCGCTCAACGTCGCCATCGGCGTGCAGCGCCTCGGGCTCGAGGCGACCCTGCACGCGGCGTTCGGTGCCGACCCCTACGGGGTCGCGATCGCCGGTCACCTCGAGGACAGCGCGGTGCGGGTGACGCCCGGGACCGTGGCGGATCGCCCCACCCCGATCGCCCGGGCGCGCATCGGGGCCGACGGGGCCGCGAGCTACGAGTTCGCGATCGCCTGGGATCCGGCCCCGCTCGAGGTCGCAGCGGGGGAGTTCGACGCCGTCCACACCGGGTCCATCGGGGCCGCGCTGGAGCCCGGTGCGACCGCCATCGAGGGGCTGCTGGCCCGGATGCGCCCCGACACCATCGTCAGCTTCGACCCCAACGTCCGTCCCGCGCTGCAGGGCGAGCACGCCGCGGCCGTCGAACGCGTCGAGCGCTTCGTCGCCCTCGCCGACATCGTGAAGGCCAGCGACGAGGACATCGCCTGGCTCTATCCGGATGCCACCCCCGCCCGCATCCTGGTGCGCTGGCTCGCGCTCGGCCCGGCCCTCGTCGTCGTCACGCGCGGCGCGGACGGAGCCGACGCGCTCGCCGCATCGGGGACGGTGCATGTCTCCGCGCAGACCGGCCCCGTCGCCGACACCATCGGCGCGGGTGACTCCTTCATGGCGGGCCTGCTCGCCGGCCTCGGCGACCGGGGCCTGCTCGAGGCCGCACGCCGCGACGAGCTCCGGGCGATCGAGCCTGCCCGGCTGGAGTGCGTCGTGGCGTTCGCGGCGCGCTGCGCAGCCATCACGGTGTCGCGACCCGGAGCCGACCCGCCGACCCGCGAAGAGGTGGAGGCATGAGCGATCCGTTCGGTGCCGCCGATGCCCGCCCGTGGATCAGCGTTCCTGGGGAGCACGACGACAAGTACAGCCGCGGGGTGGCGGGATTCGTGACCGGGTCGGACCGGTATCCGGGGGCCGCCGTCCTCGGGGTCGAGGCCGCCCTGCACACGGGGGTGGGCATGGTGCGCTACCTCGGTCCCGGCCGGGCGACCCGTCTCGTGCTGCAGCGCCGCCCCGAGGCCGTCACCGCGGCCGGCCGGGTGCAGGCCTGGGTGCTGGGGTCCGGCCAGGATGCCGCGGATCGCGACCCCGCGACCGCCGCGCTGCTCGACCGGGCGCTCGGGCAGGACGTCCCCACCGTCATCGACAGCGGCGCCCTGGACAGCATCGGGCGTGCGACCGGCCCCGTGGTGATCACCCCGCACGCGGGAGAGCTCGCGACGCTGCTCGGGGTCGACCGGGCCACCGTGCAGGGCGATCCCGACGCCGCCGCCGAGCGCGCGGCGGCCGACCTGGGGGTGACGGTTCTGCTGAAGGGGCACCGCTCGGTGATCGCCACCGGGGACGGCACCCGCCACCACGTCGAGGCACCCACCGCCTGGCTCGCGACCGCCGGCAGCGGCGACGCCCTCGCAGGGGTGCTGGGCGCGTTGCTCGCGACGCACGCTGCCGCGATCGAGGCCGACCGCGGCATCCTGGCCGAACTCGCGGCGACCGCCTGCCTGCTGCACGGCCGCGCGGGAGAACGTGCGGGGGCCGGCGGGCCGTTCACCGTCACCGACCTGTGCGAGCAGCTGCCCGCCGCGGTGACCGAACTGCTCAGCTAGCGCCGAGCCGCGCGAGGAACTCCCGCGTGCGCGCCTCGCGGGGTGCCCCGAACACCTGGGCGGGCGGGCCCTGCTCGACGATGCGCCCGGCGTCGAGGAAGAGCACGCGCGAGGCGACGTCGCGGGCGAACGCCATCTCGTGGGTCGCCATGAGGATCGTGGCCCCCTCCGCGCCGAGCTCGCGCACCAGGGAGAGCACCTCGCCCACCAGCTCCGGGTCGAGCGCGCTGGTGATCTCGTCGAACAGCAGCACCTCGGGATCGGGTGCGATCGCCCGCACGATCGCGACACGCTGCTGCTGCCCGCCCGAGAGCCGGTCGGGGTGCCGGCGGGCCAGCTCGGAGAGGCCGATGCGATCGAGCAGCTCGAGTCCGCGACGTTCGGCCTCGGCCCGCGGCACCCGGTGGACCTTGCGCAGCCCGAGCGTGACGTTGTCGAGCACCGTCAGGTGCGGGAACAGGTTGTAGTGCTGGAAGACCACGCCGAACCGGGCGCGCACCGCATCGACCTTGACGCGGGGATCGCTGATGTCGGTTCCGCCCAGCAGGATCTGGCCGTCGTCGATGCCCTCGAGCAGCGTGAGGCATCGCAACAGGGTGGATTTGCCGGAGCCCGATGCGCCGATCAGCGCCACGACCTCGTGACGGTCGAGATCGAGCGAGATGCCGTCGATCACGGTCTTGTCGCCGAAGGCCTTGCGCAGCCCGTGCGCCTGAAGCACCGCCATCAGACCACCTCGCCGATCTGCTCGCGGCGCCGGAGCCGTGCGGTGTACCAGTCGGTGAAGCGGATCATCGGCAGCGCCAGCAGCACGAACAGCAGACCGGCGACGACGAAGGGGGTGAAGCTGGCGAAGTGGGACTGCTCGATCTGAGCGCCGCGCACCGCATCCACGGCGCCGAGCACCGAGATGAGGCCGACATCCTTCTGCATCGCCACGAAGTCGTTCATGAGGGCAGGCGTCACCTTGCGCAGCGCCTGCGGCAGGACCACGACCCGCAGCGCCTGCCCGTTGCTGAGTCCGAGCGAGCGGGCGGCGAGCCGCTGCGACGGGTGCACGGCCTCGATGCCGGCACGCCAGACCTCGGACACGTACGCCGAGTAGGTGAGCACGAGTGCGATCGTGCCGAGCAGCTCCAGCGGGATGCGTCCCTCGGTGAATCGCAGGCCGGGGATCCCGAAGCCCACCAGGTACAGCACGATGATGAGCGGCATCCCGCGGAACAGGTCGGTGTACCCGGCGGCGAGCACGCGCAGCGGGAAGAACACCGGCCCGCGCAGCGTGCGGATCGTCGCGATGACCAGGCTCACCACCAGCACCCCGGCGGCGGCGAACAGCAGCACGCGGATGTTGAGCAGGAAGCCCTCGAACACCCGGGGGAGCGCGGCCAGCGCCACCTCGACGTCGAAGAAGCTCGCCTGCACCCGCTGCCAGCCGGGAGCGTTCACGATCGCCAGCCAGGCGACGACCGCGAACACCACGGTGCTCGCCGCGCCGATCAGCACCGAGCGGGTGCTCTGGCGGCGCCGGAAGGCCCGGCGGTCGAGCTCGAGTGCGCTCGGCGCCGGGCCGTCGGTGGTCATGCTGTGGAGATTACTGCAGGCGCTACTTCAGCACCGGCGCGCTGCCGGCGTCGGCCAGCCACTCGTCGGCGATGGCCTGCAGCGTGCCGTCCTCGCGCAGGGCGTCGACGGCGGCGGTCACGTCGGCGGTCAGCGGGCTGTCCTTGGCCAGGACGAGCCCGAACTGGTCCCCGCCCTCGCTCTCGGGCAGCTGGCCGACGATCTTGCCTCCGGTGAGCTCGACGCCGGTCAGGTAGAACGCGGTCGGCAGGTCGACGACGAGAGCATCGACCTGGCCCGACTCGAGAGCAAGCTTCGCGTCGTCGTTGGTGTTGAACGCCTGTGCGCCCTGATCCGGCGCGATGGCGTCCTCGATCGCCTGGAAGCTGGTGGTGCCCACCTGGGCGCCGATCAGCAGCGGCTTCAGGTCGGCGATGGAGGCGGCTCCGGCGGCGGCGGAGGACTCGGTCGTGATGACCACCTGCGTGGTGTCGTAGTACGACGAGCTGAAGTCGATGTTCTTCGCGCGGTCCGGCGTGATCGAGAACTGCTGCAGGTTGAAGTCGAAGTCCTTCGGACCCGGCGCGATCGCCTCGTCGAAGGTGGTGCGCACCCAGACCACGTCCTCCTCGGCGAAGCCCAGCTGCTCGGCGACGGCGTACGCGACGGCGGCCTCGAAGCCCTGCCCGGTCTCGGGGGCGTCGTCGATCACCCAGGGGTAGTAGGCGGGCTCGCCGGTGCCGATGGTGAGCTTGCCCTCGGTGACGTATCCGGACTCCGAGCCGCCGGAGGTCTGGCAGCCGGTCAGGGCCACGGCGAGAGCGGTGGCGGCGGCCAGTGCGGCGGCCACGGTGCGTCGTGCGGTGAAGCGGGACATGGGAACTCCTTACGCTGTGGGGTCCCTCCATTCTGGCCCGGTCGACGCGGCCGGGGTCGTCGGGTTGCGTTTCGTGACGCCGCTACGCTGAGAACATGACGGATGCCGCGCCGCCTTCCGGCAGCATCCGCACCGCGGGCGCCGATCTGGCCCGTCATCCGGTGGTGCTCTGGGTCGCCTTCGTGCTCGTCCACTTCGTGGTCGGCATGCTGGGTCTGTACGGCGCCGGTCTGCCGCTCGGCGATGTCACCCTGATCTACCGGTACTGGGTCGAGAACGGCCTGGACAACGGCATCTGGGTCGGCATCGACACGGTGTGGGTCTACCCGGTGCTGGCGCTCGTCCCGATGCTGATCGCGTACGTGTTCGGGCCCGACTTCTACGCCAGCACCTGGCTCAGCCTCGTGATGCTCGTCGATGTGCTGGCCTTCGCGGTGCTCGCCGGGTTCGGCCGCGATCGCCGGCTGGCGTACGCCGGATGGTGGTGGCTGGGCTTCCTGCTGCTGCTCGGCCCGGTCGCCCTCGGCCGGATCGACTCGATCACGGTCCCCGTGGCCCTGGTCGGCGTGCTCGTCCTGGCGAGCTATCCGCGGCTGGCCGCTGTGCTGCTCACCATCGCCACCTGGATCAAGGTGTGGCCGGCGGCACTGCTCGCCGCAGCGGTGCTCGCGCTGCGCAGCCGCCTGCGGATCCTCGTCACCGCGGCCATCGCATCCGCCCTCGTCGCGATCGTGGCGCTCGCGCTGGGGGCAGGGCCCCGCATCCTGAGCTTCATCACCCAGCAGGCGGGTCGCGGGCTGCAGGTCGAGTCGCCGATCGGCACCTTCTGGATGTGGGACGCGTTCGCCACGCACTCCAGCCGCAGCATCGTGTACTACGACCAGGCGATCCTCACCTTCCAGGTTGTCGGACCGGGTGCGGTGGCCGCGGCCGCCGTCATGACCCCGCTGCTGGCGGTGGTGACCGCCGGGCTGCTGGTGCTCGGGGCCGTGGCGATCCGGCGCGGGGTGCCCGCTGCCGAGCTGCTGCCGCCGCTGACGCTGGCGATCACGACGGCCCTCATCGTGTTCAACAAGGTGGGTTCTCCGCAGTTCGTCACCTGGCTGGCCGTGCCGATGGCGCTCGGCCTGACGGCGTCGCTGACCGGCCGCGGGCCCTCGTTCCGCTCGCCGGCGGTCCTCACGCTGGTGATCGCCGGGCTGACCCAGCTGATCTACCCGTATCTCTACAACCAGCTGCTCGGCCTCGACTTCACCCTGCTGCTGGTGCTCTCGGCGCGTAACGTGCTCTACCTGGTCCTGCTGATCTGGGCGGTGAATGCGGTCGTCGAGGCGATCCGCTACGAACCGCAGCCGCTGGCCCGCCGATGAGCCCCGCCCGCATCCGTCTCGCCCTGCTCGCGCTCGCCCTCGGCGGATTCGGCATCGGCGCCACCGAGTTCGTCGCGATGGGGCTGCTGCCGCAGATGTCGGCCGACCTGCTGCCCGCCCTGACCGCGAGCGACCCCGATGAGGCGATCGCCCGCACCGGGTGGGTCATCTCGGCCTACGCCGCGGGGGTGGTGGTCGGAGCCCCCACCATCGCGACGTTCGCGGCCCGGCTTCCCCGGCGCGGCCTGCTCATCGCTCTGGCGATCGCGTTCACGGTGGGCACGGCGGCGTCGGCGCTGGCCCCGACCTTCGAGGCGGTCCTCGTCGCGCGCTTCCTCGCCGCCCTGCCGCACGGGGCGTACTTCGGCATCGCCTCGCTCGTGGCCGCCTCGCTGATGGGCCCCGGTAACCGCGGTCGCGGGGTGGCCCTGGTGCTGTCGGGGCTGACCATCGCGAACGTCGTCGGGGTGCCGGCCATCACGTTCATCGGCCAGAACGCCGGATGGCGTACCGGCTACCTCGTCGTCGCGGCGGTCTTCGCGCTGTCGGTGGTGGCCATCGCGCTCGCGGTGCCCGCGCAACCGGGGGATCCGCACGCCACCATCCGTCGCGAGCTGGCCGGATTCGGCCGGTTGCCGGTCTGGGTGGCGCTCGCCACCGGGGCGATCGGATTCGGCGGGCTGTTCGCGGTGTACACCTACGTCGCGAAGCTGACCACCGAGGTGACCGGTCTCGATGCCGGCCTGGTGCCGGTGGCGCTGATCGTGGCGGGGCTCGGCATGACCGTCGGGAACCTGGCCGGCGGCAGGCTCGCCGACCGGGGGCCGCTTCGGGCGGTGTTCCTGACGTTCGCCGCGTTCGCGGTGACGCTGACCCTGCTGGCCCTCACCGCATCCACCCCGGTCGGGTTGTTCGCGGGACTCTTCCTCGTCGTGGCCGCGGGAGGTGCACTCGGTCCCGCCATCCAGACCCGCCTGATGGATGTCGCGGGCGAGTCCCAGACCCTCGCCGCCGCGGCGAATCACTCGGGTCTGAACCTCGGCAACAGCCTGGGCGCCGCGCTGGGCGGGCTGGTGATCGCCGCCGGGTTCGGGTATGTCGCGCCGATCTGGGTCGGCGCCCTCCTGGTGATCCCCGGGGTGCTGCTGGCGCTCGCCGGCTGGGCGCTCGATCGCCGAGCCGTGCGGGCGCGCCGAGACTAGAAGCTCGCGCTCGGCGAGTCCTGGATGAGGATGCCGTCCTGGATCGCGCGCTTGCGCAGGGCGACCTTGGTGCCGACGTCGATCCCGGCGACGCGGTACTTCTCGCGGATGCGCTTGAGGTAGCTCTTCGCCGTCTCCTCCGAGATGCCCAGCTCGTAGGCCACCGACTTGACCGGCTCGCCTCCGCCGTAGAGCGCCATCACGCGGCGTTCCTGGGCGCTGAGCTTCGGCGCGCCGCCGATGTCGCCGGCGTTCAGGGCCAGGTCGAGCTCGGCCGAGATGAAGCTCTCGCCCTGCGATGCGGCCCGGATCGCCTCGACGATCATCTCCACCGGCTCGCTCTTGACGAGGTAACCGAGGGCGCCGGCGGCGAGGGCCTCACGCACGATGTTGGGCTCGGAGTACGTGCTCATCAGCACGACCCGGACCCCCGTGGTCTTCAGGGTCGAGATCTTCAGCGAGATCGGGATGTTGTCCTTGAGGTCGACATCGAGCAGCACGACCCCCACCGGGAACTCGGGGTGGGTCAGCAGCTCGGGCCAGGTGCTGACGGCGGCGACCATGTCGATGTCGTCGGCGGCGTTGCGGATCCACTCGGTGAGGGCTCCGAGCAGCATCTTGTGGTCATCGACGAGGGCGAGACGGATGGGAGCCATCGGTCGATCTCCTTCCGGTTGGGTCATGGCTTGGGTACAAGCACTATTGGTCGGCCGGGTTGTCCACGATGCATTCGATGTCGACGCGCAGGCTGGAATCCTGGGTGGAGTCAGAGTAACGCCCGACCCGGCCGATGGCGTCCCAGATCGTCGGGTCGACACGATTCCGTGGCACGCCGGTCGTGGTGATCGTGATCGGGACGAGCAGTTTGTGGCTCGGCAGCTCGCTCTCGGACTCGCCGGCTTCGACGGGGCCGATCTGCACGGTGACGGTCGTCGTCGGGTTGGCCTTCGTGGTGTCGCTGACCAGCAGCCAGGCGGTGGAGAGCAGGCCGTCCCGCTGTTGCGGATCGAGGAGGCCGGCGAGGCTGGACTTGTCGACGAGGGTCACCGACTTGCCGAGCAACTCGGATTCGCTCACCGCGTGATAGAGCCAGGTCTCGCGGCGGCCCTCGATGAGGTGCAGGCGCAGCTCGGTGGCCAGGGATGCCGCCACCGAGGCCATCTTCGGCGCCAGCGGCAGAGCCGTCTTACGGGTCGCGATGGAATCCAGCAGTTCCTCGGCGGCGAGGTCGAGCCTGGCCAGTTCCTCCGACGCGAGCATGCCGACGGCGAAGCGCGGCGCCGACACCGTGCTCTGGGTGAGCACGCGGTCGAGTTCGATCTGCACCATGCGCCGGAACGCCTCGATGATCACCACTCCGATCACCGCGGGCAGCACGGCTGCCGCCAGCGCCGTGACCTGGGGTGCGATCCAGTCGGCGTCGACCCCGCCGACCGGGGCGTCGAGGAACATCACCACGGCGAGTGCGAGCCCGAGCACTCCGGCCGCGACGAGGATCTCGAGCGGGCCGCGCACCGTCACGACGACCAGCAGCGTGAACCCCGCGGCGATGGCCGCGGTGGCGTGCCGGCCCACGCTGTGCAGTTCCCACACGGCGATGAGGTCGAGCGCGACCGACACCGCGAGACCGGTGAGGAACAGCGCGAACACCCAGTCCGGCAGCCGGTCGTTGGTCAGCCGGGCCGCCACGATCGCGCCGACCAGAACCGCGACCAGCACGATCCACGAGGCCAGGGCCGCGATCGGCTTGGGGTAGACATCCCCGCTCCACAGCGCCAGGAACCAGCTGAACCCGTAGATGGCCCGCAGCCCGACGATGATCGCGGTGCCGAGCCCGAGGAACGCGACGCCGAGGCTGGCGCGGTGGGCGCTGTTGGCCACCCGGCCGGATCGCCGCGGCTGCTTCACGCGCTTGCGCCCGGTGCCGGTGATGACGACGCCGAGGGTGTTCTCCTCGGGGGCCGAGAACGTGCCGCCGGTCATCGCGGGACCTCCAGCACGACGGTGGTGCCGGACCCGGGGCCGAGAACAGCCGCGCGTTGCCGCCCACGTCACGCAGCCGCGCGACGACGGATTCGGTGAAGCCGAGCTTGGCGTCGTCGATGTCGTTGATGTCGAACCCGACGCCGGAGTCGGTGACCAGCGCCCGGACGATGGTCTCGTCCTCGGTGATCGTCACGTGCGCCTCCGTGACCCCGGAGTGCCGTCGCACGTTCTCGAGGCACTCGGCGAGGGCGAGCAGGAACGCATCGAGCACGTCGCTCGGCAGCAGTACCTGGCCGGTCCCGTGCCAGCTGACCTGCAGGCCCATCCGGCTGAAGCGCTGCTGCACCGATTCCAGTGTCGTGCCGAGCACGGGCTCATGGCCGACCGGGATCGGCGAGGTCTCGGTCGGGACGAACTCCTCGTCGTCGGCAGGGGGGTTCGGGTTCGACCCCAGGCGCAACTGGCGCAGCAGCCGCGCGTCGTCGCCGGCCTGCTCGCGCAGTGCCTCCGGTTTCACGCCCACCCCGGAGTGGGCGAGCAGCGTGAGGGTGGCCAGGACCGTGTCGTGCAGCAGCCGCGCCGATTGACGCCGCTGGGCCTCGAGTTCGCTGGCCTGACGTTCGGCCCGGTGCGCGCGGCCGATGCTGGCGATGCGCTTCTCGACCTGGGGCACCCCGACGCTGATCCAGGCCGCGATGGCACTCGGGACCACCCAGCCGAGCACGACCAGGCCGCCGGTGCGCAGCATGTGGGCCAGGCCGTCGGAGACCAGGACGGCGGCGCCGCCGATCACCAGGAACGCTGCGATCAGCAGCAGGATGCGCGGAAGGCTGCCGGTGAGGACGATGGCGCAGGCCGCGAGGCCCCCGGCGGCGAGTTCGGTGATCGCGGCGTAGCCCGCCTCGGGCGAGGGGCCCGTGCCGACGTAGCGGTACACCCCGATGATCGCCGCCCCCGACGCCAGCGCGAGGCCGACCCAGATCAGCGAACGGCTCATGCCCATCCGCACCTGGGCGAAGACCAGCAGCGCGAACAGCGGCAGCGAGATCAGCAGGGCGACGACATCGACGGCGCCGGGCAGCGCGGCGCAGATCAGGGCGACGGCCGTGAAACTCAGACCGTAGATGCGGGCCGCCCGCTGCAGCAGGCGCTCCCGTTCCTTGGCGATCAGGTCCATGTCGGTGCCCATGGTGACACAGGCTGTGACACGAACGGGGGGTGCCACGCGGTGCCGCCGGGGCACAATAACCGGGGTACAGTCAGACCAGAGGAAATATCCGGGGGGTTGCCGGGGGCCGCGCCGAGAGGCGGGCCCCCGGCCCTGTTTTCCCGTGTCCGGCTACAGGCCGCAGTACGCCCCGTAGAACGCGTACATCTGCGCCCGGAGGTCGTCGCTCGCGCTCAGCACCAGGCGGCCCTGCGTTCCGTCGTCGAGCGTGACATAGAGCGGGATCCGGGTGCCGATCTTGTCCTCGGCCAGCGCGTGCGGATCGCAGCGGTTCGGCACGATCGGGATGTGCACCTCGGCGGGTCCCGCGGCCGACACCTCGATGCCGAGCGCGAGCTCGGCGACGCCGGTCCCGTCCGGACCGGCCGGGTTCAGCAGCGTCGTGCTGTGCACGGTGTCGATCGTGAACGATCCCGCGGAGGATGGCGGCGGGAACACCGTGACCAGCAGATCCGCGGGCGCCGGCTGGGATGCGGGGGCCGTCAGGGTGCGCGCCGTGAGCGTCGCGACGTCCTCGCTCCTGTCGATGAGGCATGCGGCGTCGTGCAGCAGATCGAGCACCTCGAACGGGTCGTCGGGGGTGACCATGCCGACCCCGCTGTCCTCGCCGCGGGTCCAGTGGAACACCACGGTGTGCCGCGCCGGGGCATCGTCGGTGCAGTCCGCATCGACCGGGATGTCCACCCTCAGGTCGACCGCGTAGCCGGGGGGCACGGTGGCCGTGCGGTGACCCCAGCTGAACGGGTCGGCGAAGAAGCTCGAGTTCAGCTCTGCTCCGGTGATCGTGACCGGCTCGGTTCCGTCGTTGTGCACCTGGATGGCGATGCGGTTCTTCGCCACATCCGGCCGGGGCTGATAGACCGAGATGCGCACGCCGTCGGGCACCTCGTTCGGCGGCGCCGGATCGCAGGCCGTCAGGGCGGCCGCGACCACCACGAACGTCAGTATCGCTGCCGGCAGGCGTCGTGTCATGTCAGTGTTCTAGCAGCCGCCGCAGCTCGGCGCCCACCAGGGCGTCTTCGATCAGGAACGCGTCGTGCCCGAACGGCGAGGAGATCACCACCGGCACGTCCCCGTCGATGTTGCCGGGCAGATGCTTCGCGATCACCTGCTGGCCGGGCACCGGGAACAGCCGGTCGCTGTCGATGCCGAGCACGAGGGCGGTCGAGGTCGCCTGCGAGAGGGCGGAGGCGACGCCCCCGCGACCGCGACCGATGTCGTGGGAGTTCATGGCATCCACCAGCACCACGTAGCTGTTCGCGTCGAAACGGCGCGTGAACTTGTTGCCGTGGAAGTCGAGGTAGCTCTCCACGGCGAACCGGCCGCCGTCGCCGAGCGGGCTGAGCCCGCTCTGCCAGCTGCGTTCGAACCGGTCGTTCAGCTCCGAGGGCGAGCGGTAGTTCAGCAACGCCATGCGCCGGGCCAGCGCGAGCCCGCGATGGGGGCCGCCCCCGTCGCCGGCGTCGTAGTAGTCCCCGCCGGCGAACGCAGGATCGAACCGGATGGCCTCGCTCTGCACCGAGTTCAGCGCGATCTGGTCGGCGCTGGAGATCGGGGGAGCGGCGAGGATGGCGACGCGCTCGACCCGTTCGGGCGACCCGACCGCCCACTCCAGGGCCTGCATGCCGCCCATCGAGCCGCCGACGACGAGGGCCCAGCGCTCGATGCCGAGCGCGTCGGCGAACGCGCGCTGCGCCGCGACCTGGTCGCGGATCGTCAGGTACGGGAAGCGCGATCCCCATTCGTGACCGTCGGATGCCAGCGAGGCCGGTCCTGTCGACCCCTGACACCCGCCGAGCATGTTGGGCGCGACGATGAACCAGTCCGCCGGATCGAGGACCTTCCCGGCCCCGACGAGCCCCGACCACCAGCCCGCCGTGGGATGCCCGGGCCCCGCGTGTCCGATGACGTGGCTGTCACCGGTCAGGGCGTGCAGCACGAGCACCGCGTTGCTGCCGTCGGCGTTCGGTTCGCCCCAGGTCTCGTAGGCGATCGTGACAGTGTCCAGGAGGGCGCCGTGCTCGGTGGTCAGCGCGCCGATCGGCTGGAAGCGGCGGTCTCCGGCGGGATCGCCTTCGCGCCAGGCCCCCGAGGCCGGGGGAGAACCGGCCAGGGAGCGGCGGTTGGACTCCGTGACGAACGCAGAGGGCACCGCGTCCTCGGGAGTCTGCCAGTCCATCCGGCAATTCTCCCGCGCGATGCCCTCTGTTACGTGCGCGGCGCGGTGCTCAGGCCGAGGCGCTCGCCGCGCCGACCTTGCGGGCGGCGGCGAAACCGGCCTCGAGGTCGGCGATCAGGTCGTCGATGTGCTCCAGGCCGACCGACAGGCGCACCAGTCCGGGGGTGACGCCGGTGGTCAGCTGCTGCTCGGGGGTGAGCTGGCTGTGGGTCGTCGACGCCGGGTGGATGATGAGCGAACGCACGTCGCCGATGTTGGCCAGGTGGCTGAAGAGCGCGACGTTCTCGACCAGGGCGCGGCCGGCATCCACCCCGCCCTTGAGCTCGAACGACACCACGGCCCCGACGCCCTTCGGGGCGTACTTGTTGGCGGCCGAGTACCAGGGGCTCGAGGGCAGGCCCGCGTAGTTCACCGAGGCGACGTCGTCGTGGTTCTCGAGCCACTCGGCGATCGTCTGGGTGTTCTGATTGTGACGCTCGACGCGCAGCGACAGCGTCTCGATGCCCTGGATGAGGGCGAAGGCGCTGTCGGGCGAGAGGGCGGCACCGGTGTCGCGCAGCAGCTGCACGCGGATCTTGATGATGTAGGCGATGGCATCGCCGAGCACCGTCGTGTACGAGGCGCCATGGTACGACGGGTCGGGCTCGGTCAGTCCGGGGAACTTGTCGACGTGCTTCGACCACTCGAACTTGCCGCCGTCGACGATGACCCCGGCGATCACGGTGCCGTGGCCGCCGAGGAACTTGGTCGCCGAGTGCACGACGATGTCGGCGCCGAACTCGAAGGGGCGGATCAGGTACGGGGTGGCGATCGTGTTGTCGACGATCAGCGGCAGGTCGTGGGAGTGCGCGACCCCGGCGACGCCCTCGATGTCGAGCACGTTGATGCGCGGGTTGCCGATGGTCTCGGCGAACAGCGCCTTGGTGTTGGGGCGGATCGCGGCCGTCCACTCGTCGAGATCGTCCTGGTTCTCGACGAAGGTGACCTCGATGCCGAGCTTCGCGAGCGTGTACTTGAACAGGTTGTAGGTGCCGCCGTAGATCGAGCTCGACGAGACGATGTGGTCGCCGGAGGAGGCGATGTTGAGGATCGCGTACGTGATCGCGCTCGATCCGGATGCGACGGCGAGCGCCGCGGTGCCGCCCTCGAGCGCGGCGACGCGCTTCTCGACGACGTCGGTGGTCGGGTTCATCAGACGGGTGTAGATGTTGCCGAACTCGGCGAGCGCGAACAGGTTCTGCGCGTGGGCGCTGTCGTTGAAGACGTACGAGGTCGTCTTGTAGATCGGGGTGGCACGGGCGTTGGTCACCGGGTCGGGCGCCGCGCCGGCGTGGATCTGGTCGGTCTCGAACTTCCAGTCGGACATGGGGTTCTCCTTCTCAAGGGCGTGCGTCCACGCTAGGCGCGGCCATGCGGAGTGTCGACGCAGCGCGCAACCGGGCGTCACACAGCGCACGCGGGTCGGTTGACCCGAGCGAGTACTTGCGTGAGAGTAGTCGCGTGTCATCCATCCGCCTGTTCATCCTCGGCGCCCTCGACATCGAGGGCCCGATGCACGGGCACCAGCTGCGCCAGCTGGCCGAGAAGGAGCACATCGACATGTGGACCGACATCTCCGTCGGGGGGCTGTACGGCGCGATCCGGCGCCTGGCCGCCGAGGAGCTCATCGACGAGCTTCGCGTCGAGCGCGAAGGCTCCTACCCGGAGCGGCAGGTCTGGGACATCACCGCCACCGGCCGGGAGGCGCTGCGGACGTTGCGGCAGCAGGGCCTCAGCGAGGTCGTCTGGCGCAACGACCCGTTCGATCTCGCCATCGCCCGGTTCGACCTCGACGAGGCCGACGAACTGCCGGCGGTGCTTCAGGCGCGCCTCACCCGGCTGCGCGGCATGCTCGCCGAGACCGAGGCGCACACCGAGTTCATCGCGCGCTATCTCAGCGTCGGCGAGCGGCACGTGATGAAACACAAGAGCGACCGGCTGCGCGCCGAGATCGCCTGGCACGAGGAACTCGTGCAGAAGCTGCCGGAGATCGTCTCCGACGAGAGATCCCGGAAGGATCCGACGTGACCCCACGCGCCACCTGGCTCGCCTTCGCCGTGCTCATCCTCGGCGTCTCGATGGCGTTGCTCGACACCACCATCGTCAACGTCGCGTTGCCGACCATCCAGGACAGCCTCGATGCCGACGAAGCGACCCTGTCGTGGATCATCTCCGGCTATGCCCTGGCCTACGGGCTCTCGCTCATCCCGGCCGGCCGGGTCGGCGACCGGATCGGCCACAAGTGGGTGTTCATCGCGGGTCTGGTCATCTTCACCGGGGCGAGCCTGTGGGCGGGCCTCGCCGAGGACTCGACCTCGCTGGTCATCGCCCGCGTGGTGCAGGGTCTCGGCGGCGGCATCTTCTTCCCGCCGGTCACCGCGCTGATCCAGCTGATGTTCCCCGGGCGGGAACGCGGGAAGGCCTTCGCCATCATGGGTGCGAGCATCGGCGTCTCGTCGGCGCTCGGGCCGCTGGTGGGCGGTCTGCTCATCGAATGGCTCGGCCATGCGGAGGGCTGGCGCTCGATCTTCTTCGTCAACCTGCCGTTCGGGGTGCTCGCCGTCGTCGCTGCGTTCCTGCTGCTTCCCGGCGGCGCCGAGGGACGCGGGCGTCGCGGCGCCGACCTGATCGGCCTGGTGCTGCTCGCCGGGTCGCTGGTGGCGATCCTCGTCCCGCTGATCCAGGGCGAGCAGGAGGGCTGGCCGGCCTGGACGTACGTCTCGATGGCGGCCGGAATCGGGCTGCTGGTGCTCTTCGCGCTCTGGGAGGTGCTCGTGGCACGCCGCGGAAAGAACCCGCTGGTGCCCCCGCACCTGTTCTCCCATCCGTCGTTCACGGGCGGCGTGATCCTCGCGCTGGTCTACTTCGCGGCCTTCACCAGCATCTTCTTCACCATCTCGATCCTCTGGCAGTCAGGCCTCGGCCACACCGCGCTGGAATCCGGGCTGGTCTCGATCCCGTTCGCCCTCGGCAGCATCGTCGGCGCATCGCAGAGCGATCGCCTGGCCCGCCGGCTCGGCCGCAGCACCCTGCTGCTCGGGACCGCGCTGGTGACCACGGGGCTCGCGGCGCTCTGGCTCGTGCTGCTGCTTGTCCCCCCCGCCGAGCTCACCAACTGGGAACTCCTCGGTCCGCTCGCGCTCGCCGGGGTCGGGTCGGGTCTGTTCATCGCGCCGAACGCCCAGTTCATCGTCGCCACCGTCGACCGGGCGGAGGCCGGGGCCGCCTCGGGCGTCATCGGCACCGCCCAGCGCATCGGCAGCGCGATCGGCATCGCGGTGATCGGCTCGGTGCTGTTCGGCACCCTGGACTTCCCGGCCGGAGTCGCCCCGACCCCCGAGGTGGTCGCCGAGACCTTCGGGCACGCCGCCACGGTCGCCATGTTCGTCAGCGCCTGTTTCGCGCTCGCGGCCTTCGCTCTGGTGTTCGCCCTGCCGCGCCGCGTGCCGGAGCGGATGCCGGAGCCGGCGCCGGCGCCGGTCGCCGAAGCCGGCTAGCCGCGCCGCGAACCCGTCGGGTCGGTCCGCGACTCCCGCGACCCGCCCGCCCGCTCGCGCCGGGAGCGGGCGTCGCGGTGAGTGAACAGCCAGTCGGGCTTCGGTTCGATCAGCGGCCGGAACACGCGGCGCACCAGCGGGCTCGACAGCGCGATCGAGATCGCGAGGGAGGCGAACACCATGGTGAGCAGCCACACCGCCGAGGCGTGGTCGTCCTTGAGGATCCCGGACTCGCGGATGGGGTAGAGCACGAAGGAATGCAGCAGGTAGACGTACATCGTCGCCTGGCCGAACACCGTGAAGACCGTGTTGCGACGCGGCACGAGGGCATAGAACGCGGCGCTCAGCACGACGGCGAGCCCGATCAGCCCGAGCCGGATCAGTCCGGCCGACCAGGCGTCGTCGCCGAGGCGCTCGTAGCCGTCGTCGTAGAAGAACCAGCCCTGCAGGTGGATGTCGCGGAAGAATCCGATGTTGGCGATGATCACCCAGAGCCACCCGGCGAACAGCGCGACGGCGCCGGCGCGGACCGCCCACACCCCGGGCGCCCGCAGCCGGCGCCACCAGTCCATGACCTTCCACTGGCGCACGTACCAGCCGAGCAGGAAGAACGGCAGGATCCCGATGGTGCGCGACAGCGAGAACGTGGAATCGACGTTGTGCGCATACCCGACCGCGACCGAGGCGATCACCGCCCAGAGCAGCGGCCAGCGCAGCATCGCCAGGTAGGGCAGCGCGACGCGGAAGATGGCCAGCGCGAGCAGGAACCACAGCGTCCAGTGCGGCTCGGTGAGGTTCAGCCCCGGGTCGCCCTCCACGATCCACTGCACGGCCGACCAGATGAACTGCATGATCAGGTACGGCAACAGGATGTCGGTGACGATCTTGCGCATCTGCCGGGTGCCCGGAGGGGTGGCCTTGGAGAAGTACCCGCTGATGATGGCGAAGGCCGGCATGTGGAACGCGTAGATGAACAGGTAGAGCGTCAGGGCGTTGTTCGAGTCGCTGGTCTGGCGCTGGATCGCGTGACCGATCACGACGAGCACGATCGTGCCGAACCGCGCGTTGTCCCAGAACGGGATGCGGATGCGCGGCTTCAGTGCCGCCCCGCGCTCATCGACCGCCCCGCCCGGCTGATCGATGGATGACGTGGCGGTCGGGATCGCTCCGGACCGCGGTGCGCGCTGGTTCATCGGGGTCAGCCTAGGAGGGAATACTGAGGACATGACGCAGGAGCACAGGAAGCGGGTTCTGGTCACGGGCGCGAGCTCGGGCATCGGGCAGGCGACCGCCCGGTTGTTCGCGGAGCACGGCTGGGACGTGATCGGGGTGGCGCGGCGCGCGGACCGGCTCGCCGAGCTGGAGGCCTCGCACGGCATCCGCGCGATCACCGGCGACGTGACCGATCCGGACGACGTGGCCCGCATCCGCTCCGAGGCCGGCACCGTGCACGCCCTGATCAACAACGCCGGGGGCGCGTTCGGGTCGGCGAGCGTCGAGCTGAGCGACCCCGACGACTGGCGCGCCATGTTCGAGGTCAACGTGATCGGCACCCAGCGGATGATCGCGGCGCTGCTGCCCGGCCTCCGGGCGGGGGCGCGGGATGCCGGCCACGCCGACATCCTCAGCGTCACCTCGGTCGCCGGGCACGAGGTCTACGAGAACGGGGCCGGGTACAACGCGGCGAAGCACGCCCAGCACGCGCTCATGGCGGTCTTGCGGCTCGAACTCGCGGGCGAGCCGATCCGGGTGCTCGAGCTCGCCCCGGGGATGGTGCGCACCGAGGGCTTCGCGATCACCCGGTTCCGGGGGGACCGGGCCAAGGCCGACGCCGTGTACGCCGGAGTCGAGCAGCCGCTCGTCGCGGAGGACATGGCCGAGGCGATCGTCCACGCCGTCGAGCTGCCGGGGCACGTGAACCTCGACCTGGTCACGGTGCGTCCGGTGGCGCAGGCCGCCGCCACGAAGGTGATCCGGCAGCCGCTGGTCCCGCGCGACTAGCTGCTCTCGACGAGCAGATCCTCTTCGACGTCCTGGAACGCCAGGCGCGGCACGAAGAAGAGCACGATCGCGCAGATCAGGGCGGTGACGCCGCAGATCACCCAGGTGGTCAGGTATCCGGCGTAGCTGGCGATTGCGCCGACCCCGGCGACGGTGCCGGTGGCCAGCACGATGCCGAAGACGGCCGAGGCGAACGAGCCGCCGATCGTCTTGGTCGTGTTGGTCAGCCCCGTGGCGACCCCGGTCTGACCGCGCGGAGCGGCGGCCGCGGCGGCGGCGGGCAGTGCCGCGACGAGCGCGCCCGACCCGATCCCGGCGATGAGCATGTTCATGAGCACCTGCCAGACCTCATGGTGCAGCGGGATGAACAGCAGATACCCGGCGGCGACGAATCCGGCGGCGACGATCAGCGCGATGCGCGGAGTCGCCCGCCGGGACAGGATCGGGAACAGGACGGCGCCGATGATCATCGACACCAGATACACCCCGATGAGGTAGGAGATGACATCGGTGTCGAGGCCGAGGCCGTATCCCGCGTCGCGCGGGGTGCTGGCATAGGTCGACAGCGGGATCTGCGCGCCCAGCACGCTGATGCCGAACAGCCCGGCGGTGAGGATCACCGGCCACATCGTCGGCTTCTTCAGCACCCGCAGGTCGATGAACGGGTCCGGGTGGCGCAGTTCATGCCGGCCGAACGGCACGAGGGCGGCCAGGCCGACGACGATCAGCGCGGCCCCGTACCACCACTGCACGTGGTCGGTGCGCAGGTAGGCGAGGCCCGAGGTGATGAACAGCAGCCCGAGTGAGAGCATGATCACCCCGGCGATGTCGAGCTTGCGTCCCGCGAGCGGCTCGGACTCCGGCACCCCGAACAGCACCGCGAAGAACACCAGGGTGACGGCGATGGCGGGGGCGAACAGCGTGAGGGTCACGTTCTCGCCGGTGGCGGCGTAGATGCGGCTGCTGGACAGGGCGCCGATGATGGCTCCGGCCTCCAGCGCCACGACGAGGTAGCCGGCGGCGCGCCGGGTCTGCGAGGCCCCGGTCGCGCTGCGGCGGCCGCGATCGAAGATGAGCGCGACCTCGAGCGGCAGCCAGGCGGCGTAGACGCCCTGGATAGCCCAGGCCATGAGGAAGCTCCAGAAGTCGCCGGTGAGGGCCAGCCACCAGCTCGCCGCCGCGGTGATCGCGGTGGAGATGACGAGCATCCGCTTGTGCCCGTACATGTCGCCGAGCTTGGCGAAGATCGGCACGGCGATGGCCGACAGCAGCAGCTGGGCGGCCTCGAACCAGTTGAACGAGGCGTCCTCGATCCCCAGGTGCACGACCAGTTCGTGGATGAGCGGCAGGTAGAAGCCCTGCAGGATGCCGGAACTCAGTTCGACGAGGAACAGGAAACCCACGAGCGAGAAGGTGATGGCTCCGAGCGAGCGCCGGTCGGTCATGGGGGGATGCTAGCGGCTGGGTAGCCTGATGGGGTGGCGGTCGAGCGCGAGATCCTGACGTACGAGTCGTTCGGCCGTGCGGCGCGGGAACTGGCGCAGACCATCGTCGCCGACGGCTTCCGGCCGGATGCGATCGTCGGTATCGCGCGCGGCGGGCTTCCGCTGGCGGGCGCCCTCGGCTACGCGCTCGAGGTCAAGTCGCTCGGCACCCTCAATGTGGAGTTCTACACCGGTGTCCAGCAGCGCCTGCCGGAGCCGGTGGTGCTGCCGCCGAGCCTGGATCGTTCGGGGCTCGAGGGGCAGAAGGTGCTGCTCGTCGACGATGTCGCGGATTCGGGGCGGACGCTCGCGCTGGTGCTGCAGCTGCTCGAGGCCGGCGGTGGCGAGGTCCGCACGGTGTGCCTCTACAGCAAGCCGGGCAGCGTGATCGAGCCGACCTACGTGTGGAAGCGCACCGATCGCTGGATCCTGTTCCCGTGGAGCGCGGAGGGACCGGTGCCGGGCGCATGAGCCCGCGCCCGCTGGCGGAACTCGTCGATCCCGGCTGGGCGCGGGTGCTCGAGCCGGCGGCGGGGACGGTCGCGCGGCTGGGCGAGTTCCTGCGCGCCGAGACCGCCGCGGGCCGGCGGTACCTGCCGGCGGGCGAGAACGTGCTGCGCGCCTTCCGTGCCCCGTTCGACGATGTGCGGGTGCTCATCGTGGGTCAGGACCCCTACCCGACGCCGGGGCATCCGATCGGGTTGTCGTTCGCGGTCGACCGTGCGGTGAGCCCGATCCCGCGCAGCCTGCAGAACATCTACCGCGAGCTGCACGATGATCTCGGCATCGCGCCTCCGCGCCACGGTGACCTGACGGCGTGGACCGAGCAGGGCGTACTGCTGCTGAACCGGGTGCTGACGGTGCAGGCCGGCCTCTCGGGTTCGCACAAGGGCAAGGGCTGGGAGGAGGTCACCGAACTCGCGATCCGCGCCCTGGTCGCGCGCGGGACCCCGCTGGTGGCGATCCTGTGGGGACGCGACGCCGGCACCCTGCGCCCGATGCTCGGCCCCACCCCGGTCATCGCCTCGGCCCACCCCTCGCCGCTGTCGGCGTCGGGCGGATTCTTCGGCTCGCGTCCCTTCAGCCGGGCGAACGAGCTGCTGGTCGCGGCCGGGGGCGCCCCGGTCCGCTGGGAGCTGCCCGCGTAGACTCGCGCCGATGCTGGAAGAGGAGTACAACCCGAGGCGGCGACTGCCCGCGCACCTCCGGCCCGCCCCTGTTCCCCCCGCGGAGTTCGCGTTCACGATCCGCGATGCCGAGCCCAGCGACATCCCGCACATGCGCGAGATCTACAACCACTACGTCGCCAACTCGACGGTCACCTTCGACGAGGATCCGCTCACGCTGGCCGAGATGCGGGCGAAGTTCCGCACCGTCGACAAGCTCGGCTACCCGTGGCTGGTGGCCGTGAGTCCGGGTGGACAGGTGCTGGGGTATGCCTACGTGATCCCGTACCGGGCGCGGGCCGCCTACCGGTTCACCGTGGAGAACTCCATCTACCTCGGTCCCGCGTCGACGGGTCATGGTCTCGGCGCAGCCCTGATGACCGAGCTGCTCGCGCGGGCGAAGGCGGCCGGGATTCGCGAGGTGGTGGCCGTGATCGCCGACAAGGGAGCCGAGGCCTCCATCAAGCTGCACGAGCGGTTCGGGTTCCGGACGATCGGACACATGGGCAGGGTCGGCTTCAAGTTCGGCCGCTGGCTCGGGACCGTGCTGATGCAGAAGAGCCTGAAGTAGCCCGCAGGTACGTCGGGTTCTTGGGCGCGAGTGGCGTGATCCGGGCGCTCGGGTCGCCGGGTGGCGGGTGCAGCGTGTAGTGCCGGCCGGTTCTGGTGATGCTCCACCCGTTGTTTGTGGATGAGCATGTGGTGGTGGCGGCAGAGCAGGATGCCGTCGGCGATGTCGGTGGCGCCGCCGTGTTCCCACGGCGTGATGTGGTGCGCTTCGGTCCAGGAGGGTGGCCGATCGGGCCGGTGAAGAACCGTTCGGTGCGTCCGAGGTCGAGCCGGGCGCGGCTGCCGAAGCGCACGGGCAGGTACCCGGTGGAGCAGACGATGCGTTCGGCGGTGCGGATGGATACCGAGGCGCTCTGGCCGTCGATGCTCGCGGCGCCGCGGCGGCGGTCGAGGTCGGCGAGCGTGACGTGGACGGTGACGGCGGGTCGATGGGTTCCGAACACGCGGCCGGTGTCGGCGGCGCCGGCGATGCGGACCATCTCGACGAGGGCGTCGAGGGCGAGCCGGCCGGTGCTCCGCGGGTCGTCCGCGATGTTCCGGGCGCGGGTGACGTCGTCGTCGCGTACGAATCGGGGTCCGCCCCGGCGGGGTGCGGTGACCAGGTCGACCGCGCTGGTGACCAGCGCGGCGGATTCGGGGTCGAGGAGCCCGTGGATGCGGGGTCATCCCGTCGGGCAGCGGTGTCAGGCGCAGGTACCGTTTCGAGCGCAGCAGTGCTTCGCGGTCGGCGACCCCGGCGTCATCGAGCACATCGCGTGCCTCACGTGCGCGACGGGCGGCCTTGTCCGGAGGCAGCTCCAGCCCCACCAGTTCCGCCGCGGCGTCGGCGAGGTCGTCCGCGGCGACATCGGCATCGGGTGCCCCGAGCCCGGCGCCGATCGCTGCGGCCGTACCGACCGACACCCGCCCGGTTCTGACACCCTCGGCTACCGGAGCGAGCCACGGCTCGGGTGCATCGAGCAGCGCCCCGACGGTGACGAACGTGCGGGCCTCGGGGCCGGTGGTTCCGGTGATCCGGGCGACCATCGCATCCGGGGTGCGGTCACCAGAGCGCTGCGCGAGCCCGTCATAGCCGAGTTCGAGAGCCGATCGTGACCGCACCACGCCCGCCAACCGGGCCAGTCCCGCGTCGACCCGTCGCCGCGCCGCAGCCCAGGCCCGCATCAGCTCGATCAGCTGCAGGTCCGACGCGCCCGCCACCCCGGAGAGGTCGGGGACCTCGATCACGGTGGTGGCGACGCGCATGCCCCCATCGTCGCCGCCCGGCGCTCGCCGCACGCGCACGTGGCCTCGATCCGTGCACAACCCACCCAGCACCCTGCCTGGGGAGGACCGTAGGCTCGCCCCATGACCGTCAGCCAGCTGCGTCTCGTGCTCGAGACCGACGACCTCGATGCCGCCCTCGCCTTCTACCGCGACGTGGTCGGCCTGACCGAGCGGGAGGCGTATTCCGAGGAGGACGGCGCCCGCGTCCACATCCTCGATGTCCCCTCGGCGACCCTCGAACTGGCCAATCCGCAGCAGGTGCGCTTCATCGACCGCGTCGAGACCGGTCGCGAGGGCGTCGCCCACACCTACCCGCTCACGGTGCGCATCGCCTTCGAGGTCCCGGATGCGGCGGCCGCCGACGCCGAGTGGGTCACCGGCGGCGCGACCCCGGTCGCACCCCCCACCGTGACGCCGTGGCGATCGCTGAACGCCCGGCTGGAAGCGCCGGGCGGCATGCAGGTCACCGCATTCCAGGAGCTCGGCCTGGAGTGAGCCGGTAGCCCTAGTCCAGTCGGAACACCCGCTCGTCGATCTCGCCGTCGCGGCGCGGGGCGGTGGTGCGCTCGACCCTGTCGAAGACGAAGCCGGCGTTGCGAAGCACCCGCTGCGATCCGAGGTTGTCGCCCGCTGTGCTGCCCCAGAGCGGGCGTTGCGGCAGTTCGGCGATGAGCGCATGCAGGGCAGCGGTGCCGATGCCCCGGCCCCAGAGCTCGCGTACGACCCAGTAGCCGACCTGGCGTTCGCCGTTCATGAGGAAGCTGACGGCGTAGCCCGCGAACCCGCCGTCGGCCTCGATGACCCGCAGCATGGTGTCCGGGTCGCGCCGGACGCGCTCCCAGTGAGCGTCGAATGCGGACCGGTCGCCGGGCTCGCGGGGGAGGAAGGCGATCATGTCGGCGCCTTCGACGTCGGATTCCAGCAGGAACAGCGCGTCGAGGTCGTCGTCGGTGACGGCCCGCAACCGGACTCCGGCCACTACGGCACGTACACCTGTGCGGCGGCCTCGCCGGCCAGTTCGACGGCGAGGTCGAAGTACTTCTCGCCGCCGGTGGCCTGGATCACCGAGATCCAGCTGTCGTCGCGGATGATGTTGAGCACGGCCGGCGCGCTGTTCTCATCGCCGATCTGGGCGTAGCTGATGCCGTCGTCGACGACCGCCTCGTTGAGTCCCTGCGCGATGAGCTCATCGATGATCGGGCCGCGGGTGTCGATGCTGAGCGGCGCCGCGGAGACGGTGAGGGTCGACTGGACGTCGTCCTCGTCGCCCCAGACGCAGGAGATGCCGCCCGCCCGCTCCTCGGGAGTGGGGTCGGCGTAGTAGTCGGGGTATTTGCCGCCGGGTCCGCCGAGCAGCTCGATGCCCTGGCTCTCGAAGCTCTGCCGACGGGACGCCGGCAGCAGCCCCGTGCAGTCGGCGGGGAGGCGGAAGCTGAGGACCACCGGACCGCCGGTCTCGGTCGGCTCGGGCGCCGGGGTCGAGGTCTCGATCCCGGTCGGTTCGGCCTCGGGTGCGCCCGAGCAGCCCGCGAGTGCGATGCCGACGGCCAGGACGACCGGGATGATGGCCATGCGCTGTGTCATGGGTGCCCCTTTCCCACTGCCGAGAATGTATCACCGGATGCGGGAAGGGGACCCCTCTCGGATCCCCTTCCCGTGCGCGGTCAGCGCGGTGTCGCGCGCCGGAGCACCAGGTAACCGGCCAGTCCTGCGATGGCGGTCGGCACGAGGAGCCAGAGGGCGACCCCGACCGCGCCGTTCGTGACGAAGAAGCGGCCCACCGCATCCCAGCTCTGGGTGAGCGAGATCAGGAGCGCGCCGCCGATGACGGCCACCCCGAAGAGGAAGAAGAACACCACCATGCCGATCACGCGCCAGCGCACGTAGACGGTGGCGATCGCGGCTCCGACGAAGAAGAAGAACATCGCCACGCAGAAGAAGATGATGCCCCGCTGCCAGATCGGTGTCGCTTCGCCGCCGAAGTAGATCGCGGTGAACATCGTCCCGCCGACGCCCCAGCCGTTCGTCGCGCTCTCGAGCGCCGACAGGATGGTGAGCGACACGGCCCACATCACGGACAGCCCCACGAAGGTGAGCGCGCTGCCGAGATAGAAGTCGCGTCGTGTCGAGCCGTAGCCGAGCGCCAGCGGCATCGTGAAGTTCATCGCCTGCACGGCTACGACCAGCAGGTAGACGAAGATCCAGGTGGATGCGCCGCTGTAGCCCATGCCATCCTGCGCGTCGGCGCGATCGGCGGGGTCGATGTTGGTGAACACGATCAGCCAGATGCCGAAACTGAGCACGAAGATCGAGGCGAGCACGATCCACGGCATCACGATCGTGTTCCACGGGTTCGCCAGGTTCAGTTTGACGACCCGTGTGATGCGCTGAAGCGGGGTCGCGGGTGCGGTGAGTGCGGTCATGAGAGCTCCTCCTCGGAGGCGGTGGTGGTGCGCACGATGAGCTGCTGCAGCGACACGGGCGTGAGCTCGAGTCCTGCCTTCTCTGCGGCGCGCCGGTCGGTGGCGTCGAGGGCGGGCACGGTCGCCGTGGCGAGTCCGCCGAGCTGCTCGCGGTGCAGGACCTCACGGCCCGACGCGAAGGCGTCGACGGTGGCGGCCGTCCCGGCCAGGGTGACGGCGGACCCGCGCAGGGTCTCGGCGTCGCTGTCGATGAGGATCCTGCCTTCGTCGATCACGAGGACGTGCTCGAGCAGGTTGCTGACCTCGTCGATCAGATGGGTGGACAGCACGATGGTCCGCGGGTGCTCGGCGTAGTCGGCCAGCAGCCTGTCGTAGAACAGCTGCCGGGCGACGGCGTCGAGGCCGAGGTAGGGCTCGTCGAAGAAGGTCAGCGGCGCGCGCGAGGCGAGCCCGACGATCACCCCGACGGCCGAGAGCTGCCCGCGCGAGAGCTTCTTGATGCGCCGGTCGAGCGGCAGCCGGAAGTCCTGGGCGAGCGATCCGGCGAGGTCGGCGTTCCAGTTGGCGAAGAACCAGGGGGCGCTGCGGAAGACGTGCTTGACGCGGAAGTCCTCCGGGTACTTCTGGCTCTCTTTGATGAACGCGGTCTGCTCGAGCACTCCCGCGTTCTCGACGGGGGAGTGGCCGAACACCTCGACGCTGCCCGAGCTGGCGAACTCCTGCGCCGTGAGCAGCGACATGAGCGTCGTCTTTCCGGCGCCGTTGCGGCCGAGGAGGCCGTAGATGCGGTCCTGTTCGAGGGTGAAGCTGACGCCGTCGACGGCGCGGACCTTCCCGAAGTGCTTGGTGAGGTCGCGGACCTCGACGATGGCGGTCATCGACCGGCCTCCCTGATCATGGTCCCGAGCTGGTCTGCGGTGATGCCGAGCTTCTCGGCTTCGACGAGCAGCGGCTCGACGTACTGGGTGCGGAACTGGTCGCGGCGCTCTGCCACGAGGCGGGCTTGCGAGCCCGGGGCGACGAACATGCCGATCCCTCTCTTCTTGTAGAGGATCCCGGTGTCGACGAGCAGGTTGACGCCTTTCCCGGCGGTGGCCGGGTTGATCCGGTGGAACGCGGCGAACTCGTTCGTCGAGGGGACCTGGGTCTCCTCAGGGAGCACCCCGGAGATGATGTCGTTCTCGATCTGCTCGGCGATCTGCTGGAAGATCGGACGGCTGTCGTCCATGGGTACCCTCCCTTCTGGTCAACGGGTTAGTTACTGATGTAACTAACCAACCAGGTAACGAAGGCGATGTCAAGCGCGCAGGCGCATCATCCGTTCCACGGTGGCCAGGGTCAGCCGGCGTGGGGCGATCGGCGACAGTGCCGCGCCCGCGGCGTTCACCAGGCCGGAGACCGCGTACGGCGGCGTCCGCCGGCGATCGAGCGCGCGCATCCCGGTCGCGACGACCTGGGCCGGAGTCTGCTCGGCCCCGTGCGCGCTGTCGGCGTTGCCGGCCACGTCGAAGAACTCGGTGGTCGTGAAGCCGGGGGCGAGGGCGAGCACCTTCACGCCGTGCGGCCGGCACTCCTGCCAGAGCGCCTGGCTGAAGCTCAGCACGAACGCCTTCGCCGCTCCGTAGGCCGCCATGAGCGGAACCGGCTGGAACCCGGCGGTGCTGGCGATGGTGACGATCGCCCCGTGACCGGCTTCCAGGAGCTCGGGCAGGAACGCCCGGGTCAGGTCCACCACCGCCGTCACATCGACCGCCACGAGCCGCTCGAGAGTCTCGGGGTCCTCTTCGGCCACCGGACCGTGCGCCCCGAACCCGGCGTTGTTGACGAGGGTGTCGATGGTGCCGTCGAGCTCCGCGCGCAGCGCGCGCCCGGCGCCCGGCTTCGACAGATCCGCCGTCACGACCTCGGCCCGGATGCCGTGCGCGGCCTCCAGCTCGGACGCCAGCGCGCGCAGGCGGTCGGTGCGCCGCGCGACGAGGACGAGATCCGAGCCGCGCGCGGCGAGGGCGCGGGCGAACTCGGCACCGATACCGGAGCTCGCCCCGGTGACGATCGAACGGCGGGGCTGGTAGCTCATGCACGCGATCCTGCCACCCGCCTAGGCTCGGCAGCGTGTTCGAACTGCATCACCTGACGGCGCTCGAGCAGCTCGACTGGCTGCGCAGGGGCGAGATCACGCCGCGCGATCTGGTCGATCACTATCTCGACCGCATCGACCGGCTGGATGCCGGGCTCGGCGCGTTCGTGACCGTCACCCCCGAGCGTGCCCGGGAGGCCGCCGACCGCGTCGCGACCACCCCGGCCGTGGCGCCGCTCTGGGGGTTGCCGACGGCCGACAAGGACCTCGTGGCGCGGAGGGGGGTGCCGACCCGCTACGGGTCGCGGCTGTTCGCCGAGAACGTGCCGGACGCATCCGACGAGCTCGCCCTGGCGATCGATGCGACCGGCGCGATCAGCCTGGGCAAGACCAACACCCCCGAGTTCGGAATGCCCAGTTACACCGAGCCGCTCGCCGCGGCACCGGCCCGCACTCCGTACGACCTGGGTCGCGGTGCCGGCGGCTCCAGCGGGGGAGCGGCGGTGGCGGTGGCCGCCGGCCTGCTGCCGGTGGCTCCGGGCTCCGACGGGGGAGGGTCGGTCCGCATCCCCGCTGCCGCGACCGGTCTGGTCGGGCTGAAGCCCTCGCGCGGTCGCATCCCGGCAGGTGCCGGGTTCGGCGATCCGGCGGGGCTGGTGGTTCCCGGCCCGCTCGCGCGGACCGTGGCCGACGCGGCGCTGGTGCTCGACGCGCTGGTCGAGGCCGGGCCGTACCGCTACGCCACGGCCGCCCCGACCTGGGACGGCGGGGCATTCCTCAACGCCGCGGTGCGGGGCGAGGGGCGCTTCCAGCTCGCGGTGAGCACCTGGTCGCCGTGGTCCACCGCATACGAGCTGACCCTGGCCCCCGAGGCGCGCGCTGCCCTCGAGCTCGCGGTCGGCGAGTTCGGGGCGATGGGGCACGGTGCCGTCGAGCTGGAGCTGCCCGACGAGGAGGGATACGCGTCCGCGTTCCGCACGGTGTGGCAGGCGGGGGCGGCCGGCATCCCGGTGGAGGGCGATGACGTCGAGCGTCTCGAGCCGCTGACCGCCTGGCTGGTGCGACGCGGGCGGGAGGTCACGGCACGGCAGCTGGCGGAGGCGCTGGCCTGGCTCACCGGGTTCGAGCGCCGGCTGATCACGGCGTACGCCCCGTACGACGCGATCCTCATGCCGTCGATGGCGATGACGCCGCGGCCGCTGGGCTGGTACGACGCCCAGGACGGCGAACGCAACTTCGCTCAGCAGGTGCAGTACACCCCGTTCACCAGCATGCTGAACGTCGCCGGTCTTCCGGCCATCACGCTGCCGGTCGCCGTCACCGCCGAGGGCCTTCCGATGGGCGTGCAGCTGGTCGGCAGGCCGGGCGGCGAGCACGTGCTGCTGGCCCTCGGCGCGCAGCTCGAGCGCCGGCTGCAGTGGGGCAAGCGCCACCCGCCCCAGTGGTAGGACCCTGTCGTCTTAGGTAAGGCATGCCTATACTGGGAACGACATGCTCGTCTCCGACATCCTCTCCGCCGCGATCTCCTGGCACCCCGCCCCGGGCGACCTCGTGCTGCTCGCGGGACGCTCCGGCGACCTCGCCGTCATCGAGACGGCGCTGGCCACGCTCCCGGCCCGGGCCCGCGGTCAGGTCTTCGTCGAGGTCGAGTCGGGCGGCGAGGTGCGCGCACTGAACGCACCCGGGCGGGTCTGCGTGACCTGGCTGGTGCGCGAGCAGGGGCGCTCGCTCGACGCGGCCCTCGGGGCGTGGCTGGCCGAGATGCTGCCGGTCGAGGCCGAGCGCGAGCACCGGGTCTACGCCTGGATCGCGGGCGAGCGCACCGCGCGCATGCTCACGAGTTCCTAGCCTCGCCGCGCTTGCGCAGATACCCGCCGAGTTCCAGTCCCGCCGCGACCTCGAACCGGTTGGTTCTCGCCTCGGACCCCGCGGCGACGTAGAGCGGGATGAACCACAGTCCGTAGCGCTTCCACTGCGCCTTGTGCTCCGCCTCGTGCTCGAGCACGTCGTCCGCGTCGTTGTCGGTGGTCAGATAGATCGCGCCGATCGTGGTGCCCCCGCGTCCGTAGGCGCGCTTCGGCAGGCGGGTGAAGCAATGGATGCCGTTCTTCTTCGCGAACCGGCCGCCGAGCACGAGGCCGTAGACGAAGATGCTGCCCGTCGCGAACCAGTACCCGGGCCGGGTGAACACCGGCCAGAGCAGGAACGCCCGCAGCGGCCGAACCCGGCGCACACCCCGGGCGATGGCGGCGAGAAACCCCTCGGTGCGCGTGCGGGAGACCGGCTCGAGGTCTGGCAACTGCTTCACGCGGACTCCTCACGGCCGTAGGTTTCGAGGAACCGCAGCCACACCTCGTTGACCGTGGGGTAGGCGGGGACCGCGTGCCAGAGCCGGGCCAGCGGCACCTCGCCGACGATCGCCACCGTGGCGGCATGGATCATCTCGGCGACATCGGGGCCGACGAACGTCGCCCCGAGCAGCACCTGGCGCTCCTCGTCGATGACGGCCCGTGCCCGGCCCCGGTAGTCGTCGGCGTGCGCGCTCGCCCCCGCGATCCAGGACAGGTCGTAATCGACGACGCGGATGCCGCGCCCGCTCGCTCCTGCGGCCTCGGCGGTCAGACCCACCGATGCGACCTCGGGGTCGGTGAAGGTCACCTGCGGGACGGTCTCGGCGTCGGCGGTGGCGACGTGGCGCCCCCACGGCCGCTCGTCCACCGGGCGCCCGAGCGCCCGCGCGGCGATCACGTCGCCGGCGGCCCGCGCCTGGTACTTGCCCTGGTGGGTGAGCAGCGCCCGGTGGTTGACGTCTCCGGCGGCGTAGAGCCAGTCGAACCCGCGCACGCGCATGGTGTCGTCGACCTCGAGCCAGTCGCCGGAGGTCAGCCCGATCGCCTCGAGTCCGAGGTCGCGCGTGCGGGCGACGCGCCCGGTCGCCACGAGCACCTGCTCGGCCGTCACCGCGCTGCCGTCCGAGAGCTCGAGGCGCGCATCGCCCTCGCGCGAGGCGCGGGTGACCTCGACTCCGGTGCGCACCTCGACCCCCGCCTCCTCCAGCGCCGCGCGGACGGCCTCGCCGGCGAAGGGTTCCATTCCGGTCAGCAACGCGCTCCCGCGCACGATGAGGGTGACCCGGGTACCGAAGCTCGCGTAGGCGGTCGCCATCTCGCATCCGACCACCCCGCCGCCGAGGATGGCGAGCGAGGCGGGAGCGGCCGTCGCGCTCGTGGCGTCGCGGCTGGTCCACGGAGCGATCTCGGCGAGCCCGGGGATCGCGGGCACGAGCGGGTCGCTCCCGGTGCTCACGGCGACGGCGTGGCGCGCGGTCAGGTCGGTGATGGTGCCGTCGGCGCTCTCGGCCCGCACCGCGCGCTCCCCGGTGAAGCGCCCGCGCCCGCGCACGAGATCGATGCCGGCCGAGGCGAGCCACTCGACCTGCGAGCTGTCGTCCCAGTCGTGGGTGAGCACCGTGCGTCGCGCGAAGGCGCCCGCCGCATCCACCCCGCCGGCGACGGCCTGGCGCGCCCCGTCGACGGCTCTGGCCGCCCGCAGCGCGTGCCCGGGGCGCAGCAGCCCCTTCGAGGGCATGCACGCCCAGTACGAGCACTCGCCCCCGACGAGTTCGTGCTCCACGATCACGGCCCGCAGGCCGCCCCGCGTGGCGTAGTCGGCGATGTTCTCTCCGACGGCCCCTGCCCCGATGACGATGAGGTCGTACTCCCACGCAGCCATATGCCGAGGCTATCCGCGCTTTCCGCTAAATTCTGAAGCAACCCAAACCCTGGAGGCCTCGTGCATTCGCGCAAACTCGCTCTCGTCGTGGCCGGCGCCGCGGCCGCCCTGCTGCTCAGCGGCTGCACGTTCTCTCTGACGCCGCAGATCCCCGAGGTCGCGGGCTCGGATGTCGCCACCGTCGTCGAGGACCGCCTCGAGGAAGAGGTCGGCAGCCGCCCGGACGTGGACTGCGGCGAGGACTCGGTGAAGCTCGAGGTCGGCAACAAGCTCACCTGCGTGCTGACCGATCCGGCCACGGGACTCGAGTACGACGTCGTGGTGTCGTTCACCCAGGTGAAGGGTACCGACTACACGTTCGACTTCAAGGTCGCCGACTCGCCGAACAACCCGCCGGACCCGAACGTCGACCCCGACGCCCCCGAGGTCTCCGGCGACGACATCGCGGCCCTCGTGGTGACGGCGCTGACTCCGCAGCTGACGGCGCCGCCGCAGGTGAGCTGCCCCGAGCCCACGGTGACCATCGCGGTCGACAACACCACCTACTGCACGTTCGATGACGAGACCGGCCCGCACGATGTCGAGGTGACGATCACCAAGTACGACCCGGCGACGGGCAACTACTCGATCAGCGCGAAGATCCTGGAGGACTGACCGCTACACCGAGCGGCTGAGCGCCCCCACGATCCTGAGGATGGTGGGGGCGTCGTCGATCCGGCCCTCCTCCGATGCCGGCGCGTAGGCGGCGATCGTCGCCCCCGCGAGCGGCAGCGCGGCGGTGAGCGCCGTGATGGCCGCGACGAGGGCGGCCGGTGCCAGCCCGAACGGCTCGGGGTCGAGCAGGCCGGCGAACTCGGCGGGATCGAGCACGTCGAGGTCGATGTGCAGGTAGACCGCGCCGGCGCCGGTGGCCGTCACGGCCTCCACGAGAGCGGCCGGGTCGGCCAGTTCCTCGACGCTCAGCGCCCGGATCCCGGACTCGCCGGCGAAAACCTGCTCGCCCTCGTCCCAGGACCGCGCGCCGGCCAGCACGACCCGCTCGGCCGGGACGACCCCGTCGTCGATGATCGAGCGCAGCACCATGCCGGCGAAGGCGCCGGAGGGCGAGGTGCCGGGCGCGTTGAGGTCGGGGTGGGCGTCGAACCAGACGAGCGCGAGGTCGCTGCGGCGGGCGGCATGCGCGACGGACGCCGCCGAGACCGCGCAGTCGCCGCCGACGGTGATCGCGGGGCCCTCGAGCTCGCCGAGCACGTCGGCGAGGCGTTCGCGCACCAGCTGCAGCGAACTGAACCGCGCGATGCCGGTGCCCTGGTCGTCACCGGCTTCCAGCGGCACCGCCACCTCGCGCGTCGCGGCGGCCGGCAGATCCTCCCGGATCGCGGCGGCCCCCTCGGCCTGCCGCATCGCCCGCGAGGACGGCGAACCCTGCCACTGGGGCACGACGACGAAGCTGACCGCCATGCTCACACTCTAGGTGCGCACCCGGCGCGGCGGCGGCAGGGTGCTGAGCAGCCGCAGCAGCCGCTCGAGCGGTCCCGCACCGATGCACACCCGCCAGAGCGTCGCGATCACCAGGGTGGCGAGGATCAGCACGGCGAGGGTCGGCTCCGGATAGAACCAGACCTCCGCCCCGCCGCTGACGATGTTCCGCGTGATGGCCAGCCCGATCGCCTGGGCGGTGTAGATCGTCAGTGCCATCGACCCGGCCGCCGCCACCGGGAACAGCACCAGCCGGATGCCGCGGCCGGCCCTGCCGGGCACGTCGCCGAGCACCGTCGCGGCTCCGATGATGGCCACGGCGACTCCGCCCGAGCCGACCACCTCGGCGACGCTGCCGGAGTGCGCCGCGGCGTCGACTCCGGGCAGCAGCGCCGCCGACCCGTAGCCGGTGAGCGCGGCGAAGAGGCCCCCGCCGATCATGAAGGCGCGCGTGCGGGTGTGCTCGAGGCCGCTGCGGGCGCAGACCAGTCCGACGAGCGGGAACGCCAGCCAGATCGCCATCGGGTAGGTGCCGTAGACCAGCCACTCCGCGAAGGGGAGCAGGATCTCGGGGAGCTCCGCCGCATCCGTGTGGGTGGTCAGCCAGGCGACGAGGCCGGGGGCGATGATCACGATGCCGGCCGCGAGGGCGATCAGCCATCGGCGCGGCAGGAGGATCAGCGGCGCGAGCAGCACGAAGGCGAAGCCGTAGGCGTCGAGGATGACCCGCAACGGCGGATCGAACACGACGATGAGGAACACCCCGACGACGATGAGTGCGAGCCCGCGGATCGCCACCCCGCCGCGGAGGGCGACGCGCATCGGACCGTCGGGCGGGGCCGATCCGCCGGTGAGCAGGCCGAGTGAGACGCCGGCGATCGTCGCGAACAGGATCGACGAGCGCCCGTCGTAGACGTTCTCGGACCGGTCGACGACGACGTGCGCGGCGAACATGCCCAGCAGCGCGATGCCGCGGGCCAGATCGGGACCGAACAGGCGTCCGGTCTCGAAGCCGCCCCGCGGCATCGTCGTCGTGTCTCGAGGACGACGCGCTAGGAGGAGATCGCCTGCTGGCCGCCCGACTTCAAGGCGGCGAGGCGGGCCTCGACCTCGGTCTGCTTGTCGAGATCCTCGAGCGACTCGAACTGGGCGTCGAGGCTCGAGGCCGCGATCTCCTGCTTGCCGGCGACCAGGGCCTCTTCGCGGCGCACCTTCTCTTCGAAGCGGCCGAGCTCGCTCGTCGGGTCGAGAACGTCGATCGACTGCAGGGCGTCGGCGACCTGGTTCTGCGCCTGAGCGGTCTTGGCGCGCGCGATCAGCTCGTCGCGCTTGCTGGTGAGTTCGCCGAGCTTGTCGCGCATGCCGTCGAGGCCGGCCTTGAGCTTCTCGACCACGTCGGTCTGGGAGCGGATCGTCGGCTCGGCCGCCTTCGCCTCGTTCTCGGCGGTGATCTGCTTGCCGATCGCCATCTTGGCGAGCTTGTCGAACTTGTCGGCGTCGGCGCTGTTGCCGGCGGCCCGCAGCTCGTCGCCCTTGGCGCTCGCGGCGAGGGCCTTGCGGCCCCAGTCGGCCGCCGCCTCGACGTCTTCGGCATGGTCCTGCTCCATGAGGCGCAGGTTGCCGATGGTCTGAGCGACGGCGCTCTCGGCCTCGGCGATGCTGTTGGTGTAGTCCCGGACGAGCTGGTCCAGCATCAGCTGCGGGTCCTCGGCCTGGTCGAGGAGAGCGTTGATGTTCGCGCGCAGGAGCTGCGAGATGCGTCCCAGGATG
Source organism: Pseudolysinimonas sp. (assembly GCA_035556655.1). Lineage (GTDB taxonomy): Bacteria > Actinomycetota > Actinomycetes > Actinomycetales > Microbacteriaceae > JBDSKH01. The sequence continues at coordinate 73,052 of DATMFW010000067.1, forward strand.
GACTGCTTAGCCATGGTGTGCCTTTCTAGGTGGTCGGTTCACGGTACTTGGTGCATGCGCCGGGTATCCAGCGTCGTATCGAGCCTCAGAAGCGCCCGCCGCCGCCGCGCCGGCCGCCGCTGGAGCGGGACGAGCTGCTGCGACGGGAGGAGCCGCTGGAGCGGCGGGAGGATCCGCCGAAGCCGCTGGGTCGCGAGCTCGACCAGCTGCTGCCGCCGCTGGAGCCGCCCCAGCTCCAGCCGCCGGACGAGCCCGACCCGGAGGAGCCCGAGCCCCCGAAGAACAGGTCGCTGAGGATCCCGCCGAGCCCGGCACCGTCGGCCTCGTCGTAGGCCTCCCCGTAGTCGGCGTGGTCCGGGCGCTGATAGTCCTCGACATCCGACCGTGCGACCCGGAGGGCCAGCTCGGCGAGGCTGCGCACCTGCTGGGCCTCGGCGAGCCCGGCGGCGGCCGTCAGCCCGGCGAGGGCGTCGAGGCGGCGCTGCGCCTCGGAGATACGGGTGCGCGCGGTCGCGCCGACAGCGCCGCGGTGGGTGGTGATGTAGTCCTGCGCGGCGGCCACGGCGCTCTGCGCGGCACCGCGGGCAGTGTCCAGGGCCGCGGCGTCCCGGGCGTCCTGCCTGGCCTGCTCGGCGAGCGTCTCGGCCAGGGTGTCGACGCTCGCCAGCAGCTGCTCGACCTGACCGACGGCCTGCTGTGCGGCGCGGACGGCGATCGCCGCCTCGCCGGAGGGCTTCGCGAGCTCGGCCCGCGCATCCGCCACCGCCGTCGCGGCGAACCGGGCGAGCTTGCGGGCCTGGGCGGGAACGTCGCTCACCGCGGTCAGATCGGAGCCGGGGTGGGCAGCCCCGAGTTCGGCGATGCGGGTCTCCGCGGCGTCGATCCGCGTCGCCAGACCCGCCTGGGCCGTGGCCACCTCGTCGAGCACCCGGGGCGCGTTGCGCTCGAGTTCCCGCAGGGCATCGAACGCGTCCGCCTGCGCGTCGAGGACGGCGTCGGCCTTCTCGGCGAGGTCGATCAGCTGCAGGGTCATCGCGCGGTGCTGCTCGGGGGTCTCGGGGTAGGCGTCGTCGAGCTTCTGCCGCAGCTCGAAGGCCTGTCTGGCCATCGCCGTGGCCTCGGCCAGGGCGGCCGCGAAGTCGGTGGTCTGGTCCTTGCCGAACTGGGCCTCGGCGAACCCGAGTTCCTGCTCGCTGGTCTTCAGCGCGTCGTCGAGCCCGACCAGGGCGGCACCCGCCCGGCGTTCCAGCTCGGCGCTGTCGGCCTCGGCGGCGGCCTTCGCGGCCCGGCGGGCGCGGCCGCGCCGGACCAGGGCGACCGTCAGGGCCGAGCCCCCCGCGACCCCGGCCACACCGAGCGCGATCGGAAGGACGGGCGAGGGCGCCTGAGCATCGGACAACCCCTGCGCGAAGGCGATCGCGCCGCCCCCCCAGTCGCCGGACTTCAGTTCCGGCACGACACGGTCGTCGTAGATGCTCTGCAGCCGGTCGTCGCTCACCGGGAAGGATTCGCTCACCGACCAGCGCACGACCCGGTCCACCGTGGCGATCGCCAGCAGCACATCCGAGTCGCCGAGCCCGCTGAGCTCGGCGCTGCGGTTGACCCAGTCCTGGTCGCCGGCGGCGCCCTCGAACGTCTCGACGTAGACCACGAACAGCTGGGTGCCGCGCTCGGCGTACAGCGTGTCGAGCGCATCCGTCACCGCACCGGTGTCGTCGAGCACTCCGGCCTCGTCCAGGACGTAGGCGCCGTGCAGATCGACGGGATCCTCGGCGTACGCCGCCACAGGATTCAGCAGGAGCAGGGCCCCCGCGACGAGAAGACCACCGACGACGACCCGCATGAGCGCATCCTAATCAGCCCGCCTGAAGGCGCTTGTCAGCCCAGGACGATGTCGACCGCGGGACCACCGACCAGCTCCACCGTGGTGCCGTCCTCGCTGATCACATCGATCACCGCCGACAGCGTGTACGCCCCCGGCCCGGCCGGCGGCAGGTCGTCGCGGAACAGCTCGGCCGCGTCGTCCTCGGTGGTGCACACCACCGGTTCGAACTCGGCGGGGTAGCTCATCGACTGCCCCGGGGCGAGATCGACGATCCGCGCCATCATGTCCTGCGGTCCGTTGGTGTGCCAGAGCACGATCCCGTCGCGGGCGAACGTCACGCTGGGACGGCTGCCCGTCGTGCCCGTGATCCGCTCGCTTCCGGCGTTGGTCAGGGTGACCGTGAGGGGGATGCCGCGCTCGCTCGCCGCGGCGCTCACCGGCGCGACCGTGATCAGCAATCCGCTCGCCGTGGGGCCGGGATCCGCCACCGGCGCCATGCACCGGTTGAGCAGTTCGGCGGGGGTCTTCTCGAGCATCGTCTGACCGGCGCCCCCGACGGCGGCACCGTCGGCGGCTCCGGTCGCCGACTCGGGGGCGTAGGCGTCGCCCGCCACGATCGCCGAGCCGCCCGCCCCGCCGCCGAACGACGTGCTGAGCGCCGCCGGGACGGCGATCGCGGCGATCGCGAGCACCGACCCGGCACCGGCCAGCAGCACCTTCGGGCGCCGGCGCGCGCGTGCCCGGCGCAGCACGGCATCCAGGTCGATCTCTCCGCGGGGCTGGGTGCCCTCACGGAACCGGTCGCGCAGTTCGGAGTCACTGGGCACGACGGCTCTCCTTCCGTTCGCGCGGGCGGGCGCCTGCCGGGCCGAGCCGGTCTGCTGCGGTGCCGTCGTCGGCGAGCGAGATCGCCATCTTGGCCAGCCCGTCGCTGAGGTACCGCTTGACCGAGCCCGAGCTGATGCCGAGGGTCTCGGCGATGTCGTCGACCTTGAGGTCGTCGTAGTAGCGCAGCACGAGGCAGGCGCGCTCGCGGGGGCTCAGCTTGCGCAGTTCGCGGTGCAGGTCCTGCTGCAGGTCGGTGTCGGCGGCCGAGGACGGCTGCTCGTCGGGCACGTACTCCAGGGGTGCGAGCTTGCGCCAGCGGCTCATGCGCCGCCCGCCGTCCAGGTGGCCGTTGAGGATCGCGCGCCGCACGTACGCCTCGGCGCTCTCGACACTGAAGCCGTTGCGCAGCCGGCCGAAGGTCTTCACCAGGGCGTCCTGCACGAGGTCGGCGGCCTGCTCGCGCGACCCGCACAACAGCATCGCGTAGCGCTGGAGCGCGTCTCCGCGCGTGGCGACCAGCTCGGTCACCACGTTCTCCCACTCGGCGCGTTGCACCCTCATACCCTGACAGACGCACGACGACCCGAAACCGTTGGGGTCCCCCTCCGTTGTGCAGGAGTAATCGCACCCGTTGTGCAGGAGTTCGGGCTCCGCCGGCCGACCCGATCGGTGCTGGGCTCCTGCACAACGGCAGAGTCCTGCAGAACGGGGAGGGGCGCCGACCGGGTCCGGATCGCCGCCGCGGCCTAGGCGCGTGCGGCCTGCATGCGGGTGCGGAGCTCGTCGAGCTGGGCGCGGAGCTCCGCCGGGACGCGCGTGCCGAATCCGTCGAAGAACGCCTCGGCGTCGTCGGCCTCGGCCAGGTGAGCCGCGGGGTCGATGCGGAACAGCTCCTGCCATTGCGCATCGGTCACGCCGCTGCCCTCGAGGTCGATCGCGCCCGGGGCAGGGAGCCAACCGACAGGGGAGTCGACGGCCGCCGCGCGGCCCTCCACCCGCTCGAGGATCCAGGCCAGGACCCGGCCGTTGTCGCCGAACCCGGGCCAGAGGAAGTCGCCCCGGTCGTCCTTGCGGAACCAGTTGACCTGGAAGATGCGCGGAACCGAGCCGGCGGCACGCAGGCCGGCCCCGACATCCAGCCAGTGCTGCCAGTGGTCGGCCATGTTGTAGCCGCAGAAGGGCAGCATCGCGAACGGGTCGCGGCGCAGCTCCCCGACAGTGCCCTCGGCGGCCGCCGTGCGCTCGGACGAGATCGTCGCGCCCACGAAGACGCCATGCTCCCAGTCCCGTGCCTCCGCCACCAGAGGCACGTTGGTGGCACGACGGCCGCCGAAGATGATGGCGTCGATGACGACGCCCCGCGGGTCCTCCCAGTCATCCGAGATGCTCGGGATCTGGGAGGCGGCCACGGTGAACCGCGAGTTCGGGTGCGCAGCGGGTCGACCGGAGTCCGGCGTCCAGTGCTCACCCGTCCAGTCGATGAGGTGGTCGGGGGCCTTGTCGGTCAGGCCCTCCCACCAGATGTCGCCGTCGTCGCGCAGTGCGACGTTGGTGAAGATGGTGTTGCCCCAGAGGCTCTCGAGCGCGGTGGCGTTCGTGTTCGGGCCGGTGCCGGGCGCCACGCCGAAGATGCCGGCCTCGGGGTTGATGGCGCGCAGCCTCCCGTCCGGGCCGGGCGCGAGCCAGGCGATGTCGTCGCCGATGGTCTCGACGTTCCAGCCGGGGATCGTCGGCTTCAGCATCGCGAAGTTGGTCTTGCCGCAGGCGCTCGGGAAGGCCGCCGCAACGTGGAAGACGCGGCCACGCGGGTTGGTGACCTTGAGCAGCAGCATGTGCTCGGCCAGCCACCCCTCGTCGCGCGCGATGACGCTCGCGATGCGCAGGGCGAAGGCCTTCTTGGCCAGGATCGCGTTGCCGCCGTAGGCGGAGCCGAACGACCAGATCTCGCGCGTCTCCGGGAAATGCGAGATGTACTTGGTGTCGTTGCAGGGCCACGGCACATCGGCCTGTCCGGGCTTCAGCGGCGCGCCGACGGTGTGCGCGGCGGGGACCCACTCGGTGTCGGGGCCGATCAGCTCGAGAGCCGCGGTGCCCATGCGGGTCATGATGCCCATGCTCACCACGACGTACGGCGAGTCGGTGATCTGCACGCCGAGGCGGGCCAGCGGGCTGCCGAGCGGCCCCATCGAGAACGGGACGACGTACATCGTGCGACCGCGCATCGAGCCGGCGAACAGGCCCTCGAGCGTGGCGCGCATGTCGGCGGGGTCGTGCCAGTTGTTACTGGGTCCGGCGTCGTCTTCTTTCTCGGAGCAGATGAAGGTGCGCGCCTCGACCCGGGCCACGTCCTCGGGGTGGCTGCGGGCGAGGAAGCTGTACGGGCGGTGCTCGGCGTTCAGCCGGGTGAGGGTCTGCTTCTCGACGAGAAGGCGCAGCAGTTCATCCTGCTCGCGACGCGAGCCGTCGCACCAGACGACGGTGTCGGGGGTGGTCAGGTGGGCCATCTTCTCGACCCAGTCGATGACGCGCTGGTCGGTGCCCTCGGGAGCCAGCGCCCACGATGCGTCGTGGACGGGCTCGAAGATCTCGGTCTCCGGAGCGGCGCCGGCAGGACGGTCTGCGGTCACGGTCATTGCTCCTCCTGAATTTCCTGATCTCTCGCCATTCTGCGCGCACTTTCCGCGGACTCCATGGGAAACTGGGTGGAAAGAACCCCGGTTCTTTCCATAAGATGCATTTCGTGAACGATCTGGCGACCCTGGGACAGCGCATGCGGCATTACCGCACCGCCGCCGGCCTCACTCTCGACCAGCTCGGTGCCGCCGTCGGGGTCGCGGCGAGCCAGTTGTCGCTGATGGAGAACGGCAAGCGCGAGCCCCGGCTTTCGCTGCTCGGCAGCATCGCCGAGCACCTGCGGATCCCGGTCTCCGATCTGCTCGAACCGACCCCGCCGAGCGAGCGCGCCCGCCTGGAGATCGAACTGGACCGTGCACAGACCAGCCCGGTCTACGCCGAGCTCGGGCTGCCGGTCATCCGCGCCGGCAAGGGCATGCCCGATGACACGCTGCGGGCGCTGGTCGGGCTGCACGAGGAACTCGCCCGCCGCTCACGGGAGGCCATCGCCACCCCGGAGGAGGCGCGGCGGGCCAACACCGAACTGCGCGCGATGATGCGCGAGCGCGACAACCACCTGCCCGAGATCGAGAAGCTCGCCGAAGAGCAGCTGAAGTCGGCCGGGCACGTCTCGGGCGCTCTCACCCACCGCGAGGTGCGCCAGATGGCGGAGCGGCTGGGCTTCGAGCTCGTGCATGTCAACGACCTGCCCCATTCGGCGCGCTCGGTCACCGATTTGGAGAACGGGCGCATCTACCTTCCGCCGGCCTCCATCCCGGGCGGGCACGGCCTCCGGTCGATGGCGTTGCAGGCGATCGCGCACCGCCTGCTCGAGCATGCCGCCCCGCGGAGCTACGCGGAGTTCCTCCACCAGCGGCTCGAGATCAACTACTTCGCCTCGGCCTGCCTGATGCCGCTGACGGCGTCGGTGGAGTTCCTGCAGCAGGCCAAGGCCGACCGCAACATCGCCGTCGAGGACTTCCGGGATGCCTTCGGCACCACCCACGAGTCGGCCGCGTTGCGCTTCACCAACATCGCCACGCCCTACCTCGACATGACCTGGCACTTCCTGCGGGTCGGCGACGACGGCGCCGTGTACAAGGCGTACGAGAACGACGGGCTGCGCCTGCCCGTGGATGTCACCGGCAGCACCGAGGGCGAGATCGTCTGCCGCAAATGGGCGGCCCGCCGTGCGTTCGACCGCACCAACCGGACCACCGAGTTCTACCAGTACACCGACACCCCGCAGGGCAGCTACTTCGAGGCCACCCAGATCGGAACGAGCGCCTCCGACGAGTTCTCGATCACCCTCGGGGTGCCGTTCGCCGACTCGAAGTGGTTCCGGGGGCGCGAGACCACCCGGCGCGAGCACTCACGCTGCCCCGACGCCTCGTGCTGCAAGCGCCCGCCGGCCGAACTGGCCGAGCACTGGCGGTCGCGGGCCTGGACGAGCGCCAAGGTGCACGCGCACATCTTCAGTCCGCTGCCCTCCGGAACCTTCCCCGGAGTCGACGACCGCGAGCTCTACGAGTTCCTGGAAACCCACGCCGGCAGTTGAGTGTGCCCTCGACACGATTCGAACGTGCGACTTCTTCCTCCGGAGGGAAGCGCTCTATCCACTGAGCTACGAGGGCGTGCTGACCTAGGTTAGCAGCGTGACCGAGCGCCGCGATGTCCACGCCACCATGACCCTGGATGCGGCGGAGGCGACCTCGTACATGCTCGCGGTCTCCGCGGCGGCCGGCGTGCCCCTCCTCCGGGAGGAGCTCACGGTCACGCTCGACGGCGAGCCGGTTGCGGTGCGGGAGCTCCTCGAACCCGCCACCACGCGCCTGCAGTTGTTCCGGACGGGGCGCGGCCGGGTCGAGATCGACTACCGGGCGAGCGTGGAGGGCCGGGCAGCCCCGGCACCCGTCGCCCCACTGGAGGAGATCGTCTACCTGCGACCGAGCCGGTATGTCGAGTCCGATGCGCTGCAGCCGTTCGCCCGCGAGACCTTCGGCGGATCCTCCGGTGCCGACCTGGTACGCCGCGTCACGGCCTGGGTGCACGAGCGCTTGCGCTATGACGCCGGCGAGACCTCGCCGACCGGGGGAGCCGCGCAGACCCTCGAGGCCGGCGCGGGGGTCTGCCGCGATTTCGCCCACCTGACCGCGGCCCTGCTGCGGGCGCTCGACGTGCCGGCGCGGCTGGTCTCGGTGTACGCGCCGCAGTTGTCGCCGCCGGACTTCCACGCCGTCGTGGAGGTGCTCGTCGACGGACGCTGGGTGGTCGCGGACGCGACCCGGCTGGCCCCGCGGCGGGGCATGATCCGGGTCGCGACGGGGCGGGACGCCGCGGATACGGCGTTCCTCACCAACACGCTCGCCGACATCCGGCTCACCGCGTTGAGCGTGGAGGCGCTCGCGGACCCGGTGCTCGCCGAGGACGACCCGGACGAGCTCGTCGAACTCGGTTAGGCGCCGAGCCCGGCGATCACCGAGTCGATGATCTCGGTGGCGTCCCCCGGCTCGAAGAACGCGACCGATTCGGCCACGATCCAGTACGGGCCCTGGAACACCTGGGCCGTTCCGACCCCGCCGCTGACGCCGAAGTACGCCTCGTCACCGTAGGTCGGAACCATCTCGCTGTCGGCGTAGGCGGCGTTCTTGAGGGCCGTCAGGCTCTCGTCGTCGAGCTGGGCCACCGAGACGTCGATGTTCTGCCCGTTGGTCTGGTTCTGCCACCGGCAGGCGACCCCCCGGTAGGTCAGGGCGCTCGCGGCCGCCGATCCGGCCGCGGGGGTGTAGCCGTCGACGGGCCCGAAGTTCGGGTTGTACACGTAGAGCGTGTCGGCGCTGACCAGCTCGGCGCAGGTGGCGTCGATCGCGGTGCCCACCGGCTGGTCGGTGGGTTCGGACGTGGGTTCGGCCGACGGCTCGCCGGTCGGGGCCGCGGTCGGCGGGGCCACCTCGTCGTCGGGGGTGCATCCGGTCAGGACCGCCAGCGCGAGCGCGGCGGCGACGACGGGCGGAAGGACGGAACCGAACCTGGGCATGACTCCATTGTCACCCAGCCCGCCGGGAGTCGGCCGCCAGGCGCCCCGGTAGGATCGACAGTCGTGAATCCCGCCGAACTCGCCGCCGTCCTGCTCGATGTGGTCAGGCAGACGGCGGACCGGCGCGGGGCGGATGCCGGGGACATCACCCCCGAGGACGCCACCCTCGAGCGCCCCCGCAATCGCGACCACGGCGACTGGGCCTCGAACGTCGCCCTGAAGCTCGGCAAGCGCCTCGGCCTCGACCCGCGGGCGTTCGCGAGCGAGCTCGCCGAGGCCCTCGGCGCGATCGACGGCATCGCCTCGGCCGAGGTCGCCGGTCCCGGCTTCCTGAACATCCGGCTGGATGCCGCCGCCGCCGGTGCTCTCGCCCGCACGATCGTCGAGACCGGCGAGGCGTACGGGCGCGGGGTGCTCTACGACGGGGTGCGCATCAACGTCGAGTTCGTCTCGGCGAACCCCACCGGCCCGATCCACATCGGCGGCACGCGCTGGGCGGCGGTCGGCGATTCGCTGGCGCGGCTGTTCCAGGCGCAGGGCGGGCTGGTGACCCGCGAGTACTACTTCAACGACCACGGCACCCAGATCGACAGGTTCGCGCGCAGCCTGGTGGCCGCGCACCTCGGCGAACCCGCGCCAGAGGACGGCTACGGGGGGGCGTACATCCTCGAGATCGCGGCCCGCGTCGAGGCCGACTACCCGGGCGGGGCGGACGCGCTCGCGGCGCTGCCGCGCGAGGAGTTGCAGGAGGTCTTCCGAGAACTCGGGGTGACCCTGATGTTCGGCGAGATCAAGGCGAGCCTGCACGAGTTCGGCGTGGATTTCGACGTGTACACGCACGAGAACTCGTTGCACGAATCCGGGGCCGCGGACCGCGCCCTCGAGCGCCTGCGCAGCCTCGGCCACGTCTTCGAGGCCGAAGGCGCCACCTGGCTGCGCACCACCGACTTCGGCGACGACAAGGACCGCGTCGTCATCAAGTCCGACGGCGAGCCGGCCTACATCTCCGGAGACCTCGCCTACTACCTCGACAAGCGCGAGCGCGGATTCGAGCGCAACCTCATCCTGCTCGGAGCCGACCACCACGGCTACGTGAAGCGGCTGATGGCGATGACGGCGGCGTTCGGCGACGTGCCGTACGTCAACCTCGAGATCCTCATCGGCCAGCAGGTGAACCTGGTACGCGACGGCGAGCCGATGCGCATGTCCAAGCGCGCCGGCACCGTCGTGACGCTGGAGGACCTGGTGGATGCCGTGGGCGTCGATGCCGCGCGCTACGCGCTGGTGCGCAGCAGTGTCGACTCCTCGATCGACATCGACCTCGACCTGCTGAGCAAGCAGAGCAACGACAACCCGGTGTTCTACGTGCAGTACGCCCACGCCCGCACCCGCGCCGTGGCGCGCAACGCCGAGGCGTCGGGGGTCGACAGGTCGGTGTTCGAGGCGGCGACGCTCGAGCACGAGACCGAGAGCGTGCTGCTCGGGGTGCTCGCCGAGCTCCCGCGCATCCTGTTGCAGGCCGCCGACCTGCGCGAGCCGCATCGCGTCGCGCGCTACCTCGAGGACCTGGCCGGGGCGTACCACCGCTGGTACGACGCCTGCCGCGTGATCCCGCTCGGCGACGGCGCCGTCGAGGACGTCCATCGCACCCGCCTGTGGCTCAACGACGCGACCGGTCAGGTGCTGCGGATCGGTCTCGGTGTACTCGGGGTGTCTGCACCCGACAAGATGTAACCACCATGAGCGACGACACGACCCCGAAGAAGCCCGCCCCGAAGAAGCCGGCGGCGAAGCCCGCCGCGAAGAAGCCCGCCGCGAAGAAGCCCGCTGCGGAGAAGCCCGCTGCGGCGAAGGCCCCGGCCGGCAAGCCCGCAGCGAAGAAGCCGGCCGCCGCCGAGACCAAGCCCGTTCCGAAGGTCGCCGCGCCGTCGAGCGCGGATGCGGCCGCGACCGAGGTGATCGCGCCCGCGGAGCCGGCCGTCGCATCCGCCGAGACCGCGACCACGCCGGAACCGGAGGTCGTCGTCGTCGACGCGCCGAAGAAGAAGCGCAAGCGCTGGCCGTTCGTCGTCGGTGGTGTCGTGCTGCTGCTGGTGATCCTCGGCATCGTCGGGTTCTTCGTCGCCGACAACTACGCCAAGAACTACGCCACCGGCTACATCAAGCAGCGCATCGTCGCGGTGCTCGGGCTGCCCGAGGACGCGCCGGTCGACGTGAAGATCGGCGGCGGATCGGTTCTGCTGCAGGCGCTCGCCGGCAAGCTCGAGTCGGTCGATGTCGCCGCCGACGACGTCACCTTCGGCACCCTCAGCGGCTCGGCCCGGCTCCACGCCGCCGGCGTACCGCTGGACGAGACGGCAGCCACCCAGACGCTCGAGGTGACCTTCACGCTGCCGGAGGACCAGGTCGTCGCCGCCATGTCGAGCGACGTCAGCGGCTTCGAGCTCGAGTCGGTCGTCCTCGAGGAGCCCGAGATCGTGGTCAGCACGACCCTCGACCTGTTCTTCTTCCAGCTGCCGGTCTCGCTCGGCCTGGTGCCGACCGCCGACGAGGGGCTGATCGTGCTCACGCCCGAGAACGTGACCCTGGCCGACAAGGACTACACCGCGGACGAGTTGCGCGAGCAGCTCGGCGAGCTCGCCGGCCCGCTGCTGGCCGAGCAGCGGATGTGCGTGAAGGATGCCCTCCCGGTCGCCCTCACCATCGTCGATGTCGACGTCGTGAAGAGCGATCTCGTGCTGAAGATCGACGGCGACGGGGCGGTCCTCGGCGGCGAGGAGATGGCGACCCTCGGAACCTGCGCGGTGGGGTGAGCCGGGTCCCGTTCGATGCCGGCCGGCGTGAGGTGTACACGCCGGACGAGTTGTTCGCCGGCTTCGATCCGTCGCGTCCGGCGAGCTACGGCGACACCGCCGACTTCGCCGCCTTCCGCTGGTACGTCGCAACCGGGCGCGGCACCCCGATGGATGCCGACGAGGCGGTGCAGCGCGCCGTCCACGATGCGCATGTGACCTTCGATCTCGGGGCGATCATCGCCCGGCGCCGGGTCGTCGGTGTGATGGGCGGTCACCGGATGCCGCGCGACTCGGAGGACTACCTGCGCGTGGCCGTGCTCGCCCGCGACCTCGCCCGGCGGGGGATGCTGGTCTGCTCGGGCGGAGGGCCGGGGGCCATGGAGGCCGCGCATCTGGGCGCGAGCCTGGCATCGCATCCGGATGACGAGCTGACCGCGGTGACGGCGCGGCTCGCCGCGACACCGCGCATGCCCGACCTGCACGGCATCCTCGCCGCCGACGGGACCCCCGACGAGGCGCTCGTCGCCGCGACGGGGGAGTGGTTCGCGCCCGCCTGGATCGAGAGCCGGCGCATCGCCGAGCCGGGTGCCACGCTGTCGATCCCCACCTGGCACTACGGCCACGAGCCGACGAGCCCGTTCGCCACCCGCATCGCGAAGCTGTTCCAGAACTCGGTGCGCGAGGACGGCCTCATCACCATCGCCCGGCAGGGGCTGGTCTTCACCCGCGGCAGCGCCGGAACACTGCAGGAGGTGTTCCAGGACGCCCAGCAGAACTTCTACGCCCAGCACCCCGACTTCTTCAGCCCGATGGTGTTCCTCGACCGCGACTACTGGACCCGCGTGCTGCCGGTCGGGCCGCTGCTGGAGGCGCTGTTCGCCACCGCTCCGGCCGGGGTGCAGCACACCGCCGAGCGCCTGCTGCTGGTGACCGACCACATCGCCGAGGCCGCCGACCACCTCGACCGGTTCGCGGGTACCCCGTCGCGCCTCGAGCACTGACCCCCGCCGGGAACCGCTAAACTGACCGCGGCTTCAGGGACCAAGCCGGGTTCGCTCGCCTCACTGTTCGTTTCATCTCCGTGAGGTCGACATGTCCGCGAACCCTCTCGCACCCGACTGGCTGGTTCCGCCAGAGGATCCCAACGCGCTCGCCGCGGGGGTCTGGCCGGCGAACGCGGCCCGCGCCGCATCCGGGGCCCTCAGCATCGCCGGGGCCGACGTGCGCGACCTGGCGCGCGAGTTCGGCACGCCGCTCTACGTCGTCGACGAGGACGACGTGCGTTCCCGCGCCCGCCGCATCCGCACGGCCTTCGCCGAGGCGTTCGGCGCCCCGGTGGCCGTGTACTACGCGGGCAAGGCGTTCCTCAGCACCGAGATCGCGCGCTGGGTCACGGCCGAGGGCCTGAACCTCGACGTCTGCAGCGGGGGAGAGCTGGCCGTCGCCGTCGCGGCCGGCGTCGACCCCGCGCGTCTGGGCATGCACGGCAACAACAAGAGCCACGCCGAGATCGACCGTTGCGTCGAACTGGGCGTGGGCGCGATCGTCCTCGACAGCGTCGTCGAGGTCGATCGTGTCGCCGAGGCCGCCCGCCGGCACGGCACCGTGCAGGAGGTGCGGCTGCGCATCAACTCCGGCGTGCACGCCAGCACCCACGAGTACCTCGCCACCGCGCGCGAAGACCAGAAGTTCGGCATCCCGCTCAGCGAGGCGGGGGATGCGGTGGCCGCGATCCGCGCGCACGACACGTTGCGCTTCCGCGGCCTGCACTCCCACATCGGGTCGCAGATCTTCGGCGCCGACGGGTTCGCCGAGGCCGCACGGCGCCTGCTCGCGCTGCACGCCGAGCTGCTCGCCGGCGGCGAGATCCCCGAACTGAACCTCGGCGGCGGGTTCGGCATCGCCTACACCGCTGCCGACGAGGTCACCCCGATCGAGGAGACCGCCCGCGCACTCGCCGCCGTCGTGACCGCCGAGTGCGCCCGGCTCGGCATCCCGGTGCCGGCGATCGCGATCGAACCCGGCCGCGCGGTGATCGGGCCCTCGACGATCACCCTGTACGAGGTCGGCACCACCAAGCCGGTCGCGGTCTCCACAGGCTCGACCACCGCGGAGCGTCTCTACGTCAGCGTCGACGGCGGCATGAGCGACAACCTGCGGCCCGCGCTGTACGCCGTCGACTACACGGTGCGCCTCGCCGCCCGGACCTCCGATGCCGCCCCCGCCCTGGTGCGCATCGCCGGCAAGCACTGCGAGTCGGGCGACATCGTGGTGCGCGCCGACTACCTGCCCTCCGATGTGGCCCCCGGCGACCTGGTCGCCGTCGCCGCCACCGGTGCCTACTGCTGGTCGCTGGCCAGCAACTACAACTATCTCGGCCGCCCGGCCGTCGTCGCGGTGCGCGACGGGAAGGCGCGCGTGATCGTGCGCCGCGAGACCGAGGCCGATCTGCTCGCCCGAGACACAGGAGTCACCCCGTGATCGAATACCGCAACCTCCGCGTCGCCGTCCTGGGCGCCGGGTCCGTCGGCGCCCAGGTGGCCTCGCTGCTGCTCGAGCACGGCGACGAGCTCGCCGGGCGGGTCGGCGCGGGGCTGGAGCTGGTGGGGGTCGCGGTGCGCGACCCGAAAGCGAAGCGCACCGCCGACATCCCGCAGCACCTGATCACCACCGACGCGCACTCGCTGATCCTCGGCGCGGACATCGTCGTCGAGCTGATGGGAGGTCTGGAGCCGGCGCGCGAGTACCTCGAGCTGGCGATGAACTCCGGCGCCGACGTGATCACCGCCAACAAGGCGCTGCTGGCCACCCACGGACCCGAGCTGTTCGCCATCGCCGAGCAGGTCGGGGCGCAGCTCTACTACGAGGCGGCGGTCGGCGGGGCGATCCCGATCATCCGGCCGCTGCGCGACTCGCTCGCCGGCGACCGGGTGCACCGCATCCTCGGCATCGTCAACGGCACCACCAACTACATCCTCGACCGCATGGACACCGAGGGGGACTCGCTGGAGGAGGCGCTCGCCGCCGCCACCGAGCTCGGCTACGCCGAAGCCGATCCGACGGCCGACATCGGCGGCTACGACGCCGCGCAGAAGGCGTCGATCCTCGCCAGCCTCGCCTTCCACACCACGGTGCCGCTTCCGAGCGTGTACCGCGAGGGCATCGAGAAGGTCACGCACGCCCAGGTGGCCGCGGCCCGCGCCGCCGGCTACGTCGTCAAGCTGCTCGCCGTCTGCGAACGCCTGGTGGATGCCGCGACCGGCACCGAGGGCGTCAGCGCCCGGGTGCACCCCGCCCTGGTACCCCGCGACCACCCGCTGGCGGCCGTGCACGGCGCCAACAACGCGGTCTTCCTCGAGGCCGAGGCGGCGGGCAGCCTGATGTTCTACGGCGCCGGAGCCGGCGGAGTCCCCACCGCATCCGCCGTGCTGGGAGATGTGGTGTCGGCCGCGCGGCGTCACGTCATCGGCGGACCGGGAGTGGCCGAGTCCACGAGCTCCGACCTGCCGATCCTGCCCATCTCGAGCGTCACCACGCGCTACCAGATCACGCTCGAGGTCGCCGACCGGCCGGGCGTGCTCGCGCAGATCGCGACGCTGTTCAGCGAGCACGGGGTGTCGGTCGAGGCCGTGCAGCAGTCGGTGCGTGCGGACGGGGACGCCGCCACCGCTACCCTGGTGATCGGCACGCATGAGGCGACGGAGTCCGCGCTCGCCGCGACCGTCGCGTCCCTGGACGCGACAGAGTCGGTGGCCGAGGTCACGAGCGTGCTCCGAGTAGAAGGTTCGTAGAGATGGCTGCACAGTGGCGCGGAGTGCTCCACGAGTATCGCGATCGCCTGGATGTCACCGATGCCACCCCGATCGTCACCCTCGGTGAGGGCGGCACCCCGCTGATCCCCGCGCCCGCTCTGGACGCGCGCACCGGCGCCAAGGTCTGGGTCAAGTTCGAGGGCATGAACCCGACCGGCTCGTTCAAGGACCGCGGCATGACGATGGCGGTGTCCAAGGCGCTCGAGCACGGTGCGAAGGCCGTCATCTGCGCCTCGACCGGCAACACCTCCGCATCGGCCGCCGCGTACGCCACCCACGCCGGCATCACCGCCGCCGTCCTGGTTCCCGAGGGCAAGATCGCGATGGGCAAGCTCGCCCAGGCGATCGCACACGGCGCCGAGCTGCTGCAGGTGCGCGGCAACTTCGACGACTGCCTCGACATCGCGCGAGAGCTCGCCGAGAACTACCCGGTGCACCTGGTGAACTCGGTCAACAACGACCGCATCGAGGGGCAGAAGACGGCCGCGTTCGAGGTCGTCGAGGTGCTCGGCGATGCCCCCGACTTCCATTTCATCCCGGTCGGCAACGCCGGCAACTACACCGCCTACACCCGTGGCTACCGCGAGGAGGCCGAGCGCGGTGTCACCACCCGGCGCCCGCGCATGTTCGGGTTCCAGGCGGCCGGCAGCGCGCCGATGGTCAGCGGATCGGTCGTGAAGGATCCGGAGACGATCGCCAGCGCGATCCGCATCGGCAACCCGGCCTCGTGGGAGCTCGCCCTGCAGGCCCGGGACGAGACCGACGGCTACTTCGGCGCGATCTCCGACGCCGACATCCTCGATGCCCACCGCATCCTGTCCTCCGAGGTGGGCGTCTTCGTCGAGCCTGCCTCGGCGATCAGCGTGGCCGGCCTGCTGGAACGGGCCGCGGCGGGGCAGGTGCCCGCCGGATCCACCGTCGTGCTCACCGTCACCGGCCACGGCCTGAAGGATCCGCAGTGGGCGCTCAAGGCCGCCGACGGCTCCGACGTCGCGCCCACCAGCGTCGCCGTCGACGTCGCCGAGATCGCCGGGGTGCTGGGACTGACCTCGTGACCGTCCCCGTCGGCCGCAGCGTGCTGGTCAAGGTCCCGGCCACCACGGCCAACCTCGGGCCCGGTTTCGACACGCTCGGGCTCGCTCTCTCGGTGTACGACGAGCTCACCGTCACCGTGCGCGCCACCCCCGGTGCCACCGTCACGGTCGAGGGTGTCGGCGCCGGCGAGGTGCCCACCGACGAGTCCAACCTGGTGGTGCGCTCGATCGCCTACACCTTCGCCGCCTACGGGATCGAGCTGCCCGGGCTCGACCTGCTGGCGCGCAACAGCATCCCGCACAGCCGCGGCATGGGCTCATCCGGTGCCGCGATCGTCAGCGGCATCATGGCGGCCAAGGGCCTGCTCGAGGGCATCGTCGAGATCGACGCGCAGGGGCTGCTGTCGCTCGCGACCGCGCTCGAGGGCCATCCCGACAATGTGGCCCCGGCGCTGTTCGGCGGGCTCACCATCGCCTGGATGACGCCCGAGGGCCCGCGCCACAAGAAGCTGATCGTGCACCGCGGGGTCTCGCCGCTCGTCGCGGTGCCGGTCGAATCGCACATGTCGACCGCGCTGGCGCGCAGCCTGCAGCCGGAATCGGTGCCGCACGAGGACGCCATCTTCAACGTGTCGCGCTCCGCGTTGCTGATCGCGGCGCTCATCCAGAGCCCCGAGCTCCTGCTCGCCGCCACCGAGGACAAGCTGCACCAGAGCTACCGCGCGAGCGCCATGCCCGAGACCGACGAGCTGATCCGCGTGCTGCGTGCGCACGACCTCGCCGCCGTGGTGTCCGGGGCGGGGCCGTCGATCCTCGTGCTCGGCAGCGACCCGTCGCAACGACTGCAGGCGACCGAGCTGATCGAGAAGCACTCCACCACACCGTGGAACTGCCTGCTGCTGGCCGTGGACTTCCGGGGTGCTACAGTTGTTCCGCACTCGACGGAAGCCGTGGCGTAGCGCTCATCCCGGGCTTCCCAACCCGGTCCTTCGGACCGCGAGAGTCGCACCTCTTCATCACCATCTCCCCGCGCTGCCTCTGTGCGCGGGTTGAAAGGAACATCACCACCTGTGACCGACGTCCGTGTCGAGCTGAGCCGCCTCCGGCTGCCCGAGCTCCAGGCCCTCGCGGCAGAACGCGGCATCGCCGGTGCACAGAAGCTTCGAAAAGGAGAACTCGTGGACACCCTCGCCGACAACGAGAACGAGCAGGCCGACGCCCCCGCGGCGCCCGAGCCCGAGACCATGACCGCCGAGCCGGCCGTCGCCGTCATCGAGCAGGCCCCCGACGTGGAGACCGCGTCGGAAGCGCCCGCACCGGATGAGGCAGGCGCCGCCGAGCCGGCCGCGGACGCCGTCGCGCCCGCCAAGGCCCCCGCCCGCCGTTCGCGGCGCGCCACCGCCTCGACCGAGGTCGCGGCCGAGCTGGCGACCCTGGCTCCGGCCGACACCGCCCCCGTGGCCGCCGCCGACGTGGCCGACGACCTCGACAAGCTGCTGCCCGAGGTCACCTCGGGTGCCGAGGGCGACGAGGCCGAGGGCGGCGCCCGTCGCGGCCGTGGCCGTGGCCGCAACGGCGGTGCCGCCGACAAGGCCGACAAGCAGGACAAGGCCGACAAGCAGGACAAGGCCGAGAAGCAGGACAAGGGCGACAAGCCCGAGGGTCAGAGGAACGGCCAGCGCCAGAACGGCGGCCAGGCCGACGACGGCGAGGGCCGCTCCGGTCGCGGCCGCTACCGCGACCGCAAGCGCGGACGCGGTGGTCAGAACGACGAGATCGAGCCCGAGATCAGCGACGACGACGTGCTGATCCCGGTGGCCGGCATCCTCGACGTGCTCGACAACTACGCATTCGTCCGCACCAGCGGCTACCTGCCCGGCCCGAACGACGTGTACGTCTCGCTCGGCCAGGTCAAGAAGTACGACCTGCGCAAGGGCGACGCCGTCGTCGGCGCGATCCGCCAGCCGCGCGAGGGCGAGCAGCAGGGCAACCGCCAGAAGTACAACGCGATCGTCAAGATCGACTCGGTCAACGGTCTTCCGATCGACCAGGCCGGCGAGCGGGTCGAGTTCGGCAAGCTGACCCCGATCTACCCGAACGAGCGCCTGCGCCTGGAGACCACGCCCGAGAAGCTCTCGACGCGCATCATCGATCTCATCGCCCCGATCGGAAAGGGCCAGCGCGGCCTGATCGTGGCGCCGCCGAAGGCCGGCAAGACGCTCATCCTGCAGGCCATCGCCAAGGCCATCGCGGTCAACAACCCGGAGGTCCACATCATGGTGGTCCTGGTCGACGAGCGGCCAGAAGAGGTCACCGACATGCAGCGCTCGGTGAAGGGCGAGGTCATCGCCTCGACCTTCGACCGGCCCGCCGAGGACCACACCACGGTCGCCGAGCTCGCCATCGAGCGCGCCAAGCGCCTCGTCGAGCTGGGCAACGACGTCGTCGTGCTGCTCGACTCGATCACCCGCCTCGGCCGCGCCTACAACCTGGCCAGCCCCGCATCGGGCCGCATCCTCTCCGGGGGCGTGGACGCATCCGCCCTCTACCCGCCGAAGCGCTTCTTCGGCGCCGCGCGCAACATCGAGGGCGGCGGCTCGCTGACCATCCTCGCCACGGCGCTCGTGGAGACCGGGTCGAAGATGGACGAGGTGATCTTCGAGGAGTTCAAGGGCACCGGCAACATGGAGCTGCGTCTGTCGCGCGCCCTGGCCGACAAGCGCATCTTCCCGGCGGTCGACATCTACGCCTCGAGCACCCGCCGCGAGGAGGAGCTGCTGAGCGCGGACGAGGTCAAGATCACCTGGCGCCTGCGCCGGGCGCTGGCGGGTCTCGAACTGCAGCAGCAGCTCGAACTGGTGCTGTCGCGGCTGAAAGAGACGCAGTCCAACACCGAGTTCCTCGTCCAGATCCAGAGCTCGCTGCCCGAGAACGGCAAGAACGGCAACGGAACCGGCAACGGACACAAGGAGTAGCTCGTGTTCGAGTCGGTAGCGACGCTGCTGGCCGAACACGAGGACCTGCAGCAGCAGCTCTCCGATCCGGCCATCCACGCGGACGCCGGGCGGGCCAAGAAGGTCAACCGGCGCTACGCCGAGCTCAGCCAGATCGCCGCGGCGTACTCCTCGTGGCAGCAGGCGGGCGCCGACCTGGAGGCCGCGCGCGAGCTCGCCAAAGAGGATGCGGCGTTCGCCGACGAGGTGCCCGCGCTCGAGGAGGGCCTCGCCGCGGCGCAGGAGAAGCTGCGCCGGCTGCTGATCCCGCGCGATCCCGACGACGGGCGCGATGTGATCATGGAGATCAAGGGCGGCGAGGGCGGCGAGGAGTCGGCGCTGTTCGCCGCCGACCTGCTGCGCATGTACCTGCACTACGCCGAGTCCCGCGGCTGGAAGACCGAGCTGCTGGAGCGCACCGAGTCCGATCTCGGCGGCTACAAGGACGTGCAGGTCGCGATCAAGTCGAACGCCACCGACCCGGCCCAGGGGGTCTGGGCCTCGCTGAAGTACGAGGGCGGGGTGCACCGCGTGCAGCGGGTGCCGGCGACCGAGTCGCAGGGCCGCATCCACACCTCGACGACCGGCGTGCTCGTCTTCCCCGAGGTCGACGAGCCGGAAGAGGTCGACATCAACCCGAACGATCTCAAGATCGACGTCTTCCGCTCATCGGGTCCCGGCGGCCAGAGCGTCAACACCACCGACTCGGCGGTGCGCATCACCCACCTGCCGACCGGCATCGTGGTGTCGATGCAGAACGAGAAGTCGCAGCTGCAGAACCGCGAGGCCGGCATGCGGGTGCTCCGCGCCCGGTTGCTGGCGCGCCAGCAGGAGGAGCTCGCCGCGGTGGCGAGCGATGCCCGGAAGAGCCAGATCCGCTCGATGGACCGGTCGGAGCGGATCCGCACCTACAACTTCCCCGAGAACCGGATCGCGGATCACCGCACCGGCTACAAGGCCTACAACCTCGATCAGGTGATGAACGGCGCGCTCGACCCCGTCATCGAATCCTGCATCCAGGCCGACGAAGAGGCCCGCCTTGCCGACGTCGGCAGCTGAACTGCGCGAACGCGTCGTCGCGGCGCTCGCCGGGGCCGGCATCCCGCACCCCGACGCGGACGCCGAGTTGCTGATCGGCCACGTGCTCGGAATCTCGCGCGGGCAGGTGCAGGCGCAGGTCGTGACGGATGAGGCGGTCGCCGACGACGCCGCAGCCCGCGTTCATGAGCTGGTCGCCCGTCGCGCGGCACGAGAACCGCTCCAGCACATCACGGGCAGCGCGGCGTTCCGCTCGCTCGAGGTGCAGGTCGGGCCGGGGGTATTCATCCCGCGGCCCGAGACCGAGGGAGTCGCGCAGCTCGCGATCGATGCCCTGCTGGCGGTGGCCTCCCCGGCGCCGGTCGCCATCGACCTCGGTGCCGGCTCGGGGGCGATCGCGCTGGCGCTCGCGACCGAGGTGCCCCATGCCCGGGTGTGGGGGGTCGAACGCTCGGCCGAGGCGTTCGCCTGGGCGACGCGCAACGCGGAGGGGGTGGCGAACCTGACCCTGGTGCACGGCGACCTGGGCGAGGAACTCCACGAGCTCGACGGCAGCGCCGACGTGGTGGTCTCGAATCCGCCGTACATCCCCGAGGATGCGATCCCGCGCGACCCCGAGGTGCGGCTGTTCGACCCGCCGGCGGCGCTGTACGGGGGAGTGGACGGGCTCGATGTGGTGCGCGTGCTGTCGCGCCGCGCTCTGACGCTGCTGCGGCCGGGAGGCGCTCTCGTGCTCGAGCACGGCGAGCTGCAGGGGTCCGCGATCAGGGCCCTGCTCGCCGCCGACGGCTGGCGAGCCCCGGCGACGCACGCCGACCTCACCCGGAGGGACCGGGCCACCACCGCATCCCGCCCCTGACCCCCGTCCGTTCTGCAGGACTTTCCCGTTCTGCAGGACTCTGCGCGCAGAGTCTTCGGTTGTGCAGGACTCCTGGTCCTGCACAACGAGGGGGGTGCTCACGCGCGCGCGAACTCCTCGATGGCGGTCAGGAGGGCGGCGCCCGAGGTGAACAGGTGCCCGGTGATGCCGACGCTCTCGGCGCCGGCGACGTTCTCGGGCAGGTCGTCGGTGAAGAACACGTCGGCCGGGTCGGCGTCGTAGGCGCGCAGCATCGCCCGGAACACCTCGGGATCGGGTTTGCGCGCCCCGTAGTACGACGAGGTGCGCAGGTGCTCCGCTCCGAACAGCTCGACGAGCTCGGGAGCCACGGTGGCCAGGTGCGCCCCGAGCAGCGGCCCGTTGTTGGTCAGCAGCGACACCCGCCCGAGTTCGCGCGCCCGGCGCACGGCGGCGAGCGACTCCGGCCACGGGGTCATCGCGCCCGCCCGGTTCGCCACCCAGTCCTCGACCGAGATCTGCACGCCGAGGGCCTCGACGAATGCCGCGTGATACGCCTCGGCGTCGGCGAATCCACCGGCCTCGGCGCGCCATTCGCCCTCGTCGTGCCACCACCTCCGGCGCAGCTCGCCGAGGTCGTGCCCGGTGAGTTCGGTGATGCCCCGCATGCGCACCCGCCAGTCGTAGTCGTAGAGCACGTCGTCCATGTCGAACACGAAGAGCAGGGGCATGATGCTTCCAGAATAGGATCGGAAGGATGGCGACCTACGACACCGCGGTGGCGGCCGAACTGCTGAGCGGTATGCGACTCGCCCGCCAGGCCATCGGCCGCGGGGAGCTCGTGGTGATCCCCACCGACACCGTCTACGGGGTCGCCGCCGACGCGTTCTCACCGGCGGCCGTCACCCGGTTGCTCGAGGCCAAGGGGCGCGATCGCACGGCCCCGCCCCCGGTGCTGATCCCCGGCATCCCGACCCTCGATGCGCTCGCCGAGGTGGTCCCCGACGAGGTGCGCGCGCTCGTGGCCGAGTTCTGGCCGGGCGGGCTGACCATCATCATGCGTGCGCGCCGCACCCTGGACTGGGATCTCGGCGAGACCCGCGGCACCGTCGCGCTGCGCATGCCGAGCCACCCGATCGCGCTCGAACTGCTCAGCGAGACCGGACCGCTCGCGGTGTCCAGTGCGAACTCGACGGGGCAGCCCCCCGCGACGACCGCCGCGAAGGCCGAGGAGATGCTCGGGGATGCGGTGGCGGTCTATCTGGAAGCGGGCGAGGGCGGCACCGTCCCCTCGACGATCGTCGACGCCATCGGCCTGGAATCGGAGGCCGGGAAGCTGCGGATCGTGCGCTCCGGCGCGGTCGCCGACGCCGACATCCGTCGCGTCGTGGGGGCCGAGCGGTGCGCATAGTCTTCTACCTCATCGTCGCGGGCTCCTCGGCGATCGTGACCTACGGCCTCGCCTGGCTGATCTACCGGATGAGCCACCGGTACCGGCTCTACCCGAAGATCCGGGCGCGCGATGTGCACACCCGTCCGACACCGCGGCTCGGCGGCATCGCCATGTTCCTCGGCATCGTCGCGGCGTTCGCGATCGGGTCCTTCCTTCCTCAGTTCTCGCTGATCTACGCCGACCCGGGCAAGATCCTCGCCATCCTGGGTGCCGCCCTGCTCATCGTGCTGATCGGCGTCGCCGACGACATCTGGGATCTCGACTGGCTGACCAAGCTCGCCGGGCAGATCATCGCCGCCGGCCTGCTGGCGTGGCAGGGGGTGCAGATCGGCAGCATCCCGATCCCGGGGCTCATCGTGATCGGCTCGCCCTGGATGTCGCTCATCCTCAGCGTCTTCATCGTGGTGCTGGTGATGAATGCGATCAACTTCATCGACGGGCTCGACGGGCTGGTCGCCGGGGTGGCGATCATCTCCAACAGCGTGTTCTTCGTCTACAGCTACCTGATCTCCTACGGCACCTCCGAGCAGACCGATTACTTCAACCTGTCGCAGTTCATCGCCGCCGTCGTGATCGGCGCCTGCGTCGGGTTCCTGCCGCTCAACTGGCATCCCGCGCGGCTCTTCATGGGGGATGCGGGGGCCCTGCTGATCGGGATGCTGATGGCCGCATCCTCGATCGCCGTCACCGGCAACATCGACCCGTGCCGCCTCAACGGGCAGTGCTCGAACCCGACCGACCTGCTGGGAGCCTCCGGGCTGCTGCCGGCGTTCATCCCGATCCTGTTGCCGTTCGCCGTGCTCATCGTGCCGCTGCTCGACTTCGGGCTCGCCGTCTTCCGGCGGCTGCGGGCCGGCAAGTCGCCCTTCAGCGCCGACCGCAAGCACCTGCACCACCGGCTGCTCGACATGGGGCACACGCACTTCCACGCCGTGCTGATCTTCTACGCCTGGACGGCGGTGGCGTCGGTCGGCTGCCTGCTCGTGCTGCTGGTCGAGGACTGGTGGTGGGCGCTCATCATCACCGGCATCGGGCTCGTCGTCTGCACGATCCTGACCCTCGCGCCGCTCAGCCGGCGCAAGGCGGTCGAATACGCGGTGCAGAGCGCGGACGCCGATCTGGCCCTCGATGCCGACGTCGCCGCGTTCGATCCGCTGGACGCCGCCGCCGAACGGTTCGAACCCGACCAGGAGCCGAGCGTCGAGGAGGCCGAGAAGGCCTTCGACAAGCTGCACGAGAAGGGCACCACGCCATGAGCACGAACGCGCTGCTGATCCGCTCGCTGCGCTACGGCGCTCTCGTCGCCCTGGTCGTGGCCGTCGTCGCCGGCGTCATCGGGTACCTCGTCTCGGGCACGCCCGGGGTGGTCGGCGCACTGGTGGGCACCGGGGTCTCGGCGTTCTTCCTCGGGCTCACCGCGATCAGCATGCTGCTGGCCGGCCGGGTGGTGAAGGGCGATGCGTCCAACCCCGTGTATTTCGCCGTCGTGGTGGGGGTCGTGGGGCTGAAGTTCGTGGTGTTCCTGGTGCTGGTGCTGTGGCTGCGCGGGCAGGACTGGCTCGATCTCGGGGTGTTCGGGGCGTCCGTGGTGGCGGGCGTGATCGGGTCGCTCGTCGCGGATGTCGTGGCATTCGCCCGCACCCGGATCCCGCACGTCGGCGACGTCCCGCTCCCGGGCGAGGAGCGCTCCAAGCCCTGATAGGCTGAGCGAGACCTTCCCCACCTTTGCGCGTCGCCGTGCCCGGTTCAGGAGAAAGCCCCTGCTAGCCTCAATCCTCGCTCCCACGATCGCCATGTCGGAGTGCCCCGACGGACAGTTCTGCGGTCCGTCGATCGACGAGTTCTTCCCGCAGCCGATCCTGTTCATCGGCACCCCGTTCGAGATGAACCGCATCCTGCTGATCCGGATGCTCATCGTGGCGCTGCTGATCCTGATCTTCTGGCTCAACACCCGCAACATGAAGCTCGTGCCCGGCCGCGGTCAGGTCGCCTTCGAGTTCGTCACCGGGTTCGTCCGTAACAACATCGTCGTCGAGACCCTGGGCGAAAAGGACGGACGGCGGTTCATGCCGATCCTGTTCACGATCTTCTTCCTCACCCTCGGACTGAATCTCACGGGAACGATCCCCGGACTGCAGATCGCCAGCACCGGCCTCATCGGCCAGGCGCTCATCATGGCGGTCGTGTCGTACGTGACCTTCATCTACGCGGGCATCCGGGCCCACGGCGGCCGGTTCTTCAAGAACGCGCTGATCCTGCCGGGCGTCCCCGCCCTGATCACGCCGATCATCGCGATCCTCGAGTTCCTGTCCACCTTCATCATCCGGCCGATAACGCTGACGCTTCGACTCACCATGAACATGGTCGCCGGGCACATGCTGCTGGTGCTCTGCTTCCTGGCGACGAACTTCTTCTTCGTCACCGTGCTGTTCACGCAGGGGAACCCGCTCGGCCTCCTCGGCGTCGGAACCCTCGCCTTCGGCATCGCCTTCACGGTGCTCGAGATCTTCGTCGCCGCCCTGCAGGCCTTCGTCTTCACCATCCTCACCGCCATCTACATCCAGATGGCGCTGGCGGACGAGCACTGACTCGACCCCGCCGCAGCACCAACCACCCTCGAAAGGAAATCCCGTGAACGTAGTCGGTTCGCTCGCTCCCCTCGCCTTCGGTCTCGCCGTCATCGGCTCCGGTGTCGGCGTGGGCATCATCGTCGGCAAGACCATCGAGTCGGTCGCCCGCCAGCCCGAGCTGGCCGGTCGTCTGCAGACCCTCATGTGGATCGGTATCGCCCTCACCGAGGCGCTCTGCTTCATCGCCATCGGTGTCGCGTTCATCCCGTTCCCCGCGCCGTAAGGCGCTCCACCTTCGACCGAAGGAGTCCGGATGCTGAACCTCGCATTCGCCGTCCTCGAGACTGAGCCCGAGGCAGAGCACGCCGCCGATCCCTCGATCCTGATCCCGGCGATCCCCGACCTGGTCTGGGGCTCGATCGCGTTCTTCCTGATCCTGGGTCTGATGCTGTGGCGCTTCGTGCCGCGCATCAACCAGACCCTCGACGCGCGCGCCGACGCGATCGCCGGCGGCATCAAGCGCGCCGACGAGGCGCAGGCCAAGGCGCAGGATGCTCTCGAGAAGTACACCGCCCAGCTCGCCGAGGCTCGCGCCGAGGCCGGCAAGATCCGCGACGCCGCCCGTGAGGACGCCAAGCGCATCAAGGCGGAACTGACCGAGCAGGCGCAGGCCGAGGCGGCCCGCATCGTGGCCAACGCCCAGGTGCAGATCGAGGCCGAGCGCGCTGCCGCGCTCGTCTCGCTGCGCAGCGAGGTGGGCTCGCTCGCGATCGACCTCGCCTCGGGCGTCGTCGGCGAGTCGCTCACCGACGACAAGAAGGCCTCGGCCCTCGTCGACCGCTTCCTCGCCGACCTCGAGGGCACCAAGAAGGCGAAGGCGGGAAAGTAGATGGGTTCGGCATCACGTGAGGCGCTGGCCGCGGCGAGGGACGCCCTCTCCGCGGAGAAGTCGGTGACGCGCGCGACCGGCGAGCAGCTGCTCTCGGCCCAGCGTGACATCGCCGGCTCGAAGCAGCTGCTCGCGCTGCTGGCCGACCCGTCGATCGAGCGAAAGGACAAGGGCGGCCTGATCGGCTCGATCTTCTCCTCGCTCGAGCCCGCCGCCGCTCGGCTGCTCGGCGCGTTGACCGGCGCCCGCTGGTCCTCCTCAGCGCAGTTGCTCGACGGCATCGAAGAGCTCGGCATCCGGGCCATCGCGCGTTCGGCGAAAGGCGCGGAGCTCGAGTCCGAGCTGTTCGCGTTCGGGCGCGCCGTGACCTCCGACCCCGAGCTCGAGCTCGCCGTCGGCAGCAAGCTGGGCGACGGTGCGGCCAAGGCTGCGCTCGTCGAGAAGCTGCTCGGCAAGAAGGCTTCGCCCGAGACCGTCGCGATCGTGCGTCACCTGGTGCAGAGCGCGCGCGGTCGCCGCATCGGCACGCTGCTGTCGACGGCCGCCGGGTACGTGACGGATGAGGCGGGGGCGCTGGTCGCGACCGTCACGGCCGCCGCACCCATCTCGGCATCGCAGAGGTCGGCCCTGGTGAAGACCCTCGCCGCCCGCTACGGCCGTGAGCCCCGCATCAACCTCGTGATCGATCCCGCGATCATCGGGGGCCTGCGCGTGCAGATCGGTGACGACGTCATCGACGGCACCGTGGCATCCCGCATCGCCGACCTGAAGCTCCAGCTCGCCGGCTGACCCGGCTCACCGACCACCTTTTCCGAACAAGGAACCACTCATGGCAGACATCACCATCAGCCCGGACGAGATCCGCAGCGCCCTCAAGGACTTCGTCGCCGGCTATAAGCCCAGCGCCGCCTCCACCAACGAGGTCGGCATCGTCACCGACGCCGCGGACGGCATCGCCCACGTCGAGGGGCTGCCCGGCGTCATGGCGAACGAGCTGCTGCGCTTCCAGGACGGCACCCTCGGCCTCGCGCTGAACCTCGACGAGAGCGAGATCGGTGTCATCGTGCTCGGTGGGTTCACCGGCATCGAGGAGGGCCAGGAGGTCACCCGCACCGGCGAGGTGCTGAGCGTCCCGATCGGCGACGGCTTCCTCGGCCGCGTGGTCGACCCGCTCGGCCAGCCGATCGACGGTCTCGGCGAGATCAAGAACGAGGGTCGTCGCGCCCTCGAGCTGCAGGCCCCCGGCGTGATGCAGCGCAAGAGCGTTCACGAGCCGATGCAGACCGGCATCAAGGCGATCGACGCGATGATTCCCATCGGCCGCGGCCAGCGCCAGCTGATCATCGGCGACCGCCAGACCGGCAAGACCGCCATCGCGATCGACACCATCATCAACCAGAAGTCCAACTGGGACTCCGGCGACGTGAACAAGCAGGTGCGCTGCATCTACGTCGCCATCGGCCAGAAGGGCTCGACCATCGCCGCGGTGAAGGGCGCCCTCGAGGACGCGGGCGCCATGGAGTACACCACCATCGTCGCGGCCCCGGCCTCGGACGCGGCGGGTTTCAAGTACCTCGCTCCGTACACCGGCTCGGCCATCGGCCAGCACTGGATGTACGGCGGCAAGCACGTCCTGATCATCTTCGACGACCTGTCCAAGCAGGCCGAGGCCTACCGCGCCGTGTCGCTGCTGCTGCGCCGCCCGCCGGGACGCGAGGCGTACCCCGGCGACGTGTTCTACCTGCACTCGCGTCTGCTCGAGCGTTGCGCCAAGCTCTCCGACGAGCTGGGCGCCGGCTCGATGACCGGTCTGCCGATCATCGAGACCAAGGCCAACGACGTGTCGGCGTACATCCCGACCAACGTGATCTCGATCACCGACGGCCAGATCTTCCTGCAGTCCGACCTGTTCAACGCCAACCAGCGCCCGGCGGTCGACGTGGGCATCTCGGTGTCGCGAGTCGGCGGTGACGCCCAGGTGAAGAGCATCAAGTCGGTCTCGGGAACGCTCAAGCTCGAGCTGGCCCAGTACCGCTCGCTCGAGGCCTTCGCGCTGTTCGCGTCCGACCTCGACGCCGCCAGCCGTCGTCAGCTCGACCGCGGCGCCCGGCTCACCGAGCTGCTGCGCCAGCCGCAGTACTCGCCGTTCCCCGTCGAGAAGCAGGTCGTCTCGATCTGGGCGGGCACCAACGGCAAGCTCGACAAGGTTCCCGTCGAAGACGTGCTCCGCTTCGAGAGCGAGTTGCACGACTACCTGGCGAGCAAGACCAAGGTGCTCGACACGCTGCGCGAGACCAACGTTCTCGACGACGACACCAAGGCCGCTCTCGAGAAGGCCGTCGACGCGTTCTCGCTCGAGTTCCAGACCAGCGACGGCAAGGCGCTCAACGCGCCCGGCACCGAGACCTTCGAGGCGACCGAGATCGAGGACGTCAACCAGGAGAAGATCGTGAAGTCCCGCCGCTGATCTCGATACGCCCCTCCGGGGCTACTCGATCACCGATTTCCCCACACCGATAGGAAGAAACGACATGGGAGCCCAGCTTCGGGTCTACCGGCAGAAGATCCGCTCTGCCCAGACGACCAAGAAGATCACCCGTGCCATGGAGCTGATCGCCGCGTCGCGCATCCAGAAGGCGCTGCAGCGCGTCCAGGCCTCGGCGCCGTACGCGCGCGCCGTGACCCGCGCGGTCTCGGCCGTCGCGACGTACTCGAACGTGAAGCACGTGCTCACGACCGAGCCCGAGACGATCGAGCGCGCCGCGATCGTGGTCTTCGCCTCCGACCGCGGTCTCGCCGGTGCGTTCAACGCGAACGTGCTGCGCGAGAGCGAAGAGCTGGCCACCCTGCTGCGCGGCCAGGGCAAAGAGGTCGTGTACTACGTCATCGGCCGTCGAGCCGTCGGGTACTTCACGTTCCGCAAGCGCGCCTCCGAGCGCGCCTGGATCGGCGACACCGACAGCCCGACGTTCGCCACCGCTCAGGAGATCGGTGAGGAGTTGGTGGCGAAGTTCGTCCAGCCCACCGACGAGGGCGGGGTCGACGAGATCCACATCGTGTACAACCGGTTCGTCTCGATGCTCACCCAGGAGCCCGAGGTCGTGCGCCTGCTTCCGCTCGAGGTCGTCGAGGGCGTCGAAGAGCCGGGCGAGAAGACGGCGCTGCCGCTCTACGAGTTCGAGCCGGACGCCGACGAGGTGCTCGACGCGCTGCTGCCGGTGTACATCCAGAGCCGCATCTTCAACGCCATGCTGCAGTCGGCCGCCTCGAAGCACGCGGCTACGCAGAAGGCGATGAAGTCGGCCAGCGACAACGCCGACACGCTCATCCGCGACTACACCCGCCTCGCCAACAACGCGCGCCAGGCCGAGATCACCCAGCAGATTTCCGAGATCGTCGGCGGCGCCGACGCCCTCTCGGGCTCGAAGTAGGACCCCAGAAAGAGGAACCCATGGCTACCGCAACCAAGACCGACAAGAAGGCCGCGACGGCCGCCGCCGGCGGTGTCGGGCGTGTCGCCCGCGTCACCGGGCCCGTCGTCGACATCGAGTTCCCGCACGACGCGATCCCCGGCATCTACGCCGCGCTGAAGACCGACATCGTGCTCGACGGCGAGTCGACGGAGATCACGCTCGAGGTCGCCCAGCACCTCGGTGACGACCTGATCCGCGCCATCGCGCTGAAGCCCACCGACGGCATCGTCCGCGGCCAGGAGGTACGCGACACCGGGGCGCCGATCTCGGTCCCGGTCGGCGACGTCACCAAGGGCAAGGTCTTCAACGTCATCGGCGAGGTCCTGAACGGCCAGCCCGGCGAGAAGATCGAGATCACCGAGCGCTGGCCGATCCACCGTGAGCCCCCGGCCTTCGACCAGCTCGAGTCCAAGACGCAGCTGTTCGAGACCGGCATCAAGGTCATCGACCTGCTCACCCCGTACGTGCAGGGTGGCAAGATCGGCCTGTTCGGCGGTGCCGGCGTCGGCAAGACCGTCCTCATCCAGGAGATGATCCAGCGCGTCGCGCAGGACCACGGTGGTGTGTCGGTGTTCGCCGGTGTCGGTGAGCGCACCCGTGAAGGCAACGACCTCATCCACGAGATGGAGGAGGCGGGCGTCTTCGACAAGACCGCCCTCGTGTTCGGCCAGATGGACGAGCCGCCGGGAACGCGTCTGCGTGTCGCCCTCTCGGCCCTGACCATGGCCGAGTACTTCCGCGACGTGCAGAAGCAGGACGTGCTGCTGTTCATCGACAACATCTTCCGCTTCACGCAGGCCGGTTCCGAGGTGTCGACGCTGCTCGGGCGTATGCCCTCCGCGGTGGGGTACCAGCCGAACCTGGCCGACGAGATGGGCATCCTGCAGGAGCGCATCACCTCGACCCGCGGTCACTCGATCACCTCGCTGCAGGCGATCTACGTGCCGGCCGACGACTACACCGACCCGGCCCCGGCGACCACGTTCGCGCATCTCGACGCGACCACCGAGCTCTCGCGCGAGATCGCGTCGAAGGGTCTGTACCCGGCGGTCGACCCGCTCACCTCGACGAGCCGCATCATGGACCCGCGCTACCTGGGCGAGGACCACTACCGCGTCGCGACCAGCGTGAAGGCGATCCTGCAGAAGAACAAGGAGCTGCAGGAGATCATCGCCATCCTCGGTGTCGACGAGCTCTCCGAAGAGGACAAGATCACGGTGTCGCGTGCGCGCCGCATCCAGCAGTTCCTCTCGCAGAACACCTACATGGCCAAGAAGTTCACGGGCGTCGAGGGCTCGACGGTCCCGCTGAAGGACACCATCGAGTCCTTCGACGCGATCGTCCGCGGCGACTTCGACAGCGTGGCCGAGCAGGCGTTCTTCAACGTCGGCTCGATCAGCGACGTCGAAGAGAAGTGGGCGCAGATCCAGAAAGAGAACGGCTGATCATGGCCGAGCTCCAGGTGAGCGTCGTGTCGGCGGACCGCGAGGTCTGGTCCGGTGCGGCGAAGCAGGTCATCGCGCGCACGACGGTGGGCGAGATCGGCCTGCTCGCCGGGCACCAGCCGGTGCTCGGCGTGCTCGCGTCCGGTGAGGTGCGCATCACCACTCCCGAGGGCGAGCTGATCACCGCGAAGGCCGACGACGGCTTCCTCTCGCTGCAGAACGATGTCGTGACGATCGTCGCCGGAGACGCCGAACTGCTGTGACGGACCTGGGGGGAACGCACCTGGGGGGAACGGTCGAACCGACCGCGGTGGCACCGCTGCTGGTGGTCACGGCGGGTCTTCCCGCCGCGGGCAAGAGCACGATCGCCGAGGTCGTCGGCAACCGTCTCGGGCTGCCGGTGCTGTCGGTCGACCCGATCGAGGCCGCGATCCTCAGCGCGGGGATCGAAGCCGAGCAGCCGACGGGTCTCGCCGCCTATCTGGTCGCCGAGGCGATGGCCGAAGGTGTGCTCTCGCACGGACGCGGCGTGGTGATCGACGCGGTCAACGCGGTCGAGCCGGCTCGCGACCAGTGGGTGAAGCTGGCCGCGCGGCAGGGCGCGACGCTGCGCTTCCTCGAGGTGGTGTGCTCCGACCCGGAGGTGCATCGTGAGCGTCTCGCGGCCCGCAACGGCCGGCACGCGGTCGTCGATGCCGCCTACGCGGTCGAGCAGAGTCTCAGCGAGTGGGAGCCGTGGACGGGTGAGGCGGCGTCGGTGCCGCGAGTGACCCTGGACTCGGTCCGCCCGCTCGGGGTCAACATCGAGCAGGCCCTGTCCTTCCTCGAGGGCTGATGCTCGTCCTGCTGCCGCCGTCGGAGACGAAGCGGGCGGGCGGCCCGGAGGGCACCCGGCTCGACTTCGCGGCGCTGTCCTTCCCGGAGCTGACCCCGGCACGGAAGACGGCCGTCGAGGCAACCCGCCGGCTGGCCCGCAACCTGTCGGCGGCGACGGCAGCGCTGAAGCTCGGCGGTACGCAGGCCGGCGAGGTGGCTCGCAACCGGGTGATCGCGACCTCGCCGGTGATGCCGGCGATCGACCGGTACGAGGGCGTGCTGTACGACGCGCTGGATGCGGCGACGCTGACCCCCGAGGAGCGCGCCTTCGCGGGCCGCCACGTCGCGATCGCCTCCGCGGCGTTCGGGCTGACCGGAGCCCTGGACCCCATTCCGGCGTATCGGCTCTCGCACGATTCGCGCCTCCCGGGCGTGGCGATGGGACGCCTCTGGCGCGGCCCGCTCGCCGCCGTGCTCGCGGAGGTCGACGGCCTGATCCTCGACCTTCGATCGGAGGCGTATGCGGCCCTCGGCCCGCTGCCGGATCGACCCGATGCGGTGTTCGTCCGGGTGGTGAGTGTCGACGACACCGGACGACGGCGCGCCCTGAACCATTTCAACAAGACGGGCAAGGGCCTGTTCGTGCGCGCGCTGGTGCGTGCCGGCCGGGATCCGGCGGACGTGGATGCGCTGCTGGAATGGGCCGCCGCATCCGGGATCGCGCTCGAGCGGGGCGCGCCGGGCGAGCTCGATCTCATAGTCTGAGCGCTATGACGGACCCGATCGGAAACGACACCGCCGCCGGCGTGTGGGTCATCATCATCGCCTACGTCGTGATCTTCGGCGTCGCGTTGCTGATCGCCTACCTGCTGACCGCGATCACGCTCAGCATGTTCTTTGGCAAGGTGGGCGTCGAGCGCTGGATCGCCTGGGTGCCGTTCTACAACCACTGGCGCTGGCTCGAGGTCGGGGGTCAGTATGGCGCTCTCGCGCTGCTGACGCTGATCCCGTACGGCGGGATCGTGACGGCGGTGTTCCTGGCGATCGGGATGTACCGCACGGGCATCGCGTTCCGCAAGGACTCCTCGTGGGTGGTGCTCGGCATCTTCCTGCCGTGGCTGTGGTGCATCCTGCTCGCCCGGCCGGAGGAGCACTACGACCCCGCCCTGCTGGCAGCACACGGCTACCCGCCCCCGCGCGCGGGCTTCGGCGCGCTCGGCCCCGCCGCAGTCGCCTAGCCCGCCCGCCAGCAGCCGGCCAGATGGTCATCGACCATGCCGGTGGATTGCATGAGCGCGTACAGCGTCGTCGGCCCGACGAAGCGGTAGCCGAGCTTCTTCAGCGCGCTGCTCGCCGCCGTGGACTCGGGCGTGATGGCGGGCACGTCGGTCCAGGTCGCCGGGGGAGCGCTGCGCCGCGGGGGAGCGAACCCCCACAGCAGCTCGTCGAGCGCGCCCGGCCGGCCGGCGATCAGCTGCTGCGTGACGCGTGCGTTGCCGATCGTGGCGAGGATCTTCGCGCGGTTGCGGATGATGCCGGTGTCGTTCATCAGGCGCTCGATGTCGGCCTCGCCGAACGCGGCCACCGCGTCGATGTCGAACCCGGCGAACGCGGTGCGGAAGGTGGGCCGTCGGCGCAGGATGGTGATCCAGGACAGACCCGATTGGAACCCCTCGAGACTCAGCTTCTCGAACAGCGGCCGATCGCCGTGCAGGGGCGTGCCCCACTCTTCGTCGTGATAGCGCCGGTACTCGGGATCGGTCGCGCCCCAGGCGCAGCGCCCCTTTCCGTCGTCGCCGACGACGACCCCGCTCACGCGGCGGAGGACGCGTCGTCGTCGAAGGCCGACAGAGTGGGTTGCGCGATCGATCGGTGGGCGATGCCCTCGTGGTCGAGCAGCCAGGCCTTGGTCGGGATGCCCTCGCCCCCGCTGTACCCGGTGATGCGGCCGTCGCTGCCGAGCACGCGATGACACGGCACGATGATCGGCACCGGATTGGCGCCGACGGCCCCGCCCACGGCTCGCCCGGCGGTCGGGCGGCCGGTGCCCATGCCGATCTCGCCGTAGGAGATCACCTCGCCGAACTCGAGGTCGACGAGCTGTTCCCAGACGGCCAGCTGGAATGCCGTGCCGGCGAGCGCGAGCGGCAGGTCGAAGTCGCGGCGGTGGCCCTCGAAGTACTCGCCCAGCTGGGCGACGGCCCGGTCGAGGACCGCGTGGCCGTGCTCGCCGTGGTCATCGTGCGGCAGGGTGCCGTCGCGCTCGATGGAGAGCGAGACGATCGCCTCGCCGTTGCCGACGATCTCGATGCGCCCGATGGGGCTCGTCATGCGCCGCAGCGGGAGCGGGTTGGGGGTGCTGGTCTGCATGCTCCGAGAGTAGACCGGCCCCCCGACACGAACTCGCGGAAATCGGACATGGCGCAGAACGCCTCCCGACGCCGGCCTGGGGAGGACAAGTAGCCTCGAGAGATGGAACTCCGCGCGCTCGGCCCGTCGTCCTTCCGCGTC
This sequence comes from Pseudolysinimonas sp., assembly GCA_035556655.1. Lineage (GTDB taxonomy): Bacteria > Actinomycetota > Actinomycetes > Actinomycetales > Microbacteriaceae > JBDSKH01. The sequence goes on from DATMFW010000067.1 coordinate 107,022, forward strand.
TCCGCGACCGGTCTCGGGTGCAACAACCTGGGCAGAACCGGCACCGCGACGGAGACGACCGAGGGCACCGCGGCCGTCGTCACGGCGGCCCTCGACGCCGGCATCACGCTGTTCGACACCGCCGACGTCTACGGCAAGGAATACGGCCTGAGCGAGCGTCTGCTGGGGCAGGCGCTGCGCGGGCGGCGCGACGAGGCGATCGTGGCGACCAAGTTCGGCCATGCCGGCCTCGCGCCCGATCTGGCCGGCGGCGCCCCCAAGGGCTCGCGCGCGTACATCCGCGCCGCCGTCGAGGGCTCACTCGCGCGGCTCGGCATCGACACCATCGACCTGTACCAGCTGCACACTCCCGACGCCCGGACCCCGATCGCCGAGACGCTGGCTGCTCTCGACGAGCTGGTGCAGGAGGGGCTCGTCCGCGAGATCGGCTGCTCGAACGTCTCGGCCGCGCAGCTCGAGGAGGCCGCGGCGGCGTCCGAGCACAGCGGCGGCAGCCGGTTCGTGAGCGTCCAGAACGAGTACAGCCTGCTGGTGCGCGGCGACGAGACCGAGGCGCTCCCGGCCACCGAGCGCCTCGGCATGGGATACCTGCCCTACTTCCCGCTGTCGAACGGGTTGTTCACCGGCAAGTTCACCCGCACGCAGCGGCCGGCCGACACCCGCATCTCGCGGCAGCGCCCGCACGTCGCCGACCAGGCCCCGTGGGATGCGATGGAGGCCTACGAGCGATTCTGCGCCGAGCGGGGCATCACCATGCTCGAGGCGACGTTCGGGTGGTTCCTGTCGCATCCGTCGTTGTCGAGCGTGATCGCGGGCGCGACGAAGCCCGAGCAGGTGCGGGCGAACGCCGCAGCCGGCGACGCCTGGCGCCCGGATGCGGCGGAACGCGCCGAGATCGAGGCGCTGTTCCCGCGGGGCCCGGCCACCGCGTCCTAGGGATTCAGCACGGCAGCCGCGGCGTTCAACGTCGTGGCGTAGGCCAGCCACGCCCCGTACGGGATGAGCAGCACCGCCGCGAGCCGGCGCACCGGACGGAACCGCAGGGCGGTCAGCAACACGAGCACGTCGAGCGCGACGATGATGACGAGTGCGGCCCAGAGCGCGGCGACCCCGATGGTCGGGTAGAGCCCGAAGAACACCGGCGTCCAGAGCGCGTTGAGAACGAGCTGGGCGACGTAGAGGCCGAGCGCGCGCCGGCGCTCGGCCGAGTCGGGTTCGCGCCAGATCAGCCAGGCCGCGAGCGACATCAGCGCATAGAGCACCGTCCAGACCGGACCGAATACGGCACCGGGTGGGGTCCACGGCGCCTTGTCGGCCTCGGCGTACCAGCCCTCGACGTTCTGGGCCGTGGCGATGCTGCCGAGGGCCGCGACGGCGGCCGCGATGGCCAGGAACAGCACGAGAGCGAGGATCGACCGGCCGGTGCTGCGCGGGGAACTCATCTCCCCAGACTGTCATCCAGGAACGCGAGCATCCGGGCCCACGCCGATTCCCAGCCGGGATCCAGGCGGTGGTTCCCGCCCTCCACGGTGAGCAGCTCGACGGGAGCGCCGGCCGCCTGCCAATCGGCGACCGTGTGCTCCTGCCAGGTCGCGTACACGGGATCGTCGGCCGTGCCGTAGGCGATGAGCAGCGGCGCCGTGGCTCGCGCCGCGAACGTCGACGACGCCAGCTGGTCCCAGTGCGCGGGGTTGTCCTCGTAGCTGCCGTGCACCGCGACCACGGCGGCGAACTCGTCCGAGTCGCGTGGCGCGTAGTGATCGAGCACCCACCAGGGACGGGAGCTCACCGGCGACATCGCGACGACGGCGCCGAAGACCTCCGGCGCCACGACCATGGCGGCCAGCGAGTCGCCCCCGCCCAGCGAGTGCCCGAGCAGCCCGATCCGCGCGGGGTCGAGACTCGGGATGCCGGAGAGGCGCAGCGCGCGGCCGGCGTTGATGACATCCGCGGTGGCGCCGACCCCGGCATCCGTGCCCGCCGCGGGGTCGGCATCGGCCGACCCGTAGCCGCGCAGGTCCGGGGCGAACACGATGTGGCCGGTCGTGACGAGCGCCTCCTGCTCGCGGACCAGGTCGCTGCCCGTGGTGAAGGTGTACGGGTCGACCGAGCCGTGGACGACGACGATCGCCGGGAAGGGGCCGGCGCCCGCGGGCTCGTAGAGCAGGCCGGTGATGGTGAGGCCCTCGCTCGGGTAGCTCGCCACGACGGTGCTGAACCCGTCGCCCGGCGCACGGGTGGACTCATCGAGCGCCAGCCCGGGCGTCTCGGGCACGGCGGCGATCAGGTCTGCGAGGGTGCGCGGCCCGGTCGGGGTGGGCGTCGGGGACGGCTCGGGTGACGCCGGTGCGCACCCGGCGAGCAGGAGCACCGCCGCGATGACCAGGCCGGCCGCCCTCACTGTCCGACCATCGGACCCATGACCCGCGCGATGAGCGACCGGCGCTTGGTGATCCTCTCTTCGAGGTCGGCGAACTGCATGGCCAGCATCCCGGCGTTGGCGCCGGCGAATCGCAGCGGCTCGGGCTCCCACGAGGGGGAGCGGTGGTTCACCCAGGGCAGGCGGGTGAGCTCGGTATCGGATCCGGTCATCAGATCGGCGAGGGTGCGGCCGGCGAGGTTCGTCGTGCTGAGCCCGTCGCCGACGTAGCCGCCCGCCGAGGCGATCCGGGTCCGCGGGTCGTACGAGGCCGCCGCATGCCAGTCGCGGGGGACGCCGAGCGGACCGCCCCAGCGGTGGGTGACCCGGGCATCCCCGATCGCGGGGAACAGCTCGCGCAAGGTGCGGTGCAGGTGGGTGAACACCCGCGGCACCCTGTCGTACTCGGGCTTGATGACGCTGCCCCAGTGGTACCGGGCGCCGCGGCCGCCGAACGCGAACCGGTTGTCGGCGGTGCGCTGCCCGTAGATCACCAGGTGCCGGAAGTCGGCGAAGGTCTGGCCGTGCGCGATGCCGATCTCGTCCCAGAACGTATCGGGCAGGGGCTCGGTGGCGATCATCAGCGAGTACAGCGGCAGCACCTGGCGGTGGGTCGCGCGGAGCGTCGCGCCGTAGCCCTCGGTCGCGAGCACGACGCGGTCGCAGCTGACGACCCCGCGCACGGTCTCGACACGGCCCGGTGCGAAACCGAGCACCTCGGTCTGCTCGGCGATCACGACGCCGCGCTGCTCCAGTGCGGCCGCGAGGCCGCGCACCAGCTTGCCCGGGTGGATGCGGGCGCAGGCCGGATCGAACAACGCCCCCCGCGCGCCCGCGGCTCTCACCCGATCCGGGCCCCAGAACTCGAGCGCATCGACCCCGTACTCCGCAGCCTCCGCGACCTCGGCGTGCGCGGCGCGAAGCTGCACCGCTGAGCGCGCGTAGTCGATCGTGCCGCCCTTGGCGTAGTCGATGTCGAGACCGGCCGACGTCGCCGCACGCCCGACCTCGTCGACGGTGTCGACCATCGCGCGCCGCATGGCGATCGCCGCGTCGCGTCCGTGGGCGCGCGCCAGCGAGGCGGCGGACCGCGGGAACAGGGCGCTCGTCCACCCGCCGTTGCGCCCGGAGGCGCCGAACCCGGCGACCTCCTTCTCCAGCACCAGGATCTTCAGCGCCGGGTCGCGCTGCAGCAGATACCAGGCGGTCCAGAGCCCGGTCAGCCCGCCCCCGACGATGGCGACGTCGGCCTCGGTGTCTCCGGCGAGCGGGGCCCGGGGCGTGATGTCCTCGCCGAGGGTGTCGTGCCAGAAGGACAGGTCGCGGTAGTTCATGTGCTCACCGTTCGTGCGATGCGGCGGATGGTGTCGGGTCCGAGACGGCAGCAGCCGCCGAGGCCGGCGGCGAGGCCGGCCCATTCTCGGAAGAGCGAGTCGGGCAGTTCCGGATCGCCGGTCCAGGCGCGCGCGGCGCCGTCCCAGACCTCGCCGCTGTTCGGATAGGCGAGCAGGGGCAGGTCGACGCTCTCGCGGGCACGGCGCAGGGCGGGCGCGACCTCATGGGCGGCGCAGCAGTTGACGCCGACGGCGATGACCTCGGGGATCGACGCCGCGATCGCGAAAGCCTCGCGCAGGCTCTCGCCGGTGCGCAGGGCGCCGCCATCGATGGTGAGGGCGATCCAGGCGGGGATGCCGGTGCCCTCCAGTTCGCGGACGATCGCCTCGATCTCGGCGAGGGTGGTCAGGGTCTCGACGGCGAGCACGTCGGGCCCGGCCTCGGCGAGTACCTGCAGCCGGCGCCGGTGCCAGTGGCGCAGGCCATCGACGCCCAGGGAGTCATCGCCGCGGAACTCGGAACCGTCGCCGAGGGTCGCCGCGTACGGTCCCACCGAGGCGGCCACCCAGCCGGCCCCGGCGGCATCCCGCGCCGCGGCCGCGACGCGCACGCTGCGGCTGAGCAACTCGTCGGTGCGGGCCTCATCGAGTCCGGCGGCCGCAAGGCCGTCGTAGCTGACCTGGTACGAGCCGGTGATGGCGACCTGGGCTCCTGCGGCGAAGAACTCGGCGTGCGCGGCCTCGACCTCGCCGGGGTCCTCCCAGAGCACGCGGGCCGACCAGAGCGAGGTGCTCACATCGTTCCCGCGCGCCTCCAGCAACGTGCCGAGCCCGCCATCCAGGATGACGGGCCCGGCACCGAGTGCTGTCGCGAGCGAGGTCAGAGGCGTGTCCACGCCTCGGTCAGGACACCGCGCAGGATGCCCTCGATCTCGTCGAACTCGCTCGGCCCGATGGTGAGCGGCGGGGCCAGCTGGATGACGGGGTCGCCCCGGTCGTCGGCGCGGCAGTAGAGGCCCGCCTCGAACAGCGCCTTCGACAGGAATCCGCGCAGCAGGCGCTCGGACTCGTCATCGTCGAAGGTCTCTTTCGTGGTCTTGTCTTTCACCAGCTCCAGACCGAAGAAGTACCCGTCACCGCGCACATCTCCGACGATCGGCAGGTCGAGCAGCTTCTCCAGCGACGCCCGGAACAGCGGCGAGTTCTCGCGGACGTGCTCGTTGAGCTTCTCCTCCTCGAAGATCGCCAGATTCTCCAGCGCCACGGCGGCCGACACCGGGTGCCCGCCGAACGTGTAGCCGTGGTAGAACGCGGTGTCGCCGTGCCGGAACGGTTCGTAGATGCGATCGCTGACGATGGTCGCGCCGATCGGCGAGTAGCCGCTCGTCATGCCCTTCGCGCAGGTGATCATGTCGGGCTGGTAGCCGTAGGTCTCACAGGCGAACACGTTGCCGATGCGGCCGAACGCGCAGATGACCTCGTCCGAGACCAGGAGCACGTCGTACTGGTCGCAGATCTCGCGCACCCGCTGGAAGTAGCCCTTGGGCGGCGGGAAGCATCCGCCCGAGTTCTGCACCGGCTCGAGGAAGACGGCCGCGACGGTCTCGGGGCCTTCGAACAGGATCATCTCCTCGATGCGGTTCGCGGCCCAGAGACCGAACTCCTCCTCGGTGCCGACGAAGCCCATCTCCTCGGCGCGGTAGTAGTTGGTGTTCGGCACCCGGAAGCCGCCGGGGGTGACCGGCTCGAACATCGCCTTCATCGCGGGGATGCCCGTGATCGCGAGGGCGCCCTGCGGGGTGCCGTGGTACGCGATGGAGCGCGAGATCACCTTGTGCTTGGTGGGCTTGCCCTGCAGCTTCCAGTAGTACTTCGCCAGCTTGAACGCGGTCTCGACGGCCTCGCCGCCGCCCGTGGAGAAGAACACCCGGTTGAGGTCGCCGGGGGCGTAGTCGGCCAGCTTGTCGGCCAGCTCGATGGCGGCCGGGTGGGCGTAGGACCAGATCGGGAAGAACGCGAGCTCTTCGGCCTGCCGGGCCGCGACCTCGGCGAGGCGCCGCCGCCCGTGGCCGGCGTTCACGACGAAGAGGCCGGCGAGCCCGTCGATGTACTTCTTGCCCTGGCTGTCCCAGATGTGGTGGCCCTCGCCCTTCACGATGATGGGCGCGCCGCTCTTCTCCAGAACGGACTGCCGCGAGAAGTGCATCCAGAGGTGGTCTTTCGCCTTCTGCTGGAGGTCCGTCTCGTTGAACGTGGTCACTGCTTGTTCGGTCGTCGTCATGATTCGACCTATCTCTTCTTTCTCGGGGCCCGGGTCACCGGGTTCCCCAGTTGTAGAACTGCTTCTGCAGTTTCAGGTACACGAACGTCTCGGTCGTCTGCACACCGGGGATCTGGCGGATGCGGCGGTTGAGCAGCTCGATCAGGTCTTCGTCGTTCTCGCACACGATCTCGGCGAGGATGTCGAAGCTGCCGGCCGTGAGGACGACATAGTCGACAGCCTCGATCGAGCTCAGTTCTTCGGCGACGCGCGTGGCGTCGCCGGTGACCCGGACCCCGATCATGGCCTGACGATAGAAACCGAGCTGCATGGGGTCGGTGACGGCCACGACCTGCATGACCCCCGACTCCGTCAGCTTCTGCACCCGCTGGCGTACCGCGGCCTCGCTGAGGCCCACGGCTTTGCCGATCTCGGCGTACGAACGACGGCCGTCTTCCTGCAGCTGCTCGATGATGCCCTTGGAGACGTCATCGAGCACGACGGCTTTCGAGCGCACGTGCATGCTCACGATTCTGTCAGTGCCAGGCGCCTCTCACAAGCGATTCCGCATCCACGGGCGTTTTGCACCGCCGATATCGGTAGTCTGGAACGTATGACGACCCCTACCCTGCGCAACTTCATCAATGGCGAATACGTCGAGGCGCGTGCCGACGGTGCATTCGACGTCGTCGATCCGGCCACCGAGAAGACCTACGCCAGCTCGCCGGTGTCGAGCTCGGCGGATGTCGACGCGGCCTTCCAGGCGGCGGCCGCCGCATTCGAGGTCTGGGGCGAGTCGACGCCGGCCGAACGCCAACTCGCGCTGTTCCGCATCGCGGATGAGATGGAGCGTCGCGCGGACGAGTTCGCCGACCTGGAATCCCAGGACACCGGCAAGCCGCGCGCCTCCCTCGTCGAGGACGAGATCCTGCTCTCGGTCGACCAGATCCGCTTCTTCGCCGGCGCCGCGCGCAACCTCGAGGGTCGAGCGACCGCCGAGTACATGCCCGATCACACCAGTTCGATCCGCCGCGAACCGATCGGCGTGATCGGCCAGGTGACCCCGTGGAACTACCCCCTGAACATGGCGGTGTGGAAGATCGCCCCGGCGATCGCGGCCGGCAACACGACGGTGCTGAAGCCGTCGGACACCACCCCGCAGGCGACGCTGCTGCTGGCCGAGATCGCGGCGGAGCACCTGCCGAAGGGTGTGCTGAACGTCATCACCGGCGACCGCACCACGGGTGCCGCGATGATCGAGCACAAGATCCCGCAGATGGTGTCGATCACCGGATCGGTGCGGGCCGGCATGGAGGTCGCGAAAGCCGCGGCGTCCGATCTCAAGCGCGTGCACCTCGAGCTCGGCGGCAAGGCGCCGGTGATCGTGTTCCCGGATGCCGACATGGCCAAGGCGGTCGAGGGCATCGCCACGGCGGGCTACTTCAACGCCGGGCAGGACTGCACGGCGGCAACGCGGGTTCTCGTGCACGAGGACGCGCACGACGCGTTCGTCGCCGCGATGGTCGCGCACGTGAAGTCCAACGTGAAGACCGGCGACCCGCACAGCGCCGACACCTTCTTCGGCCCGGTCAACAACGCGAGCCAGTTCGAGCGCGTGATGGGCGTCATCGAGGCGCTGCCGTCGAACGCGACGGTGGAGACCGGGGGCACCCGGCAGGGCGGCACCGGCTTCTTCATCGAACCGACGGTGGTCTCGGGCCTGACGCAGACGGACGATGCGATCCAGAACGAGATCTTCGGGCCGGTCATCACGGTGCAGCGCTTCCGCGACGAGGCCCAGGCGCTCGAGTGGGCGAACGGCGTCAACTACGGCCTCGCGTCGTCGGTGTGGACCTCGGACCACGGCCGGGCGATGCGGTTCGCGAAGCACCTCGACTTCGGGTGCGTCTGGATCAACACGCACATCCCGATCGTGGCCGAGATGCCGCACGGCGGTTTCAAGCACTCCGGTTACGGCAAGGACCTCTCGCAGTACGGCTTCGAGGACTACACGCGCATCAAGCACGTGATGTCCTACATCGGGCTCTGAGTCCCCATCTCTGTTCTGCAGGAGCCTTCAGTTCTGCAGGAGTCCGCACACCGGGGGTGAACTCCGCGAACCGGGAACTCCTGTGCAACGGCGTCGGCTGCCGGAGAATCCTGCACCCGGGCCGCACAATGGAGGCGTGACGGACGAGCTCGAGCACACGCGCAGCGTGGAACGCGCGAAGCCGCCCGCGCTGGTGGAACCCCCGGCCCCGGGCAAGGCCGAGGCGCTGCCCTCGGTCGACGAACTCCCCGAGCAGGAGCCCGTCTCCGAGGGGCCGCCGCAGCCCGAGCCTCCGCGCGAGCGCGGCCCCTACCGCCTCAAGATGGCCGACGGCGTCGTGGTCGCGCTCGATCTCACCGTGTACCTCGGCCGCCGGCCCAGCGTGCCGCGCGTCGCCAGCGACAGGAGGGTTCGGCTCGTGGCCGTCCCCTCCAAAGAGAAAGAGGTGTCTGCGACGCACCTGGAACTGCGCCGCACCGGCGACGCGATCGTCGCCACCGACATGCGCTCGACGAACGGCACCGTCATCACCGTCCCGGGCAACGCGCCCCGCACCCTGCTGCGCGGCGAGTCGGCCGTCGTCACCCCGGGCTCGCTCATCGATCTCGGCGACGGCAACGTGCTGGAACTCCTCGCCCCCGAGCGGATCGCGGCCGAGCTGTGAGCCACATCGGGAAGGATCGCACCGGCCATCGCATCCCGGTGCCGGGTGGCGGTGCCGTCGTGCTCAGCTGGGCGGCACGCAGCGATGTCGGCCACAAGCGCAGCGCCAACGAGGACAGTGTCGTCGTCGCCTCGCCGATGTTCGCGGTCGCCGACGGAATGGGCGGCCACGCGGCGGGGGATCGCGCCAGTGCCGCCGCCGTGGAGCACCTGTCGCCGCGCCGAGGCGTGAAGTTCTTCGACGTGGCCACGCTGGAGAAGTCGCTCGCAGCCGCCGCGCACGATATCGACACGCTCGCCGAGGGGATCCCGCTCGGCGTGGGGACGACGGTGACCGGGGCAGCGTTGATGCTCGTCGACGCGGTGCCGGTATTCGCCGTGTTCAACATCGGCGACAGCCGGGTGTACCGCTTCGAGGGCACCGAGCTCAGTCGGGTGACCACGGACCACTCGGTGGTGCAGGAGCTCGTCGACGCCGGCTTGCTCGCCGCCGAGGACGCCGAGAGCCACCCCGAGAGCAACGTCATCACCCGCGCGCTCGGCTTCCGGGACGACCCGCGGCCCGACGTCGTCATGGTGCCCGTGCGGGCCGGGATGCGGTTGCTGATCTGCTCGGACGGGTTGACGAAAGAGCTCGGCGACGACCGCATCCGGATGCTGATGGCCGCCGGTCTGGTACCGGCCGAGACGGCGGGCGCACTCGTGGATGCGGCGCTCGCCGCGGGCGGGCGCGACAACGTCACCGTGGCCGTCGTCGACGTGCTGGAGTCCCCGAGCGCCGACGCGCCCGATCCCGTTGGAGGGGCGCCCGATCTGGGGGAGTCCTGACCGACCCCCCTTCAGGGGTCGACCACCCGGTATGCGGAGCCCGTCTGCCTAGAATGACAAGGTTCTTTCGGCTGGGGAGGAGGGGAACGTGGCGCGCCGTCTGCCGTCTCAGCCTCCCGTGCTGCCCGGATTCTCCTACGTCCATGTCCTGGGCTCCGGCGGCTTCGCCGACGTGTTCCTCTACGAGCAGAACATGCCTCGTCGGCAGGTCGCTGTCAAGGTCATGCTCGCCGAGGTCGTCAACGACCAGGTGCGACAGATGTTCCAGGCCGAGGCCAACCTCATGGCCCAGCTCAGCGGGCACCCCTCGATCCTCACGGTGTACCAGGCGGGGGTCAGCGCCGACGGCCGCCCGTACCTCGTCATGGAGCTCTGCTCCGCGTCCCTGAGCGAGCGCTACCGGCGCGAGCGCATCCCGGTCGCCGAGGTGCTGCGCATCGCCGTCAAGATCGGCAGCGCCGTCGAGACCGCCCACCGCGCCGGCGTGCTGCACCGCGACATCAAGCCCTCGAACATCCTGCTGACCGCGTACGGGCACCCCGTGCTCAGCGACTTCGGCATCGCCGCCTCGATCGCGGTGGCCAAAGAAGAGGACTCGGTCGGCCTCTCGATCCCATGGTCGGCGCCAGAGGTGCTGCTCGATGAGACCCCCGGCTCGATCCAGAGCGAAGTGTGGTCGCTCGGCGCCACCGTCTACTCGCTGCTCGCCGGGCGCTCGCCCTTCGAGGTGCCCGGCGGCTCCAACTCCTCCACCGATCTCATGTCGCGCATCGCCCGCGCCAAGCCCCAGCCGATCGGGCGCGCCGACGTGCCGGCGAGCCTCGACGCGCTGCTGCGGCGGGCGATGTCGCGCAAGCCGGAACTCCGGCCGGCGAGCGCCCTCGACTTCGTGCGCGAACTGCAGGTCATCGAGACCGAGCTCGGGGTGACGCAGACCCCCACCGAGGTCGCCATGGACGAATGGGCGTCGGCCACGGTCAGCGACCTGGAGGACCGCACCCGCCTGCGGCCCCTCGCTGGCGCAGCGGCCGCCCCCGCGCCACGCCGCCGCCGGCGCCTCGCCGAGCAGGCCGCCGGGTACGACGCCGTCGGCACGATCCGGGAGGCCAGCGCCCCCAACCGCTTCAGCCAGAGCAGGCCGGCGCCGCTCAGCAAGCGGCAGCAGACCATCACCTGGTTCCTGCTCGGGGCCGCGGCCCTCGTCGTCGCGCTCGGGGTGACCGCGCTGTTCGTGCTGGTGCGGGCGGCGAGCGACACCGGCATCCCGACCGTCACCGACATCTCGGCCACCGAGACCGGGGGCACCGTCGAGTTCCGCTGGCCGGACCCCGGGCTCGACGACGGCGACCGCTACCAGATCCAGGTCCGCGACGGCACCTCCAGCATCCAGCTCTCGCCGGTGTTCCGGGTCGACGCCGAGGCGGGCGACACCGTCTGCATCACCGTCACCGTCAACCGCCAGGGCAAGACGGGGGACGCCAGTGCCGAGAAGTGCATCGACGTCGTCGAGAGCTGATCCCATGTTGCGCAGCTGGTTGAAGGCCCACCGCTCGCTCGTCGCCACGGCGACCAGCGGCGTGGTCATCGCCGCCATCGTCGCCACGATCGCCGTCGTCTCGACCGGATACACGGCCCAGAAGATGCAACTCGACGACGGGTCGGTCTGGGTCGCCAACGGCACCCAGCAGGCGATCGGCCGCGCGTCGACCGAGGTCCTCGAGCTGAACTCGGTGGTGAAGGCCGGCGCGAACCAGCTCGAGACCGTGCAGGACCGCGACACCGTGCTGCTGGTCGACCACGCCAACGCCACGATGGAGACCATCGATCCGGCCACCAGCACCGTCATCGACGACATCGCGCTGCCGCCGGACCAGGCCCAGGTGTTCCTCGCCGGCGACCGGGTCATCATCTTCGAGTCCGGCACCGGGGAGCTGTGGATCCTGCCCGAGGTCGAGCTCTCCGGCTTCGACGCGACCGCCCCGGCCAGCCTCAGCCTCGGCAGCGACGCCGTGGTCACCGTGACCCCCGATGGCGTGCTGTTCGCCTACTCGCCCGAGGTCGGCGAGGTGCGCCGGGTCGACGCCACCCGGTCGGACGAGGTCGACGCCAGCTGGGGGCTCAGCCTCGACACGGGGTCGCGCAACTATCAGATCACCGCCGTCGGCGACCGGTGGGGGGTCCTCGACGCCGGCACGCGCATTCTGTACCTCGACGGACGCACCGTCGATCTCAGTCAGCAGATCGGCCCGACAGCGGGCGCCGTGCTGCAGAAGCCCGGTCCGGCCTCGGAGCGGATGCTCGTCGGCACACAGGAGGCGCTGCTCAGCATCCCGTTCAGCGGCGCGAACCCCGTCCCCCTGATCGACGGGCAGTCCGGCAGCGTCGCGCCGCCGCTCGTGCTGGCAGGCTGCGAGTACGGCGCCTGGAGCAACGGCACCGGCTGGCGGCGCTGCGCGAGCGACCCGGGTGCGGGCGTCGAGCTCGACCTCGCCGAGATGCCCGGCTCTGCCCAGCTGGTGTTCTCGACCAACACCGAACGCGCCGTCCTCAACGATGCGCGCTCGGGGGCGACCTGGGCCGTCCAGCAGAACGGCGAGCTCATCGACAACTGGGACGAGCTGATAGTCGAGGACGAAGAGCAGGAGGAGCAGGAGAACAACGAGGACGTCCCGCCGGAGGTCGACGAGGAGCAGAAGCCACCGGTCGCCGTCGACGACGAGTTCGGAGCCCGGCCCGGGCGGGCGACGTTGCTTCCGGTGCTGCTCAACGACTACGACCCGAACGCCGACGTGCTCGTCATCACCCAGTCCAGCGGGATCTCCGAGAACATCGGGCGGGTCGATCTCGTCACCCGCAACCAGCAACTGCAACTCACCCTGGAGCCCGGCGCCAGCGGCAAGTTCAGTTTCAGCTACACCATCAGCGACGGCCGAGGCGGCACCGCCACCGCGACCGTGACGGTCACCGTGCGCGGGCCGGGCGAGAACTCGCCCCCGCGCCAGGTGCGCACCACCAAGACCACCGTGCAGGAGGGCGGTCGCATCTCGACCCAGGTGATCGGGGACTGGGTCGACCCGGACGGCGACGCGTTCTATCTCACCAACGCGACCACCGCATCCCCCGACCGCGTCAGCTACAAGCCGGACGGCGTCGTGGTGTTCTCGGACTCCGGCGAAGGCAGTGCCGTGAAATCGGTCACCCTGACCATGACCGACGGCACGGCGGAGGGCAGCGGCAGCCTCGCGCTCACCGTCAAGGAGCCCGGCGACATCCCGATCGTGATCGAACCCTGGGTGGCTCTCGCCACGGCGGGGCAGGAGATAACCGTGCGTCCCATGACGCATGTGCGCGGCGGAACCGGGACCCTGCGGCTGAATGCCGTCCCCGCGAAGGCCGGCTCGACCATCGAGCCGAGCTTCGAGGCGGGCACCTTCACGTTCGTCAGCAACGACGTGCGCACCCACTACGTCGAGTTCACGGTCACCGACGGCGACCAGACCGCGACCGGCCTGGTGCGTATCGACGTCGCGGCCCCTCCGGACGCCAACACCCGCCCGATCACGGTGCCGAAGACCGTCTTCGTGACCACGTTGCAGAACCAGACCGTCGACCCCACGCAGACCGACATCGACCCGGCGGGCGGGGTGCTGGTCGTCACCGGCGTGACCAACGTCGACCCGAACGGGCCGATCCAGGCCGAGGTGCTCGATCAGCGCGAGGTGCGCGTCACGCTGCGCGGACCGCTCGAGGGCACGACGATCACCTTCAACTACCGCATCAGCAACGGGCTCGCCGAGGCCGAGGGCACCATCACCGTCGTCGAGCTGCCGATCCCGCCGCAACTGCAGCCCCCGCTCGCCACCGACGATTCCGTGACGGTGCGGGTGGGTGACGTCATCGACATCCCGGTGCTGGCCAACGACGACCACCCGGACGACGCCCCCATCGCCCTGCAGCCGGAACTGGCGGAGGAGCTGCCCGCGGGCGGCGGTCTGCTGTTCGTCTCGGGCGACCGGCTGCGTTACCTCGCCCCGCAGACCGCCGGCAACTACACGGCCGTGTACAGCATCGCCGGACCCGACGGGCAGACCGCGCAGGCGAAGGTCGACATCGCGGTCCGCGAGGTCGACCTGGCCACCAACAACGCGCCCACCCCCAAACGGGTGATCGCGCGGGTCCTCGCCGGCGAGACCGTCACCATCGAGATCCCGCTGTCCGGGATCGACCCGGACGGCGATTCGGTGCAGCTGATCGGCATCGCCAGCAACCCCGAGAAGGGCTCGGTGCTCGAGGTCGGACCCGGCTTCATCACCTACGAGGCCGGCGACTACTCCAGCGGGACCGACACCTTCCAGTACAGCGTCACCGACGCCCTGGGCGCCCGTGCAGAAGGCACCGTGCGGGTCGGCATCTCGGCGCCCCTGGACGGCGCCCGCAATCCCGTCGCGAACACCGACGAGGTCACGGTGCGGCCCGGCCGCAGCATCTCCGTGCAGGTGCTCGCCAACGATTCCGACCCGGACGGCAGCCCGCTGACGGTGACGACGGCGACGGCGAACACCGCCGAGACCACCGCCGTCGTCGAGGACGAGGCCATCGTCACCATCACGCCCCCGAGCGAGGAGGGCGACTACTCGGTCATCTACACGATCCAGAACGAGTCAGGCGGCACCAGTTCGGCGTTCGTGTACGTCAAGGTCGACGATGACGCCCCGCTCGGATATCCCGTCGCGCAGGACACCGTGCTCGCCGTCAGCGACGTGCTCGACCGTGACACCGTCGATGTCGCCGTGCTCGACAACGTGTTCTTCCCGGACGGCGACTCCAGCGAGCTCGGGGTGGCGCTCGTCCAGGGCTATGCATCGTCGGCGCAGGTGCTGGCCGACAAGCGCATCCGCGTCACGGTGGGCGACAAGAGCCAGATCATCCCGTTCTCGGTGTCGCACCCCGATGACGACGGGATCCGCTCGTACGCGTTCATCTGGGTCCCCGGCTACGACGACGCCCTGCCCCAGCTGGACCGCACCGCACCGCCCCTGCGGGTGAACAGCGAGGACACCCTGCGCATCGAGCTGAACGACTACGTCGTCGCCCTCGGCGGCAGCCGGGTGCGCATCGCCGACAGCAGCACCGTGCGCGCGACCCACGCCAACGGCGACGACCTGGTGGTCGACCCCTTCACGCTCGAGTTCACCTCGGCCGACAAGTACTTCGGGCCCGCCTCGATCACCTTCGAGGTCACCGACGGCGACTCCGCCGACGACCCCGATGGGCGCACCGCGATCCTCACGCTGGCGATCGACGTGCGACCGCGAGAGAACCAGCCGCCGGCGTTCAACGGCGGAACCGTGAACTTCGAGCCGGGGGAGTCCAAAGAGCTCGACCTGGTACGGCTCACCAACTACCCCTACGATGATGACCTCGATGAGCTCATCTACACCGTCCTGCAGCCGCTGCCCGAGGGGTTCAGCTACCAGCCGAACGGCCAGCGTCTCGTGCTCACGGCCGACGCCACGGCGGTCACCGGGTCGACGACCTCGATCGGCATCGGGGTCCGCGACGCCATCAACGAGGGCCGCGCGGGCAACATCGTGCTGCAGGTGGTGCCCTCCACCCGGCCGCTGGCGACCCCCGTCGCCGACCGTGCCGTCACCCAGCGCGGAAAGACCACCTCGGTCGACGTGCTCACCAACGATCAGGCCAACAACCCGTTCCCCGACACCCCGCTGCGCGTCATCGCGATCCGCGGGCTGAGCGGCAGCGCCCTGCCCGACGGAGTCACCATCACCCCGAGCGCCGACCGGTCCCAGCTCAGCGTGACCGTCGCATCCGGGGTCGCGCCCGTCGACATCAACCTGCAGTACCAGGTCGCCGACGCCACGAACGACCCCAACCGCTACGTCTGGGGCAACGTCACCATCTCGGTGCAGGACGTTCCCGACCCGGTCACCAACGTCCGCGTCTCGGAGTTCGGCGATCGCCTGCTGAAGCTCGCCTGGATCCCCGGGCTGTTCAACAACTCGCCGATCACCGGGTACGAAGTCACCATGACCTCGGCCGCCGACGGCGCGGCGATCAGCACCACGACCTGCGCGACGACCGTCGGCTGCGAGTTGCGCACCCCCGGCAACGGGCCGGCGAACGCCGTGCGGCTGAGCGTCGTCGCCATCAACGCCCTCGGTCCCTCGAACCCGAGCGCGCTGGCCGGCTCGATCTGGTCCGACGTGATCCCGCCGCCGCCCACCGGGCTGTCGTGGCGCCCGCTCGATCAGGGCCTGCGCGTCACCTGGGCGAAGCCGGATGTCGGGGCCGGCTCCCCGATCGAGACCTACGTCGTCACCGTGGGCGGCGTCACCCAGACCGTGAACGTCGATTCCTCCGACCCGGTCGGCACCAAGTACGCCCGGAACATCCAGGCGCCCTCGATCGCGAACGGCAGCTCGGTCGGCTTCAGCGTGAGCGCCCGCAACTCGGCACCCAACAGCCTCGCCACCTGGAACGATGCGTCCGCGACGGGGGTACCCGCGGGCCCGCCGATCCCGACCGGGGCGCCCACCGCATCCGGATCGCTCACCGACGGGACCACCGCGAGCATCGCCTGGGACGGCGCGTTCGCCGACAACGGCGCCTCGATCAGCAACTACTACGTGGCGATCTACACCGGTGCCGCTCCGGGGTGCAGCGTGAGTGGGGTGGAGCAGGGCAATCCGGAGGTCCACCCGCCGCCCGCCGGGCAGTACACCAAGCATCTCTCGGGCGGCGTCAGCAGCGCGAACTTCGGCGGGCTGACCCCGAACAAGACCTACTCGATGATCGTCTACGCCTACAACGGCCAGGGCTGCGTGGCCTCGACCGAGGTGCCCGTGACCCCGCGTGCGGCGCCCGGCACCGTCACCGCCGTATCCACGGCGGGCCCGGTGCAGACCTCGCCCTCGACCTGGGACTTCCGGCTCGACGGCTTCACCATCGGATCCGGGTCGACCGACGCCGACACCTTCCAGTACCGGCTGAGCGGCGGCGACACCGACCAGTCGGTGACCGGACCGGTCTCGCCCGGCACCATCCTCACCACGGGCAACGGATCGCACTACGGCAACGCGCTGTCGGTGCAGGTGAAGGCCTGCAAGGCGTACCCCGAGGGCACGCTGTGCGGCCCGGCCTGGTCGAACACGTTCTCGCTCGGCGGCGTCGCGGTCAGCAACTCGACCCCCGGCGGTCTGCAGTCGGTCGTCACCCCGAGCGACGAGCTGCTCGGAGCCTCGGGTTACTGGAGCTGGGGCTCGCTGCCGTCCGGCTCGGGATACGCCGGGGTCAGCGCGACCTGCGGCTCGCACGACGACGCCTCGACGCCGAACCAGTGCGAGGTCGATGGCGGGCTGCTCGGACTGAACTTCCCCGACCTGGTGGTCACGATCACCGCGAACGGCACCACCTATTCCCGCAGCTACAACTGGGAATCGTACTGAGACCCCCGATCTTCACCGTGCAGTGAAAGGACCAACCCGATGACCATGACCCCGGAACAGGCGAGCGCCTTCCAGGAGGCGTTCGGCCGAATGGTGGCCGGCGTCGAGCAGGTGCTGCTCGGCAAGACCTTCGTCGTCCGTCTGGGCTTCGTCGCCCTGCTGAGCGAGGGCCACCTGCTGCTGGAGGACTTCCCGGGAACCGGCAAGACCTCACTGGCCCGGGCGATCGCGCAGACCGTCGCCGGGACGGCCAGCCGCATCCAGTTCACCCCCGACCTGCTGCCCGGCGACATCACGGGGGTCAGCATCTACGACCAGCGCACCGGTGCCTTCGACTTCCACCGCGGACCGGTGTTCGCCAACATCGTGCTCGCCGACGAGATCAACCGCGCGAGCCCGAAGACCCAGGCCGCGCTGCTGGAGGTCATGGAGGAGGGCCACGTCACCGTCGACGGCGAGAGCCACGACGTCGGGCTGCCGTTCATGGTGATCGCCACCCAGAACCCGATCGAGCAGGCCGGTACGTACCGCCTGCCCGAGGCGCAGCTGGACCGCTTCCTGCTGAAGGCGTCGATCGGCTACCCCGACCATGCCTCGACGCTGCGGATCCTCGACGGCGCCGGGGTGAAGGCGCACGACGTGACGATCCCGCCGGTGGTCACCGCCGACGCCGTGCTCGAGATGGCGCAACTGGCCCGGACGGTGCACGTCGACCCGAGCGTGAACGATTACGTCTCGCGGCTCGTCGACGCCACCCGCAGTGCCACCGAGGTCCGCCTGGGCGTCAGCGTGCGCGGGGCGCTGGCGCTGGTGCGCAGCGCGAAGACCCTGGCGGCGGCGTCGGGCAGGCACTACGTCGTGCCGGACGATGTGAAGTCGCTGGCCGAGCCGGTGCTCGCCCACCGCCTGGTCCTCGATCCCGAGGCCGAGTTCGACGGGGTCACCCCCTCGAGCGTGATCGCCCAGCTGCTGCTGGAGACGGCGCCCCCGAGCGATAGGCAAGCCGTGTGAGCAACCCCCGGCCGATCCCGCGTTCCGCTCGCACCCGCAGCGCGAGCCGGGACGACACCCAGACCCGCGACGAGCTCGCGGGTCTCACCAACACGCGCACGCGCCTCGTCGGCGCGCGCACGGGTGTGCTCGCCGACACCATCGTGGCGTCGGTGCGGGCGGGTCGGGTCATCGGCGGGGTCCTGTCGCGCGGGTTCGCCCGGGTGGCCGCGGTCGTCACCCCGCTCGGGTGGGTGATGCTGGGGGTGATCCCGGCCTTCCTCATCGCCGGCTACCGGCTGGGCTGGATCGAGCTGGTCGTCGTCGGCTGGGCGGGAGTCGTGCTCGTGGTGGTCGCCGCGATCTATCTGATCGGCCGGGCGCCGTTCACCATGGAGCTGAGCCTCCCGCATCGCAGGGTGGTCGTGGGCGAACCCGCGCGCGGACGCATCGAGGTGACCAACGCCCGGCGGCGCCGCACGCTGGGCGTCACGATCGAGATCCCGGTCGGCCACGGACTCGCCGAGCTGCCCATGCCGGGGCTGCGCGGCGGCACGAGCTATCAGCACGATTTCGCGGTCCCGACCACGAAGCGCGGCATCGTGCCCGTCGGACCGGTCAAGACGGTGCGCGCCGACCCCATCGGCCTGGTGCGCCGCGAACTGGTGTGGACCGAGTCCGCCGAGCTCGTCGTGCACCCGCGCACCATCGGCGTGCCCAGCACCAGCACCGGGCTCATCCGCGACCTCGAGGGCACTCCGACGCGTGACCTCACCTCGAGCGACGTCGCGTTCCACGCCCTGCGCGAGTACCAGAACGGCGACGAGCGCCGCTACATCCACTGGAAGTCGACGGCCAAGACCGGCACCTTCATGGTGCGCCAGTTCGAGCAGACCCGCCGCAGTCACCTCGTCGTCGCCCTCACCCTCGCCACCGGCGACTACGCCAGCGAGGAGGAGTTCGAGTTGGCCGTCAGCGTCGCCGGAAGCCTGGGCACCCGGGCGATCCGCGACGGCCGCACCGTCTCGGTCGTGGTCAGCACGGTCACCCCCGAGTTCGCCAAGCGCAAGGTGCTCGCCGTGCGCTCGCTGGCCACGCACGTCCCCGCCCGGCTGCTCGACGAGCTCGCCGTCGTCGACGTCGCCGCCTCGGCGCTCAACATCCGCGACATCGCACGGGTCGCCGCGGACGACCTCAACGGCATCTCCGTGGCCTTCCTGGTCTGCGGTTCGCGCGCCACGCACGCCGAGTTGCGCGCCGCATCCCATTCCTTCCCGCTCGGCGTCGAGGTGGTCGCCATCGTGTGCGACCCGGATGCGGTGCCGGGCCTTCGCCGCGTGGCCGGCCTCAGCGTGCTCACCATCGGCTACCTCGACGACCTCCGGGTCGCCCTCGCCCGGACGGCGGCCGTGGCATGAGGGCGGGGTTCGTCATCGCGAACACCGTGCTGCTCTGGGCGGCGACGGCACTCGCCGCCGTGGCGCTCTGGCCGATCTACCAGGACCAGCGCTTCCTCGTCCTCGTCGCCGTCACCACGGTTCTCGGATCGGTCGTCGCGATCCTCGGGGCGGTGTTCCGCTGGCGCTCTTTCGTCGTGCTCCTGGTCGGGTTCGCGGTGTTCCTCGCCGCCGGCGTGCCGCTCGCCGTGCCCGACGAGGTGACCTCCGGATTCCTGCCGACGCTGGCCGGCATCCGCGATCTGCTCGCGGGGGTGGCGCTCGGCTGGAAGCAGCTGCTCACCATCGCCCTGCCGGTCGGCGACTATCAGGCACTCCTCGTTCCGGCGTTCGTGATGGTGCTGACCAGTACGATCACGGCGCTCAGCCTGGCCCTGCGCGCCCGGCGGGGTGAGCTCGGGGTCGTGCCGCCGGTGGTGATGTTCCTCACCGGGATCGCGTTCGGGCCCGAGACCGTGCCCTGGCCGGTGCCCGCTGCTCTCGGCCTGCTCGCCGTCGTGCTGCTCTGGCTGATCTGGTTGCGCTGGCGCAAGCGCCGCGAATCGATCCGCAGCCTCAGCCGGGCGACCGAACTCGAGCGTCCCGTCGTCGAGGGCGGGTTCGGCGTGCGCAACCTGCTCGCCGGGGCACTCCTGCTCGCCGTGGCGGCGGCCGCCTCGATCGGCGCGACCACCGTGTTGCCGCCGACGGGGGAGCGCGATGTGCTGCGCACGAGCATCGAGCAGCCGTTCGATCCGCGCGACTACCCGAGCCCGCTGGCGGGTCTTCGGCGGTACCTGCACGACGACCGGGCCGGCGAGACCATGTTCACCGTCGGCGGGCTTCCCGAGAACGCGCTGATCCGCATCGCCACCCTCGACAGCTACGACGGCGTCGTATACGCCGTGGGCAGCGACAAGGTCGACAGCGCCTCGGGCACCTTCGTCCGCATCCCGGCCGGGGTCGACCAGTCGGCGGTGTCGGGCACGCCGGTGCGGGTCGAGATCGCGATCGACGACTACGCGGGCGTGTGGCTGCCCACCATCGGCCTGTTCGAGTCGGTCGCCTTCGAGGGCGACCGGGCCGGACGGCTGCGCGACGCCTTCTACTACAACGACATCAGCGCGACCGCCGCCGTGATCGGCGGGCTGCGCTCCGGGGACGGATACCGGCTCGAGGCTGTCGTGCCCGACCAGCCGACGCAGGCGCAGCTGCGCGGCGTCACCCCCGGACCGGCGGACGTGCCGCGCCTCGGCGCCCTCCCCGATGAGCTCGCCCTCGCCATGGACGGCTACGTCGAGGGCCTCTCCGCGCCCGGCGAGCGGCTCACCGCCGCGCTGACCGGGCTCAAAGAGGAGGGCTACATCAGCCACGGCCTCGGCGAGGATGAGCCGGCGAGCCGCTCCGGGCACGCCTCCGACCGCATCACCGAGCTCTTCAGTGCGCCGCGCATGGTGGGCGACGCCGAGCAGTACTCGGTGGCGGCGGCACTGATGGCCAGGCAGCTCGGCTTCCCCGCGCGCGTCGTGTTCGGCTTCCGGACCTCCGGCAGCGGCACCGAGGTGCGGGTGCGCGGGGAGGACATCACCGCGTGGATCGAGGTGAACACGGCCGAGTACGGCTGGGTCACCCTCGACCCGGTGCCCGAGGAGCGCCCGATCCCCGAGGAGGAGCCCGAGGATCCGACGCAGATCGCGCGTCCGCAATCGATCGTGCCCCCGCCTCCGGACCGGCCCGACGCGAACCAGGACCAGTCGACGCCCGACAGCGAACGCGACGCCCCGGACGGCCTGGACCCCGTGCTGCAGGTGATCTTCGCCGTGCTGCGGATCGCCGGGCTCGGGCTCGCCGTCGCGGGGGTGCTCACGGCGCCCTTCCTGTTCATCATCGCCGCGAAGCTGCGCAGGCGGCGGCTGCGCAGGACCGCGCCCGACACCCGGCAGCGCATCCGCGGAGGCTGGGACGAGTTCGCCGACACCGTCATCGACCACGGGTACGCGCCGCCGTCATCGGCCACCCGCTCGGAACTGGCCGCGGTCGTCGGCACTCTGCCGTCCCGTGTGCTCGCCGCGGTCGCCGACCGCGCCGTCTTCGCTCCCGAGGATCCGCAGCCCGCGGATGCCGACCACGTCTGGGACGCGGTCGGGGAGCTCCGTGCCGTCCTGGACGGCAATGTCAACCGCCGCGGGCGGATCAAGGCACTGATTTCGCTGCGATCCCTCGGTGGCTATAGTGTTCGGAATCTGATCAAGGGGACCCGCTCATGACCTGTCGATCGTGTGGGACGGAACTGCCGTCCGATGCCCTCTTCTGCGGCGAATGCGGCCAAGCCGTACTCGCCCCGTCGCTCGTCGGCGCCCACAACTCCGCCGAATCCGCCGGCTCGCTGCCGGAGGACTACGCCCGTTTCGCCCCGCCCCCGGCCACCGGCGGCTCGGTCGCGCTGCGCTGCCCCCAGTGCGACTCGGTCATCGAGGACGCCGACGTGTTCTGCGGCGAGTGCGGGTTCGTACTGCGCGCCGTCGTCCCCGGCCCGCGCGACACCTCGGTCGTGGAGCCGGTCGTCGAGCCGGTCGCCGCCGCCGCGCACGCCGCCCCGGCCGACTGGCCGTTCGCCGAAGCCCCCGCCGCCCCTGAGGCCCCCGCCACCCCCGAAGCCCCCGTGGAATCCGCATCTCAGCCCCGGAAGGACCCGACCATGGAGACAGAAGAGAAGCAGGACGACCTGGCGCCCGCCACGCGCGCCCGCACCGTGCCCGACCCGTTCCCGTGGGGCGCCTCCGACCTCGAAGACGACGACGTCGAGGCCACCCGGCTGGTTCCCGCGGGCGGCGGCGGCGACCGTTTCGTGCTGCAGTTCAGCACCGGCGAGAGCGTCACGGTCACCGGAGCGGGCCTCATCGGACGCAACCCGGCGGCGCAGCCCGGCGAGTACGTCGACCAGCTGGTGTCGATCTTCGATGTCGGCAAGTCGGTGTCGAAGACCCACCTCGAGTTCGGCCAGGAGGGCGGACGGTTCTGGGTCAGCGACCGGTACTCGACGAACGGCTCGGTGGTGCGTCAGCCCGAGGCCGAGCCGCGCCGCTGCGAGCCCGGTCGCCGGTACTTCGTCGTGCGCGGGACGCGCATCGACGTGGGCGAGCAGTTCTTCGTCGTGAGCTAGTCGCTCCCTGACCGAGCGGCGTCGCCGGCATCCACGGATGCGGTGCGCGCCGCCCGCAGCACGCCCGGAATCCGGTGGGCTGGCCTCGTGCACCCTCCGCAACTCACCCGCTTCCGGTTGCCGCCGGCGCCCGAACAGCCGCCGCGTCCGGGCTTCCCCTGGATCGCGAGCATCGCTCCCGTCGTGGCCTCGGTCGCGCTGTGGGCGGTGACCGGGTCGGTGTTCGGGCTGATGTTCGCGCTGCTCGGGCCGATCGTGGCGGTCGCCGGCGTCCTCGATGCGGCGCGGTCCCGCCGCCGGTCGGGGCGGCGGGAATCGGCGCGGTTCGCCGAGGCCTGCGCGATCATCGAGGGCCGCATCGCCGACGCCCATGCGGCCGAGCGCGGCCGGCTCGAGGCGACGACGGCATCCGGCTGGGACGGCGATACCGAGGCCGTGCCGGTGCGGGTGGGCACCGGCACGGTCGCGACGACGGTCGAGGTCACCGGCGATGACCTGCCCGATCCCTCGCCGCTCGTCGCCGAGCACCATGCGCGCCTGCGCCGGGCGGCTCTCGAGCCGCCGCCCGGTCCTGTCGTCCTGGAGGCCGGCGCCGGCCTCGCCGTCCTCGGGCCGCCGGTGCTCGCCGGGGCGGTTCTGCGCGCCGTCGCCCTGCGACTCGCCGGCGCGCTCTCGCCCGTGGTCGCCGAACTGAGCGCACCGGCCGGCGAGGCCTGGGTGGAGCACCTGCCGCACGCCCGTCGCGCCGCAACGGAGGGCGAGTATCGCTGGCACCTGCGCGACCGCGAGATCGTGCTGGCCCAGGCGGAGCACTCCGGGCTGCTGCCGGCCGGCTGCGGAACGGTGGTGGTGCTGGGCGAGCTCGACGCACCGTCGCCGCTCGGTCAGGAGGCGGCGGCACGCGCCGCGGACGAGCTGGCCCGCCGGGCGGCGGCGCTCGGGCTCGACCCCGCCCGGGAGGCGCTCCCGGCGTCGGTACGGCTGGCCGAGGTGCTTCCCGCCGAGCCGGGACCCGGTCTGGCGGCTCCGCTCGGCCGCGATGCGCACGGCGTGCTCGTCGCCGACCTCGTCGCAGAGGGGCCGCACGCGCTGGTGGCGGGCACCACCGGGTCGGGAAAGAGCGAGCTGCTGGTGTCCTGGGTCCTGGCGATGGCTCACGGCCGCTCGCCCGCCGAGGTCGCCTTCCTGCTCATCGACTTCAAGGGCGGAGCCGCGTTCGCGCCGCTCGCGTCGTTGCCGCACGTCGTGGGCACCCTCAGCGATCTCGACGCCCGCCTCACCCACCGGGCGGTGCTGAGCCTGCGGGCCGAACTGGTGCGCCGCGAACGCGTCCTCGCCGCGGCGCGGGCGCGATCGATCGACGACCTGCCGTCCGGGGCGCTCGCCCGGCTGGTCATCGTCGTCGACGAGTTCGCCGCGCTGGTGGCCGGCGGGCCCGACCTGCAGGACGTGTTCGCCGACCTCGCCGCCCGCGGCCGCTCGCTCGGCCTGCACCTCGTGCTCTGCACGCAGCGCCCGGCGGGCGTGGTCCGCGACGCCGTGCTGGCCAACATCGGACTGCGGCTGTCGCTGCGGGTCACCGACCGGGCGGATGCGGTGGCGATCCTCGGGGACGACGCCGCCGCACGCCTGCCCGCCGACCCCCGCGGACGCGCCATCGTGCAGCACGACGCAGCGGCGCGGGTCTTCCAGGTCGCCCTCGCCACGACGGCGGATGCGGTGGGCATCGCGGCCGCCGCCGACCGATCGGCAGCGGGGCCGCCCTGGTGCGACCCGCTGCCGGAGCACCTCGATCTCGACGCGCTGCCGTCGGTGGAGTCCGGCTGGGCGTTCGGGCTGGTCGACCTGCCTGCCGAGCAGCGGCAACCGGTCGCGGCACTCCAGCCCCGCCACGGCTCGCTCCTGGTGATGGGGGCCGCGCGGTCCGGGGTCACCACGGCGCTGCGCGCCCTCGGCCGATCGGCCGGGAGCGCCGGAGTCCCGGTCACGCTGCTCGCCTCGGATCCCGCCGACGCCTGGGCGCAGCTCGAGACGATGCCCGGCGGCCTGCTCGTCGCCGACGATCTCGACCTGCTGCTCGGCCGGTTCGGCGACGAGCACCGGCACGAGTTCGCGGCCCGACTGGGCGCTCTGCTGCGCGGCGGTCCCGCGCGAGTGCTCGCCGGGGTCCGGCGGCTCGAGGGCGACATCGCGCGCCTGGCACCGCTGTTCGGGTCCCGGCTGCTGCTGCGCCAGGGCTCGCGGGAGGAGCACCTGCTCGCCGGGGGCAGCCCGGCGGCCTACGATCCGGCTGCTCCGGCCGGGTCGGGGCTCTGGGACGGCGAGGTCGTCCAGGTGGCGGTGGCCGCGGGAGGGGTGCGCGCCGGGGTGGACGTGCCGGGCCTGGTGCGGGTGACGGGGGTCACGCATCCGCGGATCGCCGTCGTGTCGGCGCGGCCCGCAGCCGATCGCGAGCGTCTCACGGCGGGCGGCTGGCGGGTGCAGGCGCTCGGCGACGAAGAGGAGGCGGGCTCCACGGAACCGGTCGCCGTGCTCGGGGATCCCGATCAGTGGAACGCGCACTGGGCGCGTCTCGCCGCGGCGCGCCGGGACGCCGCCGTGGTGCTGCGCGGGTGCACGATCGCCGACCACCGTGCTCTGCTGCCGGGGCGACCGCTGCCTCCGCCGCTCGGCGATCGCGACGGCGAGTGCTGGCTGGCCACGCCCGATGGCACGGTTCGGGCGCGGATAACGACGGAAACCGTTGTGGAGGAGACCCGCGACGGCTGATTTCGTGCAAACCGCGAGGGGAACACGAGGTTTCCGTGGCCCGGACGTTTCCGCCGGGTACCGGCATATGTCAGTATCGATGCACGGCGCGCAGCCGCAACCCTTCCGAATGTCCTGAAGGAGCATCCCCATGGCACGGTCCCTGCCCGAAGATCCGCTGATCCGTTCGCTCGTCCTGCAGGCGCGCCGCGCCCAGCTCACCCGCCGCACCGCGCTGCTCGGCGCCAGTGGCGCGACCGCAGCCCTCGCTCTCGCCGCGTGCGCGCCGAGCGGTTCCGGCAAGCCCACCCCGCCGCCGGACAACTCGGCGAACGACAAGTCGCTCATCTGGGCGAACTGGGCGCTCTACCTCGACGAGGACGACGCCGGCGAGCACCCCACGCTCGACAAGTTCACCGAGGCGACCGGCATCTCGGCCGAGTACCGGGTCGACGTGGACGACAACAACTCCTACTACGGGAAGGTCAAGGACCAGCTCGCGCTCGGGCAGGACATCGGCGCCGACGTCGTCTGCCTCACCGACTGGATGGTCAACCGCTGGATCACCCGCGGGTACACCCAGACCCTCGACGACGCGAACATCCCGAACAAGGCCAACCTCAACCCCGACCTGCTGAACGTCGACTTCGACCCCGGCCGGACCCAGTCCCTGCCGTGGCAGGGCGGCTTCGCCGGCATCTGCTGGAACAAGGAGAAGCTGCCGGCCGGTCTCCGCACCGTCGACGACCTGTGGAACCCGGAGCTGAAGGGCCGCGTCGGCGTCCTCAGCGAGATGCGCGACACCCTCGGCATCATCATGGCCAACAACGGCGTCGACATCTCCAGCCAGTGGGGCGACGACGAGTTCAACGCCGCGCTCGACATCTTCCGCGAGCAGGTCACCAGCGGGCAGATCCGCAACATCAAGGGCAACTCGTACATCGAAGACCTGCAGAACGAGGACACGCTGGCGGCCATCGTCTGGTCCGGCGACATCACGGCGCTGAACGCCGAGGCCGGCGAGCGCTGGGAGTTCATCATCCCCGAGGGTGGCGGCACCCTGTGGAACGACAACTTCCTGATCCCGGTCGGCTCGACGCGCAAGGCGAACGCCGAGCAGCTCATCAACTGGTACTACGAGCCGGAGATCGCGGCCGAGGTGGCGGCCTGGGTGAACTACATCACCCCGGTCGAGGGCGCGAAGGAGGCCGCGATCGCCATCGATCCGGAACTCGCCGACAACCAGCTGATCTTCCCCGACGCCGAGACGCTGTCGACGGTGAAGGTCTTCCGTACCCTGTCGGGCGCCGAGGAACAGACCTACGGGTCGGCCTTCCAGAGCGTCCTGCTGGGCGCCTAGGCGATGGCGACCAGCTTCGCCGAGGCGGGTGCCGACCTCGAACTGGTCGGAATCACCAAGCGCTTCCCGGGCTTCACCGCCATCGAGCATCTCGATCTGACGATCCCCGCCGGGTCGTTCTTCGCGCTGCTCGGTCCCTCGGGCTGCGGCAAGACGACGACGCTGCGCCTGATCGCGGGACTCGAGGACCCGACCGAGGGTCGCATCCTCATCGGCGGGAAGGACGTCACGACGACCAAGACGTTCCGCCGCCCGGTCAACACGGTGTTCCAGAGCTACGCGCTCTTCCCGCACATGTCGATCCTCGAGAACGTGGCGTTCGGGCTCAAGCGCCGCCGCATCGCCGACGCGCAGCAGCTCGCGCACGAGGCCCTGCGCCTCGTCGAGCTCGACCACCTCGCCCAGCGCCGTCCCTCGCAGCTCTCGGGCGGTCAGCAGCAGCGCGTCGCTCTCGCGCGCGCCGTGGTGAACCGCCCGGCGCTGCTGCTGCTCGACGAGCCGCTCGGCGCGCTCGACCTCAAGCTGCGGCGTCAGATGCAGATCGAGCTGAAGCAGATCCAGGGCGATGTCGGCCTGACCTTCCTGCACGTCACGCACGACCAGGAGGAGGCCATGACCATGGCCGACACCATCGCCGTGATGAACAAGGGCGAGATCGAGCAGATGGGAGCCCCGGAAGAGCTCTACGAGCTGCCCAAGACGGCGTTCGTGGCCAACTTCCTCGGGCAGTCGAACCTGTTCACCGGGCCGGTCGTGTCGGCCAAGGGCGACACCATCGTCGTCGACATCGCCGGACGCAAGGTCGCCGTCCCGCGCGACCGTGCACAGCGTCACGCGGGCGAGGTGACGATCGGCGTGCGGCCGGAGAAGCTCGCGCTGTCGACGGCCGAGCCGAAAGAGAGCGCGGGCGTCAACATCGTCGGCCCGGGCCGCGTCGTCGACGTGTCGTTCTCGGGCGTGAGCACGCAGTACCAGGTGCAGGTCCCGGGCCTCGGCACCATGACGGTGTTCGCCCAGAACATGGCGTTCGGGCCGGTCGTGAACCTCGGCGCCGAGGTCTGGCTGACCTGGACCGTCGACCACGGCTTCGGCCTGGCCGACGACCCGTCGGCGGGCCCCCGGTTCGAGCCCGACGAGGACACCACCCAGATCGCGACTCAGCGGCGTGAGCGGCTCGAGGCAGAACTCGAGGGGGCCTAAGTGGCGTTCGGAGCGTTCTCCTCGGCGACCCCGGTCGCCGCGGAACCCGCCGTCCGTCGCCGCAGCCCGATCGCGCTGTTCCTGCTGCTGCCGGGCGCGCTGTACCTGTCGCTGTTCTTCCTGGTGCCGTTCGTCTCGCTCGTCCTGACCAGCTTCAAGGCGCCGGGGGAGTTCGGCGACATCGGCGAGTACGACTACGCGTTCAAGTGGGAGAACTACGTCGCCGTCGTCCAGACCTACTGGCCGCACATCGCCCGCTCGTTCGGCTACGCCGCCGTCGCGACGGTGCTGGCGCTGCTGTTCAGCTACCCGCTGGCCTACTTCATCGGCGTGAAGCTCCGCCGCTTCCCGCTCTGGCAGGCGCTCGCGCTCACCCTCGTCATCGCGCCGTTCTTCATCAGCTTCCTGCTGCGCACGCTGGCCTGGAAGCAGATCCTCAGCGACGAGGGTCCGGTGGTGACGGTCCTGCAGGCCCTGACGGTGCTGCCCGAGGGCGCGCACATCACGCAGACCCCTGCCGCGGTGATCTTCGGTCTGACCTACAACTTCATCCCGTTCATGTGCCTGCCGATCTACACCTCGCTCGAGCGTCTCGACCTGCGCTATGTCGAGGCCGGTGGCGACCTGTATGCCAGCCCGGCGACGACGTTCATGCGGGTGACGCTGCCCCTGTCGATGCCCGGGGTGATCTCGGGCACGCTGCTGACCTTCATCCCCGCCTCCGGCGACTACATCAACGCCAGCTCCGCGTTCCTCGGGGCCCCCGACACGGCGATGATCGGCAACGTCATCGAGGCCAACTTCCTGCAATTGCAGAACTACCCGGTCGCGGCCTCGCTGTCGATCATCCTGATGGCCGTGATCCTGATCTTCGTCAGCGCGTACATCAAGCGTTCCGGAACGGAGGACCTGCTGTGAGCATGCAGGCAGGCGCAGCGGTCGCCGAGACCGCGAAGGCGGTTCCGCCCAAGCCGGCGCGCAGGCCGTTCCGGCTCGGCGTGGGCAAGTGGGGCCTCGGGGTCTATGCGATCCTGGCCTTCGTATTCCTGCTGATCCCGATCGTCTACACGATCGTGTTCTCGTTCAACGATGTGCGACGCTCGAACATCGTCTGGCGCGGCTTCACGCTCGACAACTGGATCAACATCTGCCAGCAGCCCGAGGTCTGCGAGGCGTTCGGCAACAGCATCCTCGTCGCCGTCGTCGCCACGCTGCTGGCCACCGCGCTCGGAACCGCGATGGCGATCGCCCTGGTGCGCTACCGGTTCCGGTTCCGCACGGCGACGACGCTGCTGCTGTTCCTGCCGATGGCCACCCCCGAGGTGGTGCTCGGTGCCGGACTCGCGGCGCAGTTCCTCACGGCGGGGGTCTCGAAGGGGATCGTGACGATCATCCTGGCGCACACGATGTTCTGCATCAGCTTCGTGGTGGTCACGGTCCGTGCTCGCGTCGCGAGCCTGGACCCGGCGCTGGAGGAAGCCGGGCGCGACCTCTACGCGAGCCCGGCGCAGGTGTTCTGGCGCATCACCTTCCCGCTGCTGCTGCCCGGCATCATCGCGGCAGCCCTGCTGTCGTTCGCGCTGAGTTTCGACGACTTCATCATCACGAACTTCAACTCCGGTGCCGCGGTCACCTTCCCGAAGTACGTCTACACCGCGGCAACGCGCGGGATCCCGGCGCAGGCGAACGTCATCGCCTCCGCGGTGTTCCTGGTGGCGATCATCGGCGTGGTGATCGCGCAGGTGTCGGCGGGGATCCGCCGGAAGCGCCTGGCGAAGGCCGGCTAGAAAGCGACGCGGAGGCCGGGGTCGCCCACGGTGGCGATCACGGCATCCGCGCGGTCGCGGGCGAGCAGCCCGGCGCGCACCAGCAGTTCCAGGGCGACGGGAGTGCGGGCGCGGCTCGCACCATCGAGGGTCTTCACCGCCACGGCATGGCCGTCGTCGGTGGCCAGCACCAGAACGCCCTCGGCGCCGATCTTGGCGATCAGGCCGGTCTGTTCGATGGTGACCGCGTTCTCGCGGCCGGGTCCGTCGACCGCCCACGGGTGCGCGCGCATCGCGGCGGGAAGCGGGGAACCCGAGCTGACCACGCGCGAGAACGACCGGGCGAGTCCCGCGAGCGAGATCACCGGTGTCGGCGCCAGGCAGCCGTCGACACCCCAATGGCCGACCTCCTCGCCGGCGAACTCGGCGATGGTCGCGGCTACCGCGACCTGCACCGGATGCGTGGGGGACAGATACTCCTCGGTCGCCCACCCGCCGTGCACGGCCGCCGCGAGGAACGCCGCGTGCTTGCCGGAGCAGTTCATGGTGATGCGCCGGCGTTCGCCGGCCGCGGTGCGGGCCGCCGAGTCCGACGGCCAGTCGGCCGGGCAGCGCAGCGCTGCCTCGTCGAGCCCCGCCGACTCCAGCATCCGCGCCACCACGGCGACGTGCGCGGGGGTGCCGGTATGGCTCGCCGCGGCCAGCACGAGCTGCTCGCCGGCCAACGGAACGCCGAGACGGAGCACGGCGCTCGCCTGCAGCGGCTTCACGGCCGAGCGGGGGTAGATCAGCCCCGCCGGGTCTCCGAGCGCCTCGAGGACGCGGCCGTCGGCATCCACCAGCACGGCGGCGCCGAGGTGGCGCGACTCGGGCACGCCGTCGCGTTCGATGACCGCGAGTTCGACCGAACCCGCGGCATCGAGGAAGGCCATCAGACGGTGGCGAGGGCGTCGCCGATGACGCCGAC
Organism: Pseudolysinimonas sp.; assembly: GCA_035556655.1. GTDB lineage: Bacteria > Actinomycetota > Actinomycetes > Actinomycetales > Microbacteriaceae > JBDSKH01. Next base: position 137,672 of record DATMFW010000067.1, read on the forward strand.
GGCGTCGCGCAGCTGCTCGTCGGTGATCGCCAGGCTCGGCAGGAAGCGGACGACGTTGCCGTAGGTGCCCGCGGTCAGCACCAGCACGCCCTGCTGGGCGGCGTACGCGGCGATGGCACCCGGGATGTCGGCGCGCGGCTCGTGCGTGTCCGGGTCGGCGAACTCGATGGCGATCATCGCCCCGAGCCCGCGGACCTCGGCGATGACCGGGTAGGTCTTCTGCAGCTCGGTCAGTGCCGGTTTCAGCACGCCCTCGATGCGCTTCGCCGACCCGAGCAGGTCGTCTGCCTCGATGTGCTCGAACACCGCGATCGCGGCCGCGCAGGCCACCGGGTTGCCGCCGAAGGTGCCGCCGAGGCCGCCCGGCTGCGAGGCGTCCATGATCTCGGCACGGCCGGTGACCCCGGCGAGCGGCAGACCGCCCGCGATGCCCTTCGCCGAGAGCACCAGGTCGGGCACCAGCCCGAAGTGCTCGGAGGCGAAGTACTTTCCGGTGCGGGCCATGCCGCTCTGGATCTCGTCGGCGATGAAGACGATGCCGTTCGCCGTGCACCACTCCTGCAGGGCAGGCAGGTACCCGTCGGCGGGAACCATGAAGCCGCCCTCGCCCTGGATGGGCTCGACGACGAGGCAGGCGAGGTCGCTCGCGCCGACCGTCTTCTCGAGGTAGCCGATGGTGCGCTTCGCGGCGTCGGCGCCCGACAGGCCGTCGTGCAGCGGGTAGGAGTTCGGGGCGCGGTAGACGTCGCCGGCGAACGGGCCGAAGCCGGTGCTGTAGGGCGAGGCCTTGAAGTTCATGGCCATCGTCAGGTTGGTGCGGCCGTGATAGGCGTGCTCGAGCACGGCGATGCCGTTGCGCCCGGTGAACTTGCGGGCGATCTTGACGCCGTTCTCGACCGCCTCGGCGCCCGAGTTGACGAGCACCGACTTCTTCGCGTGCGTGCCCGGGGTGTGCTCGGCGAGCAGCTCGCAGACGCGCACGTACTCCTCGTACGGGGTGATGGTGAACAGCGTGTGCAGCACGTCGCCGAGCTGCTCGCGCGCGGCCTCGACGACGGTGTCGATCGTGTGCCCGACGGTGGTGACGCCGATGCCGGCGCCGAGGTCGATGAAGGCGTTGCCGTCGACGTCGACGAGCACGGCCCCGTGGGCCCGCTCGATGTAGACCGGAAGGGCGGAGGACACCCCGGCGCTCACGACGGCGTTGCGTCGCTCGTGCAGAGCGAGGGACTTCGGTCCCGGGATCGCCGTGACCACCTGACGCGTGGTCGGGACGGCCTCTACGGTAGGAGCGAGCGTGTCGGTCATGGGCCCAGTCTAGTTCCGGGGTCGAGGAGGGTTCACTGTGCAGAACGACCACCATTTCGCGGTCTCCGTCGAGTGGACCGGCAACCGCGGGACCGGCACCTCGGGTCCGCGGGAGTTCTCCCGGGACACCGTCCTACGTGCCGAGGGCAAGCCGCCGGTCCCGGGATCGAGCGCGCGCGTGTTCCATGGGGATGCATCCCGCTGGAACCCGGAGGAGGCGCTGATCGCCGCCCTCGTCCAGTGCCATCTGCTGAGCTATCTCTATGTCGCGGTGCAGAACGGCATCGTCGTGGAGTCCTACACCGACGAGGCCACCGGAACGCTCGAGACCGACGGGTCGGCCGGCCGGTTCCGCGAGGTGACGCTGCGACCGGTGGTGACAATCTCGGCGGGGGATCCGGAGGTGGCCCGGGCGATCCACGGCGAGGCGAACCGGCTGTGCTTCATCGCCGCGAGCGTGAACTTCCCGGTGCGCCACGAGCCGACCATCCGGCTGGCCTGACGCCGGCTGCGGGGCGTTCGGCCTGTCCGCTGAGAGCGAAGAGCCCGTGTACGACGTGTCGCGGGTCGGTCGTCGCGGTTAGTGTCGTGCCATGTTGCTGAGGTACGCGATCGGCGCGACGCTGCGCCGCATCCGGCTGGATCGTTCTCTCACGCTGCGCGTGGTCGCCGACGAGGCGCGCATCTCGATGCCCTACCTGTCCGAGATCGAACGCGGGCGCAAAGAGGCCTCCAGCGAGATCCTCGCCGTGATCTGCGCCGCGCTCGGCATGACGGTGCTCGATCTGCTGCGCGAGGTGACGGAGGAGGCGGTGGTGATCGACCTGGCCGGACGCCGGGCCGAGCTGGCCCCGTCGGCCACGCGCGGCGTGGCGCTCAGCGCCGCGTAGCCCCCCGCTCAGTCCTCGGCCGGCGGTTCCCCGGTCGGCGGCGCCGTGCTGTCCAGGCCCTGGTACAGGTCGGCGTAGTCCGCGTCGAGCGCGGTCAGCTGGTCGACGAGACCGTTGTACTCGTCGATGCGCGCATTGAGGTCCGCGCGTTCCTTCTCCAGCGCCTGCTGCCTGGCCACGAGTGCGGCGCGCGCCCGATCGAACTCCTCCTGGCTGGTGAACCCGCCGGAATCGGCTTTCGCGTTGAACGCCGAGACGTCGGCGGTGTAGGCGGCCAGAGCGCTGTCGTACGCCGTCGAACGCTCCCCGACCTCCTTCTCCAGCGCCGCGACCCGGTCGGCGAGCTCGTCGAGCTGCGCCTCGAGCTCGTCGAGCAGTGCCGTGGACTTCTCATCGAGCGCCAGCACGAGCGCCCGGTCATCGAAGTAGCGGTCGTAATGGGCCTCGAGCGCCGCGGGAAGGTCGCCGAACTCGGTGCCCAGCCGGGAGTGCCACTCGTCGGGCCACTGCGACTCGGAGTAGAGCTTCATGTCGTCGAATACCGGGTCGTCCTCCGGCAACGCGGACACGGCCTCCGCGACCAGTGCATCGACGGCGGTGCGTTCCTCTGGCGAGAGCCGAAGGTAGGCGGCGTGCAGCATCTCATGCGCCGCCGTGACCTCGATGGTGCCCTGCAGCCGGGGATCGGTGACCGCGAAGATGTAGATGTCGGTGCCGTCGAAGCACCCCAGGGTGCCCTCGGATTCCACGGCGCAGTCGTCGTTGAACTGCTCGGCCTCCTCGATGGCCGGGGTCGAGGCGAGGAAGATGAGGCGCCCGTTCTCGCTCATGCCGGTCGCGTCGGCGATGGCCACGATGTGGTCGGGTGAGGGCTGGGTGAGAACCGTCCACTGGTCCTGCAGCCACTGACCGCGCGAGCGGTCCCAGGGAGAGAGCACGAGGACCACGGCGAGGATCATCAGAACGCTGACGATTCCGAGCACGAGGGGCCAGCGCCGCGACCGCACGGGCGCCTGCGGCGTCGGCGTCAACTGCCCCACTGCGGTCATGCTCTGAGCCTAGACACAGTTGCGATACGCAAGGATAGGCGGATGCGCCTGTCCTCCTTCGCCGCCCTCGTGGCCGCGCCCGTGCTCGTCGTCGGCCTCGTCGCATGCTCGGGCGAGCCGCAGACCGAGGGGCCCGGCACCGTCGGAACCGACACCCCGGCGGCCTGCGCGCCGAGCGGTCCCATCTCGGAGGCGGTCAGCGTCTCGGACGACGTCGGCACCGAGCCCACCGTCGACTTCAACGCGCCACTTTCGCTGCCCGCCGTGCAGCGCACGGTGATCACGGACGGCGACGGCGCCGAGCTGCAGGACGGCGCCACGGCCAAGATCCACTTCACCGTCTACAACGGCGAGACCGGCGACCGGCTCGACTCGACCGGCTACGAGCCGACCGGTCTGTTCGAGGCGACCCTCGATGACACGGTGCTGTTGTCGGGTCTGGTGCAGACGCTGCGCTGCACGACCGTCGGATCGCGGGTCGTCGGTGTCGTCCCGCCGTCCGCGGCGTTCGGGGATGCCGGCAACGACCAGATCGGGGTCGGCCCGGGTCAGTCGGTGGTCTTCATCGTCGATGTCGTCGATGTCGTGGAACCCCTGAAGCCCGCCGCCTGGACGTCGGACGTGCCCGAGGTGGTCTTCGGATCCGACGGGACCCCGACGGTGACGTTGCCCGCCGGTGATCCGCCCGCCGAACTGCTCATGGACGTCATCGAGAAGGGCGACGGTGAGACCGTCACCGCCTCCGACGCCCCGAAGCTGGACTACCAGGGCACCAGCTGGGACACCGGGGAGGTGTTCGACCAGAGCTTCGGCGGCGACCCGATCGCCCTGCCGGCGACCCAGTACGTCAAGGGGTTCACGGCGGCGATCCTCGGCCAGAAGGTGGGCTCGACGCTGCTGGTCAGCATCCCGCCGGACTACGCCTACGGACCCGACGCGAACGCGCACCCCCTCGGCGGCCAGACCCTGCTCTTCGTCATCGAGATCCTCTCGATCAGCTAGGCATCTCGTAGGGTTCCGGGTATGCGCCGCGTCCTGATCCTCGGTTCGACAGGCTCGATCGGCACCCAGGCGCTCGACGTCATCCGCTCCCACCCCGACCGCTTCGAGGTCGTGGGTCTGGCGGCCGGGCGCGACGCCACGGGTCTCGCGGCGCAGGCGCGCGAGTTCGGCACCCGCACCGCCCTCGGCATCGAGGATGCCGTGGCGCTCGTGCGCGAGACCCCCGCCGATGTCGTGCTGAACGGGATCACCGGCTCGGTTGGCCTCGCCGCCACGCTCGCCGCCCTCGAGACCGGTGCCACGCTCGCGCTGGCCAACAAGGAGAGCCTGATCGTGGGTGGCGCGCTCGTGACGGATGCCGCGCGCCCCGGGCAGATCGTGCCGGTCGACTCCGAGCATTCCGCGATCGCGCAGGCGCTGCGTGCGGGGGCGCAGGCCGAGGTCCGCCGCCTGGTGCTCACGGCATCCGGGGGTCCGTTCCGGGGGCGCAGCCGCACCGCGCTGGAACAGGTGACGCCCGCGGAGGCGCTCGCGCATCCGACCTGGGACATGGGGCTGGTGGTGACCACGAACTCCTCGACGCTGGTGAACAAGGGGCTCGAGGTGATCGAGGCGCACCTGCTGTTCGAGATTCCCTACGACCGCATCGAGGTGGCCGTGCATCCGCAGTCGATCGTGCACTCGATGGTCGAGTTCGTCGACGGCTCGACGATCGCGCAGGCCAGCCCGCCCGACATGCGGCTGCCGATCTCGCTCGGACTCGACTGGCCGAACCGGGTGCCGGGGGTGGGCGTGCCGCTGGACTGGACGACGGCGCAGACCTGGAGCTTCGAGCCCCTCGACGACGACGCGTTCCCCGCCGTCCGGCTGGCGAAACGAGTGGGCACCGCGGGAGCGACCTTCCCGGCGGTGTTCAACGCGGCCAACGAGCAGGCGGTGGCGGCGTTCCACGCCGGGCGCATCCCGTGGCTCGGGATCCTCGACACCGTCGAGCGCGTCGTGGACTCCCACGAGCCGGAACCGCTCACCCTCGAGGGGGTTCTCGAGGCCGAGGCGTGGGCACGGCGCACCGCCGACGCCATACTGGAGGCATGAGGCAGGCAAGCAGAGCACGGTTCCTCTCGATCGTGCCCGTCGCGGCGATCCTGCTCGGATTCCAGATCGCCGCCCCCGCTGCGGCCTGCGCCTGCGGGGCACCCGCCCCGCGACCCGGGCAGGACGTGATCGTCGACAAGGAGCACGCGATCCTGTCCTGGGATGGGGGGCGGGAGCGCATCGAACTGCTGCTCGACATGCTCACCGACGCGGACGACGTCGGCCTGATCTTCCCGACGCCCGCCCCGGCGACGGTGACCGCCGGCGATCGCGAGACGTTCGTGCAGATCGAGGAGGCGATCCAGCCCAAGCAGGTGATCGTCGACGACTGGTGGGCCGGCGACTACGGCGACGGGTCGGCGGGCGGTGCCCCGCCGAACGTGATCGACCAGGTCCAGCTCGGGCCCGTTCAGGCGACGACGCTCGAGGCCTCCGACACCGAGGGGCTGACCGACTGGCTGGACGCCAACGGCTACGCGATCCGCGATGAGATCGCGGCGGGCCTGCAGGACTACATCGAGCGCGGCTGGTTCTTCGTGGCCCTGAAGCTGACCAGTGACGTCCCGCTGGAGGGCGGGCTCGACCCGATCGCGTTCACGTTCGACTCCGACCAGCTGGTCTACCCGATGGAGCTGTCGCGCCACGCCACGACCCTGCAGCGGGCGCGGTTGTACGTCTTCCAGGATCACCGCGCCCGGGTGGCGGGGCTCGAGGATCCGACGCCGATGCTTCCCGGGGAGGAGACCGTGTGGGCCGGGCCCGCCCCGGACGGGCTGGAGACCCTCGGCGACTACCTGACGGTCGTCGACCTCACGTTCGAGTCGCCGGCCAGCCAGATCCCCGGCGACCTGCTCGTCGTGCAGGCCGGAGACGACGAGCCGCTGCAACCGGCCTACACCGTGACCCGGCCGGTGACCGTGTTCGGGGTGCCGTTCGGCGTCGCGGTGATCCTCGGTGCCGCGGCCGCGATCCTCGTGCTCTTCGCGCTCGGCAGCCTGATCGCCCGCGCCCTGCGGCCGCAGCGCCGCTCGTAGCCCCAACGGGGTCAGGCGGCGCCAAGCCGCCGTCCCGTACCCTCGACGACGTGGAAACCGTGCTGCTCTACGTGCTGGGCATCCTGCTGATCCTGGTGGGTCTCACCGTCTCGATCGGGCTCCACGAGATCGGCCACCTCGTTCCGGCGAAGAAGTTCGGCGTGAAGGTCGGCCAATACATGATCGGCTTCGGTCCGACGATCTGGAAGCGCAAGTTCGGAGAGACCGAGTACGGGTTCAAGGCGCTGCCGCTCGGCGGCTACATCTCGATGGCCGGGATGTTCCCGCCGGCGCGGAAGGGCGGCAAGCCGCGCACCGCATCCACCGGGTTCTTCGACACGCTCGTGCAGGACGCGCGCGACACGACGAGAGACCAGGTGTCGGCGGGCGAAGAGGACCGGGTGTTCTACAAGCTCCCGGTGTGGAAGCGCATCATCGTGATGCTCGGCGGCCCGGCGATGAACCTGCTCATCGCGATCGCCCTGTACGCGGTGGTGATCTGCGGGTTCGGACTGCCGCAGACCTCGCTGACCGTCGGCAGCGTGTCGGAGTGCATCATCCCCGCCGGGTCGGACCGCACCGAGTGCAGCGATTCCGACGAGCCCGCTCCGGCGGCCGCCGCGGGCGTGCAGGCGGGCGATCGCATCGTGAGCATCGACGGCGAGCCGGCCGAGAGCTGGGATGCGGCGACCGCCGTGATCCGCGCATCCGGTGGCCAGGCGGTCACCCTCGTCGTGGAGCGGAACGGGTCCGATGTGACCCTCGAGCTCACCCCGGTGCTCACCGAGCGCCCGGTGTTCGACGACAAGGGCGAGCCGGTGCGGGATGCGAACGGCGACCCGGTGACCGAGACGGTCGGGCTCATCGGCATCACCTCCGCGTACGTCAACGTGCCGCAGCCGGTGACGGCGGTGCTGCCGGCGGTCGGCGACAACATCGTCGCGGTGGGCAAGATCATCGTGACGCTCCCGCAGCGGCTCTGGCAGGTCGGCGAGGCCGCCTTCGGAGGCGCGGAGCGCGACCCGAACGGCCCGATCGGCGTCATCGGGATCGGGCGCCTGGCGGGGGAGATCACCAGCTACGAGGACGCCCCGATCGTGGACCGCATCGCGCAGCTGACCGGCATGCTGGCGAGTCTCAACGTGGCGCTGTTCGTGTTCAACCTGATCCCGCTGCTGCCGCTCGACGGCGGACACGTAGCGGGCGCGCTCTGGGAGGCCCTGCGCCGCCGGGTGGCGAAGATCTTCAAGCGGCCCGACCCGGGCCCGGTCGACACCGCGCGGCTGGTGCCCATCACGCTCGTGGTGACGGGCGTTCTCGGCGTGATGACCCTGCTGCTGGTCTACGCCGACATCGTCAATCCGATCACCTTCTTCTAGGCGGCGCGGTGCGCGCCCAGCACATCACCGGCCGGGCGAAATAGGCTGGGCGTGTGCCAGCAGTGAACATCGGGATGCCGGCGTCAGCCCCCGAGACCCTCGCGCCCCGCCGGAAGTCGCGGCAGATCTCCGTCGGCAAGGTCCTGGTCGGCGGCGACGCCCCGGTCAGCGTCCAGTCGATGACGACGACCCCCACCACGAACATCAACGCCACGCTGCAGCAGATCGCCGAGCTCACCGCCTCCGGCTGCGACATCGTGCGGGTCGCGGTGCCGTCACAGGACGACGCCGACGTGTTGCACATCATCGCGAAGAAGTCGCAGATCCCGGTGATCGCCGACATCCACTTCCAGCCCAAGTACGTCTTCCAGGCGATCGATGCCGGGTGCGGTGCGGTGCGTGTGAATCCGGGCAACATCCGCAAGTTCGACGACCAGGTGGGCGCGATCGCGAAGGCCGCGAAGGATGCCGGGGTCAGCATCCGGATCGGCGTCAACGCGGGCTCGCTCGACCCGCGCCTGTTGCAGAAGTACGGCAAGGCCACCCCCGAGGCGCTCGTGGAGAGCGCCGTATGGGAGGCGTCGCTGTTCGAGGAACACGACTTCCACGATTTCAAGATCTCGGTGAAGCACAACGACCCGATCGTGATGGTCAAGGCCTACCGGCTGCTCGCCGAGCGCGGCGACTGGCCGCTGCACCTCGGGGTGACGGAGGCCGGGCCCGAGTTCCAGGGCACCATCAAGAGCGCGACGGCGTTCGGCATCCTGCTGAGCGAGGGCATCGGCGACACCATCCGCGTCTCGCTCAGCGCCCCGCCCGCGCAGGAGGTCAAGGTGGGGCTGCAGATCCTCCAGAGCCTCAACCTGCGCGAGCGCAAGCTCGAGATCGTGTCGTGCCCGTCCTGCGGGCGCGCCCAGGTCGACGTCTACACGCTGGCAAACGACGTCACCGCGGGGCTCGAGGGCATGACCGTGCCGCTGCGGGTCGCCGTGATGGGATGCGTCGTCAACGGTCCGGGCGAGGCGCGTGAGGCGGACCTCGGCGTGGCATCGGGCAACGGCAAGGGCCAGATCTTCGTCAAGGGCGAGGTCATCAAGACGGTGCCGGAGGCCGAGATCGTGCAGACGCTGATCGCCGAGGCCAACCGGCTCGCGGCCGAGATGCCGCCCGGTGCATCGGGCACCCCCGAGGTCGTCACGGTCTAGTCTGGCGCCGTGGCAGCCCGATTCGACGCCTTCATCTCGTACTCGCGCTCGGCGTCGAGCACTCTCGCGGTCGAACTGCGCAATGGGATCGAGCGGTTCGCCAAGCCCTGGTACCGGCTGCGTTCGTCGCGGGTGTTCCTCGACGACGCGTCGATGTCGGCGAACACCGGGCTCTGGTCGACCATCGAACGGGGCCTGACCGAGGCCGAGTGGTTCATCCTGATCTGCAGCCCGAAGGCGGCCGAGTCGCAGTACGTCACCACCGAGATCACCTGGTGGCTGCAGCACAAGTCCGCCGACCGCATCCTGCTGGTCCTCGACGAGGGCACGATGCTCTGGGACGCGAAGGCGGGCGACTTCGACTGGAAGCGCTCGAGCGCGGTCAATCGCGCGCTGTCGAAGGCGTTCGCCGAAGAGCCGCGCTGGGTCGAGATGCCCTGGTTCGAGGCGGAGGGTTCGCTCGGCACCGCGGACCCACGCTTCCCGGAGCGAGTCGCCGACCTCGCCTCCGCTGTCCGCGGCCTGGAGCGCGACGAACTGATCGGTGAGAACGTGCGCCAGCGGCGCCGGGCGCTGCGGCTGCTGCGCGGGGGAGTGATCGCGCTCTCGGGGCTGCTCATCGCATCGCTCGTCGCCACGGTCATCGCGGTCGTCAACGGCAACGCAGCCGCCGAGCAGGCGCGCATCGCGCTCGCACGACAGCTGGCGGCCCAGGCCATCACGCTCAGTGCGACCGACCTGCAGACGGCGTCCCTGCTCGCCGTCGAGGCCCAGCGCATGAACGACGACGCGCAGACGCGGGCCGCCCTGTTCCAGCTCGCCACCGCGAGCCCCCAGCTGGTGCGCTCGCTGCCGGTCGGGTCCACGGTCACGGCGACAGCGCTCGCCGCCGACGGCACGGTCTTCACCGGCGACGAGGACGGCACCGTCGTGCGCTGGGACGGCTCCGAGCGGGTGGACCTCGCCGATCTGAACGCGAGGGTGTCGGGGCTGTCGGTCTCCGACGACGGCGCCTACGTGGCCGCCGCGATGGCGGGGGACGAGATCCGGGTGGTGACCCCGGCCGGCGACGCCGAGCTGACGGTGCCGCCGCCGCCGGACCCCGACTTCGGCGGCACCAAGACCGTCGCGACGCTCGCGGCGATCTCACCCGACGGCGCCTACCTCGCGGTCACCAACCGCTCGGACTGGCTGACCCTGTTCGAGCGCGGCTCCGACGAGGGCGAGACCACCTACACCCCGATCGGGACCGTCCCGTTCGGCGGCCGGGTGGGCTGGGGCGACGGCGAGCTCACCACCTTCATGGTGGCCGGCCGCTGGGCGCGGATCGCGCTACGGGACGCCTCGGTGCTCGACAGCGGAACGCACACCCTCGGAATCAGCGCGAACGGGTTCGCGATCTCCGGGGACGGCAGAGTGCTCGCCGGGTCGCCGGCCAAGAGCGTCAACTACTCGGTCTGGGACACCGCAGGGTCGGTCTCGGGAGGGGGAGACGTCCCCGGCGACCCGGCCGACCGGGTGGCCACCTCGCAGATCGCCGGGTCCCTCGACCTCGCGCTCGACGAGAGCGGCTCGCGCCTGGCCGTCATGGACGACGGCGTGATCTACATCTCGCGGGTCCGCGCCGCATCCGAGCTCCCCGAGATCCCGACCGCCCTGCTCGGTGCGGGCGAGGTCACGGGCGAGACTCTGGCGTTCCGCGGCGACACCGTTGTCAACGGCACCGGCGAGTTCGCCCTCGTCTGGGACCTGACCCAGACCGGACGGATCTCGACCGAGTTCGCCTCCCCGGTCCCCGACGGCTGCTCGGCCTGCGGGCCGCCGCTCGTGGCCGTCGGCCCCGACGGCGACCGGGCGCTCATGTGGTCGGTCGGAGGCGGCAGCCCGGTGCTCGTGGACCTCGCCACCCAGCAGAGCACCGTCGTCGACGGGGCGGGCGAGTTCGGCCTCACCACGGCCGCCTGGTGGGACGCCGACGAGTTCCTGGTCAGCTCGATGACCCGACAGGTCGTGTTCCTGGTCGGGGCCGAGACCCTCGAGGCGACCCGGGGCGTGCCGCTTCCGTTCGCGGACGGGGTGACCGTTCTCGCCCTGCACGGGGATCCGCGCCAGGGGCGGGTCACCGCCCTGGGAGACGACGGCTCGCTCGCCGTCGTCACCCTCGACGGCACGGTGATCACGCACACCGAACCGTTCGCGGATCTGCTGAGCGCCCGGCTGGCCTACTCGTATGGCATCTCGCCGGATGGCGCGACGGCCTTCGTGTACAAGGCCGACAGCATCGAGGGCGGGCTGCGCATGGTGTCGACCGACTCCGGCGCGACCCTCTACGAGAACCCGGGACTGACCCCGGCGCTCTACGACGGCCGATCACGACTTCACCTCTTCGCCGACGGCCGCGAGACGGTGCTCGACGGCTCGGGTTCGGTGGTTCTCGACCGGCCCGCCGACGCCGAGACGCGTCCGATGCCGTCGCTCAGCTCCGACGGGGACCTGCTGGCCGGGGGAGGACCGAGCGGACTCATCAGCCTGCTCGACCTCGCGCGGGGCGGCGTCGTCGTCGGGCGGGTGCCGGTTCCGGTGGAAGACAACCGGCTGCCGGTGACCGCGTTCCGCCCCGACGGGACGGCGTTGTTCACGGCGATCCCGTCGATGGACGGGCTCGGACGCGCCGCAACGGTGAGCGTCCTCACCCTGGTACCCGACGAGTGGCGCAGGTCGGCCTGCGCCGTGGCGGGCCGCGATCTGAGCGCCGAGGAGTGGTCCGCGTACGTCGGAACCGCTGTGCCGGCCGACCTCGGGTGCGGCCGATGATCGGGCGGCTGGTCTGCCTCGTCGCCTCGCTGCTCTTCGCGATCTCCGTCGGTCTGCTGGCGCTCGCCGTGTACGTGCCGCTGCCCGGCGTGCTCGGCGCCTGGAACGATCCCGCCGCCGGGTTCCCGGTCACCGTCTCCGTCCTGCTCGGAGCGGTCGCGTTCGGGGCATGGGCCTGGCCGCGCCGGCACGGCGATCATGCGTTCTCGCTGGTCTTCCTCGGTCTCGGCACCGCCGTGGTGCTCGTGCTCGGCACCGCCGGGTATCTGCGCTGCATCGACCCCGCCCAGAGTGCCGGGTGGTCGGTGCTCTCCCGGGTGCTGGGCTTCCTGTTGAACGGCTACGACGTCGCCATGTTCGAGGGCGGCGAGTGCGGCCCCGGGGTGCCGCTCGCCCTCCAGTTCGCCCGGCTCGTGCAGTTGACGGTGCTCGTGGTCGCGGCGAGCCGTGCGCTGGCCGCGCTGCTGCGCGGGCAGGTCGACCGGGTGCGGGTGCGGCTGGCGCGCAGCATCCAACTCGTGGTCGGAGCCGATGAGGATTCCGCGGTCCTGCTCGCCCCGCTGGCCGCCGAGCGCGGCATCGCCCTTCCCGTCGTGGTGACCTCGGATGCGGGAGCCGCCTGGGTGCGCAGGGCACGCGCCCAGGGCTGGCGCATCGTCGCAGGCGACGCCACGCACCCCGAGCTGCTCGCCCCGCTCCTGCGGCGCGGGCAGAGCCGCCATGCGCTCACGGGTCTGGCCGTGCTGCCGGCCGACAGCACGGCCGCGCAGCGGCTGGTGCGATCCGTCGAGCAGGCGCTCGCCGGACGGACGGGAGCGCCGGTCCGCGCCCTGGTGCGGATCGACGAGGCCTGGCAGGCCGAGGACTGGCGCCGGCGTTACCTCTCCCGGGCCGGGGAGTGGGCCGTCGACACCCTGAGCATCGACGAGGTCACGGCGCGTCTCGTCGTCGAGGACGCCCTGCGCGCGGGAGTGGACCGCATCGTCGTCGTCGGTCACAGCGGGCTGACCTTCGCCGTGCTGGCCGAGCTCGCTCAGCAGAGCCGCGAGGCCGGTCTGCTGGGGGCGCCCGCGGCCCCGGGCGTCGTCGTGCTCGACCCGGAGGCCGACGACGTGCTCGAGCAGCACGCCTTCAGCCAGCGCCGGTTCGGCAACACCAGCGGGGTGCAGGCGAGCGCGGCGGCCGAACAGCCGGGACCGGCATCGATCGCGCGGGCCGTGGCCGGCGCCACCGCCCCCGCGATCATCTTCGCGGGAGACCCCGACGAGCGCCTCCAGCGCCTGGCCGCCGTGCTCGGCGCCGAGTCCCCGGACTGGGTGCTCTACTCGCGCCAGTCCGGGGTCGCCGGTCTCGGCCGCGAACCGCTGCTGGCGCGCGTGCACGCCTTCGGCTCGACCCTCGACGCCGGGGGTCGCCCGATCGGCGCCTGGGAACGGGTCGCGCGCCTGGGCCATGAGCGGTTCATCCGGGAGCATCCCGACCCGGCCATCGCATCCCGCCGCCCGTGGGACGAGCTGGCGCCGTTCTATCGGATCTCGAACCTGCGGCAGGTGATGTCGACCCTCGGCAACGCGGTCGCCGTCGGCCGCAGCTGGGGAGCGGGCGCCGCCGCGGTGGGCATGCCCTCCGACGAGCAGCTCGAGCGGATGGCGCGCCGGGAGCACGACTCGTGGAGCGCGCACCTGGCGGCGAACGGCTGGCGGTACGGGGACGGCCGCGACGACGCCCGGCGCCGGCACCCCGATCTGCGGCCATGGGACGAGCTCGATGAGGAGGCGCGCGACAAGACCCGCGCCGGCGTGCGGTCCAGTCTCGAACTGCTCGCCACCCTCGGCTACCGGTCCTTCGACGACACCTCGGCCGACTGGCGCACCTACCATCGCCACGGCGTGGTCTGGGCCCGGCGACGCGACGAGGGCTGGGAGTGGAGCACCGCATCCGGTCAGACGTTGCGCGGCGCGCCGGGCGACTGGGAGGTGTACGACAAGCGCGGGCACGCGCACGCCGTCGCCCCCGCCGCGTTCGCCTCGTCGCATCGCCACCTCGAGGGCGACCGCTACGAGCGCACGGGCAGCGTGCAGGTGCGGCCCGCCCGGCCCGGCGAGGTGATCGAGACCCTCGAGGGCCCGCTGGTCGCGGGCGAGGGGGAGTGGGTGGTGCGGGGCGACCTGGGGGAGGAGTGGATCATCACCGGCGAACGGTTGCGGTCCGGCTACCGCGCCGGGCCTGGATAGGGTGGCGAGGTGACCGACGTGCCTCCCGTCCCGCCGCCGCCCACCGGAACGCCCCTGCCCGGAGGTGATCCCGAGCCGCCGGTGTCCCGCGTCGCCCCCGAGCTGCCCCCCGGCTCGCTGACCGATGCCGAGCTGGCCAAGGCGAACACCATCATCGCCACGGTGCGCGACGCGTTCGGCCGCAAGATCGTCGGCCAGGAGGAGCTGCGCGAGTCGATCGTCGCCACGCTGATCGCGGGCGGGCACATCCTGCTCGAGAGCGTCCCGGGGCTGGCGAAGTCGACGGCGGCCAGCACGCTCGCCGACGCCATCCACGGCGAGTTCCGCCGCATCCAGTGCACGCCCGACCTGCTGCCGAGCGACATCATCGGCACCCAGATCTACGACGCCAAGAAGGCCGCGTTCTCGACCCAGCTGGGGCCCGTGCACGCGAACATCGTGCTGCTGGATGAGATCAACCGCTCGAGCGCGAAGACCCAGAGCGCGATGCTCGAGTCGATGCAGGAGCGCCAGACCTCGATCGGCGGCACCGTCTACAAACTGCCGGTGCCGTTCCTGGTGATCGCCACCCAGAACCCGATCGAGCAGGAGGGCACCTACCTGCTGCCGGAGGCGCAACTCGACCGCTTCTTGCTCAAGGACGTGCTCGACTACCCCGACACCGAGGACGAGCTCGAGATCCTGCGGCGGATCGACTCCGGGGTGTTCGACGTCGATGCCGAGAAACCGAAGGGGCTCAGCCTCGCCGACGTGCTGTTCCTGCAGGAGGCCGCCAAGCGCGTATTCGTGCAGGACGCGGTCCGCGAGTACCTGGTCGCGATCGTCCAGGCCACCCGCGCCCCCGGCGAGGTGATCAGCGACGATCTGGCCCGTCTCGTGGAGTACGGGGCGAGCCCGCGCGCCAGCATCGCGTTCCTGTCGGCGGCGCGGGCGCTGGCGCTGCTGGCCGGGCGGGCCTACGTGATCCCCGAGGACGTCAAGGCCCTCGCCCACCGCGTGCTGCGTCACCGCGTCGTGCTCACGTTCGAGGCCGATGCGCTCGAGATCGACTCCGAGCAGATCATCGACGCGATCGTCGCCGCCATCCCCGCGCCGTAACCCTCTCATGGTCGCTCTGCTCCCGCGGGTCAAGTCGCGCCTGTTCATCCACGCGAACCGGCGCACGACCAACCTGCTCGAGGGTGAGTACGCCGCGATCAGCGCGGGGCGCAGTCTCGACTTCGACGACCTGCGCGAGTACCTCCCGGGCGACGACGTCGACGACATCGACTGGAACGCGACGGCGCGCACCGGCAACCCGCTGGTGAAGCGCTACAAGCAGACGAGGCGCCACGACGTGGTCCTGGCCGTGGACACCGGGCGCGGCATGGCGGCCGCCGCGCAGACCGGAGCGCCCAAGCGCGACATCGCCGTCCTGATCGCCGGTGCACTCGGGTACCTGTCGCTGCGCCACGGCGACGCGGTCGGTCTGATGACCCAGTCCGGCGGGCGCATGCGGCACCGCAAGCCGCGCGCGAGCGAGGCGTACCTGGAGACCCTGCTGCGCACCGTCCAGCAGGAGACGCGGCTGGATTCGGACCCGAGCGATCCGTACGGGCTGTGCGGGCATCTGCTGCGCGGCATCCCGAACCGCAGCATCGTCATCATCGTGGGCGACGACGTCGAGCCGGCTCCCGACGTCGACGAGGCGCTGCGGGCGCTTCGCGAGAAGCACGAGCTGATGTGGATCACCGTCGGCGACCTCGACCTGGTGAAGGGCGACGGCAGCGGGCGCGACCTGCTCGACGTCGAGGACGGCGGCCCGATCCCCGCCGTGCTGCGCAAGGACCCGGCGCTGGCGAAGGTCTACGCGACCCGCACCTCGCACCGCATCGCCGCGCAGGAGGCCTACTTCCGCTCCCGCGGCGTCTCGCACTGCCGGGTCACCGGCGCCGACGAGGTCGTCCCGGCGCTGCTGCGGCTGCTGCAGAGGAGGCGCCGTGCGGGCTTCTGATCTGCCGGACATCAGCGACTTCTACCCCCCGCTGCCCTACGACTGGTGGTGGTGGCTGGTGCTGCCGCTCTTCATCGCGCTGCTGATCGCCTGGGTGCTGCTCAGCCGCCGATTCGCCCGGATGCGGGGCTGGCGCCGCCGCGGCGTGTCCGGTCCCGTGACCCCCAAGGTTCTACCCCTTCCGGTCGATGTCCGCCGCAAGGCCCTCACCCGCATCGCCGACGTCGAGCGCCGGGTGGCCGCCGGGGAGCTGTCGCCGCGCGATGCGCACCTGGAACTGAGCGAGGTCCTGCGCGAGCTGGCGTTCTACACCACGCGCTTCGACGCCCGGACGATGACCCTCACCGAGCTGCGTCGCGCCGGGCTGAGCCGGCTGGCCGACACCATCGCCACGTTCTACCCGGTGAACTTCGCTCCGGCGGAGGCGGTCGAGGCCCAGCCCGCCATCGACGCGGCCCGGACGGCGGTGGCGCAGTGGAGCTAGTGTTCGCCTGGATGCCGCTCGTGCTCGCGGGTGTCGTCGTCACCACCCTCGTCGTGTTGGTGCTCCTGCGCCGCCGCCGCAGCCGCGCCGACGGCGACATCGTGCCCGCCGCCCACACCGAGCGCCTGCTGGCCCTGCCCGAGTACCGCTCGGCGTACCGCCGGACGATGGTGAAGCTCGTCGGCATGTTCCTGCTGGTGCTGGTCGCGCTCGGCAGCCTCTCGATCGTCGCCGCGCGGCCCATCACCACCGATGTCGCCGACACCGACCGGGTGAACCGCGACATCGTGCTCTGCCTCGACGTCTCCGGCTCGATGATCGCGGCCGATGCCCAGATCGTCGGACGCTTCCTCGAGCTCGTCGAACAGTTCCACGGTGAGCGCATCGCCCTCGTGGTCTGGGACAGCTCGGCGGCGCAGGTGTTCCCGCTCAACGATGACTACGACTACGTCGAAGAGAAGCTGGCGAGCGTGCAGGACGAGGTGAGCACCGACGTGGGCGATGTCGGGGACATCTTCGGCGGAGACCCCGACGGGGACCCGCCGCTGTATGCCGGGACAGACCTCGGTGACGGCTCCTCGCTGATCGGCGATGGCCTCGCCTCGTGCGTGCTGCGCTTCGACAACCCCGACCTCGACCGGTCCCGCACGATCATCCTGGCCACCGACAACGCGCTCGCCGGGATGCCGATCGTGACCCTCGAGGAGGCGACGTCCTTCGCGATCGAGCGCGGCATCCGGGTGTACGGGATCGGCCCCGGTTCGATGTACGCCTCCGAGGAGGACGACCTGCGCACCCAGCTGCAGCGCACCGGCGGCGAGCTCTACGGCGTCGGGGACACGGCGGCAGGGCAGAACATCGTCGACCAGGTGCTGGAGGATCAGGCCGGCACGCTCGAGGGCGTGCCCGAACTCGTCATCATCGATCACCCGGGCTGGCCGTTCCGCATCGCGCTGCTCGCCATCTGGGGCATCGTGTTCCTGGCCTGGAGGTCGAAGCTGTGAGCCTCACCTTCGAGCCGCTGTTCGAGCTGTGGACCTCCGTGCTGCTGCTCGGGCCGCCGATCGCGCTCGTGACCTGGCAGCTCTGGCGCTCGCGCCGGGACCGCCGCACGCTGTGGTCCTCGGTCCGCCGGCTCGGTGCGCTCGCGCTGCTGGTGCTCGCCGCGTTCGGGCCCGCGGTGCCCGGGGCGATGACCAAGGTCGTCGTGTCCGATATCGACGTGTTCCTGGTGATCGACACCACGACCAGCTCGAACGCCGAAGACATGGGTGCGACCGCCGACGGGGCGCCGGTCACGCGGCTGGATGCGATGAAGGCCGATGCGATGAAGGTCGCGGAGATCTACGGCGGCGCGCGCTACTCGGTGATCACCTTCGACAACGGCGCTCTCGTGCGGATGCCGCTGGTCTCGGACCCGACGGCCCTGCGCTCGACCCTCGACACCCTCGAGGTCGAGCTCGCCGAGTACGCGGGCGGTTCGAGCATCAGCGAGGCGCTGCCGACCCTTCTGAAGCGCCTGCAGGGAGCTTCCGAGCAGCATCCCGAGCGGTTGCGGCTGGTGTTCTACTTCGGCGACGGCGAGCAGACCCGCGACTCCGAGCCCGAGTCGATGGCCGAGGCCGCGCCATTCATCTCGGACGGGGCCGTGTTCGGCTACGGCACCGCGGCGGGCGGGCCGATGCGCCCCAATCTGACCTTCGGCCCGGACGACGCCCTCGCGCCGTACCTGCTCGATACGACGCAGAGCGGCGCGCCGCGTGCGCTGTCGAAGATCGACGAGGACGCTCTGCGCACCCTCTCCGCACAGCTCGGTGTCGGCTACCAGCACCGGGTCGCGGGGGAGGAGCCGGCCTACCCCGATGTCGAGGACCGCATGGGTCAGGAGATCGAGGTGCCCGAGGTGGCGGTGTCGCAGCGGTTGTACTGGGTCCCCGTGATCCCGGCGTTCCTGTTGCTGCTCTGGGATCTCGTGCTCGCCGCCCGCAATATCGGCGAGCTGCGCGCGGCCCGGCCCGCGCGGAAGGGGCGGGGCTGATGGGCTGGTTCGGCGACCGGTTCGAGCGCGAGGAGGCGCCGGCCGAGCAGACGCTTCCGGCGCGACGCAGGCGCATGCTGCTGCTGTCGATGATCCTGGTGATCCCGCTCGGGATCTTCTCCGTCGGCACCGGCATCAGCGTGGGGCTGGCGTTCGCGGTCGGGCAGAGCTACGCGCAGGGCGACTATCAGGGTGCGGCGGCGTGGGCGCGGGCGGGGGTCTCGCTGAACCCGTTCGACCGGTACCTGCCGCACTACAACCTCGGCACCGCGTACGCGGCGGGGGATCTGCTGCCCGAGGCGGTGCCCGAGCTGCAGATCGCGCTCGACAGCGCACCGAGCCCCGAGGCGGCGTGCTACCCGCGGGCCAATCTCGCCCTGACCTATGTGCGGCTCGGCAACCGGTACTTCGATGCCCGGCAGTGGCTCGACGCGATCGAGGCGTATCGCGCTGCCCAGGCGTTGTGGGCCGAGCAGCCGGACGACGTCTGCCGCCAGGACCCGTCGTTCGACCAGACCGCCGAGGAGAGCTCGGACGAGGCGGAGCAGGGGGAGCAGGACGCCCAGGAGCAGCAGGAGCAGGAGCCTCAGGAGCCTCAGGAGCCGAACCCCACGCCCTCCCCGACGCCCGACCCTTCCGCGACCCCGACGCCGGACCCGTCGGCGACTCCGACCCCCGATCCGTCCGCGACGCCCACGCCCGACCCGTCGGCGACCCCGACCCCCGATCCCTCGGCGACGCCCACCCCCGGTCCGTCGGGCAGCCCCACGCCGGACCCGGCGGCGACCCCGACGCCCGGCCCGAGCGGCAGCCCGACGCCGGGCCCGACCGGCGCACCCGGCGAGCCGGGCGACGGGCCGGAGCAGCCCAGCAGCGAGGCACTCGGCGACAAGCTCGACCAGCTGATCCAGCAAGCGGAGGCCGCCGACCGCGAACGCGAGAACGGCGGGCGCAAGCACGGGCTGGCCGACAAGCCGTGGTGAGTCCCGCATCCGCTCGCCCCGTATTCTTGACGGCGTGCCCACCCGTCTGAGTCAGCTGTTCGTCCGCACCCTGCGCGAGGACCCCGCCGACGCCGAGGTCGCCAGCCACCGGCTGCTCGTGCGTGCGGGGTACATCCGGCGCCAGGCTCCGGGGATCTTCGCGTGGCTGCCGCTGGGTCTGAAGGTGCGCCGCAAGATCGAGGCCGTCATCCGCGAAGAGCTCGAGAAGTTCGGCGCGCAGGAGGTGCACTTCCCCGCACTGCTGCCGCGTGAGCCCTACGAGGCGACCGGTCGCTGGGAGGAGTACGGCGACGGCATCTTCCGTCTGCAGGATCGCAAGGGCGCCGACTATCTGCTCGCACCGACCCACGAGGAGGTCTTCACCCTCACGGTGAAAGACCTGTACACCTCGTACAAGGACCTTCCGCTGTCGATCTACCAGATCCAGGACAAGTATCGCGACGAGGCCCGACCGCGCGCCGGGCTGCTGCGCGGGCGCGAGTTCTCGATGAAGGACTCCTACTCGTTCGACGTCACCGACGAGGGACTCGACGTGTCGTACCAGCAGCACCGCGACGCCTACGAGCGCATCTTCACCCGGCTCGGGCTGGACTACGCGATCGTGCAGGCCGACGCCGGCGCGATGGGCGGATCGCGGTCTGAGGAGTTCCTGCACCCCACGCCCATCGGCGAGGACACCTTCGTGCGCTCCGCGGGCGGGTACGCGGCCAACGTCGAGGCGTACACGACCACCCCCGCCGACGCGCGTCCCTACGACGGACTCACCCCCGCCGAGGTGCTCGACACCCCCGGAACCCCGACCATCGCGACCCTCGTCGAGGTCGCCAACATGAAGCACCCGCGGCCCGACGGCCGGGAGTGGACCGCCGCCGACACGCTGAAGAACGTGGTGCTGGCCCTCACGCACCTGGACGGCACGCGCGAGGTCGTCGTCGTCGGCATCCCCGGTGATCGCGACGTGGACATGAAGCGCGCCGAGGTGCAGTTCGCCCCGGCCGAGGTCGAGGCGGCGAACGACACCGACTTCGAGAAGAACCCGCTGCTGGTGAAGGGCTACATCGGTCCGTGGTCGCCGACGGGGGCGATCCTCGGAGAGGAGTCGGCGACCGGCATCAGGTACCTGCTCGACCCGCGCGTCGCCGACGGATCCGGCTGGATCACGGGTGCCAACGCCGACGGCAAGCACGTCTTCGGGCTCGTCGCCGGGCGGGACTTCGGCAACGACGGCGCCGCCGAGGTCGCCGAGGTTCGGGCCGGCGACCCGGCGCCCGACGGGTCGGGACCCGTCGAGCTCGCGCGCGGCATGGAGATCGGGCACGTGTTCCAGCTCGGGCGCAAGTACGCCGACGCCCTGGGGCTGCAGGTGCTCGATGAGAACGGCAAGCTCGTGACCGTCACGATGGGCTCGTACGGCATCGGGGTCACGCGCATCATGGCGGTGATCGCCGAGGCCAACAACGACGACAAGGGACTCATCTGGCCGGCCGAGGTCGCCCCGTTCGATGTCCATGTCATCGCCACCGGGAAGGACGAGGCGGCCTACGCGCTCGCCGAGTCGGTGGCGGAGTCACTGGAATCCTCCGGGCGCGACGTGCTCTACGACGATCGGCCCAAGGTCTCTCCCGGGGTGAAGTTCGGCGACGCCGAACTGCTCGGCGTGCCGACGATCGTCATCGCGGGGCGCGGCGCCGCAGACGGCCTCGTCGAGCTCTGGGATCGCCGCACCGGCGCCCGGCAGGAGCTCCCCGCCGCAGACCTCCTCGCCGCCCTGTAGTCCCCGCCCCCGACCCCGCTCGAGCGGGGACGAATGTCGGGTTGCGCGAGCCCGGACCCAACATTCTTCCCCGCTCGGCGCCGCTGTGGAGAGCACGAACGCCCGCAGACCGACGGGTGCAGAGTGTGCGGGTGACGCGACGGCGGCCCCTTCCCGACGAACTCGCGATCGCGCCGTTCCGGTCACGGGAGGCCGCCGCTCTCGGGGTACCCCCGCGTCGGCTCGCTGCATCCGACCTCCACCGGCCGTTTCACGGCATGCGCACGAGCTCAGCCCCGGACGCATCCGTCATCGAGCGGGCTCGGGTCCTCGCCGTGGTCATGCGCGAGGGCGACGCGTTCAGCCACACGACCGCCGCAGCCCTGATGGGTGCCCAGCTTCCCCGGTTCCGTGACACCCGCCTCCACGTGACGACCACCGGGGGCGGCGACCGGATGCAGCGCCCCGGTGTGGTGGGACATCGCGCGCGCGAGCTCCCCACCGCGATGTGGGCCGATCTGCCGGTCATCGCCCCGGCGACGGTGTGGGTCCAACTCGCTCCGATGCTGGCGCACGACGATCTGGTCGCCGTCGGGGATCGCTGGGTGACCCCGCCGCGGCGGGGGACGACGCGCCGTGCTCCGCTGACATCCGTCGGCGCATTGGCGGCGGCCGTCGGCAGAGGTGTCCGCGGCGCCGCGAGGGCGCGCCGCGCGCTCGCCGACGTGCGGGTCGGCGCCGAGTCGCGCATGGAGACCAAGCTGCGTCTGCTGCTGCTGCGCGCCGGGCTGCCCGAACCGTTGCTGAACCCGCCGATCCGCGTCGGCGATCGGACCCTGCACCCCGATCTCGCCTACCCGCGCTGGAGCACCGTGCTCGAGTACGAGGGCGACGGGCACCGCACCGACCCGAGCCGGTGGCGCAGCGACATCTCGCGCCGGGAGGCGTTCGAGGCAGCCGGGTGGCGGGTGATCCGGGTCCACCGGGACGACGTGCTGGCCGAGCCGGAGGCCTTCCTCGCGCGCGTGTGTCATGTGCTGGCGGGCAGGGGTCGCTGAGCTTCGACGCGCCGCCGGAGAGCGGGCTAAACTCGGCGAGTGCACTCCATGGGAGTGCCCAATTGAAGAGCGGAGGCCCGGCGTGGACATCGACCTCACGATGCTGCGGCTCATGGAGCGCGAGCGCGAGATCCCGTTCGAGGAGTTGGTCGGGATCATCGAACAGGCCATCCTCACGGCCTACTTGAAGCACACCGACAAGGGCCCCGACGAGGGCGCCCGGGTCGAACTGGACCGCAAGACCGGGCACGTGACGGTCTTCATCCCCGAGCACGACGACGAGGGCAACGTCATCGGCGAGGCCGTCGACAGCCCCGACGACTTCGGCCGCATCTCGGCGTTCGCGGCGAAGCAGGTCATCAACCAGCGGCTGCGCGACATCGGCGACGACAAGGTGCTCGGCGAGTTCCGCGGGCGCGAGGGCGACATCGTGGCCGGCATCATCCAGCAGGGCCCGAACCCGCGCATGGTGCACATCGATCTCGGCAGCGTCGAGGCGATCCTGCCGCCGGAGGAGCAGGTGCCGGGCGAGGAGTACACGCACGGCTCCCGCATCCGGGTCTACGTGACGAGCGTGAGCAAGGGCATGAAGGGTCCGAGCATCACGGTGAGCCGCACGCACCCCGGTCTGGTGCGCAAGCTGTTCGCCCTCGAGGTGCCCGAGATCGCCTCCGGTGTGGTCGAGATCGCGAGCCTCGCCCGCGAGGCAGGCCACCGCACCAAGATCGCCGTGCGAGCCACCCAGCCCGGCATCAACGCCAAGGGTGCCTGCATCGGCGAACTCGGCCAGCGCGTCCGCGCCGTCACCGCCGAGCTCAACAACGAGAAGATCGACATCGTCGACTTCGCGGAGGACCTGGCGACTTTCGTGGCCAACGCGTTGAGCCCCGCGAAGGTCACCAGCGCCTTCGTCGTCGATGCCAACCTGAAGGCCGTCCGCGCCCTCGTCCCGGACTACCAGTTGAGCCTCGCGATCGGCAAAGAGGGCCAGAACGCGCGGCTCGCGGCGAAGCTCACCGGGGCCCGCATCGACATCCAGCCCGACTCGGTCATGGAGGACTGAGCGGGTCCGCGCCCGCAAGGGGTAGCATGGAACCCGTCAGAACCTGCCTGGGTTGCCGGCAGCGTGCTCCCCGCTCCTCTCTCACGAGGGTCGTCGCGCGCGACGGACGGGCTGTGGCGGATGCCGCGGCACGACTCCCGGGCAGGGGCGCGTGGGTGCATCCGGACTCCGGATGCATCGGGATCGCGATCCAGCGCAAGGCTTTCGGCCGGGCGCTCCGGGTCGCCGACCTCGACACCACGCGCCTTCATCAGGAACTTCACGCGAAAGCTGATCGGACCATGGACAACTCATGAGCGGCTCGAAATGAGCTCCCTCACGCAGTAACCGTCCACTCCTGACCGGGGTGGACCCCAGACAGGAGAAATGTGGCCAACCCACGCGTACACGAAGTCGCCGCCGACCTCGGCGTCGACAGCAAGATCGCGCTCGACAAGCTCAAAGAGATGGGCGAGTTCGTCAAGAGCGCGTCGTCGAGCATCGCCCCGCCCGTCGCCCGCAAGCTGAAGGCGGCGCTCGAGGCCGACGGCATCAAGCCGCCCGAGAAGCCGGCGGCGAAGCCCGCCGCGGCGAAGCCGGCGCCCAAGCCCGCCGAGAAGCCGGCCGAGGCGCCCGCGCCCGCGCCCGCCCCCGCCGCGCCCGCGGCTGAAGCCCCCGCCGCACCCGCCGCCGGAACCCCCGCCGCTCCTGCTGCGCCCGCCGCCCCCGCGGCGCCCGCCGCCGAGGGCGAGGCCCCCAAGCCGTCCGGCGGACCCCGCCCGGGCAACAACCCGTTCGCCAGCTCGCAGGGCATGCAGCGCCCCGGTGCGCCGCGTCCCGGCAACAACCCGTTCGCGGGCAGCCAGGGCATGCCGCGGCCCGGCGGCGGCGCCATCCCGCGCCCCGCAGCCCCGCGCCCCGGCGCTCCCCGTCCGGGTGCTCCGCGTCCGGGCGGCCCCGGTCGCCCCGGAGCCCCCTTCCAGCAGCGTCCCGGCGGTCCGGGTCGTCCCGGCGGCGCCGGCGGCGGCTTCCAGCGCCCCGGTGGCGCTCCCGGTGGTGGCGGCGGGTACGCCGGCCGTCCCGGCGGGGGAGGCGGCCGTGGCCGCGGTCCCGGCGGCGGCACGGCGGGTGCGTTCGGTCGTGGCGGCGGCAAGAGCCGAGCCCGCAAGTCGAAGCGGACGAAGCGCGCCGAGTTCGAGATGCGGGATGCCCCGTCGCTCGGCGGCGTCGCCATCCCGCGCGGCGATGGCAACACGATCATCCGGATGCGGCGCGGCGCCTCGATCAGCGACCTCGCCGACAAGCTCGAGACGCTCACCAACTACACCGTGCAGCCGGGCGCCCTCGTCACGGCGCTGTTCCACCTCGGTGAGATGGCGACCGCGACCGAATCGCTCGACGACGCCACCTTCGGCATCCTCGGTGAAGAGCTGGGTTACAAGATCCAGATCGTCAGCCCGGAAGACGAAGACAAAGAGCTTCTGGAGGGCTTCGACATCGACCTGGAGCAGGAGCTCGAGGACGAAGACGACGAGGACCTCGAGATCCGTCCGCCGGTCGTGACCGTCATGGGCCACGTCGACCACGGTAAGACCAAGCTGCTCGACGCGATCCGCGAGGCGAACGTCACCGCGGGTGAGGCCGGAGGCATCACCCAGCACATCGGTGCCTACCAGGTCTGGACCGAGCACGACGGTCACGAGCGTGCGATCACCTTCATCGACACCCCCGGCCACGAGGCGTTCACCGCCATGCGTGCCCGCGGTGCCCAGGTGACCGACATCGCGATCCTCGTGGTCGCGGCCGACGACGGCATCATGCCCCAGACGGTCGAGGCGCTGAACCACGCCCAGGCGGCCGACGTGCCGATCGTGGTCGCGGTCAACAAGGTCGACAAAGAGGGCGCCAACCCGCAGAAGGTGCGCCAGCAGCTCACCGAGTTCGGCCTCGTCGCCGAGGAGTTCGGCGGCGAGACGCTGTTCGTCGACGTGAGCGCCCTGCAGAAGAAGGGCATCACCGAGCTGCTGGATGCGGTGCTGCTCACCGCGGACGCCGGACTCGACCTGCGCGCGAACCCCAACAAGGACGCCCGCGGTGTGGCCATCGAGGCCAAGCTCGACAAGGGTCGCGGCGCCGTGGCTACGGTGCTCATCCAGTCCGGGACGCTGCGTGTCGGCGATCCGATCGTCGCCGGCATGGCCTACGGCCGTGTCCGGGCGATGCACGACGAGAACGGCGACCCGGTCGAGGAGGCCTACCCGGCACGACCGGTGCAGGTGCAGGGTCTCTCGACGGTGCCCCGCGCCGGCGACACGTTCCTGGTCACCGAAGACGACCGCACGGCCCGGCAGATCGCCGAGAAGCGCGAAGCCGTCGAGCGCAACGCCCAGCTGGCGAAGGCCCGCAAGCGCATCTCGCTCGAGGACTTCACCCGCTCGCTCGCCGAAGGCAAGGTCGACTCGCTCAACCTCATCATCAAGGGTGATGTCTCGGGTGCCGTCGAGGCACTGGAAGAGGCGCTGCTCAAGATCGAGGTCGACGACAGCGTCCAGCTGCGTATCCTGCATCGCGGCGTCGGTGCCGTCACCGAGTCGGACGTCGACCTGGCCACGATCGACAACGCGATCGTCATCGGGTTCAACGTCCGCCCGGACGTGAAGGCGCGCGAGCGTGCCGCACGCGAAGGCATCGACGTCCGGTTCTATTCGGTCATCTACGCCGCCCTCGAAGACATCGAGAGCTCGCTCAAGGGCATGCTCAAACCGGAGTTCGAAGAGGTCCAGTCGGGTGTGGCCGAGATCCGCGAGATCTTCCGTTCGTCCAAGGCCGGCAACATCGCCGGTGTCGTCGTGCGCAGCGGAACGATCACCCGCAACGCCAAGGCGCGGGTCATCCGCGACGGCGTCGTGGTGGGGGACAACCTCGCGATCGAGTCGCTGCGTCGCTTCAAGGACGACGTCACCGAGGTGCGCACCGACTTCGAAGCCGGAATCGGCCTCGGCAAGTTCAACGACATCCAGATCGGGGACGAGATCGAGACGATCGAGATGCGCGAGAAGGTTCGGGCGTAGGACGTGGGGGATGCGGCCGGGGACTCGTCCTCGTGCCGCATCCCGCGTCACCGCTTCGCGGTGGCGCCCGCCAGGCCCGGCCACGCGGCCCGAGGACGAGTCCCCGGCCGCATCCTGAGTTCCCGCTCTCCGTGAGCTGATCTGAGAAGGAGAACTGCACATGGCTGGACAGGGGGATCGCGCTGCGAAGATGGGCGACCGCATCCGCGAGATCGTCGCGAAGCGGATCGAGAAGGGTCTGCGCGACCCGCGGCTTGGGTTCGTGACCATCACCGACGTGCGCATGACCGGCGACCTGCAGCACGCCAGCATCTTCTACACGGTGTACGGCACCGACGAGGAGCGCGCCGACAGCGCGGCGGCGCTCAAGGCCGCGACCGGCATGTTCCGCACCGAGGTGGGCAAGAACATCACCGCACGGCTCACCCCCACGCTGGAGTTCATCCCCGACGCGATCCCCGAGAACGCCGCCGCGATCGACACGCTGCTGCGCGAGGCGCGCGAGCGGGACGCCGAGGCCGAGCGGCTCGCCGCCGGGGCCCGGTACGCCGGCGACGCCGACCCGTACGTCAAGCCGCGCGATCTCGACGACGACGAAGACGACGCCGGCGAGTAACGCCGCCCGCTACTTCAGCAACCTCGACAGCACCCGGTCGGCGAGCGGCTTGCCGCCGGTCTGGCAGGTGGGGCAGTACTGGAACGTCGAGTCGCTGTAGATGACCTGGCGCACCGTGTCACCGCACACCGGGCAGGATTCGCCGGTGCGGCCGTGTACCCGCAGCCCCGACTTCTTCTCGGCCTTCAGCTCGCTGGCCGCCACCCCGTCGGCGCGGGCCACGGCCTCGCGCAGGGTCGACTGCATCGCGTCATAGAGCGTCGCGACGTCCTCCGGGGGCATGTCGGCCGGCTTGAACGGCGACATCTTCGCCACGTGCAGGATCTCGTCGGAGTACGCGTTGCCGATCCCCGCGATCACGCTCTGGGCCCGCAGCACGCCCTTGATCTGCGCTCTCCCCGCTTTCTGCAGGATGCCGGCGAGCACGTCGCGCGTGAACCCCGGTTCCAGCGGGTCCGGTCCGAGTCGGGCGATGCCGGGGATCTCGGCCGGGTCCCGCACCACCCAGATGGCGAGGCTCTTCTTGGTGCCGGCCTCGGTGATGTCGAATCCCGAGCCGTCGTCCAGGACCAGGCGCGCCGCGAGCGGCCCCTTGCCGCGCCCGGCACCGGGGGCGGGCGCGTTCTCGCGCCAGCGGATCCAGCCGGCCCGCGCCAGGTGGATGACGAGGTGGTTCGGCCCGATGCTCAGGTCGAGGAACTTGCCGTGCCGGGTGACCGCAGCGATCGTGGCGCCCTCGAGCGCCGAGACCGGAGGGTCGTAGGTCTTCAGGGCCGGGAACGCGGTCACATCGAACCGCTTCACGGTGCGGCCGATCAGACGGCCGCCCAGGTCGGCGACGAGCGCCTGCACCTCGGGCAACTCGGGCATGCAGCCAGTGTCCCTCAGACGACCGAGAACCGCACGGTCCCGGCGGTGATGTCGGCCTCCTCGAGCCGGACCCGTACGTCGGTTCCGGGTTCGAGGTGGCCATCGCAGACGCCCTCGACGGCCGGGTCGGCCAGCTGCACGGTCCCGCCATCGTTCTTCCGTGAACCCGACATGCCGCCCGCGGACAGCACCACGGCATCGAACTCCTCGCCGATCCGGGGCGCCATCAGTGCCGCCTCCACCGCGTCGAGGGCCATGCGGTCGAGGCGGTTCGCGACGTTGTTCGAGCGCGCCATCGCCTTCGGCAGCTGCGGAAGCGCCGCGAGCGCCCAGTCCGGCGGCGCCTCCTGGGCGGAATGCGCCGCGCAGATCGCCAGGGCGAACCGGTCGACCAGCCGCCGTAGCGGAGCCGTGACGTGGGCGTACGGTGCCCCGACAGCCGCCTGCGTCGTCTCGTCGGGGGTCGTGCCGTCGAACACGGTGTAGCCCGCCCCGCGGAACAGCGACGCGGCGGCGTGCAGGATCGCCAGATGCTGCGGGTCGGCGACATCGAGCTCGCGCAGGTAGTCGCCGTAGCGCTGTGTCTGCGGCCACGGATGCCCGAGCGCCCGGGTCTGCCGGCGGAACCGCGCGATCGCCTCGGGCTCAGCGGGAGGCATCGTGCGCAGGATCCCGGAGCCGCCCTCCAGCATCATCGCCGCGGCGGCCATGCCGGTCAGCAGCGAGAGCTGCGCGTTCCACGCCTCGACCGGCAGCGGCTCGCGGCGGGTGAGGCGGTAGCCTCCGTCGGTCATCGACACCAGGATCTCCGGCGTCGGCAGGCTCGCCCCGCCGCGTTCGGTCTCGAGAGCGATCCGTGCCTGACCGACGTCGCGCAGCATCCGCAGCAGGTCGATGTCGGGCCCGCGTCCCGCCGCGAGGTCGGCGTGCGCGCCCGGGTAGTCCAGTTGCCGACGGCTGCGGATGCGGGCCCGCCCCACGCTCGACGCGGTCACCTCGCCGCGCGGGTCGAGCCGGTGCTCCCAGATGTAGGCGCCCCGGACCCGATCGGGCAGCAACGACGCCGCCTGCTCGCTGATCTCGACGGGATGCAGGGGGATGCGGCCGTCCGCCGCGTAGATCGTCTGACCCCGCGTGCGCGCCTCGGCGTCGATGGCGCCGCCGGGCTCGACGAAGGCCGGTACATCGGCGATGGCGTAGCGCACCAGCCAGCCGTCCCCGTCCCGTTCGATCTGGAACGCCTGGTCGAGGTCGGTGGCCCCGGGCGGGTCGATCGTCACGAACTCGATGTCGGTGCGGTCGGCGGCCGGCAGGGGCTGTTCGGCGACGACGGCCGCGGTCTCGGCGACCACCTCGGTCGGGAACTCCCGCACCAGCTCGAGTGCGGCCGGCAGCGCCGCGAGCCGGGCCGCGA
The DNA here is from genome assembly GCA_035556655.1 of Pseudolysinimonas sp. Taxonomy (GTDB): domain Bacteria; phylum Actinomycetota; class Actinomycetes; order Actinomycetales; family Microbacteriaceae; genus JBDSKH01. The sequence goes on from DATMFW010000067.1 coordinate 167,025, forward strand.
GTTCCTCGTGCGCCGCCTCCGGCGACAGCTTCAGCGGGGTCACGGGCATCGTCCAACCCTATGCGGGCGCTACGGTGGCGACATGCGGACCGTGCGCCTGTCGATCAACGTCAGCCTCGACGGGTGCGTCGATCACCGCTCGGCGTCCCCGAACGAGGCCAGCCATCGTCATGCGGCCGCCGCGATCGCCGATGCCGACGCTCTGATCCTCGGCCGGGTGACGTATCAACTGATGGAGGCGGGCTGGCGCGACCCCTCGCCCGAGCTGCCGGGCTGGACCCGACCGTTCGCCGAGGCGATCTCGGCGCAGCCGAAGTACGTCGCCTCGCGCACGCTGACCACGCTCGACTGGAACTCGGAGGTGATCGCGGGCGACGCCGTCGAGTTCGTGCGGGCCCTCAAGCGGCAGGAGGGCGGGGCGTTGTTCATCGGCGGGCACGACTTCGCGGGTCAGCTCGCCGCGGCGGGACTGATCGACGAGTACGAGTTCGTGGTGCACCCGCAGGTGCCCGGCTACGGGCCTCGCCTGTTCGACGGGCTGCCGGCGCCGTTGCTGCTGACCCAGGTGGGCGAGCTCGATCTCGGGGACGGCATCGTCGCCCGGCGGTACGTGCCCCGGGCTAGGCGCCCGGCAGTTCGTACCCGCGCGACGCGTCGCCGGTGACGAGGCCGTCGCGCAGCAGACCGGAGAGCGCGCGCTCGAGTTGGGTCGCATCCGGCCAGAGCGTGTCGATGACGCGAGCGGGCACCGCCGTGTCGCTCGCGCGCAGTTCGGCCATGATGAGTCCGCGCACCTGACGGTCGCTGCCCTCGTAGCGTTTCTGACGGGGCGCGCTCGGGCCGGTATACGTCGGGTACCCGGCGGCCCGCCAGGCGCAGTGCGTGGCGATCGGGCACGCCGGGCATAGTGGCGCCCGCGCCGTGCAGATCGTCTGGCCGAGTTCCATCGCTCCCGCGTTGACCAGGCGCGCCCGCGCCGGATCCGCCGGCAGCAGGTCCTCCATGACGGCGAGTTCGCGCCGGGTCCGGGCGGGACCGGGTTCGCCGCGGCCCTCGAGCGCCCGCGCCAGCACCCGGCGGGTGTTGATGTCGACGACGGGGGCGCGGACTCCGTACGCGAACGCCGCGACCGCGCGTGCCGTGTACGGCCCGACGCCCGGGAGAGCCAGCAGTTCGTCGACGTCGCGCGGCACGAGGTTGCCGTGGCGCTCGGCGATCGCCGTCGCGGCGGCGTGCAGGGCCAGCGCCCGCCGCGGGTAGCCGAGCCGGTCCCAGGCCCGGAGGGCCTCGCCGGGCGGCACGGCGGCGAGATCGGCCGGGGTGGGCCAGCGCGCCAGCCACCCCTCGAGCCGCGGGATCACCCGGGCGATCGGGGTCTGCTGAAGCATGAACTCGGAGACCAGGATGCCCCAGGCCGGGAAGCCCGTGGCGCGCCAGGGCAGGTCGCGGTGGGCCTCGTCGTACCAGTCGGCGACGAGGTCTGCGATCACCTGTTCAGGCTACGCGCGCGGCGAGGTCGAGCATGCGCGCCGTGGCGAGCTCGGCCGCCGCCTCGTCGTGGTCGCTCAGGCTGTTGTCGATGAACAGGTGGGTCTCGCCGGGGTAGAGGAACAGCTCGGCGCCGGCCCCGGCCTCCAGTTCGCGCGCGGCATCGATGTCGCCCTCGCCGACGAACACCGGGTCGGCGTCCATGCCGTGGATCTGCAGCGGCACCCCGGCGGGCCAGGCCTCGGAGAACTCGGATGCCGGCACCGCGCTGCCGACGAGGATCGCACCGCGCGCACCCGGCCTGGTCTGCGCGAGCTGCTGAGCCGGAAGCACACCGAGCGACAGGCCGACGTAGAGGATGTCGGCGGGCAGGCCCTCGGCCGCGGCGACGGCGTCGTCGAGCAGCTTCTGGAACCCGGTCTCGCGCGCGTACGCCATGCCCTCATCGAGGGTGGCGAAGGTGTTGCCGGCGTACACATCGGGCAGATGGACGGTGTGACCGGCCTTCTCGAAGCGGTCGGCGAGGGCGACGACGCCCGAGGTCAGCCCCTGGGCGTGATGGAACAGCACGATCTCGGTCATGCGGTTCACCGTACGCTGGGGGCATGACACGGTGGACCCCCGAGCGGCGTGCCGTGATGGATGCGCTCGCCGACGAGATCCTGCACAACTACGGTCACGGCCGCGTGATGGTCGCGATCGACGGCGTCGACGGTTCCGGCACCACGGCCTTCGCAGCCGACCTGGTGGAGCGCCTCGAGCGCCGCGGCCATGCCGCCTTCCAGGCCCGCATCGACGATTTCCACGCCCCCGCCGAGAAGCGCTACGCCCGCGGCGAGACCTCGGGTGCGGGTCGCTATGAGGACTCCTACGACTATTCGGCGTTCCGGCGCGTGCTGGTCGAGCCGTTCCGGCTCGCGGGCAGCACCGGGTTCGTCACGGCGTTCTGGGACTGGCGCCGCGATCAGCCGATCGAGCCGACCTGGCTGACGGCCCCTGCCGATGCGATCCTCGTGGTGAACGGCGTGTTCCTGCAGCGGCCCGAGCTGCGCGGGCTGTTCTCCTACCGGGTCTGGCTCGATGTGCCGTTCGATGACGCCTGGCAGCGGCTCGTCCAGGCCGATCCCGCCGCGCACGACGACACCGCACGAGCGCGCTCGGAAGCGGGCATGAAGCTCTACCTCAAGGCCGTGAAGGCTGCCGAGCTGGCCACGGCGGTGTACGACAACCGCGACCCCGATCATCCCCGGCGGATCTTCAGCGACTCCTGCTGATCACCTGATCGGGTGTCAGGAACACCCCGGTGCGCTCGACCTCGTGCACCATCTCGACGATGGCGGCGTTGACGGGGGCTGCGAGTCCGCCCGCCCGCGCCGCATCGACGACGGCGCCGTTCAGGAAGTCGATCTCGGTCAGCCGCCCGCGCCGCAGGCTCTGCAGGGTCGATCCGGGGTTCGGCACCGAACCCATCCGCCTGGCCAGCAGACGCGGGAACTGCGCGCCCAGCCACAGCGGGGCGACGCCGATGAGGCTCAGGATGCGTCCGGACACCCCCTGCACGGTGCCGAATCGCACGCCCAGCCTGCCCGCGACCCGGACGGTCTCGCGCATCGACGCGGTCATCACGCGCCGCAGCCCGGGGTGGGCGACCACCTGCTGGACGGAGAGCCCGGTGATGGCGGGCAGGGCGTTGACGTGGTTGATGAGCAGCTTGGTCCACTGGGCACCGTCGATGTCGGGCGTCACCTCGATCGGCAGCGCCTCGCGCATCACGACGGCGATGCGCTCGAGCAGGCGCACGTCGGCGCCCGGCCCGGCACCGAGGATCATCGGGTTGGCACCGGTCACGGTGACGACGCCGGGGGAGAGGTAGGACGCGGCGAGGAGCGCCAGCCCGCCGAGCAGGGGTGCCGACGGCAGGGTCTCGTGGGCGACGCGCAGGCCGCCGAGACCGTTCTGGACGACGACGAGGGGGACCGCCTCGAGGACCGCGGCGCTGCCGGCGAGGGCGGTCGCCGCATCCTGCGCCTTGGTGGCCAGGATGGCGAGCTCGGGGCGCTCGCGGAGGACCTCGGCGGCATCGACGTGCGCGGTGTACTCGCCCCAGCCGCCTTCGAGCCGGAGCCCTCCGGCGCGGATCGCGTCGAGATGCTCTCCCCGTGCCGTCACGGTGATGTCGTGCCCGGCACGGGCGAGGAGGGCGGCCAGCGTTCCGCCGACCGCCCCCGCTCCGAGTACCGCGATACGCACGCCTCCGAGGTTACGCGCCGACGGTCGCGCGTTCCGGCCGCCCGCGCTCGGGCACCTCGATCGAGCCCGTCTCGGCCGGGCGGCCGCGACCCGCGGGCAGCAGCAGCGACGCCAGCGCCGTGGCGAGCAGGACGGCCCCGCCCACGGCGACGGCGGGGATCGCCGCGTCGACGTAGCCGGTCGGCGTCAACTCACCGCCCGACCCGGTGAACACGGCGGTCAGCACGGCGATTCCGAGCGCGACCCCGATCTCGCGCACCGTCGAGTTCGTGCCGGAGCCCTTCGCGGTGTCGAGCGGGGTGAGGTTCGCCAGCACCGCGGTGGAGGACGGGGCGAACACCAGGGCCATGCCGACGCCGGCCGCGATGAACGCCGGCAGCATTGTCGTGTACGGCACGTCGCTCGACATGGTCGCGGCGAGCCAGAACAGGCCGGCAGCCTGCAGGCTCAGACCCGTGACGATGAGCAGGCGGGTCCCGACCCGCGGCATGACGATGCCGGCGAGCGGGGCGATGAACATCGGCGCCAGCGTCCAGGGGGTGGTCTGCACGGCGGCTTCGAGGGGGCTGGCGCCCTGTACGACCTGCAGGAACTGGATCAGGATGAACACCGCGCCGAACATGCCGAAGCTGAAGCCGAATCCGACGAGGTTGGCGATCGAGAAGCTGCGATCGCGGAACAGCCGAAGCGGCAGCAGCGGCGATGCGGTGCGCGCCTCCCACCCGAGGAACGCGGCCAGCAGCACGCCACCGCCGATCAGCGACCCGAGCACCTCGAACGAGTCCCACCCGGCGTCGTTGCCGCGGACGATCCCGAAGACCAGGCCGAGCACACCGAGTCCGGCCAGCAGGACGCCCGGGATGTCGAGCCGCACGCGCGCGCCGAACGCGTTGGGCAGCACCCAGAGCACGAACGGGATCGCGAGGATGCCGACCGGGACGTTGATCCAGAAGATCGCCTGCCAGTTCCAGCCCTCGACGACGGCGCCGCCGATCAGCGGACCGGCGGCCACGCCGAGCCCGGCGATGCCGCCCCAGATGCCGATGGCCAGCGGGCGATGCCGCGACTCGACGGCTCCGGAGAGCAGCGACAGCGACAGCGGCATGATGCCGGCCCCGCCGATGCCCTGGACGGCGCGGGCGACGATGAGCTGGGTGGGGTCGGTGCTGAGCGCGGCGAACACCGAGGCGAGCGTGAAGATCGCGATGCCGGCGATGAACACCGTGCGGCGGCCGAAGCGGTCGCCGATCGCGACGGTCATGAGGATCAGGCTGGCGAAGACGAGCGTGTAGGCGTTGATGAACCATTGCAGCTCTTCGACGGTGGCGCCGAGGTCGGCGTGGATCACGGGCAGCGCGTTGGTCATGACCAGGTTGTCGAGGGTGGCCATGAACATCGGGATGCCGGTCGCGAGGACCACGAGCACGAAGGGGATGCGGCGAGGCATGGGCTGCTCCAGAGCTGTTGTAATCGAATGATTACTAGGAAGATAAGTTATCGACTGATAACATGTCAAGCGTGTCCGTCGCAGAAGCCCCCGCCACCCGCATGAAGGCGGAGGAACGCCGCGAACTGATCCTCGCCGCGGCGGCCGGCGTGTTCGGCGAACGCGGTTACGTGGGCACCACGACCGACGCGGTGGCCAAGGCCGCCGGGGTCAGCCAGCCCTACGTGGTGCGCATGTTCGGCACCAAGTCCGCGCTCTTCCAGGCGGTGCTCCAGCGCTCGCTCGACACTCTGATGCGGGAGTTCCGCCGCGAGATCCACGAGCAGGGCGCCGGCAGCGCCGATCTGCCGATGTGCATCGGCCGGCGCTACCTCGAGTTGCTGGCCGACCGCGGCCTGCTGCTCAGCCTCATGCACGGGTTCATGCTCGGTGCCGACCCCGAGATCGGGCCCCGTGTGCGCGCCGGGTTCATGGACGTCTACCGCGTCCTGCGCGACGAGGCGGGCTTCTCGCCCGAGCAGGCCGCCGAGTTCCTCTCCGGCGGAATGATGATCAACACCCTGGTCGGCCTGCGCATGGGCGCCGATTTCGACAGCGACGCCGAGGTGCGCGAACTGCTCACCGCCGCCGTCCCCAGCAAGACCAGCCTCCTGCGCGACCTCGCCCGGCGCTAGATTCGCTGCATGGCCAGCGACGACCTCATCGAGACGATCCGCGCGTCGGTGATCGGCGCGGACGATGTGGTCGAGGGTCCGTTCGGTGCCCGCCCGGTCGTCTACGCCGACTACACGGCCTCCGGCCGCTCGCTCACGTTCCTCGAGGACTACATCCGCAGCGCGGTGCTCCCGCTCTACGCCAACACCCACACCGAGTCCTCGGGCACCGGTCTGCAGACCACGCGGTTCCGCGAGGAGGCCCGCGCGATCATCGCCGAGTGCACCGGGGCCACCGCCGAGCACGCGGTGGTGTTCTGCGGCAGCGGTTCGACCTACGCCATCGACAAGCTGATCGGCGTCCTCGGGCTGCGCGTCCCCTCGGCTCTCGAGGACCGCTGGCGGCTGACGGATGCGATCCCCGCCGCCCAGCGCCCCGTCGTCTTCCTGGGGCCGTTCGAGCACCATTCCAACGAGCTGTCCTGGCGCGAGTCCATCGCCGAGGTCGTGACGATCCACGAGAGCCCGGACGGCCACGTCGACCTCGACGATCTGCGCTCGCGGCTGCGCGAGTACGCCGACCGCCCGGTGAAGATCGGATCGTTCTCGGCGGCATCCAATGTCACCGGCATCATCACCGACACGGCGGCCGTGACGGCGCTGCTGCACGAGCACGGCGCCCTGGCGCTCTGGGACTTCGCCGCCGCCGCACCGTACGTCGACATCGACATGGGCATCGGCTACGACGCGGTGTTCCTCTCGCCTCACAAGTTCATCGGCGGCCCGGGCACCCCGGGCGTGCTCATCGCGCGGCGTGAGCTCTTCGCCAACCGGGTGCCCGTCGTGGTCGGCGGCGGGACGGTCACCTACGTGAACTCCGACGAGCACGACTTCCACCCCGACGTCGCGCACCGCGAGGAGGGCGGGACCCCGGCGATCGTCGAGTCGATCCGTGCCGGCCTGGTGTTCCAGCTGAAGCAGGCGGTCGGGATCGACGAGATCCGCCGCCGCGAGCACGACTTCGTCACGCGCGCGATCGCCGCCTGGGACTCCTCCCCGGGCGTCGAGGTGCTCGGCAGCCACGACGCCGAGCGTCTGTCGATCGTGTCGTTCGTCATCCGGCACGACGGCGCGGGCGGCAAGCGGTACCTGCATCACAACTACGTGGTGGCCCTGCTCAACGACCTGTTCGGCATCCAGGCCCGCGGCGGCTGCTCGTGCGCGGGGCCCTACGGGCACCGGCTGCTGGGCATCGACCTGGAGCGTTCGCGCGCGATCGAGCACGCGGTGAGCGACGGCTCCTGCGAGGGCATCAAGCCGGGCTGGGTCCGGGTGAACTTCAACTACTTCATCGACGAGGACACGTTCGACTACATCCTCCAGGCGGTTCGGCTGATCGCGGCCGAGGGCGCCGCGCTGCTGCCCTGGTACCGGTTCGAGCCGACGACGGGCCTGTGGCGTCACCGGGATGCCGACCTCATCGAGCCGCCGATGTCGCTGCACGAGGTCGACTACGCCAGTGGGGCGATGCGCTACCCGGACCGTCGACGCCGCGACGAGGGCCGTGCCCTGTCGGCGTACCTGGACGCGGCCCGGACCGAACTGGCATCCGCTCGCCGGAACCCGTGCGAGCCGCCGGAGCGCGCGGAGACCACCGCCGACTTCGAGGAGCTGCGCTGGTTCCCCTACCCGGGCGAGACGATCCCGGCGTGAACCCGACAGGAATCCTGCTGGTCGACAAACCGGGGGGCGGGACGAGCCATGACGTCGTCGCGCGGGCGCGACGGGCGCTCGGCACCCGCAAGGTCGGGCACGCGGGCACCCTGGATCCGATGGCGACGGGACTGCTCATCCTCGGGGTGGGCAGTGCCACCCGTCTGCTGACCTATCTCGTCGGTCTCGGCAAGCGCTACACCACCACGATCCGGCTCGGCGTCGCGACGGACACCGACGATGCCGAGGGTTCGGTGATCGCGGCGGCGGATGCGTCGGACCTCGAGCGCGCCCGCATCGACGAGCAGGTGGCGGCTCTCACCGGCGAACTCGCGCAGATCCCCTCGAGCTTCAGCGCGGTGAAGGTCGAGGGCCGACGGGCCTACGACCGGGCGCGCGCGGGCGAGGAGGTGGTGCTCGCCCCGCGCACCGTGACGATCAGCAGGTTCGAGGTGCTCGCCGAGCGCCGCGACGCGCAGGTGGTCGACCTCGACGCCGTGGTGGAGTGCTCCTCCGGCACCTACATCCGCGCCCTCGCCCGCGACCTTGGCGCGGCCCTCGGCGTCGGGGGCCATCTGACGGCGCTGCGGCGCGAGGCGATCGGCCCGTTCGAGGTGGCGGATGCGACCCCGCTCGCCGCTCTCGACCCCGCCGCGCTCATCCCGGCCTCCACCATCGCGCGCCGGCTCTTCCCGGTCGCGGAACTCGACGCGCGGCAGTCCGTCGACCTCGGGCACGGCAAACGGGTGAGACTGGAGGTGCCGGACGCTCCCGTGGTCGCGGCCATCGCGCCCGGCGATGTGCTCACGGGGCTGGTCGCGGTGCGCGCGGGGGAGGCCCGCGTGCTGGTCAACTTCCCGAGCGGAGAGGTGCTGTCGTGATCCTGGGTTTCACCGTCGTCCTGGTGGGGGTCGCCGTGCTCGCCGGGCTGCTCTGCATCGTGCTGGGCCTGGCCGGTAAGGCGCCCGCCGACCTGACGGTGCTGTCGCTGGTGGTCGTCGAGGTGCTGCTGCTGGCCCAGATCGTCATGGCGCTGGTGGCGCCGGCCGTGGGGAATGCGATGACCGGGAACCCGGCCGAGTTCTGGCTGTACCTGATCACCGCGGCGATCATCCCGCCGCTCGCGGTGGTCTGGGCGCTCACCGACCGCTCGCGCTGGAGCACCGTCGTGCTCGGCGTCGGCGCCCTCGCCGTGGCGGTGATGGCGTACCGCATGCACCAGATCTGGACGGTCCAGCTCGGGTGATCCGCGCCCGCTAGGGTGATATCCGTGCCTGCCGCAACCCCGACGACCTCCGGGATCGGGCGCGTTCTCGTCGCCGTGTACGGCGTCCTCGCTCTCGCCGCGACCGGGCGGTCGGTGTTCCAGATCATCGACCGGTTCGACGAGGCGCCGGTGGCGTTCCTGCTGTCGGCCCTGGCGGGTGTGGTCTACATCGTGGCGACGCTCGCCCTGGCCTTCGGCTGGCGCCGGGTGGCGCTCGCCACGATCTGCTTCGAACTCGCCGGCGTCCTCATCATCGGCACGCTCAGCCTTCTCGTGCCCGGGGCCGATGTCGGGTCGGCGGATCCGCGGGACCGCACGGCGACGGTCTGGAGCGCGTACGGCCTGGGGTATCTGCTGGTACCGCTCGTGCTGCCGGTGCTCGGCCTGCTGTGGCTCCGCCGGCGCCCGGCGGCGTCGGGGGCGTGATGCAGGTCTTCCGGTCCCTCCAGGAGGTTCCCGCGGGCTTCGGTCCCTCGGCCGTGACGGTCGGCAAGTTCGACGGCGTGCACCGCGGTCACCTCGACGTCTTCCGGCAGTTGTGCGATCGGGCGCGTGGTGCGGGGTGGGCCCCCACCGTGGTGACGTTCGATCGCAACCCGCTCGCCGTGATCCGGCCGGAGCTCGCCCCGCCCGACCTGACCAGTCCCGCCCAGAAGACGGAGCTGCTCGGCGAGGCCGGGATCGAGGCCGAGTTGCTGCTGGAGTTCACCCCCGAGCTGGCCGCCCTGTCTCCGGAGGACTTCGTCGGCCGGGTGCTGGTGGATGCCCTGCACGCGCGGCTCGTCCTGGCCGGCGGCGACTTCCGTTTCGGCGACCGCGGGTCCGGGGATGTCGCGGCGCTGCGCGGGTTCGGCGAGCGGTCCGGCTTCGAGGTCGCCCTCATCGACGATCTGCTGCTGGATGACGCGGGCACGCCGCGCCGGGTGTCCTCGACGTGGATCCGCGAGCTCATGCAGGAGGGCAGGGTCCGCGAGGCGGCGGAACTGCTCGGCCGGCTGCCCGCCGTCCGGTCGCGCGTGGTGCCGGGCGAGCAGCGCGGTCGCGAGCTCGGCTACCCGACGGCGAACCTCGATCCGCAGTTGGAGGGGCTGTTGCCGCGGGACGGCGTGTACGCCGCGTGGGCCGAGGTCGAGGGCGAGCGGTTCGGCGCGGCGGTGTCGATCGGCAACAACCCGACGTTCCAGGGCGTCCCCCAGCATCAGGTCGAGGCGCACCTGCTCGACCAGCGACGCGACCTCTACGGCCGGGTGCTCAGGCTGGAGTTCGTGGAGTACATCCGTCCGATGAACGCCTTCTCCGGGGTCGATGCCCTGGTGGCGCAGCTGCAGGCCGACGAGAAGGTCATCCGCGGCATCCTCGCGGCTGAAGCCGCCCGATGACGTCGCCCGCTCCCGGCCCGCTCGCGCGGGGGCGCCTCCTCGCCCTCCTCGGCGTCCTGCTGGTCGCCGCGACCATGCGCACGGCCGTCGGCGCACTGTCGCCGATCCTCGACTTCATCGATGCCGACATCCCGCTCGATCACGTGCTGCTGTCGGTCATCGGGGCGACCCCGCCGCTGGTGTTCGCGGTGTCCGGGCTGATCGCGCCCCTGGCGTCGCGCCGGCTCGGACTCGAGGGCGCCCTGCTGGCCGCGACCCTCGTCGGGGCGGTCGGGCACCTGCTGCGTGCCGCCGCTCCCGACGCGAACGTGCTGCTGATCGGGACGGTGCTCGCCCTGCTGGGGGCCGGATGCGCGAACGTGCTGCTGCCGCCGATCGTCAAGCGCTACTTCCCGGACCGCATCGGCACCGTCACCGCGATCTACGTCACGATCATGTCGATCGGAGCGACGGTGCCGCCGATCGTCGCCGTTCCGGTCGCGCAGGCCGGTGGCTGGCGCGTCTCGCTGGGGGTCTGGCTGCTGGTCGCTGTCGTCGCCGCCGCGCCGTGGGCATGGCAGTTGCTGCGCCGCGGTCGCCACGTCGAGAATCTCGACACCGAGGCCCGCGGCATGGAGGCCGCGCACGCCGGCATCGGCGCACGCTTGGTCCGCTCGCCGATCGCCTGGTCGATGGCCCTGCTGTTCGGGTTGCCCAGCATGCACGCCTACGCGATGTTCGCCTGGCTGCCGACCCTCGCGATCGAGGAATCGGGGGTCGACGCCGCTCAGGCCGGGCTGCTGCTCGGGGTGTTCGCCTTCTGCGGCATCCCGGCGGCGCTGCTCATCCCCGTCCTGGCCACGCGTCTGCCCTCCGTCACCCCCCTCATCGTGGCCGCCGTGGTGTTCTTCGCCACGGGCTACCTCGGTTTCCTGCTGGCCCCGGCCGTGGCGCCGGTGCTGTGGGCGGTGCTCGTCGGGTTCGGTCCGCTGCTGTTCCCCCTGGCGCTGACTCTGATCAACCTGCGCACCCGCACGCACGTTGGCTCCGTCGCGCTCAGCGGATTCGTGCAGGGCATCGGCTACGTGATCGGGGCGGGCGGACCGCTCGTGGTCGGCGTGCTGCGGGATGCCACCGGCGACTGGACGGTGCCGATCATCTTCCTGCTCGCCACGATGGTGCTCGCCGTTCCGGCCCTCATCGTGCTCGCGAAGCCGCGCTACGTCGAGGACGAGGGCACGTAGGCGGTGCCCAGCAGCAGCACGACGAGGTAGTACCCGGCGATCATCACGACGATCGCCACGATCGGCAGGAAGAACACCAGCTGCCTCCGGATGGCGCGCACGATCAGGAATCCGGCGGGCAGGAACCAGCCGAGCACGACGATCGCGGTGCCCAGAATGCCCATCGCGCCGAGGAAACCCGGCTCGCAGCGCATCCCGTCGGGGGTGACGCCCGCACAGGCCGTCGCGAGCTGCCCCAGCTGCCCCACGAACGCGAGCATGGTGATCCCGACGAGGGCCGCGATCAGCGTGAGCACGATGCCGATGATCAGGTCGAGGGTGCGGACGACACGGCTGTACTCGCGGGGCTCGGGCATGTCGTCAGCGTATCGGGGCGCGTGTGCGCATCCGGGGGACTTGGGTTGCGCATATGAGCAAGTCGACCAACAGATGTTGCAACGGAGTACCGTCGGAGGCGGAGGAACCATGGACCGGGACGACGAACTGCTCGCCGTACGCGTCGCCGAGCTCTACTACGACGAAGACAAGACGCAGGACGAGATCGGCGCCCTGCTCGGCATCTCGCGGTGGAAGGCCGGCCGGCTTCTCACGCAGGCGCGCGACGCGGGGATCGTGCGCATCGAGATCGTCCATCCGCGCGCCCGCCGGCTCGGTCTCGAGCGCCGCCTCTCCGAGCGCTTCGGCCTGGCCGACGCCGTCATCGTGCCCACCCCCGACGTCGACGACGCCGTCTCGTCCCGGGTCGCGCAGGCCGCCGCCGACTACCTCACGGCGCTGCGACCGGTCCCGCGCACCCTCGGCGTGAGCTGGGGTCGCACGCTCGACGCCGTCGCCGACCGCCTGCCGGTCGGATGGGCGACCGGGGTGGATGTCGTGCAGATCAACGGGGGAGTGAGCCTCAACCGGCGCCCCGGTACCGCGGCCACCACCGCGGCCACCATCGCCGGGCGCGCCGGCGGCCAGGTGGTGCTGCTGCCGAGCCCGGCGATCCTGGAGCGCATCGAGACCAAGCGGGCGATCGAGGCCGACCGCACGGTCGCCGACGTGCTCGCGAAGGCGGCCACCGCATCCGCCTATCTGTACAGCGCCGGGGTCGCCGACGGCAGCTCGGTGCTGGTCGACAGCGGGTACCTGACCGCGGAGGACGTCGCCGAACTGGTGCGCAAGGGCGCCGTCGGCGACGTGCTCGGGCGCTACATCGATGCCAATGGCCACATCGTGGACCCCGGGCTCGATGAGCGTACGGTGGGACTGGGGCTCGACGAGCTCAGGTCCGCCGCGGCCGCGATCTTCGTGGTCGCCGGAGCGAGCAAGCATGATGTGGCTCGCGCCATCGTGATGAGCGGGCTGTGCACGGTCCTCGTCAGCGACGAGGCGACCGCGAACGCCCTACTGGAGGACGCATGACCATCGAACATCCCGCACTCGCTCCGGCCGAGCGTGCCGTCCAGCTGCTGGGCGGTGATCTCACCGAGAAGAGCCTGCGGCTGAACCTCGAGGGCCTGAGCGGCGTCGACGCCGTCGGCCTCGAGCAGCGTGCCGCCGGCCTGGCGACCCGCTCGATCAAGACCACGTCGAAGAAGTGGGCGCTCGACAAGATCATCGAGCTGATCGACCTCACCACCCTCGAGGGCGCCGACACCCCCGGAAAGGTGCGCTCGCTCGTCGCGAAGGCCATCACCCCGGACCCGTCGGATCCGACGACACCGCGCGTGGCGGCCGTGTGCGTCTACGGAGACAAGGTCCCCGACGCGATCCAGGCTCTCGGCGCAGCGCATGGCGATCCGGATGACGGCCTCATCTCGGTCGCGGCCGTCGCCACCGCCTTCCCCAGCGGGCGGGCCTCGCTGCGGGTCAAGCTCGCCGACACCGCCGACGCGGTGGCCGCCGGTGCCGACGAGATCGACATGGTGATCGACCGCGGCGCGTTCCTCGCCGGCCGGTACGGGGCGGTGTTCGACGAGATCGTCGCGGTGAAAGAGGCCTGCCGGCGCGCCGACGGCTCCTACGCGAGCCTGAAGGTGATCCTCGAGACGGGCGAGCTGAACACCTATGACAACGTCCGGCGCGCCTCGTGGTTGTCGATCCTCGCCGGCGGCGACTTCATCAAGACCTCGACGGGCAAGGTCACCCCGGCGGCGACCCTGCCGGTGACGCTGCTCATGCTCGAGGTGGTGCGCGACTGGCACCGGCTGACCGGCGAGCGGGTCGGCGTGAAGCCGGCCGGCGGCATCCGGCAGTCCAAGGACGCGATCCGCTACCTGGTGACCGTCGCCGAGACCGTCGGCGAGGAATGGCTGCAGCCGCACCTGTTCCGCTTCGGCGCCTCGAGCCTGCTCAATGACGTGCTGCTGCAGCGGCAGAAGATGACGACCGGCCGCTACAGCGGCCCCGACTACGTGACGGTGGATTGATGTCCTTCCTCGAATACGCCCCGGCTCCCGAGTCGACCAGCATCCTGCACCTGAAGAAGAGCTACGGGCTCTTCATCGACGGGGAGTGGGTCGACGGCAGGGGGCAGAACTTCTCCACGATCAGCCCGGCGACCGAGAAGAAGATCGCCACCATCGCCACGGCGTCGCCGAAAGACGTCGACCGTGCCGTCGCCGCGGCGCGTACCGCCTACGACCGGGTGTGGTCGAAGATGAGCGGCTCCGACCGCGGCAAGTACCTGTTCCGCATCGCGCGGCTGGTGCAGGAGCGCGCGCGGGAGCTCGCCGTGGCCGAGAGCCTCGACAACGGCAAGCCGATCAAAGAGAGCCGTGATGTCGACGTGCCGCTGGTGGCCGCCTGGTTCTTCTACTACGCCGGATGGGCCGACAAGCTCGACTACGCCGGGCTCGGCGCGAACCCGAGGGCGCTCGGGGTCGCCGCGCAGGTGATCCCGTGGAACTTCCCGCTGCTGATGCTGGCGTGGAAGATCGCCCCGGCGCTCGCCGCCGGCAACACCGTCGTGCTGAAGCCGGCCGAGACCACGCCGCTCAGCGCCCTGCTGTTCGCCGAGATCCTGCAGCAGGCGGAGCTTCCCCCCGGGGTGGTGAACATCGTCACCGGGGCGGGCGAGACGGGCGCGGCGCTGGTGCGGCATCCGGACGTGAACAAGGTCGCGTTCACCGGTTCGACCGGGGTGGGCCGCGAGATCGCGAAGGCGATCGCCGGAACCGACAAGAAGGTGACGCTCGAGCTCGGCGGCAAGGCCGCCAACATCGTGTTCGACGACGCCCCGATCGACCAGGCCGTCGAGGGCATCGTCAACGGGATCTTCTTCAACCAGGGCCACGTCTGCTGCGCGGGCTCGCGTCTGCTGGTGCAGGAGAACATCCACGAGGAGGTCGTGGGCCGCCTGAAGCAGCGCCTGTCGACCCTGCGGCTCGGCGATCCGCTGGACAAGAACACCGACATCGGGGCGATCAACTCGAAAGACCAGCTGGAGCGCATCCGCACGCTGAGCGACATCGGCGAGCAGGAGGGCGGTGAACGCTGGAGCGCCCCGTGCATGATCCCCGAGAACGGGTTCTGGTTCGCGCCGACGATCTTCGACAATGTGCAGACCTCGTCGACGATCGCGCGGGAGGAGATCTTCGGGCCCGTGCTCTCGGTGCTCACCTTCCGCACCCCGGCGGAGGCGATCGCCAAGGCCAACAACACCCCGTACGGGCTGTCGGCGGGCATCTGGAGCGACAAGGGCAGCAAGATCCTCGCCGTCGCCGACAAGCTGCGCGCGGGCGTGGTGTGGGCCAACACGTTCAACCGGTTCGACCCGGCCAGCCCGTTCGGCGGCTACAAGGAGTCCGGCTACGGCCGCGAGGGCGGTCGGCACGGCCTGAACGCCTACCTGAAGGGAGCCGCGAAATGACCCGCCTCACCATCCCCAAGACCTACAAGCTCTACATCGGCGGAGCGTTCCCGCGCAGCGAGTCGGGTCGCTCGTACGAGGTGGTCTCGGCGAAGGGCGCGTTCCTGGCGAACGCGGCCCAGGCCTCCCGCAAGGACGCGCGGGATGCGGTGGTCGCCGCCCGCGGCGCCGTCTCCGGCTGGTCGGGCGCCACCGCGTACAACCGCGGCCAGGTGCTGTACCGCATCGCCGAGTTGCTCGACGGGCGGCGGGCGCAGTTCGTGGAGGAGATCGCGGCCGCCGAAGGCGTCACCGCCGCCGCGGCGGCCACTCAGCTCGACGAGGCGATCGACACCTGGGTCTGGTATGCCGGGTGGGCGGACAAGTTCGTCCAGGTGGCCGGCAGCGGCAACCCGGTGGCGGGGCCGTACTTCAACCTGAGCGTGCCCGAGCCCACCGGTGTGGTCGCGATGGTGGCGCCGCAGGGGCAGAAGGGCGGCTCGCTGCTGGGTCTGGTGCGCGTGGTCGCCCCGGCGCTGGTGGCGGGCAACACGGTCGTCGTGATCGCCGATGAGAAGCGCCCGCTCAGCGCCATCAGCCTCGGCGAGGTGCTCGCCACGAGCGATGTGCCGGGCGGGGTGGTCAACATCCTGACCGGGTCGCCCGCCGAGATCGCCCCGTGGCTGGCGGCGCATGCCGACGTCAACGCGCTGGATCTGACCGGCGCCGGGGCGCTGGAGTGGATCGATCTCGAGATCGCGGCCGCCGACACGCTGAAACGCGTGATCCGCCCCGACGCGGGGGTTCCCGCAGCGAGCCTCGACCGCATCCTCGACCTCGTCGAGACCAAGACGGTGTGGCACACGAAGGCGCTGATCTGAGGCTCTGACCCGGGGTCGGGGCAGGCGACCGGACACTACAAGCACTGAGGCCGGAACACAAGGTAACGAAACGGTAACGGTCCGTGCTAGCGTGTGGGCACCCCGACGGCCTACCCCGAAAGCCGGTCCATGTCGACCACGCATCCGCTCGCGCGCGGCTCCCTCGCCGCGGCGATCACGGTCGCCACCGTGCTCGTGCTGGTCCTCGTGCCGGAGGCCGTTCAGGCCTATGCGCCGAGCATGATCGGGCCGCTGCGGCTGCCCGGCGAGCCCGCCTTCGTGGCCGCGCACCGGGGTGATCGCTCCGGCGCCCCCGAGAACACCATCCCGGCGTTCGAGGCCGCGATCGCGGCCGGATCGCACGTCATCGAGACCGATGTGCAGCTCACCGCCGACGGCCATCCGGTGCTGCTGCACGACGCGACCGTCGACCGCACGACCGACGGCACCGGGGCCATCTCGGGGCTCACCCTCGAGGAGGTCGAGGCGCTCGACGCCGGCTCGTGGTTCTCCGACGAGTTCGCCGGCACCCGCATCCCGCGGCTCGAGCAGTTCCTCGACCTGCTCGCCGCGTGCCCGGCCACTACCGCGCTCGTGGAACTCAAGGAGTACTGGACCCGCGACGAGATCCGCGGCATCCTCGACGGCATCTATCTGCGCGGCGTGCAGGACCGTATCGTGTTCGCGAGCTTCCACCTCGGCACCATCGCCAATCTCGGCGAGGCCGCGCCCGCCATCCCGCGCATCATCATCCGGCGCGATCTGCCGCAGGACCCGGTCGGGCTCGTCGCGTTCTACGACGCGATCGCGATCATGACCTCCCCGTGGTCGCTCGAGACCTACCCGGATGCGGTGGCCGGCCTCCACGCCGCCGGCTACGGCGTGCTCGTCTACACCCTCAACTCCGAGAAGAGGTGGAGCGAGGCGACCTCGTACGGCGTCGACGGCATCGTGACCGACTCTCCCAGCGCCCTGGACGACTGGATCGCCGAGACCGCTCCCGGAACCTAGAGACCGCGCAGGAGGCGCTCGAAGAAGGTGACCCCCCGCAGCCAGTTCGCCACGCCGATGCTCTCGTCGATGGCGTGCAGGGTGCGGCGTTCGGCCGCGCTGAGCTCGAACGGCAGGAACCGGTAGACGGTGTCGCTGATCCGGGTGAAGTGCCTGCTGTCGCTGGCCTGCAGCATCACATAGGGCGCGACGGTCACGCCGGGGAAGGTCTCGGCGATCGCCGCGGTGAGCGCGTCCCAGGCGGGGCCCTCCGCGGGAGACACCGGTGAGGGGTCGTCGCCCCGGGTGAGCTGCACCTCGACGTCGTCGTCGCGGATCGCCCGGCGCACCTCCTCGAGGGTCTGCTCGACGCTGGAGCCGATCGCGATCCGGGCGTTCACCACCGCGGTGGCACGTTCGGCGACGACGTTGTCGGCGGCGCTGCCGGTGAGCCTGGTCACGGCGCGGGTGGTGCGCACCAGGGCCTCGGCCTCGCCGCCGCGTGCCGCCAGGATTCGCCGCACCACCGCACCGGGCCGCGCGAACAGCCGGCGCTGCATACCGCCGGCGAGGGGCGCGATGGCGCGCAGCATCGCCGCCACCGGGAGGCTGAGGCGGGCGGGCGCCGGATGGGACTCCAGCCTCAGGATCGCCCGGGCGAGGGTGGTCGTCGCGCCGTGGCGGGCGGGCGTCGCCGCGTGCCCGCCCGGCTTCTGCACGACGAGGCGGATGCCGGCCATGCCCTTCTCGGCGACCCCGACATACGCGACCGCGCCCCGCAACCCGGGGAAGGCGTCGTCGGCGACGGCGCCGCCCTCGTCGAGCACCAGCCCGGGCCGGACGCCGCGCTCGGTGAGCAACTGCACGGCGGTCGCGGCTCCGGCACCCGCCGTCTCCTCGTTGGCACCGGAGAAGACGTAGACGTCGACGGCGGGGGTGACGCCGGCGGTGAGCAGGCGTTCGATCGCCTCGAGGATCGCGGCCAGCATCCCCTTGTCATCGAGCGTGCCGCGGCCCCAGATGCGGTCGTCGGCGAGGTCGGCCGAGAACGGCTCGTGACGCCAGCCCGGCTCGTCGGCGGGGACGACGTCGTGGTGCGCCATCAGCACCACGGGCCGCCCGGTGCCGGCGCCTGCCCAGCGGTAGAGCAGGCTGCCGTCGGCCAGCACCTCGCGCTCCAGTTCGGCGTGGGTGCGCGGATAGAGCGTTGCCAGCTCGGCGCGCAGGCGCTCGAACGCGGCGCGGTCCTGGTCGGCCGGGTCATCGCGCGAGACCGTCGGGATGCGGATGAGGGCGCGGAGGCGCTCGACGGCCGGATCCGTAGTCACCCCAGCGATGCTACGCAAGTCCCCGGTGGTTCCCATGCGGGCGGCCTAGCGTCGGGGGATGGCCGACCACGCATCGCTCTGGCAGCAGGGCGCTCCGCCCATCATGTCCGATCCGTTCCCCGGCGACGACCGGGTGCACGACCTCGTGGTGATCGGGGCGGGCATCACCGGGCTCACCGCCGGCGTGCTGTTCGCCCGCGCCGGTCAGGACGTCGTCGTGGTCGAGGCGCGGGAGGCCGGCGCCGCCACCACCGGGCACACCACGGCGAAGGTGTCGCAGCTGCAGGGCACCATGCTGCAGCGCATCCGCGGTCGCAACACGGCGGCGACGCTCGCCGCCTACGTCGAGAGCCAGGCCGCCGCGTTCGACTGGCTCGCCGGATTCGCCGCCGTGACGGGGGTGCCGTTCGAGCGCGGCGCCGCGTACAGCTACGCCGCGAGACCGGAGGGCCGCGAGAAGGTCGAGACCGAGCATCGCCTCGCCCGCGCGCACGGGCTCGAGACCGAGCTGGTCCCGGATGCGGGGCTGCCGTTCCCGACGCACGGCGCGGTCCGCCTCGCCGACCAGGGCCAGATCGACCCGCTGCTGCTCGTCGCGGCGCTCGCCGTCGAGCTGCGCGCGCACGGCGGCGCGCTGGTGACCGGGGCGCGGGTCGGGGCCGTCGGAGCGCCCCGCTTCGGCGACCACGCGGTGGTGCGCACCACCTCCGGGGTGCTGCGTGCCCGTCGCGTGGTGCTCGCCACCGGGTCGCCGATCCTCGACCGCGGTCTCTACTTCGCGAAGGTCTCGGCGCACCGCAGTTACGCGCAGGCCTGGCGTACGCGCGAGGTCCCCGACGGGATGTTCCTCGGGGTTGAGCAGCCGGCCCGGTCGGTGCGCGAGGCACGCGGGCTTCTGCTCACCGGAGGCAACGGGCATAGCGTGGGGCGGCATCCGTCGCCGCGCCGTGCCGCCGACGAGCTCGCCGAGTGGACCCGGCGCTGGTGGCCCGACGCCGAGCCGGTCGCCCAATGGTCGGCGCAGGACCACCTGTCACCGCACGGCGTGCCGTTCGTCGGCTGGCTGCCCCGCGGGGGCGGCAAGGTCTACCTCGCGACCGGGTTCTCCAAGTGGGGCATGACCAACGGGGTGGCGACGGCTCTCACCCTGGTGGGCGACATCCTCGGCGACGGCGCTCGCTGGCAGCGCACCCTGCACCGCCGCCCCACCCTGCCGGCCGCGGCGGCGGTCGTGATCGGCGAGAATCTGGCGGTGGGGCGCTGGTACGCGCGGTCATGGGTCCGGGCGCTCACGCATCCGGCGCCGGGATCGACCCTCGAGGGCCACGGCGAGGTCGGGCGCCGCGGGCTCGTGCCGACCGGGGTGTCGACGCTCGACGGCGTCACCACGAGCGTCTGCGCCGTGTGCCCGCACCTCGGCGCCGTCGTGCAGTGGAACGACTTCGAGAGGTCATGGGACTGCCCGGCTCACGGGTCGCGATTCAGCGCCGACGGCACCCTGCTCGAGGGTCCCGCCACGCGCGGGCTGGCGCGGACCTAGTCCTTCACCGCGCCGGCGGCCCAGTCGACCACGACGTCGTTCGGGCCGTCGCCGAGCTTGGCGTGCAGTTTCGAGCCGGGGAACAGCAGCGGCAGGGCCGACGCCGGCACCGCGTTGCCGACCTGGATCTGGTACGGCTCCGGAACGCCCGTCGCCACCGTCAGGGTCAGCGCCTGCACCGGGTCGCCCGTGGCGTTCTTCACCCCGATCGGCGTGTTCGCCACCAGGACCACGGTGATCGGCTTGCCGTTGGCCAGGATCCACGCGGCGCTGTTGTGCCCCTCGCCGGCGGGCAGGGTCACCTCGGGCACCGGGGTGTCGAAGTCGATCGCGACCCGGCTGTGGTCGGCGGGGTCGACCTTGACCGCGACGATCGCGCCGCCCGAGGTGAGCTGGGGCAGGTAGATCTCCTGCACACGCTGGGTGACCTGCGCCTGGTAGGGCTGCTGACCGTCGAGCAGGACGTTGAGCGTGATCGTGCATTTGCGCTCGACGAGGCCGTTGCCGATCTGCATGGTCATGCCGGAGGCGTCGAGCCCGATGACCTCACCGCGACCCAGGATGCCGTTCTGGATGAGGTCGGCGTCGGCTCCGCCGACCGCCTTGTTGACCGAGTTCACGATGTCGTCGAAGAAACCCATGCCGCAGGCTACCGAGGCGCCCGGGCGAGCGGCAAGAGCCGGATAGTCTGGGGGAGATGGCTGCCACACCGAGCCGCGACCGCTACGGGCGGCCGGCCTCCCGACGCGTCGCGCTCGCTCCCGGACTGCTCGGCGCCGTCGCCCTGCTCGCCGGCATCGCGCTGACCGAGAGCGGCGGATTCATCGTCATCCGTTTCATCGCCTCGATCCTGGCGCTGATCATCGTGGTCTTCGCCTTCCAGGCCCGCCACTGGTGGTGGATGCCGTTCCTGCTCGCGATCGCCGTCGCCTGGAATCCCGTCTACCCGTTCGATCTCGCGGGACCGTGGTGGGTCGGGGCGCAGTACCTCGCGGCGCTGGTCTTCGTGCTGGCGGGTGTGCTCATCCGGGTGAAGGTCGCCCCCGAGGATTCCCGGCCGTGAGGCGATGGCGCGCCTGACGCTGGGGCACCGCCTCGCCCGCATCCACCCGTTCGTCTGGATCGGCGCGGCAGCCGCTCTCGCGGGTCTCGTGGCCTGGCCGCTCGGCGGCTGGGACACCGTGGAGCTGGAGAGCACCAAGATCCCCGAGGTCGCCGTCGGCGAGCTGGTCGAGGGACATCAGTTCTCGCTGCGGATCCAGTCCGCCGAGCTGACCGACGTGCACCCGAACGGCTTCAGCGAGGACGCGGCCGGCTGGACCTGGCTGGTGCTCGGGCTCGAGGTCACCAACGAGACCGACCTGACCGAGTTCAGCTCCCGGCTCGGCGGTTCCTATGACGGTGCGGTGTCGATCGACGCCGGCGTCGCGGGCCTCGGCACCACCGCCGTCGACGCCGACGGGCGCGAACTGCGCGGCGAGCCGTATCTCGTCTCGGACGGCACGTACCTTCCCGACCTGCAACCGGACCTGCCGACGTCGCTGCTGCTGGTCTTCCAGGTCCCCGAGACGACGTGGAGCGCCGGTGACGAACTGCAGATCGGCATCATCGACCGCACCCCGTACGAGAGCACGCTGGGAACCGGCATCCGATACGGGTTCCCGGCACCGGTCGCCATCGTGAAGATCCGGGTGGCGCAGGGTGCCACGCCCGCGCCGACCGCGGAGCCGGCACCGTGAGCCGGCGACGCACCGGGCTGACCGCGATCCTGCTCACCGGGGTGCTCCTCGCGGTGGCCTTCACGCTGCGGCTGACCCAGCCGAGCGATGAAGAGCTGCAGGGGCCGTTCGTGACCTTCGCGCGCTTCGGCGAGCAGGTCGAGGGCCGCAACCTGACCTGGATCGCGGAGGACGCCTACCTCGCCGACCGGGTCACGGCACTCGGGTGGAGCGGCGAGACCGACGGTGTCTGGCTGGTGGTGACCGGCACCATCGGCTCGAAGCTCGGGGTGACCTCGCCCGATGTCAGCCTGCGGATCGGCGATCGCCGGTACATGGCCAGCGACCGGCCCGACGCGGCGGCGCTCGGCGGGTCGCTGCGTGCCGGTCTGCCGCAGTCGGGCGCGTTCGTCTTCGAGCTGCCGAGGTCGGCGCTCGAGGGGCCCGACGCGCGCAGCGCCACGGCGCGGTTCGCCACCGGTTTCCGGGTGCGCCTGGATTCGGCGATCGACATGGTGCTCGACCTCACCGCGCTCGAGCACCGGTCCACGGCGGCGCTTCCCCCGCCCGGCGAGGTGATCCCGTGACCGGGTTCCGGCGCTGGCTGCGCGCCAACCTGTGGGCCCTGGTCGCCGTTGCGGCGCTCGGCACCGCCTCCGCCGTCTACGCGTTCGGATTCGACTGGCGCGACTACCAGGAGCGCAACCCCACCCAGCCGATCGAGATCGCCCGTGGCGACACCGGCGAACTCGGGGCGGCGCGCTTCGTGATCGACGACGTGATCGTCCTCGAAGGCGACTCGGCCGACGGGCGCCGGTACGGCGTGACGGCGGGCACGGATGTCGTGGTCGCCGACCTGCGCATCACGCCGGACCCGGAGGGCGGCGAGGACGACTACGCGTTCTGCGATGTGGTGTACCGCGCTCCCTCACCGGACGGGGAGCGCGAGTGGTGGCCGCAGACGACCAACCCCACGAGCTATCCCGACCCGGGCGAGAGCGCATTCGGCTGCCAGGTCGGGTTCGGTCCCGAGTACCGCATCCGCATGTACTTCACCGTGCCGGCGGGCGCAGCCGAGGGCGGCTACGTGCAGGTCACGACTCCGGAAGAACTTCCGCGAGCTCTTCGTCTGCGCTGACCACCTGATCGTCGAGGCTCGCCAGGCTCGCATCGAAGGCCGCGGCGACGAGCATGAACTGCAACGGAACCGTGATGGCCGACACCAGCAGCACGATCGGATCGCTCATGCCGATCCACCAGCCGGTCTCGTGCGGTCCGAGCAGCCGGTAGATCAGCCCGTAGAGCCACTGCGTGCCCGCCGTGAGGGCCGCGAATGCGGCCACGTAGAGCCCGAGCTTCACCGGACCGTTGCGCCACACCAGCGACAGCGCCGTCGCGATCGGCTCCCAGCGCTCGCGCAGGCCGCTGCTCAGCGAGGTGCCGAGCACGCGGACCGGCCGCGGCATCCGTCGCCAGCGGGTGGCGGCACTCTCGCGGATGCGGGAGAGCCGCCCCGAGGAACGTCGCGTCCGGCGCGGCAGGACCTGCGCGAACACGATGGCCGCCAGTGCCAGCCAGGCCAGCGGGAGGAGGACCACCTCGCCGACGGCTCCGACCACCCAGGCGAGGACGTCTCCGACGGCCGCGAACCAGGAGAAGGATTCGCGGATCGCGGCGATCCCGTCGATGGCCCACGCGATCATCCGGCGGGTCTGAAACCACTCGGGCACCCCGGCGAGCATCGTCTGCAGCGCCAGACCGACGGTGAGCAGCCAGGCGGCCTCGAGGTACGCCGTGATCGCGCCGACCCAGCGGGGCAGACGCGCCGCGAACCGGCCGAGCAGCAGCCGGAGTCCGAACGCGATCACCACGAAGCTGATCGACATGACCCCGAGGCCCACCTGCAGGGGCCGGTTCACCGCATCCGGGTCGTACTGGTCCCACGAGGCCCGGCCGTAGGCGATCACATCGTCGGCGATGAGACCCCAGGTGAAGTAGATGACGAGGAAGGCGATCAGACCCGTCGCGATCGTCGAACCCCAGACCCGGGTGAACGAGCGGGGTGCGGTGGGAGCCGTCTCCTCGTCGGCGGGCACCGCACGGGCGAGGGCCTCCAGCCGCTGGTAGTGCCGCATCGCCGGGCGTACCGCGAGGAACATGCCGACGTAGCCGGCCAGCTTGGCCAGCACCGCGAGCGGCAGGATTATGAGCCCCCAGAGCGACTCGTAGACCCCGGCCCAGCCGGCCAGTCTGATCAGGGCGGCGTGCGCCAGCCACCCCGCGAGGAACCAGGTCAGCACCATCGGCCAGGTCTGGATCACCGCACGGCCGAAGGTTCTGAGCACGCATCGAGACTATCCGCAGCCCGGTGGTATGATTCTCATGCGGTTCGTCCCGCCGGTTGAGCCGGTCTCGGGGCTTCTACGAACGGCACTCCGCTATCCATTCCGGTCCTTTCGGGCCGCGAACCATACCGGTACCGACGTCGGTACCCGAGGAGCCACATGGCCACATCCGGCCAGTCCGCCAAGCGTCAGCGCACGGGCGGGAAGCGCCCGGCGGCGCAGACCCGCCGGCGGCAGCACCAGGACGAGACGGGGATCATCCCCGTCCTGGCCCGCACGGTGCGCACCATCGAGAACTCCGCCGAGCGCGGCAAAGTCAGCCCGAGCAACCGCACGCGCTTCCGCGTCGTCGCCGTGCTCGTCCGTGAGGAGCGCGCGCGCATCAAGGGCGACACCGGTCTCACCGATGCCGAGCGCACCAAGGAACTCACCCGGCTCGACGGCATCGCCACGATCATGGCGAAGACCGCATCGCGCGACACCAGCCTGATCCAGCTGCTCACCGACAACGCTCCGCTGAGCCCGTCGGCGCAGGAGGTGCGGCGCACCATGCTGATGGAGGCGGGCGCCGAACTGAGCCCCGACGACCTCATCGTCGTCACCGAGGCTCCGGTCGTCGCGCCCGAGGTCGAGAAGCAGGTCGTGCCGCAGTCGGTCAAGCAGTACCAGATGTCGAACCCGTTCCTCGCGCCCGACTTCTCGGCGACTCAGCCCAAGCCGACCACCGCCGGCCGGCTGGCGAACTGGGAGCTCATCGAGCCGTTGTTCCGCTCGTTCGAGACCGGGGCCGGAGGCGGTGCCGCCACGATGAACCTGCCGGCCCCGCGCTCGCTCGACGCCGCCGGGGGACGCGAGCTCATGATCCACCAGGCGCGGTTCATCGAGAGCGCGCGCGCGGGTCACCGCAGCTACCTGCTCGCCGATGAGCCGGGCCTCGGCAAGACCGCGCAGGCGCTTCTGGCGGCCTCGGTCACCGGGTCGTACCCGTTGCTGGTCGTCGTGCCCAACGTCGTCAAGGTCAACTGGGCCCGCGAGGTCGAGAAGTGGACCCCGCAGCGCACCGCCACCGTCGTCCACGGCGACGGGGACGACATCGACGCGTTCGCCGACGTGGTGATCGTCAACTACGAGGTCCTCGACCGGCACGTGGCCTGGCTGTCGCGCCGCGGTTTCAAGGGCATGGTCGTCGACGAGGCGCACTTCATCAAGAACAAGGAGTCTCAGCGCTCCAAGAACGTGCTCGCATTGTCGCGCAACATCCGGGCGACCCAGCCCAACGCACTGTTCATCGCGCTCACCGGAACGCCGCTGATCAACCAGATCGAGGACTTCCGCATGATCTGGCAGTACCTCGGCTGGATCGACGACAAGAAGCCGCTGCCGCGCCTGATGAAGAAGCTCGAGGACACCGAACTCGATCCGGGGGATCCGGGCTTCTTCGCCGCGGCACGTGCGGCCGTCATCGACATGGGCATCGTGCGTCGCAAGAAGCAGGATGTCGCGGCCGACATCCCCGCGCGGCGCATCGCCGACATCCCCGTCGAGCTCGACGGCGAGTCCGGGCGCTCGATCCGCGAGGCGGAGGCGGCACTCGTGGCCCGGCTCGTTGAGCGATACCGCCGTCTCGTCGCCGCCCGGCCCGAGCTCGATCCCGACGATGCGGTGCGCATGGTCGCGGCGGCCGAGCTCGAGGACTCGAAGGGCTCCGACACCGGCGACAACGTGTTCGCGATGGTCCGCCGGATCGGCCAGGCCAAGGCGACGCCGGCCGCGGACTACACGGTCAACCTGGCCCGCAACGTCGGTAAGGTGGTGTTCTTCGCCAAGCACATCGACGTGATGGACGCCGCCGAGAAGCACTTCGCCGCCGCCGGGGTGAAGACCGTCTCGATCCGTGGCGAGCAGACCGCGAAGGCCCGTACCGCGGCGATCGATGCGTTCACGAACGACCCGGAGGTCTCGGTCGCCGTGTGCTCGCTGATGACGGCGGGCGTCGGGATCAACCTGCAGGTCGCCTCGAACGTCGTGCTCGCCGAGTTGTCGTGGACGAACGCCGAGCAGACCCAGGCCATCGACCGGGTGCATCGTATCGGGCAGGAGCTTCCGGTGACGGCCTGGCGCATCATCGCTGCCGGAACCATCGACGGCCGCATCTCGGAGCTCATCGACTCGAAGGCGGGCCTCGCGGCGCGGGCCCTCGACGGGGAGGTCGGAACCGACGAGGAGGCGGGCTCGGTACAGCTCGAGGCGCTCGTGGCTCTACTGCGCGACGCCACGCAGCTCGCATAGCGCGTCAGCGCGTGTCGAGACCCGAACCCTCAACTATCTAGCGAGACTTCACGTCTTGCGGGCCTCCGGACCTGCTCGGTAACTTCGTCATCACTGAAGGGGCGCAAGCCCCGGACGTAACAGAAGGGCCCTCGGGACTCGACGAACCGCCTGGCTTCGGCCAGGGGGAACGCGGAACCGGGGGCCCTTCGTTCTTGTACCCCGCACGGTCGGTCTGTCCGCGCTAGTGCGGACACCCGCAATGGGGGCAGACGCCCACGCAGACCGCTAACTATTCTCATGAGTGCACTAGTTGGGGGACTAGCGGCGGCGGTGATCTCCTCACCCACGAGGGTCGACATACGGGGGTATTCGACTCGCGGAGGAGGCACCGCCGCCAGTATTTGACCGGCCCGTTGCCAGCCTCCGCCCATGCGGAGGACGTAGCGTCGGCGCCATGAAGAGCTGGATCCTCGGGATGGTCGTCGGCATCGCGATCGGGGTGTCGCTCGGCATCGCGATGGCGGACATCCCCGTCGGGATCGCCATCGGCGCCGGAATCGGCATCGCCTTCGCTCTCGCGTTCAGTCAGTCCGAGAGGTCGCAGCACGACCGCGACCGCGACTGACCGGCCTCCAACCCTCAACTATCTAGCGAGACTTGACATCTTGCGCGGCGTGCGAGGCTGAGTAGAGTCTCCTCAATCGATGAAGGCGCAAGCCGGAATCGACCACAGAACGGCCCCGGGTTTCGGCTCGGGGCCGTTCGTGGTTAATGCGCTGCAGCTACTCCGTCCGGGTGCGGAGGAAGTCGTTGACGGCATTCGAGAACGCCCCGTCCACGGTGCGCTCCACCCCGTCGACCGCGCGGATCGGCGCCGCGTGACGCACGCTCGACACGAGCCAGGCCGCGTCGGCATCCGCCAGATCGCGCGGGGTGAGCAGCTCGTACGAGGTCTCGTAGCCGCACTGCTCGGCGAAGCGGAAGATGTCGGCCTGGGTCGTCCCCGCCAGGATGCCGAGGTCGGTGCGCGGGGTCACCATGTGGGTGCCGGTCGTCATCACCAACGTCGACACCGGGCCCTCGAGCAGGTAGCCGTCGCTGCTGACGAACAGCGCGTCGTCGGCGCCGCGACGCGCCGCCTCGCGGAACGCGGCGCGATTGACCGCGTAGCTCAGGGTCTTGGCCCCGGCCAGCAGCCAGGGGGCGGTCTGCGCGATGTCGTGCCGGTACCCGCGATCCAGCAGCACGACGCGCAACCCGCTGGTGCGGGCGGCGGTGTGGTCGGGTGAGACGGCGCCGTACGCCCAACCGGTGGGCACGTTCGCGCCCTCGATGCCGCGGGTGAGCACGATCTTGACGAAGCCCTCCTCGACCGTGCCGGCGGTCGAGGTCAGCTCGGCGGCGACCGCGAGCACGGCCGCTCGCCAGGCGCCGAGGTCGGGCGCGGGGAGCTCGAGCAGCGCCGCCGAGGCGGCGAACCGGGTCAGGTGCGGTTCGAGGGCCTGCGCGTGCCCGCCGCCCAGGCTGATGGTCTCGAAGATGCCGTCGCCGCGGGTCGCGGAGAGATCCATGACCGCGAGCTGGGGTGACTCCGCAGGCACCAGCCTGTGTCCGGTGACGACACCGGCATCGTCGAAGTCCAGCATCGCCAGCACCGCGGGACCCGCCCCCGCACCCGTGGGCACGGTCACGCGATCCTGCGATCGCGCTCGGCGAGCATCGACCACACCGTCGAGGCCAGCCCGGGGTAGGCCAGCGCGATCTGGCGCAGCATCCGGTAGTTGACCTCCCGGCTCGGGATGCGGCCCCCGTCCGCCGTGATCAGCTCGGCCCTCAGGGTGAGCACCACCAGTTCGTCGACCGACGGGATCTGCTCCATGAACGCCCACGGGTCCTCGCCGGCGCGCAGTCGCTCGAACACGACGGTGCTCAGCTCATCCCCGGCTTCGGCACGCAACACCTCGAGGCTCGCGCGACGCGGCACACCGGGCACATCCATGCGCATGAGCCTACGCGCGCGGGCGTCTCCGGGGCGGTTAGGGTCGAAGCATGGCGTGGACCCGACGGCTGCTGGCCAAGCTCGCGGTGGGTGCGGCGAGCATCGCGCTCCTGCTGGCGCCCGCGGTGCCGGCCACCGCATCCGTGGATGCACCCGAAGGGCAGGGCTTGGCGGCGCGGTCCGGCGACACCAGCGATTTCGAGTTCCGGTCCTTCGACGCGGTCTACCTGCTGCAGCGCGGCAGCGACCAGCGTGCGCGGCTCGACGTGACCGAGACCGCCGTGGCCGTGTTCCCGGCGATCGATCAGAACCGCGGGATCATCCGCTCGATCCCGAACTACTACGGCGATGTGAACCTCGACACCACGGTGCTGGGCGTCGAGGACGAGAACGGCGACCCGGTCTACTACGAGGTGCAGGACGACGGCGGGTTCACGATCGTCATCATCGACGACGACACCTTCAAGCACGGGGCGACGACGTACGTGATCCACTACAGCCAGAGCGACACGATCCGCTCGTTCGGCAGCGGCGATGAGTTCTACTGGGACGTCAACGGCACCGGGTGGGATCAGCCGTTCGGCGAGGTGAGCGCCCGGGTGGTCGTCGAGCCGGCGATCGTGGACGCGCTCGCCGAGGGTGAGAGCTGCTATCAGGGGCCGGAGAACGCCACGACCCCGTGCTCGGGTGGCATCTCGCGGTCGGTCGATCCGGCCGGCGCGGCCGTCTACGACGCGAGCGCCCAGAACCTGGGGCCGCGCGAGAACCTCACCGTGGTGGTGCCGTTCGTGTCCGGGACCTTCGTCGAGGGCACACCGGACCCCAATGGCTCGCCGTACGACCCCGGGTCGCCGTACGGGCCAGAGCCGCCCTTCGACCTGGGGGAGCCGCCGGGCTGGGCCATCGCCGTGTCGATGCTCGCCGGAGCGATCTCGTTCGTCACCGCGATCGTCGGTGCGGTCGTGCTGCGCCGGCGCAGGGCCACCCCGACCGGGTTCATCATCCCGCAGTACTCGGTGCCGAAGAATCTCGACATCATGGTCGCGGCCGAGCTGATCCAGCGCGGCAGCACGGCGATCCAGGCGCAGCTGGTGAGCCTGGCGGTGAAGCGCAAGATCCGCCTGCTCGGCTACGCCGTCACCGATGCCGACGGCGCCGACTACGCCGTTCAGCTGCTCGACCCGACCGGGCTGGAGAGCTGGGAACAGGCGGTCGTCGATGCGCTGTTCGGGCCCGGCGCCGAACCCGGTGCAGCCCGCGATCTGCAGCGCTCCGGCGACTCCGAACTCGCCGACGCCCTGCGGCCGATCGTGGCACAGTTGCCGGGCGCGGTCACCGCGAGCGGGTTCATCGGCCCGTCGGCCCGGGTCAGGGGAACCGGCTGGGTGCTGCTCGCGGTCGCGGTACTGGGGGCGGTGAGCCTCATCGGCGCGATCTTCTCGGGCTGGGTCGGGGTGGTCCTCGGCATGTTCGGGTTCATCTTCATCCTCATCGCGCTCGGGGTCGCCGGGTTCGCCGCGCGCAAGCAGCCGACCCTCAGCGCTCACGGTGCCGAGACCGTCGACTACCTGCTGGGCATGCAGATGTACCTCACGCTCGCCGAGAAGGACCGCTTCGCGGTGTTGCAGAGCGCGACGGGCGCCGACCGCATCGACATCGGCGACGGAAAGCAGCTGATCAAGCTCTACGAGAAGCTGCTGCCCTGGGCCGTCGTCTGGGGCGTCGAGGAGTCGTGGGCACGCGAGCTGGAGATCCAACTGGCCCAGACCGGCGAGGAGCTCGACTGGTATGCCGGGACGGCGCCGTTCCACGCCTACCAGTTCGCATCGCTGCTCTCGGGCGTGCACACCGGAACCAGCGCCCCCGTCACCACCAGCGGCTCGAGCTGGAGCGGCAGCGGCTTCAGCAGCTTCTCCAGCGGATCCTTCGGCGGCGGCTTCTCCGGCGGCGGTGGCGGCGGAGGCGGCGGTGGCGGCCGCTGACGGTCCGCTCGCCGCGTCGCCCTACGAGATTCTCGGGGTCGCCCCGACGGCGAGCGATGCCGAACTGAGGCGCGCCTACCGCCAGAAGCTGCGCGAGGCGCATCCGGACACCGGGGGAGCGGCAGCGCACTTCCACCGCGTCCAGCACGCCTGGGAGCAGGTCGGCACCCCCGATGCCCGCGCCGCCTACGACCGCGGCGGCCGGGCGAGCACGGCGGCCCCGAGCTTCGCGCCCGCCCCGCCCCCGAAGCGTCCCGACTCACGCCCGCAGGCCCGCTCGTATGGGCACCCGGGCGGGTGGTACCGCGAGCGTTACCTCGACCTGCTGCACGAGTGGGCCGGGCGCGGAGTGGACGTGCCCGACCCCTACGACCCGGTGCTGCTGCGGTCGGCGCCGCGCGAGATCCGGCACCTGCTGGCGGATGCGGTGGCCGAGGAGGACACCGCGCGCGTTCTCAGCACCCTCGGCATCGGATTCACCGTGTGGCACGACGTGCGCACCGACGCCGGCAAGCTCGACCACGTCGTGCTCGGGCCGACCGGTCTCTGGGCGATGCTCAGCGAGGACTGGGGTGAACCGGTGAAGGCGAGGCGGGGCGAACTCATCGGGCCGGCCCTCGAGCCGGGCGAGCGGCCGGTGCACGACCTGGCGGCGCGGGCGCGCGGGTTCGCCCGCGCGGCGCGGGTGAAGTTCTCGGCGCTCGTCGTCGTGGTGCCCGACGGCGACTCGCCCGAGGAGGTCATGCCGCTCGGTTCGGTGCGGGGTGCGCAGGCCCTGCTCGTGCAGCGTCCGCGGCTGGCCGACCTGGTGCGCCGCGGCCTGTCCGGCGTCGGCACCGGCGGCACCGACCTGTTCGAGGTGCGCACCCGGGTCGCCGACGCCGTGCGATACGTGTAACCGAATACGTTCGGCTCGGCGCGCGTTACCGTCGAGTATGACCAGCATCCCGGCCGAACGCCGCCACCTCCTCGACGCCCCCAACTTCGGCACCCTCGGCACCATCCGCCCCGACGACACCGTGCAGGTGAACCCGATGTGGGTCGACATCGACGACGAGACGAACACGCTGCGGTTCACCCACACCACCTACCGCGGCAAGTTCCGCAACCTGCAGCACAACCCCTCGATGAGCTTCGCCATCATCGACCCCGACACCCCGCACGAGTACCTCGAGGTGCGCGGAAAGCTGATCGAGGTGATCCCGGACCCGACGGGCGCGTTCTACGTGCACCTGCAGAATCGCTACGGCAACCCCAGCGACGTGCCGCCGAAGGACAAGGCCGACCGCGTCATCCTGGTGATGTCGATCGAGAAGGCGATCGCCGGCTAACGCGACGAGTTCGCGGTGCGGCCGCGCACGATCCCGATGAACGTCTCGATCAGCGGATGCTGCGCCCGCGTCGGCCAGACCAGCCCGATCCCCGAATCGGCGGCGTCGGTCACCGGACGCGCGACGACGTCGCGCCGGGAGAGCGCCCTCGCCACCGACTGCGGCATGACGGCCACCGCCGTGCCGGTGGCGATCAGCTCGGCCGTGGCCGCATCCTCACCGGTGACGACGTTCTCACCCGCGAGGTCCGCGAGCGTGAGCGCGTCGAAAGCGGCGACGGCACTGTCGCGGGCGGCGAGCACGACGGGTTGCTCGCGATACAGCGGGATGACGTGGAACTCGTCGTCCGCCGCCGCATCGCGCAGGAACGCCATCTGCGCGGATCCGTCGCGCAGGGCCGCGAGGGCCGTGTCGCCGGATGCGGGGGCCACCTGCAGCGGCTGCCTCGGCATCCGCTCGCCCCAGATGCGCGTCCACTTGCCGGGAGTCACCCCCGGCACGAAGAGCACCACGAACGGCTCTGCCATGCGGCCAGGCTAGCCTGGAGCCCATGGGTGACGAGGTGCGTGAAGACAGGCGGCAGCAGCCCAAACCCCCGAAGGTGCAGCTGCTGAAGCCCGAGACGGCGGCGAAGAAGCTGTCGGTGTACCTGCCGGCGACGCCGGAGGAGTTCCGCAGCACGCCGATCACCCGCGAGCAGCTGAACGCCCTCACCGCCGACCCGCCGGCCTGGCTCGTCGAACTGCGCCGCGAGGGTCCGCACCCGCGGTCGGAGGTGGCGCGGCGCCTCGGCATCTCGAACTCGGGGCTGGCGCGCGCGGGGCAGCCGGACGTGATGACGACCACCGAGATCAAGAAGTTGCTGGCCGAGATGCCGGAGTGGCTGGCGGCCGAGCGGGCGAAGCACCGCGCCCCGTAAAACGACTCCCCATGCCGTAACGTGGGTGTTCAACACGCCGCGGTCCCACCAGCCGCGGTCCCCGGGCCCGGATCAAGGGGGAGCACGTGTCGACGAGGTTGTCGCATGCAAGGTTGTCGCATTTCCTGAGGAGTCCGTTCGCGGGCGCCCTCCTGCTGACGCGCCTTGCCCGTGATACCGAACTCGCGTTCCCGAGCGATCCGCCGCTGTCGCACGGCTCGGGTCCGGACCCCGACCGGGTCCTGCTCATCGGCGGGCTCGTCGTCGGGGGCGCCGGGGTCGCCTCGCACGACCTGGCGCTCGGCGGGCACCTGGCCCGCAAGCTCGCGGCCCGCACCGGTCGCGGAGCCGATGTCGAGACCCGCAGCGTCTCGAAGTACGACGTCGCGACCGCGGCGGCGCTGCTGCGCGCGGAGAGCATGGAGCGATTCGATGCGGTGATGATCGTGATCGGGGTGCGCGAGTTGATCCAGCTGCGGCCCCTGGCGCTGTGGCGGCGCGACGTGAAGGGGCTGCTCGGCACGATCGCCGAGTCGGTGCCGGCATCGGTGCCGGTGCTGCTGGTCGGGGTGGCGCCGTTCGCCCGCGACTCCGACGTGCCGCGGTTCGCGGTGCGCTGGCTGGAAGAGACCGTCGACACCTACAACGCCGTCACCCGCGAGCTGTGCGAGACCTCCGGGGTCGCCGAATACGTGCATTTCGAGCCCGGGCGTTACGGGGTGCGGTCGGGGCGGGATGCCTCCGCCGTCTACGAGACCTGGGCCGCTGCGCTCGCACCGCCGCTCGATGAGGCGCTCTCGCGCACCCTGCCCGTGCACCGCAGTGACGACGTGCCCGACGAGGAGGAGCGGCTCCGGGCGATCGCCGGTCTGGGCGTGCTGGACGCACCGCCGAACCCCCGCCTGGTGCAGATCGTGCAGATGACGAGGGGCATGCTGGGCCTGAACGCCGGGCTGACGATCCTCGATGACGAGAACGTGCACGTCATCGCCGTCTCGGGCGCGAGCAGTGTGCCGGTGCTGCCGCGGGAGCACACCTTCAGCGATCTGGCGATCAGTTCGCCGGGGATCCTCGTGGTGCCGGATGCGTTGGCCGACCCGCTGTACGCGGACTTCGCCGAGGTGGCGGGGCGCGATCCGGTGCGGTTCTTCGCCGGGTACCCGCTCGAGGCACCCGGGGGTGAGCGGATCGGCGCGCTGTGCGTCGTCGACCGCGTGCCGCGTGACTTCAGCGACGATGAGGCGTCGCTGCTGCGCGATCTCGCGCTGCGTGCGCAGGCGGTTCTCTGGGAGTCCGCGGCGGCGAGCTGAGTCAGCCGGCGACGCGGAGCTCGGCGGGGTCGATCTGGGCGGGTCCGTCGCCGGACGGGTCGCGGGTCGGCGGCGTGGGGGTGTAGGGCGAGGGGCGCATCGGCTCGACGGCGTCGAAGTCGCGGGCACGGTACTGCACCGCCGGTGCGGGGAACAGGACGAGGTCGGCCATGCGACCTGATGTCCGGAGGTGACGGGGATACGTGGACATGGACCCATCCAAGCCGCGGTCGACCGGAAGGGCAGGGGTATTGACAACGGCCGACGCATCTGCATGTGGCGTGGCGGCGGCCTGGCAGCCGCCTGAGGATCGCCGCGCTGCGCTCGCGCGCGGAGCAGCATGAGGTCATGGCTGTGAAACTGAACAAGCAGGCGCTCAAGCACGCTCGGTCACTCGTCAAGGCGGGCAAGGTCGTCCGGGACGACCGCGATGCCTGGAGCGAGGACGCTCTCGCCGCCAAGGACGAGACCGCGTGGCTGAAGAAGCACGGGTGGGCGGAGTATGCCTCCTGGCACCTCGGCATCGACACGACGGCGAACGATGAGACGAAGGCGCGCTACGAGTTCCCGTTCGGCGACTACTCGAAGGTCCATCGTTGCGCCGTCATCTCGATGGAGTCGCGTGCGGCCCAGTACGGGCACAAGGGCATCGCGAAGGCGTCGAAGAAGCTGCTCACCCTGATCGACAAGAAGGGCGCCAAGTCGTGACCGACGACCCGACCCGGCTGCGGTCGCAGCCCTCTCTGACCACGTCGTCGGGGGCGATCTGGCTGATCGTCGGGGGTCTGTTCGTCGTGGTCGCCGGCGTGGTGCTGCTCTTCCTCGCGGCGCTGCCCCCGGCGGGGGTGGCGGTGGGGGCGCTCATCGCGATCCTGGTGCTGTACGCGGCGATGGTCGTCGTGCGGTTCGCGGTGCGGCGGCAGCGGTTGATGCTCGGCATTCAGGCCGTGCTGCTGCTCGCGATCGCGGCGGTGTCGCTCGGGGCCGTGCTGGTGGTCGCCGGCACGTCCTAGCCTGGGGAACGTGAGCGATTTCACCACAGCACCCCTGTACCAGCCCTCGGTCGATGCCCTGGCCGAACGTGGGCTGCGCATGGAGCTCGTAGACACCTCCGAGGTGTCGCGGTTCGCCCCGTGGCACGACGCGCTGGGTCGGGGATTCCACGGGTCCCGCCTCGAAGGTGAGGTGCGCGACGGCCTGCGTGAGGCGCTCGCGTTCCGACGCACCACCGGCGTCTACGACGATGCCTCGCCTGAGCCCCTCGTGCCCGTCGGCACCGCGAACTCCTGGCCGGCGGCCCTGACAGCGCCGGGGGAGCGGACCCTCGACGGCTGGGCCATCTCGTGCGTGACGGTCGCGTCGACGCACCGTCGGCGCGGCATCGCACGCGGCATGCTGGAAGCTGAGCTCGGTACGGCGGCGGCGCTCGGCCTCCCGTTGGCGATGCTGACCGTGAGCGAGTCGTCGATCTACGGACGCTTCGGTTTCGCGCCGGCCGCGATGGCCGCCGACTGGAAGATCGACACCCGCAAGGCCGGCTGGACCGGACCCGTTCCGGAGGGACGCGTCGACTTCGTCCCGGTCGAGAGGTGGCGCGCCCTCGTGCCGGGATTGCACGACACGGCGAGGCTGCTGAGCCCGGGCGAGGTCGAGATGTGGCCGGGTCGCTGGGATCAGGCGGCGGGGATCCTCTCGGAGGACACCGGGTTCACCAAGGCGCTGCGCGCCGTGCAATACACGGATGCGACGGGCGCCCTGGCCGGGCTCGCCCTGTTCCGGGTCCGCGGCTCAGACGATTTCGACGCCCACCGGGTCGTCGTCGACTCGCTGATCAGCACCTTGGCCGATGCCTACGCGGCGCTCTGGCGGTTCCTGCTCGAGATCGACCTGGTGAGCTCGGTGGAGGCCGAACTGCGCAGTGTCGACGAACCCGTGCGCTGGATGATCTCCGACTGGCGCGCCGCCGAGGTCACCACATGGGAGCACCAGTACCTGCGCATCCTCGACGTAGCCGCGTCGTTCGAGGCGCGCTCCTACGCCTCAGTCGGCTCCGTGGTGTTCGAGGTCTCTGACCCGCTCGGCTACGCATCCGGCACCTGGCTGCTCACCGTCCCCGGTTCGGAGGCAGGCACGAGCTCGGCCGCGGATGCGGGCACGAGCTCACGCCCGGGCACGAGCTCACACGCGGTGGTCGAGCCTGTCGAGACCCCGCCTCCCGGCATCCCGGCTCTCGCCCTCGGGGTGAACGAACTCTCGGCGCTCTACCTCGGGGGAGTCGCTGTCCCCACCCTCGTGGGCGCAGGACGAG
>DATMFW010000068.1:0-39712 GCA_035556655.1 Pseudolysinimonas sp.
GCGCACATCGAGCGCGTACGGCGCCATGATCTGCTGGGCGCGCTCGATGACCTGCTCGATCGTGGTCTCGCGGACGAGGCGCTCGCGGCCCTCCTCGACCTCGCCGAGGTCGACGTACATGCGGAACAGGTGCCCGCCCTCGCGCGGGATCAGCAGGATCTGCCCGGCGGCGTGCGACTGGATCGCCGCCTTCAGCCGGATGTCGGGGAAGTCGGTGTCGGCCAGCACGTCCATGACGCCCCAGGCGTGCCGGGCCTGGTCGCCCTCGAGCTTGAGGCCGATCTGCTCGCGCACCTTGCTGCGGGCACCGTCGGCGCCGACCACGTACTTCGCGCGGACGGTGCGCTCGGTGCCGTCGACGGTGCTGGCGAGCCGCGCCTCGACCGGGTACTCGCCCTCGCCGATCTCGAGGCCGGTGAACTCCCACCCGTAGTCGGGCGTCATGCGGGTGGGCGAGCGCTCCATCCACTCGATGAAGTAGTCGAGGACGCGGGCCTGGTTGACCAGCAGGTGCGGGAACTCGCTGATGCCGTGCGGGTCGTCGGGGGCGCGACCGGTGCGCACGATGTTCTCGGGGTGCGCGGTGTCGGGCTTCCAGAACGTCATCTCGGTCTGGACGAACGCCTCCTCGACGATGCGATCGGCGAACCCGAACGCCTGGAACGTCTCGACGCTGCGCGCCTGGATGCCGTCGGCCTGCCCGATCTCGAGCGCGGTCGGGCGGCGGTCGATGATGCGCGCGTGCACGCTCGGGAACTGCGCGAGCTGCGCGGCGGTGATCACGCCGGCGGGGCCGGTGCCGACGATGAGCACGTCCATGGTGTCGGGAAGCTCGGCGGGCCGGTCGATGCCCGTACCGGCAGCGGGCTGGATGCGGGGGTCGCCCGTGACGTACCCCTCATGGTGGAACTGCATCGTTCCGCCTCCGTTCGATAATAGAACGTGCTATTCGAATATCGGATGCAGCCTAGGACATCCGCTGCGAGCGCGCCACCGTTCGTGCCGCATCCCGCACCCGGGCGATGACGGCACCCCGATCGGCGGTCGTCACGTACAGCACGGCGATCGCGGCGGGGTATGCGCCCGGCACCGGCGCCGCGACCGAGCTCACGCCCGCGATCACCTCACCCGAGCTGGTCGCATATCCGTCGGCGCGAGCCCGGGTCACCTCGGCGGACTCCTCCGGGTTCGACAGCAGCGTCTGCAGCGCGATCCCGGGCGCCCCCTGCGTCACCGGATGCCGTGCTCCCGGCCGCTGCGCGATGCTTGCCACCGCGGCGCGCGGCTCTGCCGTCGCCAGGGTGACGCACTCCTCCTGATCAAGCACCACGAGGAACGCGGTCATCGCCAGAGTGTCGGCCAGCTCGCGTAGCACCGGCGCCGCCGCCGTCTGCAGGTCGGCGGCGACACTGCGCGCCAGCGTCGCGACATGCGGGCCGATGCGCAGGGCGCCGGCGTCATCGCGCAGGATGAGGCCGCGATCCTCGAGTGTGCGCACCAGCCGGTAGGCGACCGAGCGGTGCACCCCGATGCCGGCCGCGACCTCGCCGATGGTCAGCGCCGACGGGGCATCGGCGAGCAGGTCGAGGATGCGCAGACCCCGATCCAGGGTCTGCGATGCCGCCGGGTTCTCGCTCACGTGTACATCCTGTCTCGAACTGTGCGTTCGGTGGCACGAACCTGCCCGCGCCGGTCCGGCGCGCGTGCCAGGATAGGCCGGTGACCCGCCGTGGAGCCCTTCTGTTCGCCGCCCTCGGCATCGCGTGGGGCATCCCCTACCTGCTGATCAAGATCGCCGTCGGCGAGCTCGATCCGGCGTTCGTCGCCTTCGCCCGCAGCGCCCTCGGCGGGCTGCTGCTGGTGCCGGTCGCGATCTTCCGCAAGCAGCTGATCCCGGTGCTGAAGCGTTGGCGCCCCCTGCTGATCTTCGCCGTCGTCGAGATCGTCATCCCCTGGTTCTTCCTGAGCACCGCCGAGACCCGGCTGCCGAGTGCGACCGCCGGTCTGCTGCTGGCCGCCGTGCCGCTCGTCGGCGTCGCGGTGGCGTTCGCGACGCGCAACAATCCGGGCTTCGGCTGGCTGAACTGGCTCGGCATCCTGCTGGGCATGGCCGGTGTCGCCGCCCTGGTCGGGCTCGACGTCGGGGGTTCCGACCTCGTCGCCGTCGGGCAGATGGCCATCGTGGCGGTCGGGTACGCCATCGGCCCGGTGATCCTGTCGCGGTACATGTCCGATCTGCCCGGGATCGGCGTGATGGGCTCGGCGTTGCTGCTCGCCGCGGTGATCTACGTGCCGATCGTCTTCCTCGTCGGGGACTGGCCGAGCGTCGTCCCCTCGGCGCCCGCCATCTGGTCGGTGCTCGGGCTCGCGGTGATCTGCAGCGCCCTCGCGTTCGTGCTGATGTTCGCGCTCATCGCCGAGATGGGCCCGACGCGCATGACCACGATCACCTACATCAATCCGGCCGTGGCGATCGTGGCCGGCGCGCTGGTGCTCGGGGAGCGCATCACCTGGGTGACCGTCGTCGGCTTCGTGCTGGTGCTCGGGGGGTCGTACCTGGTCACGCGGCGGCACGCCGTGCCCGCGACTCCGCCCGAGCCCGCGGCTGCGGTGCTGGGCGAGAGCACCGGCGAGCGGAAGGCCTAGACGCGGTCCGCCCATCCGTCAAGACCCTGGGCGTCGGCCTGGGCCTTCGTACGCTCGGGGGATGACCGCAGACACCACCGCGCCCGCCTCGAAGCTGCGGCAGGGGATCACCGGCCCGCTGCTGTACCTGTTCATCGTCGGCGACGTGCTCGGCGCCGGCATCTACGCGCTGATGGGCACGCTGTCGGCGGAGGTCGGGGGAGCCCTCTGGGCGCCGCTCATCCTCGCGCTCGTGCTGGCCTTGTTCACCGCGGGTTCGTACGCCGAGCTGGTGACGAAATACCCGAAGGCCGGCGGCGCCGCGATCTTCGCCGAGCGCGCGTTCAAGGTCCCTGCCGTCTCCTTCCTCGTCGGCTACTGCATGCTGGCCGCGGGGGTG
This sequence comes from Pseudolysinimonas sp., assembly GCA_035556655.1. Taxonomy (GTDB): domain Bacteria; phylum Actinomycetota; class Actinomycetes; order Actinomycetales; family Microbacteriaceae; genus JBDSKH01. Next base: position 3,026 of record DATMFW010000068.1, read on the forward strand.
GTGAGCGCCGCCGGACTCGCCCTCGCCTTCGCCGGCGAGTACCTGCAGACCTTCCTGCAGGTGCCCCCGATCCTCGCCGCGATGGTCTTCCTGCTCGTCATCGGCGCGCTCAACGCACGCGGGATCCGCGAGTCGGTCGGCACGAACGTCGTGATGACCGTCATCGAGGTCAGCGGCCTGGTGCTTGTCGTCGTCGCCGTCGCCGTGATGCTCGGAGGAGGCGGCGGCGACACCTCGCGCCTCGGGGAGTTCCGGGCCGAGGTGAACCCGGCGATCGCGACCCTCGGGGCGGCGATCATCGCCTTCTACTCGTTCGTCGGGTTCGAGACGTCGGCGAACGTCGCCGAGGAGGTGCGCGACCCCTCGCGGGTCTACCCGCGCGCGCTTTTCGGGGCCCTGCTCACCGCCGGCGTGGTGTACCTGCTGGTCGGGATGGCCTCGTCGATCGCGCTGCCGCCCGCCGAACTCGCGGACTCGTCCGGCCCGCTGCTCGAGGTCGTCCGGGCGACCGGGGTCGCGGTGCCGGACTGGCTGTTCAGTCTGGTCGCGCTGATCGCCGTGGCGAACGGCGCACTCCTGACCATGATCATGTCGAGCCGGGTCACGTACGGCATGGCCGAACAGGGACTGCTGCCGCCGCTGCTCGCTCGCGTGCTGCCGAACCGCAAGACGCCCTGGGTCGCCATCGTGGCGACCACCGTGGTGGCCATGGGGCTGACGCTCGTGGGCGACCTGGCGACCCTCGCATCCACCGTCGTCATGTTGTTGCTGTTCGTGTTCATCGCGGTGAACGTCGCCGTGCTCGTGCTGCGGCGCGACCCCGTCGAGCACCGGCATTTCCGGGTCTGGACCGCGGTTCCCGTGCTGGGGGTCGCCTCGTGCATCCTGCTGCTCACCCAGCAGGAGCCGGTGGTCTGGCTGTTCGCGGCCATCGCGCTGGCGGTGGGCGGGGTGCTGTTCCTCATCGCGCGCGTCCTGCAGCGCCGCAGCAGCTCAGCGGACTAGCGGCGGAGCCTAGCGGCGGCGCCGGAGCGGGCGGGTCACCCGCCATAGCACGACGGCCCCGAGCACGAACGGCCCGGCGACGAGGATCGGATCGATCCAGGTGTGCTTGAGGTCGATGCGCCCCCGGCCCACGCGGGAGCGCAGGCCGCCGCGCTTCAGCTCGGCGAGCACCCCCGTCTCGGTGATCGGGTTGTCGGGGCGCAGCGAGGCGAACGAGCGCAGCCCGCTGGCCGCCGAATCCACTCGGTCGCCCAGCACCAGCAGCAGCCAGTGGAGGGCGCGGCCCTCGCTGTAGCGGTCGTAGGCGAGCCGGCGGATCCAGCCCGACAGCCCGTGCAGCGGCGCCACCGTGCCGAACACCGGCGTCAGCCGGGCATGCTCGATCGAGCGCTCGCGGTAACCCTCGTGCTGTTGCTGCTCGGGCATCGTGTCGGTCACCGGCACCTCGAGCCGCTCGCGCGGGTACGAGGGCCGCACGGCCGGATCCAGGTCGGCGCCCCATCCGGGGATGGTCGCCCGCAGCTCGTCGGACGTCCGGGCGCGGGACGGTTTCACTGCCGTGTACGGCATCGGGGTTCCTCTCTCAGGCCGCGTCGGGGACGACGACGGTCTTGATGCAGTCGTCGAGCTTCGACGAGAACATGTGATAGCCCTCCGCGATCTCCGCGAGCGGGATGCGGTGGGTGATGATCGCGCTCGGGTCCAGGTGGCCGTTGCGGATGTGCTCGAAAAGTCGCGGCCACTGTCGCTTGGCCGGCGCCTGATTCATGCGCAGAGTGAGCCCCTTGTTCATCGCGTCGCCGAACTTCACGGCGCTGAACAGCGGCCCGTAGGCCCCCATGACCGAAACGGTGCCGCCCTTGCGGACCGAGTCGATCGCCCAGTTCAGTGCCACCGGCGATCCGCCCTGCAGCTTGAACTTGGCCGCGGTGATGTGCTGCACCAGGTTGCCGTCGGCCTCGGCGCCGACCGCGTCGATGACGACGTCGGCGCCCAGGTGATCGGTGGCGCGCTTCATCACCACGACGATGTCGTCGACCTCGCCGAAGTTGTAGGTCTCGGCGAACGCGAACTCGCGCGCCTTCTGCAGCCGGTAGTCGAGGTAGTCCACGACGATGACCCGGCCGGCTCCCATCAGCCAGCTCGACCGCGCGGCATAGAGGCCCACCGGCCCGGCGCCGAACACCACGACGGTGTCGCCCTCTACGATGTCGCCGAGCTGGGCGCCGAAGTACCCGGTCGCCAGGGCGTCGGTCATCATCAGCGCGTCGTCGTCGGAGATGTCGTCGGGGATCAGCGACGGTCCCACATCGGCGAACGGCACGCGGACGTACTCGGCCTGCCCTCCGTCGTAGCCGCCGGTCGTGTGGGAGTACCCGTAGATGCCCCCGACCGCCGTGGCGTTCGGATTCACGTTGTGGCAGTTGGAGTACAGCCCCCGCGCGCAGAAGAAGCAGGTGCCGCAGAAGATGTTGAACGGCACCATCACCCGGTCGCCGACAGCGAGCTTCTCGACGGCCGGGCCGACCTCGTCGACGATGCCGATGAACTCGTGGCCGAACGTGGTGCCGACCCGGGTGTCCGGCATCATGCCGTGGTAGAGGTGCAGGTCCGAGCCGCAGATCGCGGCCCGGGTCACCCGCACGATGGCGTCCCCCGGATGCTCGATCGCGGGGCGGTCCTTCTCCTCGACCCGGATCTTGTAGGGGCCGCGGTAGACCATGGCTTTCATGTGCTCTCCTTGATGATCGTGGTGGTGGATGGTCCCGCGTGCCGCTCAGGCATGACGCCGGTGTTCTGGTAGCCGACGCAAGAGCAGGAGGTAGCAGAGGCCCACGGCGATGCCCGCCGTGAGCAAGACGGTGGAGGCCGACGCAGCCTCCGGCGCGAGGGCGAGCACGGCGGCAGCGAGCGCCAGCAGCCACCCGCCCGCGGCCGCGGCGGCCAGCGCGACCATCGCCGGCTCTCGTCCTACGGCGGCCAGGATCGTGTACGCGCACACCCCGGCCCCGTCGAGGCAGAGCACCCCGACGAGCCCGCGGCGGGCCATCCGTGTCTCAGGATCGACGGCCGGCACCGTTCCGATCGTCCTTCTGCAGCGCGGGCAGCAGGGCCACGACGACGGCGCCGGCACCCACGACCAGGTGGAATCCGATGTCGAATCCCGTGAAGCCTGTGGGCAGCAGCCCGAACAGGGTGCGGTCGGCGAACGCCAGCAGGCCCATCAGGACGTACATGGCGCCCACCACGATGAGGACGGTACGTACGGCGGCGAGCGGGACACGGGCGAAGCCGACATAGAGCAGCGCGGCGGCGATCACGATGCGCAGGACATCGAGAGCGATGTCGACGTTCATGATGCCGAGCAGGTGGTCGCCTTCGACGAACAGGCCGATGATGGCCAGCAGGCCGACGACGATGCCGAGGACACGGGCGATGATGCGGAGCATGAGATTCCCCTTTCCTTTTCCTCGACGCTACGTCGGGATCGCGGCGGGGTCGCGGGGGTTGCGCTTCGCGAGGGAGAGGCGTATCAGAGCGGAAGCTCGAACGCCTCGCCCTCGCTGAGCAGGTGCATCGTGCCGTCGCGGAAACCCCCGCCCCCGGTCTCGGCGCGCCGGAGGTCGAGCAGCGTCACGGTGCCGGAACCGCGCACCGTCAGCGTGCCGGCTCTCACCTCGACGGCGGTGTCCTCGTCGATTCCGATGCCGAGGCGCGCGGGAGCGGAACGGACGGCGCGGGCGAGGCGTAGCATCCGGCCGCGTTCGGAGAAGTGCTGATCGATCAGCACGCCGCCGATCAGCCCCAGACCCTCGTCGAGCCCGTGCGGCGATATCATGCGATCGCTCTGCACGGAGGCGCCCGCCGAGGTTCCCGCGACCAGGCCGCCCTCGCGGTGGATGCGCCGGACCTCGTCGTCGAGCCCGAGCACCCGAAGCCGGCGCATCAGCTTGCGCTGCTTGCCGCCGCTCAGGAACGCACTGCCGCACTCGCGCAGCACCCGGCGGCCCTCGGTGGCGTCGCCCGGAACCGGGCGCACCTCGACCCCGAGGCCGGCGAACGCGCTGCGGTACATGTCGATGTAACGCTGCGGGTGACTCGAGGCCGCGGTGATCAGGCCGAGTTCGCGGCCCTCGACCAGTTCGGCCACCCGGCGCAGGATGTGCCGCGCGCCGTCGCGGTCCTCATGCCCGCCGATCGCGAGCAGGGTCCCCTCAGGCATCGACCGGCTCGCGCTCGGCCGCGAACGCGAGAACCTGCTGCCAGACGTCCTCGACGTGGGTCGGCATCACCGCGACGATGTCGTCGTGCCTGGCCAGGCGCAGCGCCGTCGCCGTCGCCTCGGCCTCGTCGGGGACGATGAGGATGCGCTCGTCGGCCGCGCCCGCCGAACGGGCGCCCTCCGCCAGAAGCGCGAGCACGCCACCGGGTGCCCGCCCCCGCCCGTCGGGCAGCTCGCGGAAGACGAGGGTGTCGAAGATGCTCGCGGCGAGCCGGCCGATCTCGAGGATGTCGGCGTCGCGCCGGTCGCCCGGGGTGCTCACCACGCCGATGGTGCGCGCGCCATCCGTGCGCATCGCGGCGATCGCCTCGCCGAGCGCGGCCAGTGCCGCCGGGTTGTGGGCGTAGTCGACGATCGCGGTGAACCCCGCGGCGCGGACGACATTGAACCTGCCGGGGTTCTGGTCGTATCCGGTGCTGAACGTGGCGAGCCCGCTCGAGATCTGCTCCCACGAGAGCCCGAGCCCGCGGCCGGCCGCGGCGGCGGCGAGCGCGTTGGCGACGTTGAACCGAGCGACGCCGCCGAGAGTCGACGGCAGATCGGCAGCCGAGCCGAGCGGCGTCCGCACCCCGTCCTCGTGCGCGACGAGCGCATCCCCGTGGGCGGCGACGATGACGCCGGAGGTCGCGATCGCGCCGAGTCCGCGCGCCTCGATCGTCTCGCCGTTCAACGTGAACAGGGCGACCCGGCCGCCGGCCCGCGCGGCCATGCGCAGGGTGCGGGGGTCGTCGGCGTTCAGCACCGTCATACCCCGCCGTCGTACCCGCCGGGCGACGACCGCCTTGACCCGGGCGAGCTGACCGAGGGTGTCGATCCCGCCGAGCCCCAGGTGATCGGCCGACACGTTGAGCACCACACCGACATCGGCTCGGTTGTAGGCGAGTCCCTCGCGCAGGATCCCGCCGCGCGCCGTCTCGAACACCGCAGCCTGCACCGACGGGTCGGCCAGCACCAGGCGCGCACTGCGCGGACCGCTGGCATCGGCCTTGAGCACGAACTGCCCGCCGACCGAGACACCGCTCGTGGTCGTCATGCCGACGACCCGCCCCGTCGATTCCACCAGGTGCGCGATCATGCGCACCGTCGTCGATTTGCCATTCGTGCCCGTGACGCTGGCGATCGGGATGCGGCTGCGCGTCCCGGGCGGATAGAGCGTGTCGAGCACCGCGCCCGCGACATCGCGGGGACGTCCCTCCGAGGGAGCGGTGTGCATGCGGAACCCCGGCGCGGCGTTCACCTCGATGATGCCGCCGCCGGTCTCGGCGAGCGGGCGGGTGATGTCGGTGGTCAGCAGATCGATGCCCGCGATGTCGAGCCCGATGGTGCGGGCCGCGCGTTCGGCCGCTGTGGCGACGGCGGGGTGGATCTCGTCGGTGCGGTCGACCGCCTCACCCCCGGTGGAGAGGTTCGCCGTCTCGCGCAGCACGACCACCTGACCGGCGGCGGGGACGCTCTCGAGCCCGAGGCCCTGCCCGGCGAGGAGGGCGCGCAGGCGCCCGTCGGTCTCGATGCGGGTCAGCTCGCGCCCGTGGCCGTGCCCGCGGCGGGGGTCGGCGTTGACGACCCGGATGAGCTGGTCGATGGTGCGGACGCCGTCGCCGGTGACCTGCGCCGGGCGACGCTCCGCGACGGCGGCGACCCGTCCGCCGATCACCAGGACCCGATGGTCGGCGCCGGCCAGCTCCTCCTCGACGATCACACGGCGCCCGTGCTTCGCGGCGATCGCGAATGCCGCCCGCACCGCCTGCTCGCCGCGGACTCCGCGGCTGACGCCCCTGCCGTGATTGCCGTCGAGGGGTTTCAGAACGGCGGCACCGGGGAGCGCTGCTGCGGCGGCGACGGCGTCCTCCGCTGTGTCGGCGACCGTGCCGCGGGGCACGGGGAGCCCGGCAGCGCGCAGCTGGCGCTTGGTGAGCTCCTTGTCGGCAGCCGTGACCACGGCCAGATGCGAGGTGCGGCTGGTGATGCTGCCGCGGATCCAGGTCTGGTTCGCGCCCTGCCCGAACCGGATGCGGCGCTCGTCATCGAGGCGACGCACCGCGATCCCGCGGCGGCGTGCCTCGTCGACGATGGCCTGCGTCGTCGGGCCGAGCCGACGCGACTCCACCAGGTGCATGAGCCGTGACACCCCCTCGCCGATGGGGTCGGTGGGGTGATCGCTCAGCGCCGGCGCGATGATGTCGAGGCCCTGCACGTCGCGCAGGTGCGCGGGCAGCAGGGCGGCGACGAGCTCGATCGCGAGCCGCCCGGCCGCGAGGCCGACGGCCTCTTCCCGGTAGGAGAACAGCACGTGGTAGGCGCCCGGCCGTCCGCGCGCCGACCGGGTCTTGCCGCGGGTCACCGGCGAGCCGGCCGCGGTCTGCAGCTCGAGCGCGACGTGCTCGATGACGTGTCCCAGCCAGGTCCCCTCGCGCAGCCGCTCGGCGAACCCGCCCGGGTACCCACGGCTGCAGTGGTGGGAGCCCAGGCCGGGCAGGAGGGTCAGCAGGTGATCGGCGAAACCGTCGAGGCGATCGCTCGGCAACTGCTCGAGCCCGCCCAGGTCCAGGGTGATCCGGATCATCGGGTGCCCGGCGAAGATCGAGGGTCCGCGGTAGACGGCCCGCTGGAGGACGCGGAGGGGGGCGATGTGGTTCACCTTCCGACGTTAAGCACGACCTCGCCTCCGCGTCAGGGGCTTGACGCCGATGCCCGGGCCGGGCAGTGCGTGCGAACTTGGCAAGAACCTGAGGGTCCATCCGCCGAGGTTGTCCGCGCGCCGACGCCCGACGCACCCTGGGGGAGTGCGTCGAGTGAGCTATGCCGGAGGCAGCTTCGTGACGGCCGACGAGGTGGCCGCCGCGGTGCTGGCGTTCGCCGAGGAACTGGCCAACCACCGTCGTGCCGCGACCATCCACGTTCCGGCCCTGGACCTGCCCGAGGGGACGGATACCCTCGAGTTGCTGGTCGGGCCGTCCAGCCAGCTCCTCAGCGAGCCCGTCGACGATGCGCGCGACCTCGACGCCCGGGAGTTCGTCGAGGAGTTGACGACCCGGACCCGTGAGCTGGTGTCACCCACCACCGAGTGGGAGGACTCCTTCGACTGGGAGCACTGAGAAGCCGGGGATCACTGAGAAGCCGGCGATCACTGAGGAGAACGGGGAGAACTGATGACGATGGACGATCGATTCGACGCCGGGCCGGAGGAGCAGCCCGTGCCGACCACGACCGATCTGGATGCCGCGATCATCGGCGTCGACCCTGACCGCCTGACCCCGGACCCGGAGACGGTGGTGGACGATCAGGATCTCGACCCGGAGGCCGTCATCGACGAGACCGACGTCGACCCCGACATCGCGACCTGATCGGCGCTACTTGCCGTACCCGGCGCTCAGGCCGTTGATGAACTGCCGCGAGAACACGGTGAACAGGACGATCAGCGGTACGGCGCCGAGGGTGAGGGCCGCCAGCAGTGCCGGGTAATCGTTCTGGAACTGCCCGACGAACTGCTGGACCCCGAGGGTCACGGTCTGGTTCTCGCGGGACGGTGCCAGGATCAGCGGGAACCACAGGTCGTTCCAGACCGGCAGCATCGTGATCGAGGCCACCGCGGCGATGCCCGGTCGCACGAGCGGCAACGCGATGCCGAGCGTGCGCAGTTCACCCGCGCCGTCGATCTTGGCGGCCTCCTTCAGTTCGCCCGGAACCGACCGGAAATACGTCATCATGAGCGCGATCGCCAGGGGCAACTGCATCGCGGTGTAGACCAGGATCAGCGCGGTGAGCGTGTCGATCAGGCCCCACGAGATCATGGTGCGCAGGATCGGCACGGTTCCCAGCCGGATCGGCAACATGATCCCGAGGATGAAGAACCCGGCCAGCAGCGGCGCGATCCGCACCTTGTATTCGGTGAGCGCCCAGGCGGCGAGGGTCGACAGCACCACGACGGCGGCGGTGGTGCCGACCGTCACCAGGATGCTGTTGCGGTAGTTCACGAGGAAGTTGCCGCGCTTCAGGACGCTCTCGTAACCCTTGAGGCTGAACGTCTCGGCGTCGGGCAGGCCGAACGGTGACAGGAAGATGCCGGGCGTGGTCTTGAACGAGTTCATGATCACGACCAGCACCGGGGCGATGGCGAGGATCACGAACGCGATCAGCAGCACGTGCGTGACGGTGATGCCGAGCGGGCGGGCGGCGGTGGCGGAACGGGTCATCTTCTCGTCCTAGAGTTCGTAGCTCTTCAGGCGGCGCTGCAGCACCACGAAGTAGGCGGCGGTGATCAGCAGGATGATCGTGAGATCACGGTGGCGATCGTCGCGCCCAGGTCCTGGTCGGCGACCTGCCCGCTGGAGCCGAAGAAGGTCCGGTAGAACAGGGTGCCGAAGATGTCGGTGGAGTAGTTGGGCCCCGGTGCCGAGCCATTGAGGGCGTAGACGATGTCGAATCCGTTGAAGGTCCAGATGAAGGTCAGGATCGTGATCAGCCCGAACTGCGGGGCGATCAGCGGGAACTTGATCCGCCAGAACTGGGTCCAGCCACCGGCGCCGTCGATGCGCGCCGCTTCGAGCACGTCGTTCGGGATCGCCAGGAGCGCCGTATAGAGGAACACCATCGGGATCCCGACGTATTGCCACACCGACATCAGCGAGATGGTCGGCAGCGCGGTGGCCTCGGTCCCGAGCAGCGGGAACGCGACGACGCCCCAGAGCGGGCTGATGATCAGGCGCCAGACGAAGCCGACGATCACCACCGACAGGGTGGCGGGGATGAACAGCAGGGTGCGGTAGATGCCTACCGACCGGCGCAGCACCCCGGAGGTGAGCAGGGCCGCCATCAGCAGGCCGATCGGCAGTTCGACGATCAGGTGGATGAGGAAGAACTCCACGCTGTTGCCGAGCGCGTTCCAGAACCGGCCGCTGGTCGCGGGGTTGGTGAACAGGTGCACGTAGTTCTCGGCACCGACGAAGACGTCGGTCGGTCCGTCGGAGTCGAAGAAGCTCAAGCCCACCGAGTTCACGAGCGGGAACACGGCGAACGCCGTGTAGACCAGCAGGGCGGGCAGCACGAACAGGATCAGGTTGCGGTATCGCGCCGCGGTCCGGTTCATCGGAGGTCTCCTTCGTCAGTCACATGAAACAGCATGGGCGGCCGACGACTGCCGGCCGCCCATGCTGGTCATCTCATCAACCCGCCGGCGTGTACCAGGAGTCGAGACCGGCCTGGAGTTCCGCCGTGGCGTCCTCCGGGCTCAGGTCGGAGTTGTACATCAGCTGCGCGATGCGCCAGATCTCGTCGTCGAGCGGCGGGGTGCCGGCGCTCAGACGGTCCAGCGCGAGACGCGGGGTGAGCTCGGCGCCGTCTTTCAGCGCCGCGAACTCGGTCGCGAGGGGGTTGTCGTAGCTGATCGTGTTGCTCGACATCGAGAAGAAGCCGGGCAGCTTGTTGACGTAGAGCTGCTCGAACTCGGGCGTCGCGAGCCACTCGAGGAACTCGGTCGCCGCCTCCTTCTGCTTGCTCGAGGCGTTCAGGCCGAAGGCCATGTCGGGCATCTCCTGCTGGTAGCGCTTGCCGTCGACGGCGGGGGCGCCGAAGACGCCCACATCGAGACCGGTCGAGGTCACCTGGTTGATGTTCCACGAGCCGTCGGGCAGGATCGCGGCCTGGCCGAGCGAGAACAGCTGCGACATGTCGTCGTAGGTCAGCGACTCGTAGCCCGAGGGCAGGTACGGCTTCAGCGCGTCGTAGGCCGCGAAGGCGGCCACGAAGTCGGGATCGGTCAGCTTCTTGCTGCCGTCGATGAGGCCGAGCCGGCCCTCTTCGCCCTTCCAGTAGGCCGGGCCGATGTTGTACAGCACGTTGTAACCCAGCTGCCAGCCGTCGGCGGACCCGAGAGCGAGGGGCGCGTACTTCCCGTCGTCCTTGATGGTCTTCAGCACATCGAGGAACTCGTCCTGCGTCGTCGGGATGTCGACGCCGACCTCGTCGAAGATCGCCTTGTTGTAGTAGAAGCCGGCGAGCACCGAGGCCACGGGGATGCAGTACGGGGTGCCGTCATCGCCGGTCCACGCGGCGAGCGCGGTCTCGGAGAACTTCCCGACAGCGTCGAGGTCGGCCAGCGAGTCGAAGTAGCCGTCACCGATCCAGGCGCGGTTGACGTCGAACGGGCGGCACATGATCAGGTCGGGGCCGGTTCCGCCTTCGACCTGCGACTGGATGGCCGCGTTGTAGTCGTTGGTGTCGGTCGGGGCGTACTCGACCTTGATCCCGTCGTGGGACGCCTCGAACGCCGGGATGATCTCGTCTTCCCACATGGCGATGTCCTCGGTCCGCCAGCTTCCCAGGCTGATCGTGACCGAGTCGCCGTCGTCTCCGCCGCCGGTGCTGCAGCCCGCGAGGCCGAGGCCCAGGGTCGCGACGGCGAGAACGGCGATGGGTGCAAGTTTCGATCGCATCGTGTCTCTTCCTTGAGGTCATGGGATGCCAGGGGTGTGGCATCCGGTGAGCGGCAGGGCGGGGCTGCCTGGCCGTGGCGTCAGACTATACAGGCATGCAAGAGGTAGCAAGAGGTATTGCCAAATCTGTCAGAACTGGTCAGAATCGGCACGAGTGGTATCTTGTGGTTCCCCTCGCTCAATCCCTGGAAGGACATCCCCGTGATCCGTGTCGGCATCCTCGGCTCCGGCTTCATCTCGCACTCCTACGCCGAGTCCCTGCTCGACGTCCGCGAGGCGGTGCTCGCCGGCAACTACTCTCGCAGCGCCGAGCGCGCCGCCGAGTTCGCCGCCCGCTGGAACAGCCCCGTCACCAGCACGTCCATGGAGGAGCTCTGCGCACGCGACGACGTCGACGTCGTCGTCATCGCCCTGCCCAACGAGATCCACCTCGAGGCCGTCCGCATCGCCGCGGCCGCCGGGAAGGGCATCATCTGCACCAAGCCGCTCGCCCGGACGCAGGCCGAGGCTCAGCAGATCCTCGACATCGTGAACGAAGCCGGGGTCTGGCACGGGTACGCCGAGAGCAGCGTGTTCAGCCCCAACATCCAGAAGGCCCACGAGATGGCCGAGGCCGGCGGCATCGGCGAGCTGCTCACCATGCGCGCGCGCGAGGCGCACTCCGGACCGCACGCACCCCACTTCTGGGATGCCGAGACCGCCGGCGGCGGCGCGCTGCTCGACATGGGGTGTCACACCGTGGAATCGGCCCGGCACTTCTTCGGCAAAGACAACAGGGTCACCGAGGTCTTCGCGTGGGGCGCGACCATGGTCCACACCGACAAGACCACCGGCGAGGACACCGCCATCGCCATGCTCAGGTTCGAGCGCGGGCAGCTGGCCATCATCGAATCCGCCTGGGTCGAGAAGGGCGGCATGCAGCTGCGCCACGAGTTCGTCGGAACCGCGGGCCGGCTCGTCACCGACACCTCGGTGACGCCCGTCTGGGGCTTCATCGAGAAGCCCGTCGGCTACCTGGTCGAGAAGTCGGATGCCGACACCGGCTGGGTCTATCCGGTGCCGGAGGAGACGCGCGCCTACGGCTTCTCGCAGCAGATGCGGCACTTCATCGAGCACTACCAGGCCGGCACGGCGCCCAGCGAGACCTTCGAGGACGGCGTCATCGTCAACACCATCCTCGACGCCTGCTACCGCGCCATGAAGACCGGCACCTGGGAGAAGGTGCAGTACCCCTCGTGACCCTCCTCGACCAGTCCTCCGGTGCGATCCGGGGCGACACCCCCGACCCGCTCTGGCTGCAGGCGGCAGAGACCATCGCCAACGAGATCGCCGACGGATCCCTTCCGCAGGGCGCCCGGCTGCCCGCCGAGCGCGAGCTGTGCAGGCGCCTGTCGATCAGCCGGGTCACCCTGCGCAAGGCGCTGCTGAAGCTCGTCGAGGACGGCCTCGTCACCCCCAGCCACGGACGGGGCTGGTATGTCGGCCCCTCGACCGGACACCCGGGCAGCACGCCGCGCAACGACTGGCCGAACACCCTGGAGTCCTTCAGCGAGACCGCCGCCCGTCTCGGGCTCGCCGTCAGCTCGCGCATCCAGCGGGCGGCCGTGCTGCCCGCGACCCTCGACGAGGCCGAGGCGCTCGGCATCGTGCCGGGCATGCCGCTGTTCCACCTCGACCGGGTCCGCAGTCTCGGCGAGATGCCGATCGCGACCGACAACTCCCGGGTGCCGGCCGAGCTGGTGCCGGGCATCGCCGACGTCGACTTCCGCGCATCGAGCCTCTACGCGGTCCTCGAGACGGCCGGGGTCGCCCCCGCCCGCGCCGAGGCGACCATCGAGGCCCGCAGCGCCGACGTGGTGCTCGCCGGTGAGCTCGGCATCGAGCCCGGCGCGCCCATCCTCGTCATGCACGAGCGCGTGCACACCGCCGACGACCGCCCGGTGCTGCTCAGCGAGATCCGGTACGCCGGCGACCGGTATCGCCTGCGCACCCTCTTCGTCCGCACCCCCGCCGTCCGATCCCGAGGAGCATCGTGAACCCGTCCTTCCTGAGCGCCGGCGTAGCCGGCACCCTGGCCACCCTCACCGCGGCCGAGATCGCGGCGAACAAGGCCGCGCTCGAGGCCGCCGGGATCGCCGGGCCCGAGACCCACTACTCCTATGTCGGGCTGGTCGAACCCGACAAGCGGCCCCTGCTGCAGACCGGCAGCGCCACCCGGCTCGTGCGCTCCCTGCTCATCGACATGGCGACGGGCATCTCGCACGAGACCACCGTCGACCCGGCCGCCGGAACCGTCGTCGCCCAGCGCGAGCTCGACCCCGCCGTCGACGGCGCGGTCCCGGTCGTGCTCAAGGAGTTCGGGTACGTCGGTGAGGTCGTCAAAGAGGACGAGCGCTGGATCGCGGCGATGGCCAAGCGCGGCCTGACCGACCTCGATCAGCTCATCGTGAATCCGCTCTCGGCCGGGGTGCTCGCCGATCACGAGCACGGCCACCGGGTGCAGCGCTGCTTCACCTTCGTCTCCACGGGCGCCGACGACCTCGGCTGGGCACACCCCGTCGACGGCGTCGTCGCGATGGTCGACGTCGTGACCGGCGAGGTGCTCGACGTCATCGACTACGTCGAGTTGCCGGTGCCCATGGAGAGCGCGGCGTTCCATCGTGCCGAGTGGCGCGGTCCCGACCTGCGGGGCCTGAAGCCGATCGAGATCAGCCAGCCGCAGGGTCCGAGCTTCACGATCGACGACAACGGCGTGCTCGACTGGGCCGGCTGGCGCCTGCAGGTGTCGTTCGACCAGCGCGAGGGCCTGGTGTTCCACAACGTCTCGATCGGCGACCGGACGGCGGGGGACGGCACCAGCGTGCAGCGCCCGGTGCTCTACCGCGCCTCGATCGCCGAGATGGTGGTGCCCTACGGCGACCCCAGCCCGCAGCGCTGGTTCCAGAACTTCTTCGACTGCGGCGAGTACCTGCTCGGCGGGTTCGCGAACTCGCTCGAGCTCGGCTGCGACTGCGTCGGCGACATCACCTATCTGGATGCGGTGGTCGCCGGCAACGACGGAGATGCGCACGTCATCCCGCAGGCGATCTGCATCCACGAAGAGGACGCCGGCATCCTCTGGAAGCACTTCGACAACTGGAACGGCTCCAGCGACTCCCGCCGCAACCGGCGCCTTGTCGTCAGCTTCTTCGTCACCGTGGGCAACTACGACTACGGCTTCTACTGGTATTTCGGTCTCGACGGCTCGATCGAGTTCGAGGTGAAGGCCACCGGCGTGGTGTTCACCAGCGCCTACCCCGGCCCCGGGTACGCCTACGCCAGCGAACTCGCACCCGGGCTCGGCGCCCCGTACCACCAGCACATGTTCAGCGCCCGGCTCGACACCATGATCGACGGGCTCGACAACGCCGTCGACGAACTCGAGTCGGTCTTCGTGCCGCGCGGCGAGAAGAACCCGACCGGAACCGGGTTCACCCAGAGCGTCACCCGGCTGCGCCGCGAGGGCGACGCCCAGCGCATGGCCGACAACACCAGGAACAGGGTGTGGCTGATCAGCAACCCCACGGTGCAGAACCGGCTGGGCGGCGACGTCGGATGGGTGCTGTTCCCCGAGGGCAAGCCGACGCTGATCGCCGATGCCGAGTCCGACATCCACGCGCGGGCCACCTTCGCCACCAAGCACCTCTGGGTGACCCCCTACGAGCCGGCCGAGCTCTACCCCGCCGGCGACCTCGTCAACATGCACCCCGGCGGCGCCGGGCTGCCCGCCTGGACCGCCGCGGACCGACCCGTCGACGGCACCGACATCGTGCTCTGGCACACCTTCGGCCTGACGCACTTCCCCCGCATCGAGGACTGGCCGATCATGCCCGTCGACACCTGCGGCTTCGTGCTCAAACCGCACGGCTTCTTCGGGCGCAACCCCGCCATCGACATCCCCGAGACGACGAGCGACCACTGCGCGCCGGGGCACCACGACCACCACGGCCACGAGTAGGGGAACATGGACGGCTACATCGGCTACGCGGCAGCACGCGCATCCCAGGCGGACGCGCTCGCGGCCGCGATCGAACGCCTCGGGGATGCGGTGCGCGCCCACCAGGACGGCGGCGCGTTCCGCGGCCCCGGCCCGGTGTTCCTCGGCATCGGCGCCAGCCTCGCCGCCGCCTGCGCGCCGGTCTGGGTGCTGCGTTCGCGCGGCATCCACTCCTGGCGGCTGAGCGCGGGGGACTACCCACTGCCGTTCCCGGTCTCGGTGCACCCGGTGCTGGCGGTGTCGCAGAGCGGCCGGTCGACCGAGACGCTCGCGGCCCTGGACTCGCTCCCGCCGGAGTTGCGCTTCGCCGTGGTGAACACCGACCCGTCGCCGATCACCGCGGCGGTGGCCTCGTACCTGTCGCTCGGCAACATCCCCGACAGCTACGCCTCGACCATCGGGTTCACGGCGACGATCACCGCCCTCGCGATGATCGCGGAGGCCTGGGACGGCGGCATCGTCGACCCGGGCTGGGCGGCGCTGCCGCAGCAGGTCCGCGATCTCGACGCCCGGCTCGGGGCACGCGCCGCCGAGCTCGCCGAGTCGTTCGAGGGGGCTCCCTGGGCCGACTTCATCGGCTCGGGTCCGTCGGCCGGATCCGCCGAGGCCGGCGCGTTGCTGTTCCGCGAGGTGGCCCGCGTGCCCTCGTCGGGCCTCAGCACCCGCACCTACCTGCACGGCTCGATGGAGTCGGCCAGTCCGGCCGGCGTGCACGTGCTGTTCGGCGCCGAACGCGAGCTCGAGGTGGCCCGCATGCTGACCGCCGCCGGCAACCGCGTCATCCTGGTGACCGCTGCCGAGGTGCCCGAGGCCGACGGCCTGCGGGTGATCACGCTCCCGAAACTGCCGCCCTCGCAGCGCGCCGTGCTCGAGGCCGTCGCCATGCAGGTGCTCGTCGAGGCCGTCGCCCGGGCGCGCGGTGTCGAGATCGAGGAGTTCGTCTTCTTCCACGACGACACCAAGGTCGCGCCCCCGGCGGAGACCCCATGACCGCTCTGCTCGTCGGTCTCGACCTCGGCGGCACCAAGTCCGCGGTGCGAGCCAGCACCCTGGACGGACGCGTCGTCGTGGACGCCGTCGTGCCCAGCACCGACTGGGACGCCGAGCCGGTCGCGTCCGGCGTCGCCTGGGTGCAGGCCCTGCTCGCCGCCCAGATGCCGCCCGGCGCGACGATCACCGCGCTCGGGATCGGGGCGCAGGGGCTCGACACCGCCGGCATCGCGCGCGAGTTCGAGCACGCGCTCGCGACGCTCGGGCATCGCGCGCGCTGCGTCAACGACGCCGCGCTGCTGGTGCCGGCGGCCGGCCTGGTCTCGGGCATCGGCCTGATCTCGGGCACCGGAGCGATCGGCGTCGGAGCGGACGCCGCCGGGGATCCCCTGATCACCGGCGGCTGGGGCTGGGTGATCGGCGACGAGGCCGGTGCGGCCGGGATCGTGCGAGAGGCGACCCGGGCGGCCCTCCGCGCACATGACGACGGGCA
Source organism: Pseudolysinimonas sp. (assembly GCA_035556655.1). Lineage (GTDB taxonomy): Bacteria > Actinomycetota > Actinomycetes > Actinomycetales > Microbacteriaceae > JBDSKH01. The sequence continues at coordinate 19,264 of DATMFW010000068.1, forward strand.
CCCCGACGACGGCCTGCTCGGCGGGCTGTGCGCGGCCTTCGCGGTCGACGGCGCCGAGCGACTCGCCCGTGCGGTGAACGACGAGCCGACGATGGAGAACTGGGGCCGCGCGGCACCCGCCGTGTTCGCGGCGGCCGACGCCGGATCCGCCCTCGCCTCGACGGTGATCGAGAACGCTGCACGTCACCTCGCCCGGCTCGTCGACCAGCTGGTGCGCCGCGGCGCCGCCGGAACCGACGTCGTCGCAGCCGGCAGCGTCATCGTCGGTCAGCCGCGCCTGTTCAGCGCGCTGGTGCGACTGGTCGGCGAGCGGCACCCGTCGTTCACCGTGCACCTGCTCACCGAACCCCCGGTCGCCGGCGCTCTCGCCCTCGCCCGGCAGCTCCATCCGGCCTGAACAAAGGAGTCACCCATGGCCATCGCCACCCTCAACCCCGCCACCGGTGTCGTCGAGAAGACCTTCGACGCCCACACTCCCGCCGAGGTCGAGGCGATCCTCGCGCGCGCCGATGCCGCCAACGCGGCGATGCGCGCGACGACGTTCGCCCAGCGTGCGGCATGGATGCACGCCGCCGCCGACCTCATGGACGCCGACCTCGACCTGCTCGCCGGGCTCGCCGCGACCGAGATGGGCAAGACCATCGCGACCGCGAAGTACGAGGTGACCAAGTCGGCCAACGGCATGCGCCACTACGCCGACCACGCCGAGGAGTACCTCGCCGACGAGACCCCGGTCGAGCCGTCCGGGGTGGGCGCGTCGGCGGCGCGCGTGGTGTTCCAGCCGATCGGGACGGTGCTCGCCGTCATGCCCTGGAACTACCCGTTCTGGCAGGTCGTCCGATTCGCGGCGCCGGCGCTCATGGCCGGCAACACCGGCCTGCTCAAGCACGCCTCGAGCGTCCCGCAGATCGCGGTCTACCTCGGCGAGCTGTTCGAGCGTGCCGGTTTCCCGGCCGGAGCGTTCCAGACCCTGCTGATCGAAGGGGCGGCGGCGTCGAAGCTGCTCGACGACCGGCGCATCAAGGCCGTCACGCTGACCGGGTCGGTCGGTGCCGGCGCGGCGGTGGCCGAGGCCGCCGGGCGCAACATCAAGAAGAGCGTGCTCGAACTCGGGGGCACCGACGTCTTCGTCGTGATGCCGAGCGCCGACGTGGCCAAGTCCGCCGAGTTCGGGGCGAACTCCCGCACCCAGAACAGCGGGCAGAGCTGCATCTGCGCCAAGCGGTTCTACGTGCACGAGGACGTCTACGACGAGTGGTTCGCCGCGTTCCTGGCCAAGATGGAGTCGACCAGGCCCGGCGACCCGTTCGCCGAGGGCACCGGGTTCGGCCCGATGGCCACCGAGAGCGTCCGCGCCGAGGCGCACGAACTCGTCGAGGACGCCAAGGCGAAAGGCGTCACCGTGCACACGGGGGGCGAGTTGCCCGAGGGCCCCGGCTGGTTCTACCCGGCGACGGTCTTCACCGGCGTCACCCCCGAGATGCGCATCTACCGCGAGGAGTGCTTCGGCCCGGTCGCGTGCGTCTACAAGGTGTCGTCGCTGGAGGAGGCCGTCGAGCTCGCCAACGACTCCGAGTTCGGTCTGGCCGCCTCGGTGTGGTCGGGCGACCAGGCCGAGATCGATGCGCTGCAACAGCGCCTGGAGTTCGGGGCGGTGTTCGCCAACGGCAACACCGCGTCGTTCTTCGGCCTGCCCTTCGGGGGCGTGAAGGACTCCGGCTACGGCCGCGAGCTCGGCAGGTTCGGCATCCGTGAGTTCGTCAACGCGAAGACGCTCTGGACGGCATGACCGCGGTCCCGGCGGGGCGTGTACTCGCGTGGCACGTCCCGCCGCACAGCGCCATGGTCGGCGCCATGGCGCTCGCGATGGGGGCGGATGCCACGGGTCACCTGACCGCGGCCCTCGCCCTCGGCGCCCTGACGCTCGCCCTCACCCCGTTCGCACGCGCTCATGCCGAGGTGCATGGCGTGCTGCTCGACCTCGGGGCGATGACCCTCGTGCTCGGGGGCCTGGCGATGGCGCCGGGAGACGCGGGCCATGCGCACGGCGGGTCCGGCATCCCGCTGATCCTGCTCACCTGCGCGGCCTGGCTGATCGCCCGCGCGCGCCTCACCCGCGGGACGGTCGCCGCCGTCACCGGGGTGGTCTGCGGGCTGCAGCTCGCCGCGATGCTCGTGCTCTAGCGGCGCTTCGGGGCCGTGCTGCGGGCGAACGAGGTGCGCAGCCGGTAGCGGTCGCCGCTGTACTGGATCACCGAGGACAGCACCGGCCGCTCCGCGGAGTCCACGACGACCTGGGTGAGCACCAGCACCGGCTTGCCGGGCTCGAGGTCGAGGTGCCGGGCGAGCTCGTCGCCGGCCGAGACCGCTTCGACGGTGCTCTCGGCGCGCACCGGGTGCACGTCCTGCGCGGCAAGGGCTTCGTAGAGGGATGCGGTGGTGAAGTCGAGCGCCGCGTGATCCGGGATCAGGGCGGCCGGCACCTTGTCGCGATCCATCGCGATGGGAACGCCCCCCAGCAGGCGTACCCGCTCGAGCACGAACAGCGGGGTGCCGGGCGCCACCTGCAGCACCTCGGCCTCGTCGATGGTGGCGGGCACCGCCTCGGCCCTGAGCACGACGGAGGTCGCCTCGAGGCCCATGCGCGCCGCGGTCTCGCTGAACGATTCGAGGCTGTTGGGCCAGTCGCGCTGCGTCGTGGCCGCCGCCGTCCCGGGGCCGGAGACGTACCAGCCGCGCCCGTGCGAGGGACTCAGCACCCCGGCCTCGACCAGGTGGGTCAGGGCCTTGCGCAGCGTGACGCGGGAGATGCCGAGCTGCTGGCAGAGCTCGCGCTCGGGAGGCAGGCGCACCCCGGGCCGCAGGGTTCCGCGCTCGATCTCGGCGGTGATGAGCTCGACGGTCTGCACCCAGAGAGGTTCCGGGTAGTCGGGGCGGATCGTCGCCGCGAGACTGTCGCTCACGCTCCTTGTATAGCAGCGGCCGTCGGCAACCTCGCCCGAACCACCCCAGATGGTCACCGGACGATCAGGTCAGAGGTACGGCGCCACCAGCCGCAGGTACGCGGCGGCGGCGCGTGCCGCCACCTCGGCCGGGTCGGCGTCCCAGACCTCCTGCCGGAACACCTCGCACTCGACATCGCCCGCCCACCCGGCATCGCGCACCAGCCCCGTGAACGCGGCGAAGTCGATGTCGCCATCGCCCGGGATCCCGCGAGACAGCAGCGGATCGGCCGCGATGGGCGTGACCCAGTCGCAGACCTGGTAGCTCGCGATACGACCCCCGGCGCCGGCTCGGGCGACCTGGGCCGCGAGATCCGGATCCCACCACAGGTGGAAGGTGTCGACGACGACGCCGACCAGGGCGGGGTCGAACGGCGCCGCGAGGTCGAGCGCCTGAGCCAGCGTCGACACGACGGCACGGTCGGACACGTACATCGGGTGCAGCGCCTCGATCGACAGCGTCACCCCGGCGGCGGCGGCGTAGGGGGCGAGCTCGGCGAGGGCGTCGGCGACGGCCTCGCGGGCGCCCGCCAGATCGCGCGACCCGGCGGGCAAGCCGCCCGCCACCAGCACCAGCGTCGGGGCCCCCAGCGTCTCCGCCTCGTCGATGGCACGCCGGTTGTCCTCCAGTGCGGCGCGACGATCCGCCCCCTCCGGCGCGGTGAAGAACCCGCCGCGACAGAGCGAGGAGACGCGAAGGCCGGCGTCGCGCACGAGACGGGCGGCGGCATCCAGCCCATGACCCTGGACGGGTTCGCGCCACAGGCCGATCGCCGGGATCCCCGCCTCGGCCGTCACCCGGACCGCCGTCGGCAGGTCGGCGTACTTGATGGTCGCCTGGTTGAGCGAGAAGCGTTCCAGCCCGGTCATGCCAGGCCGTTCAGTTCGAGCAGGGCGCTCCAGCGCTCGGCGGCGAGTTCCGGCTTCTCGAGCGCACCGGCCGCGTCGGCCAGGCGCACGATCTCGGCCAGATGCGGGATGCTGCGCCCGGCGTGCAGGCCGCCCACCATCGTGAACGACGGCTGGTGACCGTTCAACCAGGCCAGGAACGCGACGCCGGTCTTGTAGAACTGCGTCGGGGCGGCGAACACCTGCCGCGCGAGCGCCTCGGTCGGCTCCAGGATCAGCCGGTACGCCTCGGCATCGCCGGAGTCCAGCGCTTGGACCGCCGCCGACGCCGCGGGGGCGACGGCGGCGAAGGCGCCGAGCAGGGCGTCGGAGCCCTCGGCGATGAGTCCGACGTAGTGGAAGTCGTCTCCGGTGAACATGCGCTGGGTCTCGGGAAGCCGCGCCCGGAGCGCGCGCTCGGCCCCGGCATCCAGCAGCGACATCTTGATGCCGCGCACCTTCTCGGCGTTCTCGCCCATGATGCGCAGCACGGTCTCCTCCGGGTGCGGGGCGCCGAAGTAACCGGCGAGGCGGGTGTCGAACGCCTCGCCGAGCCAGTGCAACACGACCGGCGCGCCGGTCCGGGCGAGCACCTCGCGGTACACGCGCTCGTAGTCCGAGGGCGACTCCGCCGCCGCGGCCAGGTGCCGCGAGGCCATCAGCACGACGCCGGCGCCGGCGTCCTCGGCGACCTCCAGCTGCAGAAGGTAGGCCGCGACGACCTCGTCGAGCGTTGCCGGCGCATCCGGGAGGTGGTCGGTGTTGACCCCCACTACGAGGTCTCCGCCGACCGAGCGGGCCTCGGCCGCGCTTCTGCGGATGAGCTCGGCCGTCGCGGCCCAGTCCAGTCCCATGTTGCGCTGGGCGGTGTCCATCGCATCCGCGACGCCGAGCCCCCAGGACCAGAGGTGATGGCGGAAGGCGAGCGTGGCATCCCAGTCGAGCTCGGCCGGCCGGCCCGGCGTGTTGTCGGCCCAGGCGTGCGGGATGACGTGCGCGGCCGCGTAGGCGACGCGCGAACGCAGCGCCGTGGCGGGCTGGCCGAACGCGGGAGCGGCGCGCAGCTCGAGTTCCTGCGCCGACCCGTCCGCCGACGGCAGGCGCACCGCCGTCACAGCGTCACCGGTTCCAGCGGAATGCGCCGGCCCTCCGCGCTCGAGCGCAGCCCCTCCTCGCTGAGCCGGACCCCGCGGGCGCCGGCCAGCAGGTCGTAGTCGTAGGGGGCGTCCTCGAGCACATGGCGAAGGAACGACTCCCACTGCACCTTGAACCCGTTCTCGAACACGTCGTTCACCGGTACCTCGTGCCAGTCGGCGTAGTAGTCGTGGGTCTCGGGCAGGTCGGGGTTCCAGACCGGCTTGGGGGTGGCCACGCGCGGCTGGATCTCGCAGCCGAACAGTCCGGCAACGGCCGAGCCGAGCGTGCCGTCGACCTGGAACTCGACGAGCTCCTTGCGGTGGGGGCGCACCGTCCAGCTGGAGTTGAGCTGCACGATGGCCCCGCCCTCGAGCTCGAAGATGGCATACGCGGCGTCGTCGGCGGTCGCCGTGTAGCGCTCGCCGCGCTCGTCGACGCGCTCGGGGATGTGCGTGACGGCGCGGGCGTACACGCTGTCGATGGGGCCGAACAGGCTCTCGATGACGTAGTTCCAGTGCGCGAACATGTCGCTGACGATCCCGCCGCCGTCCTCGGAGCGGTAGTTCCAGCTGGGCCGCTGTGCGGGCTGCCAGTCGCCCTCGAACACCCAGTAGCCGAACTCGCCGCGCACGCTGAGGATGCGTCCGAAGAACCCGGATTCGATGAGCCGGCGCAGCTTCAGCAGCCCGGGCAGGTAGAGCTTGTCGTGCACGACACCGTTCTTCACCCCGGCGTCGCGCGCCGCGCGGGCGAGGTCGAGGGCGTCGGCGAAGCTCTCGGCGGTGGGCTTCTCGGTGTAGATGTGCTTGCCGGCGGCGATCGCCTTCCGCAGCGCGGCCACCCGCGCGGTGGTGACCAGGAAGTCCGCGTAGATCGGGAAACCGGGGTCGGCGAGCGCGACGTCCAGGTCGGTCTCGATGCGCTGGATGCCGTGCCGGTCGGCGAGTTCGCGCAGCTTGCCTGCGCTGCGGCCCACGAGCATCGGCTCGACCTGGACGCGGCTGCCGTCGCTCAGCAGCACCCCGCCCTGGTCGCGAATGGCGAGGATCGAGCGCACGAGGTGCTGCCGGTATCCCATGCGTCCCGAGACGCCGTTCATGATGATGCCGATGCTGTCCATGTCTCGCGGATGCTCCTCGCGCTGGTGCTGGAAAGGGCTTTCCCACACGATAGAGCCGCGCGCATCCCCGGTCAACCCGGGGTGAGAGTGCGCTCGTGACCAGTGCGGGCGCGCGACAGTGTCGACGCCTGCACTCTCAGGCAGGGGAGAGCGGGTCAGTGGCCGGTGCTGGCGCGCAGCACGGGGTGCGCGGGGACCACCTCCGCGGCGGAGTCGTCCCCGGCGAGGGCCACGGCCACCGCGCGCTCGCCGAGCGCCTCGAGATCGATGCGGACCGAGCTCAGGGCGGGCACCGCATCCGCCGCCGCCGCGATGTCATCGAAGCCGGTCACCGCCACCTGCTCGGGCACCCGGATGCCGCGCTCGCGCAGCGCGCTCAACGCACCGAGCGCCATCACGTCGTTGACGGCGAGCAGGGCATCCGCTCCGGCGCCGACGGCCTCGAGCGCCGCGGCGCGCCCACCCGAGCGCCCGAACTCGCCGTGCACGACCGCCACCGGATCGAGTCCCGCGGCGCGCAACCCGGCGCGGAAGCCCTCCGCCCGGGCGGTCGCCGTCGATAGGTCGGCCGGCCCGGCGAGGATCGCCACCCGCGAGCGCCCCGCCGCCGCGACCGCTTCGGCGAGTTCACGCGCCCCGGTCGTATCATCGGCGCGCACCGAGGCGAACGGCAGCCGGTGATGGCCCACGACGACCACGTCGGCGCCTGCCCTGCGCAGCTCGCGCAGTTCGTCCTCGAGCTCCGAGCTCGGCTCCGTCGTGCGCCGGCTGCCGATCAGCAGCACCAGCCGCGGGCGGAATCCGCCGATGGTGCGCAACAGTTCGAGCTCGCGATCGCTGCGCCGGTCGGTCACCGACATCGTCACGAGCAGGCCCTCGGCCTCGGCCGCCCGCGACACCCCCGCGGTGACCGCGGCGAAGAACGGGTCGACGATGTCGCTGACCAGCAGCGCCGCCAGGCGCGACGTGCCGCGCGCCACCGCCTGGGCCGACAGGTTGGCGCGGTAGCCGATGCGATCCGCCGCCTCGAGAACCCGCACCCGGTACGGCTCGGCGACCTTGCGCGTGCTGCCGTTCACCACCCGGGACGCCGTGGCGAGCGACACTCCGGCCTCGCGCGCGAGGTCGTACAGCGTCGGGGGAGCGTCGGGCCTGGCCACGAGGCGAGCCTAACCAGGTGCCGTAGGGTGTGGCCGTGCTGCGTGTGGTGATCGCTCCCGATTCGTTCAAGGGTTCCGCGGCGGCGGCTGCGGCGGCGGCGGCGATCGCCGAGGGCTGGCGGGAGGTGCGGCCGGACGACGAGGTGCTTCAGATCCCGCAGGCCGACGGCGGCGAGGGGACGCTCGACGCGGTGCAGGCCGCGGTGCCCGGCGCGATGCGTCACGAGCTCGAGGTCACCGGCCCGGACGGCCGGCCGGTGCGCGCCGGCTGGCTGATGCTGCCGGACGACACCGCGGTCGCCGAGTTCGCCCAGAGCTCGGGGCTGCCCCAGATGCAGACCCTGGACGCCCTCGGCGCGACCAGCCGCGGGCTCGGGCAGGTGCTCGCCGCCGCGCTCGCGGCGGGTGCGCGCTCGCTCGTCATCGGCCTGGGCGGCTCGGCCACCACGGACGGCGCGGCCGGGGCGCTGCAGGCGCTCGGGCTCTCGTTGCGGGATGCGGAAGGGGCCGAGCTGGAACCCGGCGGTGCCGCGCTGGCCGGGCTGGCATCCGCCGACGCGTCGTCGCTGGTGCCCCCGCCCGCCGGGGGAGTGCGCCTGCTCACCGATGTCACGAACCCGCTGCTCGGCACGGACGGGGCGGCGGCGGTGTTCGGTCCGCAGAAGGGGGCCGACCCCGGGCAGGTCGAGATTCTCGACCGCGCGCTCGGGGTGTGGGCCGAGGTGCTCGGGGGCGACCCGCGGCTGCCGGGTGCGGGGGCGGCGGGCGGCGCCGGCTTCGGCTTCGCCGCCGCCTGGGGTGCCGAACTCGTCGCGGGATCGGCCGAACTGGCGCGGCTGAGCGGGCTGACGGCCGCGGCGGCCGGCGCCGATGTGCTGATCACGGGGGAGGGCCGCTTCGATGCCACGTCGCTCGGCGGCAAGGTGGTCGGGCATGCGCTGGGGCTCGCGGGAGCCGCGACCCGGGTGGTGGTGATCGCGGGCCGGGTGGATTCTGAACCGGTGCTTCCGGATGGGCGGGGGGCCGCATCCGTCGATCTCACGGCGCTCGCGGGGTCGCCGGAGGCCGCGCTCGGCGCGCCGCTGACGTGGCTGCGGGAAGCGGGGATGCGCGCCGCGCGCGACCTCTAGCCAAAGCAATACCACCCGTGTACCATCGCGTCCAGCAATCGGGGAAAGTGCTTTCCCGACTTCGCTCCCCTCTGGAAAGGACGCCATCGTCATGACCGCAACCGCCCCGGCGCAGGCCACCGGCCTTCGCCTCAAGCGCAAGCTCAACACCGGCCAGCTGCTGGTGTTCGGGCTGGCGTACATGCTCCCGCTCGCGGTGTTCACCAGCTTCGGCTACGCCACCGCCGCCACCGATGGGCATCTCGCCGGCGCGTACGTCGTGACCACCATCGCGATGCTCGTCACCGCCTCGAGCTACGCGCAGCTGGTGCGGGCATACCCGGTCGCCGGCTCGGCGTACACCTACTCGCGCGGCGCATTCGGCCCGCACGTCGGATTCGTCGTCGGCTGGGCGCTGCTGCTGGACTACCTGCTGCTGCCGATGCTCAGCTACCTGCTGATCGGGCAGTACATGAGCGCCGTGCTGCCCGCCATCCCCGGCTGGGTGTGGACGGTGCTCGCGGTCGTCGTGGTCACCGTGCTCAACATCATCGGCATCACCATCGTCACCGGCATCAACCTCGCCCTCGTCGGCGCGCAGGTGCTGTTCGTCATCGTGTTCGTCGTCAGCGGCATCGGCGCGTTCAGCAACGCCGCCAACGGCGTCCCCGTCACCGACCCGTTCTGGTCCGGCACCGCCGATCTGCAGCACATCGCCGCGGGCGCGGCGATCCTCGCGCTCGCCTTCCTCGGGTTCGACGCCGTCTCCACTCTCAGCGAAGAGGCCAAGGATCCCAAGCGCTCCATTCCGCGCGCCATCATCCTCACCACGCTCGCCGGCGGCCTGATCTTCACCATCGCGGCCTGGGTCGCGGGGCTGGTGTTCCCCGACTACGAGAACCTCAGCGCGGATGCGGCCTCGGTCGACCTGATGATGCGCATCGGCGGCGTCGCGCTGTCGGGCGTCTTCACCGCGGCCTTCGTCGCCGGATCCTTCGCGGCCGCACTGACCGCTCAGGCCAGCGTCGCCCGCATCCTGTTCGCCATGGGGCGCGACAGCCTGCTGCCCAAGGGCGCCTTCGGCCGGCTCGGCGAGCGGTTCCGCACCCCCTGGATCACCATCGTGATCCTCGGGGCGCTCGGGCTGCTCGCGCTCGTGGTCCCGCTGGACGCCATCTTCCAGATGATCAACTTCGGCGCGCTGTTCGCGTTCTCGTTCGTCAACCTCAGTGTGATCAAGCACTTCTTCCTCGACCGCAAGCAACGCGACGGCAAGGGCATCGTGCTGTTCCTGATCCTGCCGGTGATCGGCTTCGCCCTCACCGTGTGGCTCTGGACCAGCCTCGCCCCGCTGGCCTTCTGGATCGGGATCCCGTGGGTGGTGCTCGGCATCCTGTACCTGGCCGGTCTCACCCGGTTCTTCACGCGCAAGCCCCCGGTGATGGACTTCACCGAGGAGGACCCGGCGCTCGCGGTCGCGGCCGAAGACCGCACCTGACCGAGCGGGCGGCCCTCGCGCTCACGGCGGGGGCCGCCCCTTTCCGCATAGTCTTCAGAGCATGACCCTCCACCTCGGTTTCAAGGCGTCCGCTGAGCAGTTCGACCCGCGCGAACTCGTCGAGATCGCGGTCGCGGCCGAGGCGCACGGCATGGAATCGGTCACCGTCAGCGACCACTTCCAGCCCTGGCGGCACGAGGGCGGGCATGCGCCGTTCTCGCTGACCTGGATGGCCGCGGTCGGCGAACGCACCTCGACCATCCGGATCGGCACGAGCGTCATGACGCCGACCTTCCGGTACAACCCGGCGGTCCTCGCGCAGGCCTTCGCCTCGATGGGCTGCCTGTACCCGGGTCGCATCATCCTGGGTGTCGGATCGGGCGAGGCCCTCAACGAGATCGCCACCGGATGGCGCGGTGAGTGGCCCGAGTTCAAGGAGCGCTTCGCGCGGCTGCGCGAATCGGTCGACCTGATGCGGGCGCTCTGGACCGAGGATCGCGTGAGCTTCGACGGCGAGTACTACCGCACCGTCGACGCCTCGATCTACGACCGGCCCGAGACCCCCATCCCCGTCTACATCGCCGCCGGGGGTCCGGTCGTGGCGCGCTACGCCGGCCGCGCGGGCGACGGGTTCATCTGCACGTCGGGCAAGGGCATGGGCCTCTACACCGACGAGCTGATCCCGGCGGTGAAAGAGGGCGCTGCGCAGGCCGATCGCTCCTTCGACGACATCGACCGCATGATCGAGATCAAGCTCTCCTACGACACCGACCCCGACGCCGCGCTCGAGAACACCCGGTTCTGGGCGCCGCTGGCCCTCAGCAAAGAGCAGAAGCACGACATCACCGATCCCATCGAGATGGAGAAGGCGGCGGATGCGTTGCCGATCGAGCAGATCGCCTCGCGCTGGATCGTGGGCTCGGACCCGGACGAGGTGGTGGAGGGCATCCGCCAGTACGTCGATGCCGGACTGAACCATCTGGTGTTCCACTCACCGGGCGCCGACCAGCGGCGATTCCTCGAGCTCTTCGAGCGTGATCTGGCCCCGCGGCTGCGTGCTCTGAGCTGAAACCCCCCCACTTTGTGCGGCTGCCTAACGCAGCCGCTCAGCCTTGTGCAGCCGCCCCTGTATCGCGGCACAGCCTCCGGAAAGACTTCCCCTATCCCGAGGGAGGCACAGCACGTTGGCGACCCACCGATACGTGAACCAGCACGACGACCGTGACGGCGTCTATTACTCCGACGCCGTCGACGCCGCCGGCACGCTCTACGTGTCCGGCTGCATGCCCGAGACCGAGACCGACGATGTCGAGGCGCAGGTCACCGAGGCGCTGGCGTCGGTCATCGCCATGGTCGAGCTCGCCGGATACACCGTCGAGGACCTCGCGAAGCTCACCATCTACCTGACGGACATGGCCGATGTGCCGGCCCTGACATCCGCCCGCGCCGCCCTGCTCGGATCGGCCCGCCCCGCGACCACCACCGTCGCCGTCGCCTCGCTCTACCGCCCCTGGATGCGCGTCGAGATCGACGCCGTCGCCGTCCGCACCGCACCCTCACCGGAGACCACGTGACCCTGATCTACAACCCCATCGACGGCAGCACCCTGCGCGAGGTCGCCGACGCGGGGCCCGCCGAGATCGACAGGGTGTTCGAAGACGCCCGGGCGGCGCTGCCGGGCTGGATGGCCACCCCGCCGACCGAGCGCGGCCGGATCATGATGGAGGTCAACCGCCTCATGCTCGCGCGCGCCGACGAGTTCGCGCGGCTGGAATCGGAGAACATCGGAACCCCGCTGTCGGGGACCCTCGCCATGGCCAAGCGCGCCTCGGGCACCTTCTCGTTCTTCGGCGGCTACGCCGACAAGATCACCGGCGACGTGATCCCCGTCTCCGACGGGTTCCACACCTACACCCGCCGCGAGCCGTTCGGCGTGGTGACCGCGATCGTGCCCTGGAACGCCCCGCTGATCTTCGCCACGAAGAAGATCGCCCCGGCCATCGCGTTCGGCAACGTGTGCATCCTCAAGCCGGCCGCCGAATCCCCGCTGACCGCGATGCTGCTCGCCGAGATCATGGAGGAGGCCGGGCTGCCGCACGGCGTCGCCCAGGTCGTCACCGGCGGGCGCGAGACCGGCGAACTGCTCGTCTCGGACCCGCGCAACGACCTCATCGTGTTCACCGGCTCCGACGCCACCGGCCGGGCGATCGCCGAGACCGCCGCCGCCAACCTCACCCCGGTCGCCCTCGAGCTCGGCGGCAAGTCGCCGCAGATCGTGTTCGAGGACGCCGACATCGACCGCGCGCTGCACGGCGTGACCCTCGGGGTGTTCTCCGACTGCGGGCAGGCCTGCATCGCCGGGTCGCGGCTACTGGTTCAGGAGTCGATCCGCGAGGAGTTCATGCAGCGGCTCGTCGAGTTCACCTCCGGCCTCACCGTGGGCGATCCGCTCGACCCGTCGGTGAAGATCGGCCCGCAGGCGACCCGGACCCAGCAGCAGAAGACCCTGGCGATGATCGAGCAGGCCAAGGCCGACGGCGCGCGGGTCGCGGTGTCGATCGACACCCCCGACGACGAGCGCCTGAAGGACGGGTTCTTCGTGCCCCCGACGATCTTCGACGACGTCGCCTGGGACGCCACGATCATGCAGCGCGAGGTGTTCGGGCCCGTGCTCGCGGTCGCCGGATTCCAGGACGAGACCGAGGCGATCGAGCGCGCCAACGGCACCGACTTCGGCCTCGCGGCCGGCATCTGGACCGGGGACGTCGGCCGGGCCCACCGGGTCGCCGGCGCCGTCCAGGCCGGCAACGTGTACCTCAACACCTACTTCCACGTCTCCGACCAGGTCCCGTTCGGCGGCATGAAGCGCTCCGGCTACGGCCGCGAGGGCGGGCGCTCGGCCGTCGACCTGTACACCCAGGTGAAGACGGTCTGGACCTCCCTGACCCCCGGCATCCCCGACTACCTGCAGCTCTGAGACATGGCCACCCGGTACCGAGGAATCGAGCACCCGCTCCGCGGCGGGTGGCTGCTCGTTCCCGCGCTCGCGTTCCTCGCGGTGTTCTTCGTGTACCCGCTGGCGATGCTCATCACCCGCAGCTTCACCGAGTTCCGCGAGACGGAGGCCGGGGTCGGCCCGTTCGGCAACTACCTCTGGTTCTTCGCGAACGATGCCAACGTCACGATCCTGGTGCGGACCTTCACGACGGCGCTCATCGTGACCGCCGTCACCGTGCTCGTGGCCTACCCGTACGCCTACGTGATGACCCGGGTGTCGGCGCGCTGGCGCATGGTGCTGCTCGCGATCGTGCTGCTCACCTTCTGGACCAGCCTCATGGTGCGCAACTACGCCTGGCTCATCCTGTTCCAGCGCAACGGTCTGCTGAACGCGCTGCTCGCCTCGGTGGGACTCGGCCCGGTCGAGATCCTCGGGACCCTGCCCGCGGTGGTCATCGGCATGTCGCAGATCCTGCTGCCGTTCATGCTGCTGCCGCTGTACGCGAGCCTGTCCTCGATCGACCGCGGCCTGGTGCTCGCCGCGCAGAGCCTCGGCGCGCGACCCTCCGTCGCGTTCCTGCGGGTGTACCTGCCGCTGTCGGCTCCGGGGGTGGCGGCCGGCGGGCTGCTGGTGTTCGTGCTGGCCCTCGGGTTCTACATCACCCCGGCCGTCCTCGGCTCGCCGCAGAACTCGCTGTTCTCGCAACTGATCGTCACGCAGGTCTCCGACCTGCTGGCCTGGGGCCGCGGCGGCGCGATGGCGGTCGTGCTGTTCCTGGTCACCGTGGCGATGCTCGGGCTGTTCTGGCTCATCTCGAACCGCCGCGAGCTGCCCTCCCCGCTGCGTGCCCGCGGAGGCCGGTCGTGAGCGCGACGCGGGTCCGCGATCCGGAACGCAACTCCGGCGCCGTGTGGCGGGTGCTGCAGGTGATCTCCGGCATCGGCGCGCTCTGGCTTCTGGTGCCCATGCTCATCGTGATCCCGATGAGCTTCACCGGCTCGCGCTCGTACCGGTTCCCGCCGGAGAGCTGGTCGTTCCGCTGGTACGAGAACATCGTCACCGACGATCGCTGGCTGTCGGCGCTCGGCACCTCGCTGCTGATCGCGGTGATCGTCGCCGTGGTCGCGACCACCCTCGGCACCGCGGCCGCGCTCGGGCTGTCCCGCATCCGCATCCGCGGCGCCCAGGTGCTCAACGGGCTGTTCCTCAGCCCGATGATCCTGCCCGTCGTGATCATCGGTGTCGCGGTCTACCTGGTATTCCTGAACTTCCGGCTGGTGAACTCCCCCGGCGGCATGGTGCTCGCGCACACGGTGCTGGCCACGCCGTACGTGGTGGTGGCCGTCGCCGCCAGCCTCCGCGGATTCGACACCACCCTCGAGCGGGCGGGCGCCAGCCTCGGCGCGGCACCGCTACGGGTCTTCCTCTCGGTCACCCTGCCGATCATCCGGCCGGGCGTGCTCGCCGGTGCGCTGTTCGCCTTCATCGCCTCGTTCGACGAACTCGTGGTCTCGATCTTCCTGGTCGGCCCGTCCGTGCGCACCCTGCCCGTCCAGATGTTCACCAGCGTCGCGCAGGAATCCGACCCGACCGTCGCGGCGGTCTCCACGATCCTCATGGTCAGCACCGCGATCATCCTGCTGCTCGTCGTCCTCGCCCAGAGATCGGAGCCACGTCGTGCCCCCTGAGAACCTCCCCGGCGCCGCGCTGACCCTGCGCGGACTCCGGAAGACCTACCCCGGCCAGACCGCGGTCGACGAGGTCGACCTCGACGTCCGCTCCGGCGAGTTCCTCACCTTCCTCGGCCCGAGCGGGTCGGGCAAGACCACGACCCTGAACATGGTCGCCGGATTCGTCGCCCCCACCGCGGGCTCGATCACCATGGACGGCCAGGACCTGCTGGCCCTGCCGCCGCACCGCAGGGGCATCGGCATGGTGTTCCAGAACTACGCCCTGTTCCCCCACATGACGGTGTTCGAGAACATCGCCTTCCCGCTGAAGCAGCGCAAGTATTCGCGGGACCGCATCCGCACCGAGGTCGCGTCCGCCCTCGAGCAGGTGAGCCTCGGCGGATTCGGCGACCGCCTGCCCAAGCAGCTCTCCGGTGGCCAGCAGCAGCGTGTCGCCGTCGCGCGCGCCCTGGTCTTCCAGCCGCGGCTGCTGCTGATGGACGAGCCGCTCGGGGCGCTCGACAAGAACCTGCGCGAATCGCTGCAGGCCGAGATCCGGCGCCTGCACCGCGAGCTCGGCATCACGTTCCTCTATGTCACGCACGACCAGGAGGAGGCCATCGCGCTGTCCGACCGGGTCGCCGTGTTCGACCGCGGTCGTATCCAGCAGATCGGGACGCCCGACGAGCTCTACGACCGGCCGGCCACCCGGTTCGTCGCCTCCTTCCTCGGGGAGGCGAACATCGCATCCGGCGAGGCGGAGGGCGAGCGCGACGGGACCGTCGCCGTGAAGGTGGACGGCGGAGTGCTGCGCGCGCCCGGCAGTGCCGCGGCGGGCGCCAGCGTCTGCGTCGTGACCCGTCCCGAGCGCATCCGGCTCGAGCAGCGCCGCGGCGCAGCGGGGCTGAACCGGGTCAGCGGACCCATCGTCGACCTGGCCTACCTCGGCTCCTCGGTCCGCCTGCGCGTCGAGCACGCGCCCGGGCACTCTACCGTGATGCGCGCTCCGGCCGGCACTCTCCCCCCGTGCGCCGTCGGCGACACGGTCACGCTCGCCTGGGACCCCCGCGACAGCGTCCTGCTTCCTGACTCACCATCCAGCACTACCCCTCACCCAACGAAAGGAATGCCTTCATGAAAACAGCAGCAAGGCTCGGCATCGTCGCCGCAGCCGTGGCACTCGCGGTCACGTCGTGTTCGTCCACCGACGGCGGGAACGGAGGTGACGGAGGCGGCTCGCTGACCTACGTCTCCTTCGGCGGATCCCTCCAGGACGCCGAGACCAAGGCCTTCGTCGAGCCCTTCGCCGAGCAGAGCGGCTTCGACATCGCCACCGACGGCCCGACCGACTACGCCAAGATCCGCGCGCAGGTCGAGTCGGACAACGTCTCGTGGGACGTCGTGCACTCCGACCCGTTCTTCGTGGTCGCGAACTGCGGGACCCTGTTCCAGGAGCTCGACCCGGCGGTCGTGACCAACCTCGCCGGGATCGACCCGGCGCTGGAGACCAGCGCCTGCGAGCTCCCGCACATGCGGTACGGGATCATCCTGTACTACGACGAGGCGAAGTTCGGCGACAACCCTCCCACCAGCTGGGCGGACTTCTTCGACACCTCGGCCTTCCCGGGCAAGCGCGGTGCGTGGGCCTACTCGCAGGGCGGCCTGATCGAGGCCGCGCTGCTGGCGGACGGCGTCGCGCCCGGTGACCTCTACCCGATGGACCTCGACCGGGCGTTCACCAAGCTCGACACCATCAAGGGCGACCTGGTCTGGACCGAGGGTCCCGGTCAGGTCACCGAGCAGATCCTCTCCGGCTCGGTCGACATGGCGATCATCTACTCGGGTCGCGCCTACGACGCGGCCGCCGAGGGTGCCTCGTGGGCTGCCGCCTGGGATGCCCCGTCGATCGTCAGCTACGAGTCCGTCGCCGTGCTGAAGGGCGTGAAGGACCCGGAGAAGGCTCAGCAGCTGCTGAACTACTTCGGCGACCCCGCCGCCCAGAGCGCCTTCGCGGCCCTGATCCCCTACTCGCCGACGGCGACGGCGGCGGAGCCGGACCTCGGCGACCTGGAGACGGAGTACGCGGTCACCTCGCACGACCCGGCCGGGCAGGTTCTGCTCGACCAGGCGTGGTGGGCCGACAACTTCGACACCGCCAACGACCGCTGGACAGCGTGGCAGGCAGGCTGATCTTGCCTGATCCCGATGTGATCTGCGTGGGCGCCGGCATGTCCGGCGCCCACGCGGCACGCCGCCTCGCGGATGCGGGGCTGCGTGTTCTCGTTCTGGAAGGCCGCGAGGTGGCCGGCGGCCGCACCCGGGTCGAGACGATCCCCGGCAGCGACTTCCGCGCCGAGATCGGCGGCGGATGGGTGATGCCCGACCGGCAGCCGATGGTGCGGGGACTGGCCGAGCGCTTCGGCGTCGGCTATGTCGAGGGTCCGGCGGCCGACCGCTGGGACTGGGTGCTCGGGTCCGAGCACCGGCGGGGCGAGCACCCGCTGACCTCCGCCGAGGGCCGAGAACTGCTCCGCGCGATGTCGCGCCTGCGCCGCGAGTCCCGCCTGCTCGCCGAGCGCCGGGAGGCCGGCGACCGGGAGTGGATCGAGCGGCACGACGTGTCGCTGGCGGCCTGGGTCGACGGCTGCGGGCTGAGCGCGGCGCCGCGCCAGATCCTGCTCGCGCTCATCGGCAACGCGTTCAACTCCCGCCCCGACGAGGTGTCGGTGCTCAATGCGCATCTCGTGGTCGCCGATTACGGGGGAGACCCCTGGCGCGGGTACTCGGGGCTCGGGTTCCAGCTCGCCGACGGCACGACTCGGCTGATCGAGGGCATGCTCGACGACGCGTCGATCGAGGTGCGCACGGGTGCGGACGTGCGCAGGATCGCGGACACGGCATCCGGTGTCATCATCGAGACCGCCGACGGCGCCGCATACTCGGCGGCGGCCGCCGTCGTCACCGTGCCGGTGGCGACCTACCCCCGCATCAGCATCGACGTACCGAACCCCCACCTGGAGCTGATCGCCCAGGGCAACCCCGGCCGGGCGTTCAAGGCCTGGTTCCGGGTCGCGGGCCTCGAGGGCTTCCCGTTCGTGGTGTCCAGCGAGGGGCCGATCCGCAAGCTCCGCTGCGAGGCGAACGACGGACGGGAGGCGATCCTGGTCGCCATCGGCAACAACCTGGCGCCGGGTGAACTCTCCGATCCGGTGCGCATGAGCGAACTGCTGGCCGCGCTGATCGGCCCGTGCGACGTCCGGGATCTGCTGGCGCACGACTGGGCGTACGACGAGTTCTCGGCCGGTGGCTGGTACGCCGCCCCACCCGGAGCCGTCGCCGACCTGGTGATGGCGCGCCCCGTGGCCGGCGCCGTCCAGTTCGCCGGCTCGGACCTCGCCGCCGACTGGAACGGCTGGATCGAGGGGGCACTGGAGTCCGGGGCGGCCGCCGCGGATCGCGTCCTCGAGCACCTCGGACCGAGGATCGCATCTGCCGCGCGCGACTAGCATCGAGAGCATGGCTGCGACACCGGGATCCGTGAACGAGTACATCGCGTCGTTCCCCGTCGAGGCGCGCTCCGGCCTCGAGCGGATCCGCGCGCTCATCCGCCAGGCGGCCCCGAATGTCGTCGAAGAGATCAGGGACGGCGTGCCCGCGATGCTCATCGAGGGCAGGCACACCATCTACGTCTCGGGCTGGAAGAAGCACGTCGGGGTGTACCCGGTGCCCAAGGCGCCGTCCTCGCTGGAGCGCGAGATCGAGGACTACCGGGGCGAGAACGCGACCGTGCGCTTCCCGATCAAGAAGCCGATCGACTGGGAGCTCGTCGAGCGCCTGATCGCCTTCCTGGTGCAGCAGCCCGCGTCCTAGCCGACCGTTCTGCAGGAGTTCAGTTCCTGCTTCCGCAAGCGTGCGCGCAGGGAGTCCTGCACAACCGCGAACTCCTGCACGACGGCGGTCTAGGGCGTGCGAAATGTCGGTGGCCGCCACGAGAATGGAAGAACTTCGCGACACGCCGAGAACACAACATCTAGTGGAATGACATCGGTGGGATTCCCGTTATATAGTGAAGGACCACGCCAGAACGTTCAACTTCTGGTTGAGACTTTGAGAACGGTTTTCAGGCTAGGAAAGGGGGCACGAATGAACGACTTCGACAGCGTCGGCGACTACGCGGTGCCGGTCGACCCGATGGACGACCTGCAGTGCGAGAGCTGCCAGTAAGACAGCGACACCAGAAGCCCCGGCGACCATGACGGTCGGCCGGGGTTTTCTTGTGGGGGGTCTCGATACACCGCCTTCGGCGGCACTCGACCACCGTCGTACACCGCCTTCGGCGGCACTCGACCACCGTTTAAGATCGAACCGTGCCGGTGAACCCCGAACTGCAGGGTCGCAGCTACCCCGCGACCGCCCCGTACCTGGTGGGCCGCGAGAAGGTGCGCGAGTTCGCGCGCGCCGTGCTGGCGACCAGTCCCCTGAACCTCGACCCCGAGGCCGCTCGCGCCGCCGGGTACCCCGATGTGGTGGCCCCGCCGACGTTCGCGACGGTGATCCAGGACGCCACCCTGCAGCAGCTGCTCGCCGACGAGGACGCCGGCGTCGACTTCAGCCGCGTCGTTCACGGCGACCAGCGCTTCACCTTCACCCGGCCGATCGTCGCCGGGGATGAGCTCACCGCGACGATGATGGTGACGAGCGTCAAGACGCTCGGCGGGCACGCCATGGTGACGGCGGAGTCGAGCATCGCGGACGCGACCGGCGCCCACGTGGTGACCGCGACCTCCACCCTCGTGGTCAGGGGCGACGAATGAACGTCGGCGACGTGATCGCGCAGAAGAGCTACCAGCTGACCCGCGACACGCTCGTGCGGTACGCCGCCGCGAGCGGGGACTTCAACCCGATCCACTACCGCGACGACGTCGCGCAGTCGGTCGGCCTGCCGGGGGTGCTCGCCCACGGCATGCTCACCATGGGGCTGGCCGTGCAGCCGGTCGTCGAATGGCTCGGTGGCGACAGCGGCCGCGTCACCGACTACCAATCCAAGTTCACCCGCCCGGTACCGGTGGATGCCGTGGCCGGTGCCGAGGTGACCGTGGTGGCGAAGGTGGGCGCCATCGACGACGACGGCGTGCGCATCGACCTCACGGTGACCTTCGAGGGCCAGACCGTCCTCGGCAAAGCGCAGGTGCGGGTCGCTCCCTGATGGAGTTCTCCGCCCTGACGACGCTGCGGGTCGGCGGCCCGATCGCCCGGTTGGTCGAACCCGCGACCCGCGATGAGCTGGTCGAAGCGACGCTCGCCGCCTGGGGGGAGCCCGAGAACTGGATGATCCTCGGCGGCGGCTCGAACCTGCTGGTCTCCGACGACGGCGTCGACGGCACGGTGATCAGGGTGGGGCACCGCGGAATCGAGCGGGCGAGCGACGGGGTGCCCCGCATCCGGGTCGAGGCGGGCGAGCCGTGGGATGCGGTGGTCGCGTTCGCGGTCGAGCACGGCCTCGCGGGCATCGAGGCGCTGAGCGGCATCCCGGGGACCGCCGGGGCGGCGCCGATCCAGAACATCGGCGCCTACGGCCAGCAGCTGAGCGACGTGCTGGTCGCGATCGACTTCCTCGACTTCACCACCGGCGAGGTGCTCACGCTTCCGGCCGACGAACTCGAGCTCGGCTACCGCAGCAGCGCGCTGAAGAGCGGCCGGCTGGGCGTCGTTCTCTCGCTCGAACTCGAGCTGCGGGACGAGAGCGGGCAGAGTGCCCCGGTGCGGTACGGGCAGCTCGCGTCGGCGCTCGGTGTCGAGACCGGGGCGCGCGCCGGGCTGGCGCAGGTCCGGGATGCGGTGGTCGCGCTGCGGAGGAGCAAGGGCAT
>DATMFW010000069.1:0-97043 GCA_035556655.1 Pseudolysinimonas sp.
TCGCGCAGGGCCGCGCGCATGCCGAGCAGGAACCTGCCGCCGCCGACCCCGCCGGCCAGCACGGTGACGTTCACGCGCGGACCGCCTCGGCGAGAGCCTGCGCGATCATGGCGTGATCGTCGCGGGCGACCCCCACGGTGACCCGGATGTGTCCGCCCGGCGCGTCCCCGGTGACGAGGAACGGGCGGCCGGGCGCCACCCGGATGCCGGCCGCGGTCAGGCGCACGATCGCGCTGCGCTCGTCGGCCACCGCGAGCCAGGTGTTGATGCCGTCGCCGGCCCACGCATCCACCCCGTGATCCCGCAGTGCCGTGGCCATGCTGCGCTGCCGCTGCGCGTAGGTGTCGCGGGCCGAGTCGACTTCTGCCACCGATACCGGGTCGGTGAGCAGTTCGAACAGCAGCGCCTGGGTCATGCGAGACGTCCAGCCCGGGCCGAGCAGGCGTCGCGCGACGACCTTGTCGACGAGGGCGCGGGGTCCGCCGAGCGCGCCGATGCGCAGGTCGGGTCCGTGCGACTTCGAGAAGCTGCGCACGTGCAGCACCCGCTCCGGCAACCAGGTTGCCAGTGTCACCTCCGGGGCCATGCTGATCGCACCGGAGTGGTCGTCCTCGATCACCAGCGCGTTCTCGGCGGTGCGGCTGCGGTAGAGCACGAACGCCAGCTGCTTCGCGCGTTCGAGCGTGATGGAGGCGCCCGTCGGGTTGTGCGCCCGCGGCTGCAGGAGCACCACGGCGGGATTGCTGCGGAGGGCGGCGGCCAGCGCGTCGGGACGCATCCCCTCGGCATCGACCGGGACCTCGACGGTGTCGAGGCCGTGATGCTCGAGCAGATCGAGGAACGGCGGGAACGTCGGGTGCTCGACGATGACCCGGTCGCCGAAACGCACCAGGGAGGTCAGGGCCCGGTCGATCGCGTCGAGTGCGCCGTTCGTCACCGTGATCGACTCCACCGGCGAGGGCCAGGTGTCGCGCAGCAGGTCGTGCAGTTCGGGGATGTCGGGAAGCTGCATGTAGCTCGAGGTGTCGGCACGCGCGCCGATCCGCGAGATGGCAGGCCCCAGGGCGGGCAACAGCGCGGGGTCGGGGGTTCCCCGCGAGAGGTCGAGGGGGGCGTCGTGGGAGCCGTCCATCCCGCGGTAGCGGCGCGGCATCCACTCGCGGGGCATCGCGCGCACGAAGCTGCCGCTGCGCCCGCGGCTGGTGATCAGACCCGTCGACGACAGGCGCTGCCAGGCGTGGCTGACCGTGGCCGGACTGACCCCCAGGTCGGCGGCGAGATCGCGCACCGTCGGCAACCGGTCGCCCGGAGCCAGCTCGCCGGTCGTGATGAGCCGCGCGATCCCGCCGGCGATGCCCTGCGGCGAGCGCTCCTCGATCGCGAGGGCTATCGACTTCATCGGCACCCCTCGCTAGGTTTCGGGTTAACGCCCCTCGACATTCTCCGTAACGTCAGAGAAATGTTTACGGCGAAGAATAACAAAAAGCAATGTCGCTGAAGAAAGCCCCTGAAGGAGCCCGCATGACCGTCGTCCGTGCCGCGATCACCCAGACCACCTGGACGGGTGACAAAGAGTCCATGCTCGACAAGCACGAGCAGTTCGCGCGGGATGCCGCCAAGGACGGGGCGCAGATCATCTGCTTCCAGGAGCTGTTCTACGGCCCCTACTTCGGCATCACCGAAGACAAGAAGTACTACGCCTTCGCCGAGCAGGCCGACGGTCCCATCGTGCAGCGGTTCGCGAAGCTCGCCAAAGAGCTGAAGCTCGTGATGATCCTGCCGATCTACGAAGAGGACATCACCGGCGTGTACTACAACACCGCGGTGATCGTGGAATCCGACGGCACCATCCTCGGCAAGTACCGCAAGCACCACATCCCGCACCTCGACCGGTTCTGGGAGAAGTTCTACTTCCGCCCCGGGAACATGGGCTACCCGGTGTTCGACACCTCCGTGGGCAAGGTCGGCATGTACATCTGCTACGACCGGCACTTCCCCGAGGGCTGGCGCGAGCTCGGGCTGAACGGCGCGCACATGGTCTTCAACCCGAACGCCACGAAGCCCGGCCTGAGCAACCGCCTCTGGGAGGTCGAGGGCCCCGCCGCCGCCGTCGCCAATGGCTACTTCGTGCTGCAGCCCAACCGGGTCGGCAAGGAGGACAACGAATACGGCGAGCTCGCCGTCGACTTCTACGGCACGTCGCAGGTCATCGACCCGCGCGGCAACTTCGTCGGAGACCGTGGCTCGGGTGAGAAGGAGGAGATCCTGATCCGCGACCTCGACATGGACATGGTGAAGCAGATGCGCGACGACTGGCAGTTCTATCGCGACCGTCGGCCGGAGTCGTACACGTCGATCCCCAAGCCCTGATTCCTTGATTTCGACACGCGCTGCGCGCTACTCAATCAGCGAGAGAGACTGACATGGCAACCACACTCATCACGGGCGGCACCGTCGTGTCGTCGACCGGCCGCACCGATGCGGACGTGCTCATCGACGGCGAGAAGATCGTCGCGCTGATCAGCCCCGGCACCACGCCGCTCGGCACCGTCCAGGCCGATACCGTCATCGACGCCACCGGGAAGTACGTGATCCCCGGCGGCATCGACGCGCACACCCACTTCGAGCTGCCGTTCGGCGGCACCGAGGCGTCCGACACGTTCGAGACCGGTACCCGTGCGGCGGCATGGGGCGGCACCACCACGGTCATCGACTTCGCCGTGCAGACCACCGGCACCAAGGTGCAGGACGGCCTGGCGAAGTGGCACGAGAAGGCCGCGGGCAACTGCGCGATCGACTACGGCTTCCACCAGATCATGGGCGGTGTCGACGACGACTCGCTGAAGGCGATGAGGGGGTTCGTCGACGAGGGCATCACCAGCTACAAGATGTTCATGGCCTACCCCGGCGTCTTCTACGCCGACGACGGGCAGATCCTCAAGGCCATGCAGGTCGCCGCCGATCTCGGGCTGCTGACGATGATGCACGCCGAGAACGGCCCGGCGATCGATGTGCTCGCCGCGCAGCTGGTCGAGGCAGGCAAGACGACGCCCTACTACCACGGCATCGCCCGCGCCTGGCAGATGGAGGAGGAGGCCACTCACCGCGCGATCATGCTCGGCAACCTGACCGGCGCCCCCCTCTACGTCGTGCACGTGTCGGCGAAGCAGGCCGTCGAGCAACTCGCCTGGGCCCGCGACAAGGGTCAGAACGTGTTCGGCGAGACCTGCCCGCAGTACCTCTACCTCTCCCTCGAAGAGCAGCTCGGCGCGTCGAGCACAGAGTGGGGCGACTTCGAGGGCGCCAAGTGGGTGTGCTCCACGCCGCTGCGTTCCCGCGAGGAGGGCCACCAGGACCACATGTGGCAGGCGCTGCGCACCAACGACCTGCAGATGGTTTCGACCGACCACTGCCCGTTCTGCATGAAGGGGCAGAAGGAGCTCGGCAAGGACGAGTTCCGCAAGATCCCGAACGGCATCGGCTCGGTCGAGCACCGCATGGACCTCATGTACCAGGGCGTCGTCACCGGAGAGCTCACGCTCGAGCGCTGGGTCGAGCTGACCAGCACCACGCCGGCGCGGATGTTCGGCATGTACGGCAAGAAGGGCGTCATCGCCCCCGGAGCCGACGGCGACGTCGTCGTCTACGACCCGGCGGGGCACACGACGATCTCGCAGGCGACCCACCACATGAACATGGACCACTCCGCCTGGGAGGGCTTCGAGATCGACGGCCACGTCGACACGGTGCTCAGCCGCGGCAAGGTCGTCATCGACAAGGGCGAGTACCTCGGCGCCAAGGGCGACGGAAAGTTCATCAAGCGCGGGCTGTCGCAGTATTTGATCTGATTTCGACACCCGCTTCGCGCTACTCAATCACCGGAGAGACATGGATTTCGGCGCAGTTCTTCAGACCAACCCCCCGGCGAGCCGTACGGTGCACCTGGCCAAGCTCGCCGAGCAGTACGGGTTCAGCCACGTCTGGACCTTCGATTCGCACCTGCTCTGGCAAGAGCCCTACGTCATCTACAGCCAGATCCTCGCCGAGACCCGGCGCGTGAAGGTGGGCCCGTTCGTCACGAACCCGGCGACGCGCGACTGGACCGTCACCGCATCCGTCTTCGCGACCCTGAACGAGATGTACGGCAACCGCACCGTCGTCGGCATCGGCCGCGGCGACTCGGCGGTGCGGGTCACCAACGGCAAACCGACGACGCTGGCCGAACTGCGCGAGTCGATCCACGTGATCCGCGAGCTGGGCAACTCGCGCAGCGTCGAGTACAACGGAGCCGAGCTGCGCTTTCCGTGGTCGGTCGGCAGCGAACTGGAGGTCTGGGTCGCGGCATACGGCCCGCTCGCGCTGAAGCTCACCGGCGAGGTCGGGGACGGGTTCATCCTGCAACTGGCCGACGTCGACATCGCCAAGTGGATGATCAAGACCGTGCGCGACGCGGCCGAGAAGGCCGGGCGCGACCCCGACGAGATCACGTTCTGCGTGGCGGCACCGATGTACATCGGTGACGACTGGGAGCACATGCGCGACCAGTGCCGCTGGTTCGGGGGAATGGTCGGCAACCACGTGGCCGACATCGTGGCCAAGTACGGAGAGTCGGGCGCCGTACCCCAGGCGCTCACCGACTACATCAAGGGCCGGGAGGGCTACGACTACAACACGCACGGGAAGGCCGGCAACGACCACGTCGACTTCGTGCCCGACGAGATCGTCGACCGGTTCTGCGTGCTCGGCACCTCGGCGCAGCACATCGAGAAGCTCGAAGAGCTGAAGTCGATCGGGGTCGACCAGTTCGCCGGCTACCTCCAGCACGACAACAAGGAAGAGACGCTGCGGGTCTACGGCGAGACCGTGATCCCCGCGCTGTCCGACCGCCTCACGGCGAAGTCATGAGACGAGCACGCGCGGTCACCTGGGGGGTGATCGGCGTGCTCGCCGTCGGTGCGATCTGGGAGCTGTACAAGTTCCTCGGCCCCGCCGAGGGCGTGGTGCTGGGCGCCACCGGCGAGACCGGCTCCGGCGTGATGATCCTGCCCCGCACGCACGATCGCGCGATGCCGCACATCTGGGACATGTTCTCCCGGCTGCTGCAGCCCACGAGCGGCGGCGACACCCCGCCGCTGCTGGTCTCGGTGATCTCCGCGGCTCTTCTCACCCTCGGGATCGCCGCAGCCGGCTGGATCATCGGCGTCGCGGTGGGCGGGTTGCTGGGTCTCGTGATGCAGCGCTGGCGCCTGGCGGAGTGGGGGATCCTCCCCTGGGTGGTGGTGAGCCAGACCGTCCCGCTGATCGCGTTCGCGCCCGTGGTCAACGCGATCGGCAAGCAGATCGATCGCGGCGGGTTCCCGTGGCCGGAGTGGGTCTCGGTCGCGCTGATCGCGTCCTACCTGGCGTTCTTCCCGGTCGCCGTCGGGGCGCTCCGTGGGCTGGGGGCCCCGGACCGCATCCACCTCGACCTGATGCGCAGCTACGGCACCGGCTACTGGCCGACGCTGCTGCGTCTGCGCCTGCCGGCCGCCGTGCCGTACCTGCTGCCGGCGCTGCGCCTCGCGGCCGCCAATGCCGTCGTCGGCGCCGTCGTCGCCGAGGTGTCGATCGGCATGCGCGGCGGCATCGGGCGCATGCTCATCCAGCTCGCCGGGCAGGGCTCGAGCGACCCCGCCGCGCCGTGGGGCCCCACCTTCGGCGCCGTCGCGATGGGACTCGTCGCCGCCGGGTCGGTCGCCGCGCTCGGATTCGTGTTGTCGAAGTACCGCAGAGGTGAGGCATGACCCAGACCCAGACCGCCGTCCGCGCCGCCGGGGTGGGCAAGACCTTCCCCACCCAGGCCGGCGACGTGGTCGCGCTCACCGGCGTCGACCTCGAGGTGGCCGCGGGCGAGTTCGTCTCGCTGATCGGGCCATCCGGCTGCGGCAAGTCGACGCTGCTGCGCCTCATCGCCGACCTCGACGAGGTGACGGCGGGCGACCTGCAGATCTTCGGCAAGACACCCGAGCGGGCGCGCATCGACCAGGACTACGGCATCGCGTTCCAGCAGGCCGGCCTGCTGCCCTGGCGCACCGTCGCCGGCAACATCGCGCTGCCGCTCGAACTGCACAAGGTGGCCAAACCCGAACGGGATGCCCGGGTGCGGGAGCTGGTCGAGCTGGTGGGTCTCACCGAGTTCGTCGAGCGCTACCCCGATCAGCTCTCCGGCGGGATGCAGCAGCGCGTCGCGATCGCCCGCGCGCTCGCCGAGAACCCCCGCCTGCTGCTCATGGACGAGCCGTTCGGCGCGCTCGATGAGATGACCCGCGAGTACCTGCAGGCCGAGCTGGCCCGGATCGCCGCCGAGACCGCGGCTGCCGTGGTGTTCGTCACCCACTCGATCCCCGAGGCGGTGTTCCTCTCGGACCGGGTCGTCGTGATGAGCCCGCGCCCCGGCCGGATCACCGCGGTGGTCGAGACCGGGTTCGGCGACGAACGCGACGAGGGCCTGCGGGAGTCCACGGCGTACTTCGACAAGGTCACCGCCGTCCGGGAGGCCCTGCACGGGACCCCGGTGGAGAGGGCGAACGAGAGATGACCGCGTCGCGCCTGCCCGCCTGGCTGCGTTTCGTCGCCCCCGTCGTGGTGGGGGCGCTGATCCTGGCGATCTGGATCGTGATCGTCGACGTGCTCGACGCCGCCCCGAAGGCCCTGCCGAGTCCCGTCGCGATCGGCGAGGAGTTCGTCAAGCGCCTCGGCATCATCGGCGAGGACTCGCTCATCACCGGCACCAATGCGCTCATCGGCCTCACCGCGGGGGCGCTGATCGGCATCATTCTCGCCGGGCTCGCCGCCGCCCTCGCGCCCGCCGACGGGATGCTCGCACCGCTGGTGGCCGCGATCGCCGTCGTGCCGATCGTGGCGCTCACCCCGATCCTCAACACCATGTTCGGCGCCTCCAGCCAGTTCGGCCGGCAGGCGGTCGCCGCGATCGCCGCGTTCGTGCCGGTCTACGTCAACGTGCTCCGGGGTCTTCGGCAGACCCGGCCCGTGCACCGCGACCTGCTCCGGGCGTCAGGCGCGAGCGGGATGCAGACCTTCCGGGTGCTCACCCTGCCGACCGCGCTGCCGTATCTGATGACCGGATTGCGGATCGCCGCATCCCTCGCCGTCATCTCGGCCCTGGTGGCCGAGTACTTCGGCGGTCCCGCCGACGGGATCGGCACCGCGATCGCCACCTATGCCAAGTCCGGGCGCGCCTCGCTCGCCTGGGCCTACGTGTTCGGCGGTATCGCCATCGGCCTCGTCTTCTTCCTCGTCACCTCGCTGCTGGAGCGGCTGGCGACGAGGCGGTCGCCGGTCTGACCGGCATCCCCCGCTTCACCGAAGAAAGGAACAGCATGAGACACAGCATCAGGCGCGGCCTCCTCGGGGCCGTCGCTGCGACCGCCGCCATCGCGCTCGCGGCCTGCTCCTCCCCGTCCACAGGCGGCGACGACGGCGGTGACTTCGAGCCGATCACGTCGATCAAGCTGCAGTTGCAATGGCTGCCGCAGGCGCAGTTCGCGGGTTACTACATCGCGCAGGAGCAGGGCTATTTCCAGGAGGAGGGCTTCGACGACGTCGAGATCATCCCGTCCGGCGGCGACATCGTGCCGCAGGACGCGCTCGTCGCCGGTGACGTCGACTTCGCCATCGCCTGGGTCCCGAAGGTGCTCGGCACCCTCGAGGGTCAGGGCGTCGAGCTGACCGACATCGCCCAGGTCTTCCAGAAGTCGGGCACCATGCAGGTGTCGTACAAGGGCGACGGCATCACCTCGCCCGCCGACTTCGAGGGCAAGCGCATCGGGTCGTGGGGCTTCGGCAACGAATGGGAGATCTTCGCCGCCATGGCGGCCGAGGGACTCGACTCGACGACGGTGTCGATCACCACGCAGGACTTCTCGATGAACGCCCTGCTCGACAAGGACGTGGACGCCGCGCAGGCGATGACCTACAACGAGTGGGCGCAGATCCTCGAGGTGGTGAACCCGGCGACGGGCGAGCTGTACCAGCCCGAGGACTTCGACGTCGTGTCGTACGAGGACACCGACGGTGCGATGCTCCAGGACGCCATCTGGGCCGACACCGAGCGGCTGTCCGACCCCGCCTACGAGGATGCCGCGGTGCGGTTCCTGAAGGCCATCACGAAGGGCTGGATCTACGCTCGCGACAACCCGGAGGAAGCCGCGGCGACGGTGTACGACATCGCCTCCAACGCCGAGGCCGCGTTCCCGGTCGGCCCGGTCCACCAGACCTGGATGATGAACGAGGTCAACAAGCTGATCTGGGCCGGTGGTGACTTCGGTCTCATCGACGAGGCCGCCTGGGACAAGACCGTCGCGGGCGCGCTCTCGGCGAAGAACCAGGACGGGCTTGAGCTCATCACCACCGAACCGGACTCCTCGGCGTACAGCAACACCTACATCGAGAAGGCCCTGGCCGAACTGAAGGAGGAGGGCATCACCGTCGACGGCAGTTACACGCCGATCGACGTCGTCCTCACCGAGGGCGGGCAGTAACCACCCCGTCGGTCGAGTAGCCGCGACGCGGCGTGTCGAGCCCCTACGGTGGTCTCGACACGCCCGTCGGGCTACTCGACCGGCAACCACACACAGAAAGCACACCGATATCCATGAGCGAGTCCCTCGCTTACGAACTCGACCGCGCCCACGTCTTCCACTCGTGGTCCGCACAGGGCTCGCTGAAGCCCTTCATCATCGCCGGCGCCGAAGGCGTCGAGGTCTGGGACGAGGAGGGCACCCGCTACCTCGACTTCTCCAGCCAGCTGGTGAACACCAACCTCGGGCACCTGCACCCGAAGGTCGTCAAGGCGATCCAGGACCAGGCCGCGTTGCTGCCGACGATCGCCCCCGCGCACGGGAACCTCGCCCGTGGGGAGGCCGCCAAGCGCATCCTGGCGAAGGCCGGGGCGCACTTCGGCAAGGTGTTCTTCACCAACGGAGGCGCCGACGCGAACGAGAACGCGATGCGCATGGCGCGCATCGTCTCGGGGCGCGACAAGATCCTCACCCACTACCGCAGCTATCACGGCAACACGGGTGCCGCGGTGGTCGCCACCGGCGACTGGCGCCGGGTCCCGAACGAGTACTCGCGCGGCCACGTGCACTTCTTCGGCCCGTTCCCGTACCGCTCGGAGTTCTGGTCGGACTCGCCGGCACAGGAGAGCGAGCGCGCCCTGCACCACCTCGAGCGCATCATCCAGGTCGAGGGCCCGTCCTCGATCGCGGCGATCCTCGTCGAGGGGGTTCCGGGCACCGCCGGTGTGCTGGTTCCGCCGCCCGGCTACCTCACCGGCCTGCGCGAGCTCGCGGACCGCTACGGCATCTTCCTCATCATCGACGAGGTCATGTCGGGCTTCGGCCGTACCGGCGACTGGTTCGCCTGGCAGAACCCGGTGGTGAACCCGGATGGCGTGGTGCCCGATCTGGTGACCTTCGCCAAGGGCGTGAACTCCGGCTACGTCCCGGTCGGCGGGGTGATCATCTCGGAGTCGATCGCGAACGCGTTCGAGGACCAGGTGTTCCCCGGCGGTCTGACCTACTCGGGCCACCCGCTGGCGATGGCTTCGATCGTG
The DNA here is from genome assembly GCA_035556655.1 of Pseudolysinimonas sp. GTDB lineage: Bacteria > Actinomycetota > Actinomycetes > Actinomycetales > Microbacteriaceae > JBDSKH01. The sequence continues at coordinate 9,617 of DATMFW010000069.1, forward strand.
GCGTCGATCGACGCCATGGAGGACGAGGGCGTCATCGAGAACGCGCGCCGGATCGGCGAGGACGTGCTCGGCCCCGGCCTTGCCAAGCTGGCCGAGAAGCACGAGATGATCGGCGAGGTCCGCGGACTCGGGGTGTTCTGGGCGCTCGACCTCGTGCAAGACCGCGCCACTCGCGAACCGGTCGCTCCGGCCACCATCGGCCGGCTGAAGACCGAGCTGATGTCGCGGGGGCTGCTGCCCTTCGCGGCCGACAACCGCATCCACGTGGTGCCGCCCTGCACGGTCACCGATGCCGATGTCGAGAAGGCGCTCGCGATCTACGACGAGGCGTTCACGGCGGTCGGTGCCAGCTGACCCCTCCTCCGTTGTGCAGGAACTCTGAGCCGGGTGCGCCGACTCCGGGCTCGGAGTCTCCTGCACGACGGCGAAGTCCTGCACAACGGGTGGGGCACGCGTAAACTCTCCCCTCGTGCCCGCCACCACCAACCCCTTCGACGTCGACGTCCGCGACCTCATGCACCGCCCCGGCGAGATGCGCGAGCGCACCCTCGACTTCGCCCTGCCCGAGCAGTTCGGCGTGGGTGCCGCCATCGTGCCCGCGGGGACGGCCCTCGGCATCGGCCTGCGGCTGGAGGGATTGCACGACGGGGTGCTCGTCACCGGCGAGGTCGACACCTCGGCGACCGGCGAGTGCGTGCGCTGCCTCGACCCCGTGACGATCCCCGTCCAAGTCGATTTCCAGGAGCTTTTCGCGTATTCTCCTGACGAAGCATTCGACTTCCAGATTCGAGACGATCACGTGGATCTCGAATCGGTCGTGCGGGATGCGGTGGTGCTGGCACTGCCGTTCCAGCCGGTCTGCCGGCCGGATTGCCCGGGCCTCGACCCCGACACGGGGGAGAAGCTGACAGACGATCCGGAGCGGAAGGCGCGCGAGGTGCTCGACCCCCGGTGGGCGGCGCTCGAAGGCTTCCAAGCAGAGACCGACAACCCGTAGTCATCCGGCGCGCGCGCCGAGCACAGAGAAGAGACACCATGGCCGTTCCCAAGCGCAAGCAGTCGCGCGCGAACACGCACGCCCGCCGCTCGCAGTGGAAGGCGACGCCGGTGCAGCTGGTCAAGACCGTCGAGAACGGCAAGACCGTCTACAGCCTCCCGCACCGCGCGAAGGTCGTCGAGGACTCGGCCGGCACCCCTCTGTACCTGGAGTACAAGGGCCGCAAGGTCGCCGACGTCTAACCGCACGCATGGCTGACCCCGCCGAGGACCGCTCCGCACTGAGCGAGGCTCTCGGGGTGGTCATCGACCCCGCACTGCTCGGCCTGGCGCTGACGCACCGCTCGTACGCCTACGAGCACGGCGGGGTGGCGCACAACGAGCGGCTGGAGTTCCTGGGCGATTCGATCCTGGGACAGGCCGTCACGGTCATGCTCTACCGCGACAACCCCGACCTCGACGAGGGCGAGCTGGCCAAGCGCCGTGCCAGCCTGGTGTCGTCGGTCGCGCTGGCCGAGATCGCCGTGCACATCGGCCTCGGCGCCCACCTCATGCTGGGCCGCGGCGAGGAGCTCACCGGCGGCCGCGAGAAGGCGTCGATTCTGGCGGATGCGGTGGAGGCGCTGATCGGCGCGACCTACCTCTCCGAGGGCGGCGAGGCTGCGACCGCGCTCGTGATGCGCCTCATCGCCCCGCTGATGGCCGACCCCGACCGGTTCGGCGCCGCGATGGACCCGAAGACCAGCCTGCAAGAGCTGTCGACCCGCCTCGGCAAAGGGCTGCCGCAGTACGCCGTGACCGACAGCGGACCGGACCATTCCAAGCGCTTCCACGCCACCGTGCTGCTGAGCGGCAGCCCGATCGCCGAGGGCGACGGCACCAGCAAGAAGCAGGCCGAGATGGCCGCCGCGCTCGAGGCGTGGGCGCTGCTGCAGAAGCCCAAGCGCTGACCCGGCGATGCCAGAGCTGCCTGAGGTCGAGGTGGTCCGCGCGGGACTCGCCCCGGCCGCGACCGGCGCCCGGGTCGACGCCGTCCGCGTGCTCGAGGAGCGCTCGCTGCGCCGGCACGACGGACCCTCGGAGGACTTCGTCGCCCGGCTGACCGGTGCCGTGTTCGACGAGCCGCAGCGGCGCGGCAAGTTCGTCTGGGTGCCGATCGCCGGTTCGGGCGAGGCGCTCATGATCCACCTGGGCATGAGCGGGCAGGTGCTGCTGCGCACTCCGGATGCCGCCGTCGAGAAGCTGACCCGCATCGTGCTCGACATCACCCATCCGGTGCAGGGTCGCCTGCGGATCGACTTCGTCGACCAGCGCATCTTCGGTTCGATGGCCCTCGATGCGCTCGTCCCCGCCGCCGATGAGCCCGGAAGGCTGATCCCGTCGCAGGTCGCCCACATCGCGCGCGATCCGATGGACCCGTTGTTCCAGGACCGGGCGTTCCTGGCGGCCCTGGCCAGGAGGAACACCACGATCAAGCGCGCACTGCTGGACCAGAGCCTGATCAGCGGCATCGGCAACATCTACGCCGATGAGGCGCTCTGGGCCGCGCGCATCCACTACGACCAGCCGACCCGCACCCTCAGCAGGGTCCGCGCGACCACTCTGCTCGCCGAGGTCCGCCTGGTGCTCGGCAGGGCCCTCGCCGAGGGCGGGACGAGCTTCGACACCCAGTACCTCAACGTCAACGGCGAGTCCGGCTACTTCTCGCACTCGCTGAACGCCTACGGCCAGACCGGGTTGCCGTGCCCGCGCTGCGGCCGCCCGATCGTGCGCGAGAGCTTCATGAACCGCGGATCGCACTTCTGCGCCCACTGCCAGCGCATCCGGCTCGGACGCGGCGCATGAACGCGACGCTGCGCGCGGTGCTGGATGCGGTGATCGCCGGCGACCCGCGTGGCGCCGTCGAGGTGGCCGACTCCGCCTCCGACGCCGCACTGGCCGCGGCGGGTGAGGGGGAGACCCTGCAACTGGCACGGGCGGCGCGTGGGCTGGCGGGCGCCGGTGCGGGCGAGCCGGCCGCCGCATCCGGGGATGCCCCCGACCATCTCGCCGACGGGTGGGCGGCGCTGCGGACCGCACCGGCCTCCCCGTTCACCCGGTATCTGTTCGCCGAGGCGGCCCTGGCGTCCGGGCGCCTCGATCTCGCCGCCTCCTTCGCCCGGAGCGTCGTGCCGCTCGATCACCCGTACGAGGTCGTGGCGACGCTGATGCGCGCCCGGCTGATGGTGTTCCGGGGGCGGGTCGCCGCGGCCGCCGAGGTGCTCGCCGACTGCCCGGCCGGGCCGACCCCGCTGCTGGACCTGCTCGTCGACGCCACCCGGATCCTGGTGCGCGGCAACGCGGCGGAGCGTTCGGCGGTGCGTGCGCTCGCCGACCGGCTCGAACGCACGCTGCCCGAGCCGGCCGACTATCTCAGTGCCGGCTGCTACCTGCTGGCGGCGTTCGGGCTGGTGGCGGTGGGCGATGTGAGCAGGTCGGCGCGCCTCGCGCTCGAGGCAGGCGGGGACGCCGCCCTCGCCCGGCTCGCTACCGTCGACCGCGCGCTGACCTACGAGCTGCTCGTCGCCGGTGCGGTCCTCGAGGCCGACCACGACGCCGCCGACGCGTGGTGGACGCGCGCCGAGCCGCTTCTGCAGAGTCCGATCGCTCGCCCCGCTGTGCAGCGCATCGGCAGCCGGATCGCCCTGCTTCGCGGCGACCCGGGCGAGGCGGTGCGCTGGGCGGACCTGGCCACGGCGGCGGCGCGGGCCGACGGGCGTGTGGTCGAGGCCGCGGAGGGCGAGATCGTCGCCGCCCGGGCCCGGATCGCCTCCTCCGCGACGGCGGAGGCCGGCGCGCGGCTCGAGGCGCTGGTCGAGACGGCCGACGGCACCGGACACCTGGCGGCCCGGCGGGCCGCGGCGCGCGAACTGCGGGCGGCCGGGCGGCGCCTGCGCCCGACGCCGGGCAGCGAGTGGGCGGGGCTGTCCACACGCGAGCGCGATGTCGCGCTGATGGTCGCCGCGGGGCTGGCCAATCGCGACATCGCGGCCGAGCTGCACCTGTCGGAGCACACCGTCCGGGCGCACGTGGCGCGGGTGCTGGCGGCGTTCGGGGCGGCATCCCGGTTCGCCGTGGCGGCCCGGGTGGCCGAACTCCGGAGGAGCCGGGCGAACCGGTCGCTGCCCTCACGCCGCGCCAGGAGGCCGTCGCCGCCTGCGTCGCGCGCGGCGCGGGGAACGCCGAGATCGGCAGCGAACTGGGCCTCAGCGTGAAGACCGTCGAGAAGCACGTCGGCGAGATCCTGCGTCGCTGGCAGGTCGGTTCGCGGGTCGGGATCGCCCGGCACTACAGGTCTTTGCGCCAGGCGCCCTCGTAGCCGAACGGGACGAAGCCGACGGCTTCGTTCACATCGAGCATGGGCCGGTTCTCTTCGGCGTTCCAGGTCAGCACGCTGGGATTTCCGGGCGCCTCGCGCTGGAGGGCGAGCAGGTTCTCGGCCTTCAGAAGCATCCCCAGCCGGTGGCCCCGGTGCTCGCGCAGCACGAGCGTGTCGTCCTGGTTGGCCGGGCGGGCGAGGTCGCGCGGGGCCGAGAGCTGGGTGTAGCCGGCGAGACGGCCCGATGCGATGTGCTCGGCGACGGCGTGGAAGATGCGGCTGGGGCTGTCGAGGAAGCGCGCGTCCTCCTCGGCGACGCGCTCGGCGGTCCAGACGTCTTCCGGCTCCTCGAGCCCGGCACTGGGGGCGTCGGTGCTCATCCGGGTGTAGAGCGCGGCCAGGTCCGCCAGGAAGCGCTCCGGGCTCGGGCCCTGCCAGGTGTGGACCCGGTAGCCGCCGGCGGCCGCGGCCGCCTCGTCCCGGAGCCGCTCGAGAGCGGGCACGTCGACCGGCAGCGGGAAACGGCTCGCGCGGGTGACCTGTTCCAGGCGCCAGCCGTGGCGCAGCAGAAAACGCACCTCGGGGTTGTCCGCCGGCACCGACCCCGCGCCGGTGGGCGGGACCAGCCGTTCGCCCGGGCCGGGCGGCGAGACCGCGTAGGTCAGCATCCGGGTGAAGCCCTGTTCGCGGGCGGCGGTCTCGGCCGCGGCCATCAGCGCGTCGGCGATCTCGTCGCCGGCCGCGTGGTCGGGATGCACCTCGACCTTCACCCAGGAGGCCCGTGTCTCGTCCTCGAGCTGCCATTCCAGTAGGGCGCGCCCCACGATCCGGCCGTCGACCCGGGCACCCCACCAGCGCTTGGGCTCGTGGGCGTTCTGCCAGTGCAGGAAGATCTCCTCGGCCGGGTACGCGGCCTCGAGGGTCCCGAACCCGGCCACCTCGGCGGCGTTGCGGGCGTCGATCGCGTCGCGGAAGTCGCGTCCCTCGGCACCGTCGAGGCTCGCGGGGATCGGCAGCTCCTCGATGCCGAATCCGGTCACGGTCAGGTCTGGCCGATCGTGAGGTTCAGCACACGGAAGTGCTCCGCGGCCGTGCTGTAGGCCTGCCCGTCGCCCGGCTGGTAGACCAGCACCGACGCGCTGTACGAGCGCCCCAGCCGGGTCGCCGACCAGGTCGGGATCGTCGGGATCGCGCGCCGGAACCCGGCCTGCTCCAGTCGCGTGGGCAGGGTGACGGTCATCTCTTCTGCGTAGTCGAGGTAGAAGCCCTCGATGGTGAAGACGTCCCCGGGCGTCACCGCGGGGTCCGGGGCGAACCGGAACGCGCAGGTCGGATTCGGCATCCGGAAGCCCTTGACCTCGGGCACCGCATACGTGTCGATCGCGGTCACCGTGCCGCCCGGACTGGCGATGTCGTAGAACTCGGTGACGGCGTCCTCGAGCGCGGCACAGGCCTGCGCAGCGGTGAGCGGCGTGGGTGCGGGCTCCGGGTCGCCGACGCAACCCGCGAGGAGCGCGAGGAGGGGTACGGCGAGGAGCGCAGCCGGGACGCGCGGCATGAGGCTTCCTCCGTCGATACGAGGCCTTCACGGTATCGTCCCGCGTTCCCGGGTGTCAAAACGCTCGGGTACCGTAGAGCGCTGGGATGCGGTCCCGCAGAGATGGAAGGGCGACGGCGTGTATCTGAAGAGCCTCACCCTCAAGGGGTTCAAGTCCTTCGCCCAGCCGACCACTTTCGCCTTCGAACCGGGGGTCACCTGCGTCGTGGGCCCGAACGGCTCCGGCAAGTCGAACGTCGTCGATGCGCTGGCCTGGGTGATGGGCGAGCAGGGCGCGAAGACCCTGCGCGGCGGCAAGATGGAGGACGTCATCTTCGCCGGGACCTCCACGCGCGGCCCGCTCGGCCGGGCGGAGGTGCTGCTCACCATCGACAACTCCGACGGCGCGCTGCCGATCGAGTACACCGAGGTCACCATCTCGCGCACGCTGTTCCGCAACGGCGGAAGCGAGTACGCCATCAACGGCGAACAGTGCCGTCTGCTCGACGTCCAGGAGCTGCTGAGCGATTCCGGGCTCGGCCGCGAGATGCACGTCATCGTCGGGCAGGGTCAGCTGGATCAGGTGCTGCACGCGAGCGCGGAGGAGCGCCGCGGCTTCATCGAGGAGGCCGCGGGGATCCTGAAGCACCGCCGTCGCAAAGAGAAGACGCTGCGCAAGCTCGACGCGATGCAGGCCAACCTGACCCGTCTGAGCGACCTGGCCGGAGAGATCCGCCGGCAGCTGAAGCCCCTGGGTCAGCAGGCCGAGATCGCTCGCGAGGCGCAGACCATCGCCGCGATCGTGCGCGACGCGAAGGCGCGTCTGCTCGCCGACGAGGTCGTCGAGCTGCGCTCGGCGATCGAGCAGGTCGGCCGCAGCGAGAGCGAGCGCAAGACGGAACGCCTCGTGCTGCAGGAGCAGCTCGACCAGGCGAAGCTGCGACAGGGCCGACTGGAGCAGACGATGTCGGGCGATGCCGTCGACGGCGCCCGTCAGGTCGCCTTCGGGCTCGAGCAGGTGCAGGACCACCTGCGTTCGCTGTACACGCTGGCGAATCAGCGGCTCGCGCTGCTGGGTCAGCAGGCCGAGCTGCCGGGGATGTCGACGACGATCTCGCCGCGCATGGTCGAGGACGCCCGTGAGGAGGCCGCGCGTCTGTCGGCCGGGGTCGCCGAGGCCGAGGAGCAGCTCGGACGGGCCTCCGCCGTGACCGTCACCGCGAAGGCGAGCCTGGACTCCCTCGACGAGGAGATCAGCGCGCAGAGCGCCCTGGTATCGCAGCACGACCTCGAGCAGGGCAGGCTCGACGGGCTCGTCAACGCGGCCGGATCGCGCCGTGCGGCGACGCAGGCCGAGCTCGACCGCGCGCGCACGGCGCTCGAGCAGGCCGAGCAGCGGCGTGAGCACGCGCGCTCGGAACTGCTGCAGCTGGAGGGCGAGGAGGGCGCCGTGGCCGAGGACGAGTCCCTCGCCCGCGCGCTGGAGACCGCGGAGTCCGCCGTCACCGCTCTGCAGGCCGAGGTCGAGACCCTGCGCGAGCACCTGCACACCGACGAACGCGAGCGCGATGCCCTCGCCGCCCGCACCGGGGCCCTGTCGCTCGCCGTCGACCAGAAGGACGGCTCCGGAGCGATCGTCGGTGCCCGCGGCATCCGCGGCCTGGTCGCCGAGCACATGCAGGTCCGCGCGGGGTACGAGGCCGCGATCGCCGCGGCGCTGGGTTCCCTGGCGGATGCGGTGCTCGCCGATGACCGGGACGCCGCGATCGCGGCGCTCGCCTCCGCCCGCACCGGCGACGCCGGCCGGGTCGAGATCATCGTCGCCGACGCCGAGGCGAGCACGCCGGTGGCCGGCCTTCCGGCGGGGGCGGAGTCCGCGGCCGCTCTGGTGACAGCGCCGGACGGCATCCGCGGGCTGCTGGCCCGGGTGGTCGTCGTGGATGATCTCGACGCGGCCCGCGCGGCCTGGCCCGCGCTGCGCACGCTCGGCGAGTTGACCGTCATCACCCGCGACGGCGACGTGCTGACCGAGCACGTGCTGCGCGGCGGGTCCGGGGGAGGGCGCAGCAAGCTGGAGCTCATCGCCGAGCGCGATGCCGCCCAGGAGCGCCTGGTCGAGGTCACGACCTCGATCGAGCGCCGGAAGTTCGCGCTGGCCGAGAAGCGCGAGGCGCTGGATCTGGCGCAGATCGACGCCGCGCAGGCGGCCGCGGCGCTGAAGGAGTTCGACGCCCGGCTCGCGGAGCGCAGCGAAGCGCTCGGCCGGTCGCGGGTGGCGTTCGAGGCCGCCTCTGCCGAGGGCGAGCGCCTGGCCGAGACGGTGCGTGCGCTCGGTGCAGCGGTCGCCGAGGCGGAGACCGCGGTGGAGCACGCCGAGGCCGAGCGCGACGCCCACGCGGCGACGCCGCGACCGATCCTCGACGTCAGCGCCCGCGATGCCCTCGTCGTCGAGCTGGATGCCGCACGGGCCGGCGAGGTGCAGGCCCGGGTCGATCTGGAGACGGCACGCGAACGCGTGCGTGCCCAGCTCGCGCAGGCCGAGTCGCTGCAGAAGCAGCTCGAGGCCGAGCGCGCCGCCGCCGAGGAGGCGGCCCGCCTGGCGGTGCTGCGCCAGCACCAGATCGAGGCGGCCTCGCGAGTGCTCGAGGCCCTGCCGGCCGTGCTCGACACCGCCGACCGGTCGGTGTCGGAGGCGCGGGTGGCGCTCGCCGCCGCCGAGGCGGACCGCGCGAAGCAGAACACGGAGCTGAACGAGCTGCGTGCCGCGGAGAGCGCGCTGCGCGAACGGCTCGCCGGGCTCAACGAGAACGTGCACGGCCTGGAGATGCAGGTCTACGAGAAGAAGCTGCACCTGTCGACGCTGCTGGAGCGCTCGGCCGAGGAGCTCGGTCTCGACGAGGAGGTGCTGATCGCCGAGTACGGCCCCGACGTCCCGGTCCCCGTCGACGCGTCCCCGCCGAGCGGGTCGAGTAGCGACGCGGAAGAACCGAGCCGCTCGAGTAGCGACGCGGAAGCACCGAGCGGGTCGAGTAGCGACGCGGAAGCGTCGCGTGTCGAGACCGCGCCCGCCGACACCCCCCAGACCACCCCTTTCGACCGCGCCACCCAGGAGCGCCGCCTCGCCACCGCCGAGCGCAAGTTCGCCCAGCTCGGCCGGGTCAACCCGCTGGCCCTCGAGGAGTTCGCCTCGCTCGAGCAGAGGCACAAGTTCCTCACCGAGCAGCTCGCCGACCTGACCGCCACCCGTAAGGACCTGCTGCAGATCATCGAGGAGATCGACGAGAAGATGCAGGACATCTTCGCCTCGGCGTTCGAGGACACCCGCTCGGCCTTCAACCAGGTCTTCCCGGTGCTCTTCCCGGGCGGGACGGGCAGCCTGCACCTCACCGATCCCGAGAACATGCTCACCACCGGCATCGAGGTGACGGTGCGCCCGGCGGGCAAGAAGATCGAGCGCCTGTCGCTGCTGTCCGGCGGCGAGCGCTCCCTCGCGGCCGTCGCGCTGCTGATCGCGATCTTCAAGGCCCGCCCGAGCCCGTTCTACATCATGGACGAGGTCGAGGCCGCTCTGGACGACGCCAACCTCGGGCGGCTGCTGACGATCATGAAAGACCTGCGCGAGAACTCCCAGCTCATCGTGATCACTCACCAGAAGCGCACGATGGAGATCGCCGACGCCCTCTACGGCGTCTCGATGCGCCAGGACGGCGTGAGCGCCGTCGTCGGCCAGCGCGTCGCCGCAGAGCGGGTCGAGACCGCGCAGCGGGTCGAGTAGCCGCGAAGCGGCGTGTCGAGACCGCGCAGCGGGTCGAGTAGCCGCGAAGCGGCGTGTCGAGACCCCTACGTCAACCGCTGATCCCCCGGCCGGATCACCCGCAGCCAGCGGTACCCGTACGCGTCGAGGTCGAGCTCGACGAGCCCCCGCGGCGAGAGCTCGGTGACCTGCTGCTGCAGGAGGTCCGCGACGCTCGATCCCGCGGGCTCCCCGGCGACGCGCAGCTTCACCCGAACGGGCTCTGTCGAGAAGTTGTGCAGCGCGACCATGCGCCCGGTGTCGGCGGTCATCGAGTGGGCGAGCACCGCATCCGCGTCGTGCTCGAGGATCTCGACCTCGCCCCAGCCGATCTCGGCCGATGCGCGGTAGCGCTTCACGAGCCTGATCACGAACTTCAGCAGCGAGTCCGGGTCGTGGCGCTGGTCGACGACGTTGACGTGCTCGGGGGCGTAGGCGCCTTCGGGCGGCGTGGCGACGAGGCTTCCGCGCCGTGCCCGCGAGAACCCGCCGTTGGGCTCGGTGTTCCACTGCATCGGTGAACGCACCGACTGCCGTCCGCCGATCTCGGGGTTCTCGCCCATGCCGATCTCCTCCCCGTAGAACAGCACCGGGGTGCCGGGCAGCGAGAACAGCAGGCTGTAGACCATCCGGATGCGCCGCGGGTCGCCCTGCAGCATCGGCGGAAGCCGGCGCACGATGCCGCGGTCGTAGACGCGCTGGTCCTCCTCGGGTGCGAACGCCGCGAACACCTCCTCGCGTTCGGCGTCGGTCAGCTTGTCGAGGGTGAGTTCGTCGTGGTTGCGCACGAAGTTGGCCCACTGCGATTCCGGGGCCAGGGCGGGCCGCTGCCGCAGCGCTTTCGCGAGCGGCCGCGCATCCGACCGGGCCAGCGAGAGGTACATCGCCTGCATGCCGATGAAGTCGAACTGCATGCTGAGTTCGGTCCCGGCGGCACCGCCGAAGAACTGTTTCTGGTCGCGGTAGGGCAGGTTGACCTCGCCGAGCAGGACCGCCTCGCTCGAGCGGCGCTGCAGGAACCGGCGCAGGTCGCGCAGGAACTCGTGCGGATCGGCGATCTCGGTACCGGCCGGCGGCTCGATGAGGAACGGCACGGCGTCGACGCGGAACCCGCTGATGCCGAGCTCGAGCCAGAACCCGATGATCTTCGCGATCTCGTCGCGCACCCGCGGGTTGGCCACGTTGAGGTCGGGCTGCTCGCGGTAGAAGCTGTGCAGGTAGTACTGGCCGGTCTTCTCGTCCTTCTCCCAGACGCTGGTCTCCTCACCGGGGAACACGGTCTCGGGCTGCTTCGCCGGGGGCGTGTCGCGCCAGACGTAGAAGTCGCGGTAGCGCGAGTCGAGGCTCGAGCGGGCCGCCCGGAACCACGGATGCTGCTCGGAGGTGTGGTTGACCACAAGGTCGACGATGACGCGCATCCCGCGGTCCTTGGCGGTGCGGATGAACTCGGCGAAGTCCCCGTGCGAGCCGAGCCGCTCATCGACCCCGTAGAAGTCGGTGATGTCGTAGCCGTCGTCGCGCTCGGCGGTCGGGTAGAACGGCATCAGCCAGAGGCAGGTCACGCCGAGGTCGGAGAGATAGTCGAGCCGGTGCGACAGCCCCTCGAAGTCGCCGCAGCCGTTGCCGTCCCAGTCCATGAACGTCTCGACGTCGAGGCAGTAGATCACGGCGGTCTTCCACCACAGGTCGCTGGTGTCGGTGATCTTCATCGGCTCCGCACCGCCTCGATCAGCTCGGGGGCCATCGCCAGGAACGGCTCCTGGTCCTGACCGACATGGTGCAGGTAGACGGCGTCGAACCCGATGCCGACGAGGTCCCGGATGCGGTGCGCCAGTTCCGCCGGATCGCTCGCCACCAGCACCGCATCCCGCACTTCCCGCTCGGTGGCGCCGGCGGCCGCGGCCTCGAACGCCTCCGGGGTGTCGAGGTCCCAGGTCAGCGGCGGCCGCACGGTGCCGCTTCTCCACTGCTCGCTCGCGATGGCCAGCGCTTCCGCGTCGCTCGGCGCCCAGCTGAGGTGCACCTGCAGAGCGATCTCGCCCCGGCCGCCTGCGCGGCGGTAGGCGTCGACGGTGCGCGCCACCGCATCCGGGGCCTGTGCGACGGTGATGAGCCCGTCCGCCCACTCGGCCACCGCCTCCGCGGTCTCGGGGCTGACGGCCGCCGCGTGGATCGCGGGCGGTTCGGCGGGGAGGCTCCAGATGCGGGCCCGGTCGAGCGTGACGTGTCCGGTTCGGGTGATCTCCTCGCCGGTGAGCAGCGCGCGGATCGCCTGCGCACACTCCCGGTATCGCTCGGCCCGGACGGGCTTGGGCGGCCAGGCCTCGCCGGTGATGTGCTCGTTCACGGCCTCGCCGCTGCCGAGAGCGGCCCAGAACCGGCCGGGGAACAGCTCGGCGAGCGTCGCAATGGCCTGCGCGATGATCGCCGGGTGGTAGCGCTGACCGGGGGCGGTGACGACTCCGAACGGCAACGAGGTGGTCGCCAGAGCCGCCCCCAGCCACGACCAGGCGAACCCGGAGTGGCCCTGCGCCCGGGTCCAGGGCGCGAAATGGTCGGAGCACATCGCGGCGTCGAACCCGGCGCGCTCGGCGCCCTGGACGGCCCGCAGCAGAGCCGACGGGGCGAGTTGTTCGTGCGAGGCGTGGAATCCGACCGCGGTCATCTGTTCGAGCCTGGTCGAGCCCGGCGGTGCGCGACGAGGCTCGCAGCAGGCTCTCAGCCCGTGATCAGGCGTTCAGCATGGCCCCGGAGTCGGGGTCGATCTGCTCGATCGGCGTGCCGTTCACCGTCAGCACCCGCCAGCGGTCGCCGTCGAGCCGGAACCGCGACACCGACCCGTTGGTGATGCCCGGCAGCCGGAACCCTGCCAGGGCCGACAGCGTGTACCGGATGATCGTGCCGTGGCAGACGATCATCACGTCGCTGTCGCGGTAGTCGTCGGCGATGCGGGCCAGCGCGGCGGTGCCGCGCGAGACCACCGACGCCAGCGACTCCGCACCGGGGTAGTCGCGGTCGGGGTGACGGGCCACCGTAGCGCTGGAGGACTCGCCCTCCAGCACGCCGTAGTCGCGCTCGGCGAGTGCCTCGTAGGCCGGTCCGAGTTCGAGCCCGAGGTCGTCGGCGATGATCTGCGCCGTCTCGCGAGCGCGGGACAGCCGCGAACTGACGATCACCTGCCATCCGCCGTCGCGCAGCAGTTCGGCGGCCTCATGAGCCTGGGCCCGCCCGGTGTCGTTGAGCGGGATGTCGCTGGCGCCCTGCAACCGATCGTCGCGGTTCCAGTCGGTCTGGCCGTGGCGGATGAAGGCGAACACGCGTCTGAGCCTAGGCTGCTGGCATGGCTCCGTCCTGGTCGCTCGGCACCGCCCTGAAGGGCATGTTCTCGCGCGGGAAGATCGACGACGAGACCTGGGGGGACCTCGAGGACGCCCTCATCTCCGCCGACTTCGGCCCCGACCTCACCGACGCGATCGTCGAGGAACTGCGGGGGAAGGTCGCGAGGTTCCGCACCGACGACCCGGCCGACCTGCAGCGGATGCTGCGCGAGACCATCGAAGAGCGCCTCGCCCGTCTCGACCCCACCCTCGCCCTCTCGAACCGCCCGGCGGTGGTGCTGGTGGTCGGAGTGAACGGCGTCGGCAAGACCACGACCATCGGCAAGTTCGCCCAGTTCCTGCGCAATCACGACCGCAGCGTCGTGGTCGGGGCCGCCGACACTTTCCGCGCCGCGGCGGTCGAACAGCTCGCGACCTGGGCCGAGCGGGCCGGCGCCGAGGTGGTCAGGCCGCAGCAGCAGGGTCAGGATCCGGCCTCGGTCGCCTTCCAGACCGTCGAGAAGGCGCAGCGCGACGGCATCGAGATGGTGCTCATCGACACCGCGGGGCGCCTGCAGACCAAGACCGGTCTCATGGACGAGCTGACCAAGGTGCGCAAGGTCATCGAGAAGCTCGAGCCGATCGCCGAGGTGCTCCTCGTGCTCGACGCCACGACGGGTCAGAACGGGCTCGCACAGGCCGAGGCGTTCATCGAGCACGCCGGGGTCACCGGGCTGGTGCTGACGAAGCTCGACGGGTCGGCCAAGGGCGGGTTCGTGCTGGCCGTGCAAGAGAAGACCGGCATCCCGATCAAGCTGGTCGGCCAGGGCGAGGGCATCGGCGACCTCACCGGCTTCACCCCGCACGTGTTCGCGCAGCAGCTGGTCGGCTGAGGCTCACCGCACGGTGACGTTCAACCGCCGCGGCACTCCCGCACGCCCGAGCCGCGCGGTCAGCTCGCGGGTCAGTGCGTCGGCATCGAGGGCGGGGTCCGACACCACGACCTCGGCGACGAGCCGTGCTCCGAGCAGGTCGTCGGGCTCGCTCAGCACCGTCGCGTCGACGACACCGGGGATCGAGCGCAGCGTCGTGCCGACCCGGGTCAGCGAGAACAGCTCGCCGCCGGAGTCGACCAGATCGCCGTGGCGGCCCTCGACCACCAGACGCCCGCGGTGCACGCGACCGAGGTCGCCGGGATCGTGCAGCACGCCGTGGCTGAGCGGTGAGGCGATCCGGAGCCGGTGGTCGGCATCCACCTCGATCCGCACCCCCGCGAGCGGCCGGCCCTCGATCGTGACCGTCCCGGTCTCGGTCGTGCCGTAGCAGTCGAGCACCCGGGCGCCGTGCGCCGCCAGTCGCGCACGCAGGGCCGGCGGCAACCCGGAGGAGCCGGAGATCACCAGCCGCACGCCGTCGAGCACCGAGGGTCCGGCGTCGAGCATCCGCGCCAGTTGCGCGGGGACCCCGGAGATCGTGGCCGGCCGGCGCCGCACCGCGAGCTCGGCCTGCTCCAGCGGTCGCATGCCGCTGGCCAGCAGCGTCGTCCGCCCGCGCACCAGGGCGGCGAGCATCGTGGTCAGCCCGTGGCCGTGATCGGGCGGGGCGAGGGCGAGCACCGGGCCGGCGGGCAGGTGCACGCGGCGCTCGGCGTCGGCCAGTTGCAGCATCCCGCGCCGGCCAGGACCCCCGCGCACGGTGGCGCCCGGCACGCCGCCGGTGCCCGTGGAGAGCAGCAGGATGCGGCCGTGCGGGCGGTCGGGGAGGGGGGACGGGGTGTCGGCGCGGTCGACGATCTCCCAGGACGCGACCACCGCATCCAGAGAGCCGGCCAGCACCGAGACATCCGCATCGCCGTGCCGCGGGCCGATCGGCATCGCATCGACACCGGCGAGCCCGGCAGCGGCCAGCGCGACGACGAAGTCGATGCCGCCGTCTCCGCGGATGCCGAGGGCGGTCCCGGCTGGCCAGCGCTCGGCCATGGCCACCGCCGTCGCGGTGATGGCCGCCTCCAGCTGCGCGCCGGTCACCGCATCGTGATCGCGCACCAGCAGCGGGGTGTGCGGGGCGCGCAGCGCCGCGACCCCCAGCACCGCGGCGAGGCCGCCCCGGCGCAGGACGGGCAGCGTGCCCCGATGACGCAGCAACCCCGACCTCAGCAGCAGAGACCCGGTCGCCGCGAGCGGAGCGAGTGGGCTCGCCCGCAGGCTCATCGGCGCCCCAGCCGGCGGTCGTAGGCCGCCAGTGCGCGGTCGGCCAGGCCCGGGAAGGCTACGAGCAGCGCGCCAGCGAGTCGCGACCACCACGGCGAGATGAGCCGCGGACGCTCGATCACGGCCCGCGCGATGAGCTTGGCCGCATCCACCGGGCGCATGGCGGGGGAGGACTCGCCGTAGGTCGGGGCGCTCATCGCGGTGCGCACCAGCGGCAGATGGATCGAGGTCACGGCGATGCCGTGCGGGGCGAGTTCCGGGGCGACGGCGCGCAGCCAGGCGTCGAACGCAGTCTTCGAGGCTCCGTACACCGACCAGCCCGGTGCCGGGATGTCGACGCTGGTCGACCCGATCGAGATGATCTGCCCGCGGCCTGCCTCGACCATCGCCGGGACCAGCACCTGCAGCAGCGCCACCGGGCCGACGTAGTTCACGCCGATGGTGCGGGCGACATCGTGCGGGCGCCCGGCGTACTCCAGCAGCCGGCGCCGGATCGAATGACCCGCATTCGAGATCACGAGCTCGGGGACCCCGGCGGTCGCGAGGATCCGCTCGCCGGCCGCGCCCGCCGCATCCGGGTCGCGCAGATCGGCGACGATCACCTGCACCGCCCCGCCGCGCCGCCGGATGCCGTGGGCGACCCGGTCGAGCGCCGCCCGATCGCGGGCGAGCAGCACCAGGTGCGCGCCGGTGAGAGCGAGCCGCGCAGCCGTCTCGGCGCCGATCCCGCGCGAGCCCCCGGTGACCACGACCACCCTGCCCCGCAGCCGTGCGGCGAGCGCCGCCCGCGAGGGGCCGGCGGGTCGCAAGCCGAGCGCGGCGGGAAGCAGCTCCATCAGACCTCGGCGGCGTAGAGTCTCGCGCGCTCGGCGTAGTGCTGCGCGTTCCCCGCCAGCCCGGCGACCTCGTCGTCGGTGAGCGGGCGGCGTACCTTCGCCGGCACCCCGGCGACCAGGGACCGCGGGGGCACCTCGGTGCCCTCGAGCACCACGGCGCCCGCCGCCACCAGCGACTGCGCACCGATCACCGCGTGGTTCATGACGGTCGCGCTCATGCCGATCAGGCATCCGTCGCCGATGCGGCAGCCGTGGATCACGGCGGCGTGACCGATGCTGACGTCCTCGCCGATGATCGCGGGTGCCCCCTCGTCGGCGTGCACGACGGCGTTGTCCTGCAGGTTGCTGCGGGCGCCCAACTCCAGGTGATCGGTGTCGCCGCGCATGACGGCGCCGAACCAGATGCTCGCCCCCGCCCCGACGGCGACATCGCCCACCAGGGTGGCGTTCGGGGCGATGTAGGCGGACGGATCGACGACGGGCTCCTGGCCCTGGAACGAGACGAGAGGCATGGCCTCAGGCTACCCATCGCCCCTAGACTCCGGGGCATGGCCGACACCGAGCACGACACCATCGACAGCGCCGAGACGCCGGCTCCGCGACGCCGCACCGCGCTCTCGACCCCGGTGCTCGGCATCGTGCTCGGCGTGGTGGGCACCGTCCTGATGTCGTACGCGTTCGTGAACGGCATCTCGGCGGCGCTCGACAGCGGCGGCAACGGTGCCGGGCCGTTCATCGCCCTGTTCATCGGCGGCGGGGTGCTCGCGCTCATCGCGATCATCATCGGCATCGTCGGACTGATCCGCGGCGGGCACCGCATCCTGTCGTTCCTGGCCCTGCTGATCGGCCTGATCCCGGCGGCGGTCATCGTCGCGATCCGCCTCGCCAACAGCTGATCACTTAAGCTGTCAGCACCATGGCAGCATTCGGCACCCTCTCGGATCGCCTCACCGCGACCTTCCGCAACCTCCGCAACAAGGGCAAGCTCACCCCGGCGGACGTCGACGGGACCGTCCGCGAGATCCGGCGCGCCCTGCTCGATGCCGACGTCGCGCTGGAGGTCGTGAAGGACTTCACCGGCCGGGTCCGCGAGCGCGCCCTCGGCGACGAGGTCAACAAGGCGCTCAACCCGGCGCAACAGGTCGTGCAGATCGTCAACGACGAGCTCATCGCGATCCTCGGCGGGCAGCAGCGCCGGCTCGAGTTCGCCAAGAAGCCCCCGACCGTCATCATGCTCGCCGGGCTCCAGGGCGCCGGGAAGACGACGCTCGCCGGCAAGCTCGCCAAGTGGCTGGCCAAAGAGGGCCACACCCCGATGCTCGTCGCCTCCGACCTGCAGCGACCCAACGCCGTCACCCAGTTGCAGGTCGTCGGTGAGCAGGCGGGCGTGCCGGTGTTCGCCCCCGAGCCCGGCAACGGCGTCGGCGACCCGGTCAAGGTGGCCAAGGCCGGCGTGAAAGAGGCCGAGCGCAAGCAGTACGACACCGTCATCGTCGACACCGCGGGACGTCTCGGCATCGATGCCGAGCTGATGAAGCAGGCCTCCGACATCCGCAAGGCCGTGGACCCCGACGAGGTGCTGTTCGTCATCGACGCGATGATCGGCCAGGACGCCGTCACCACGGCGCGCGCCTTCCAGGAGGGTGTCGACTTCACCGGCGTCGTGCTCAGCAAGCTCGACGGCGACGCGCGCGGCGGCGCCGCGCTCAGCGTCGCATCGATCACCGGGCGACCCATCATGTTCGCCTCCACGGGCGAGGGTCTCGACGATTTCGAGCCGTTCCACCCCGATCGCATGGCCGGGCGCATCCTCGATCTGGGTGACATCCTCACCCTCATCGAGCAGGCGCAGGAGGCCTTCGACGAGGAGGAGGCGCGCAAGACCGCGGAGAAGTTCGCCACCGACAGCTTCACCCTCGACGACTTCCTCAAACAGATGCAGCAGCTCAAGAACATGGGCTCCATCAAGGGGATGCTGGGGATGCTGCCCGGGGCGCGCGGCATGCGCGAGCAGCTCGACAACTTCGACGAACGCGAGATCACCCGCACCGAGGCGATCATCCAGTCGATGACGCTGCAGGAACGCCAGCTGCCCAAGCTGCTCAACGGGTCGCGGCGCCTGCGCATCGCCAAGGGCTCCGGCACCACCGTGACCGAGGTGAACCAGCTCGTCCAGCGCTTCGAGCAGGCCGCCAAGATGATGAAGACCGTCGCCAAGGGCGGGGTCCCGCAGGTGCCCGGGATGGGTCCCATCCCCGGTGCCAGCTACGCGGGCAAGAAGAAGCAGCAGCCGGCCAAGAAGTCCAAGTCGGGCAACCCGGCCAAGCGCGCCGCCGAGAACGCGGCACTCGCCGCCGGGGCTGCCAAGGCATCCACCGGGGGGTCGGGATTCGGGCTCGGCGCCAAGGGCGGCGACGGCGGTCCGAGCGAGGACGAGCTCGCCGCCCTGCAGCGCATGCTCGGCCGCTAGCGCGGGACTACCCGGGCCTTCCTCGCACCTGCTACCCTCGGGCGACCCCCGACCCACCTCATCGAGCAGGTGTCGCGTGACCGCAGCAACCCGTCTCCGCAGGTTCCGACCGCTATTCGCGGCGCTGAGCCTGCTGCTGGCGCTGGGCGGGCTGGTCGCGTTCGCGGCGCCGGCGCAGGCCGCCACCACCGACATCACCGGGACCGTCACCAGTTCCGACGGCTCGCCGCTGCCGGCGAACATCCCCATCTACCTGAGCGCGGAACTCACCAACGGCGGCGCGGGCCCCTCCGGCCCGATGTTCCCGTCGACCGTTCCCGCGACGACGACCGCCCCGGACGGCACCTACACCATCACGGGTGTCGCGCCGGGCATCTACATCGTGCTCGCCGACGCCGGGGACGACCGGGTCCAGGGCTTCGCGGCGGCCGTTCTCGACGGGGTCGACGACCCGGGCTCGGTGGCCGACATCGAGATCGAGAAGGGTGTGCTCATCACCGGCACGGTCCGGCCGGAATCCAACCCGCTGACGACGCTCGGCGGCATCGCGGTCGGGGCCATCATGCAGTGCGGCTGCGGCGGATTCTTCGGCGACGGCACCTACTTCGACCTGCTCACGTTCGACTGGGACGTGGCCTACCCGGTCACCCCCGGCGACGGGACCTACCGCATCGTCGTCCCGCTCGGCGAGTCGTACGAGGTGAACGCCTTCGACCCGTCGCTCGACCCGATCTACGCCGAGCAGAGCTGGGATCACCAGCCCGGCAGCGGCGGCTGCGGGTGCGGGTCGGGGGACTTCACGCCGGTCGTCGCGCCCCAGGACACCGTGGCCACGCCGTGGCCGTTCGCGCCGATCTCGGCGATCGACTTCGACCTGCGCGCCTTCGCCGACTACCTGTGGTTCCAGGTGCAGACCGTGCGCCCGCCCGGGACCACCGCGTACCCGAACGTCCACGTCTTCCTGCAGTTCGACACCGGTGGCGGCTGGGTCGACGCCGACGACGCCGTGACCGATTCGAGCGGGTTCGTCGATCTGTACGCCGCCGACGACGGCGACTACCGGCTGCGCTTCGAGGTCGCCGGCCTGCCGGTCGCCGTGCTCGGCGCCGATGACCCGTGCGGGTGCTCCGGCAGCTACGCGCTCGACGAGGCCGACACCAAGGTCGTGCTCGGCTCGTACACCAAGTCCGCTCCCGGCGACGGATACTTCGAGGGCTCGGACGCCCGCGTGCGGTTCGCGGCGCCCTCCGGCAGCGGCGGGGGAGGAGGCGGTGGCGGGACCCCCACGCCGCCTCGACCGCGGACCCCGACGTACACCACGTACACGATCGACGACCTGTTGCCCGAGGACGTGACGTCCACGCCGACGCCGACCCCGTCATCCACCCCCTCGCCCTCGCCCAGCCAGAGCGGCGAGCCGGAGCCGACCGCGACCGCGACCCCGGACCCCGAGCCGGCCCAGAACAGCGTCGACCTGTGGTGGCTGTGGCTGATCCTGGTGATCGTGCTCGCCGTGATCATCGTGCTGGTGGCGCGGGGTTTGTTGCGGGGACGACGTTGAGCGAGCGGACCTAGGTCTCAGGTCCTGGTACGCTCGGGTGACCCACGCCCCTGCGACGAACAGGCACCAGTGACATCGACGGCACGTCCCATCCGCCGGTTCCGCCCGATCCCCCTGCTGGTCAGCGTGCTTCTGGCTCTCACCGGCGCGGTCGGGGTCAGTGCACCCGCATACGCGGCGGGAGGCGTCATCAGGGGCACGCTCATCGACCAGGTGGGCGCGATCATCGAGGGCGTCGACATCGACATCTACTCGCCCAGCGGATACGTGGAGACCGTCACCTCCGACTCCAACGGCGACTTCGTGACGTCGACGATGGCCGAGGACGGCAGCTACTACTACTGGATCCATCAGTTCTCCACCGACATCCACGGTGTCGAGGTCGGTCTGGTGCAGGGCTTCTTCACGATGGCCGACGCGGATATCGATCTCGGTGACATCGAGGTCAAGCGCGCCGTTCCGGTGTCGGGGACCATCACCAACTGGTCGATGGCCATGCGTGACGTGCGGGTTCAGGTCTACCGCCCCGCGGGCGGCACATGGCAATACCAGACCGAGGCCATGTCGAACGGTGCGAGCTTCAGCGTCCCGGCGCTCCTGGACGACGGCCCGTACACGCTCTACTTCATCCTGGATGACCCGGTCACCGTCCCGTATCTCGACGCCTTCCTCGGCGGCGAGTTCTTCGACGCCGCGGACGCCGACAAGGTCATCGCCCAAGCCGGCACGCCGCTGTCGGGAATCACCATGGCGATGCCCGACGCCGCGTTCATCACCGGCACCGTCACCGACGCGGCCACCGGTCTCGGGATTCCCGGGATCTGGGTCAGCACCGAGGACCGCCCCGACCGCTACCACTGGGACGAGACCACGACCGACGCGAACGGCGACTACAGGCTGCGGGCGATCCCCGGCCTCGACTACGCCGTGTACGCCGATGACTGGGACAACTCGGTCTACCGGTCGATGACGTACGACAAGCGCGACCCGTGCGGGTGCTCGTTCACGCCCGTGAAGCCCACCTCCTCGCAACCGCGGACGGGAATCGACTTCGCTCTCGTCTCGGCGGCCGATGCGGTGTTCCTCCGGGGGGAGCTGTACGACGATTCCAGTCCCGCGCTGACCACCCCCTACGACGATGTGCGCGTACACCTGTACCGAGCGGTCCCCGGCGGCTGGAGCGAGATCGATCTGGTCGAATCCGACAGTTCGGGCGAGTTCGAGGTCATGCTTCCGGGATTCGGGTCGTATCGGGTGCGGTTCGAGGACGCGGGGGTCTGGCTGCCGGTGGTCGGCGGGGTGGCGTCCACGGGCTCGGCTCCGGGGAGTCCGGGCACACTGTCGCCCGGTTGCGTCATCGACACCGGGCCCCTGACCGCGTCCTCCGTGGACTCCGGTGTCGCGTATGTCATCGTCGCCGCACTGGGTACGGCCGGCGGGTGCGGCCCCCAGCCGGCGCCGGCATCCGGTGGGTCAGGCGGCTCGGGCGGCTCGGGTGGCTCCGGGCACGACGTGACCGGGTATCCGCGGGTGTTCTTCGCCGGCAGCGACCGTGCACCCGCGCCCGAACCGACGCTGACATCGAGCCCCAGCCCGTCGACGAGCCCCAGCCCCTCATCGAGCCCCCGGCCGTCGTCGAGCCCGAGCGTGTCGCCGGCACCCGTGCTCCCTGCGGTGGAGAGCACCGCGGGTCCGTGGTGGGTGTGGCCCGTCCTCATCGGGGCGACGGCGTTGATCGCGTTCTTCCTGGTGCGCCTGATCAGGGGAAGGCGCTGACCGCAGCAGCCTAGGCTGACGCCATGGCCCCCGAACGTCCCGTCCGCATCGGCGTGCAGATCGCACCCCAGCACGCCTCCTACGCGGGACTGCGCGATCTCGTCGCCCGGCTCGAAGACCTGGGTGTCGACATCATCTTCAACTGGGACCACTTCTTCCCCCTCACCGGCGATCCCGACGGCCGTCACTTCGAGGCCTGGACGATGCTGGCCGCCATGGCCGAGCAGACCTCGCGCGTGGAGTTCGGGCCGCTGGTGAACTGCAGCAGCTACCGCAACCCCGACCTGCAGGCCGACATGGCCCGCACCGTCGACCACATCAGCGCACGGGACGGCGTGGGCCGCTTCATCTTCGGCACCGGATCCGGCTGGGCCCGCCGCGACTACGACGAGTACGGCTACGAGTTCGGCACCGCCGGATCACGGCTCGACGCGCTCGCCGAGGACCTGCGCCGCATCCGGGCGCGCTGGGCCGTGCTCAACCCGGCGCCCACCCGCGACATCCCGATCCTCATCGGCGGCGGGGGCGAGCAGAAGACGCTGCGGATCGCGGCCGAGCACGCCGACATCTGGCACTGCTTCGGAGACGTCGCCACGCTCGAGCACAAGATCGCGGTGTTCCGCGAGCGCTGCGCCGAGATCGGCCGAGACCCGGGCGAGGTCGAGATCTCGACGGGGTACACCCGCCGTCACGACTCGGCGCTCCACGCGGCCGAGCAGAAGTACGAGCTCGGGGTGCGGCTGTTCGAGATCCCCATCGAGGTCGGTGACGATCTGGGCGCCGTGCGGGAACTCCTGGCCTGGCGCGACGGCGTCAACGCCTGAGAGCCCGGCGTGGCAGCAAACCGTGCCACGTTGTCGCTCGTGGGCCTGCTGGGTGTCGCCCGTGCCGTCTAGCGTGAGCGGGTGAGCACCGCATCCCCTGTCGCCGCCCCGCCGAGCACCCGCGAGCGGGTCCTCCTGTTCGGGGCCGTGGCCTTCACGATCCTGGCGTGGGCGAGCGCCTTCGTCGTCATCCGCGGGGTCGCACCCGACGTCGGCGGCGGTGCCCTCGCTCTCGGGCGGCTGATCGTGGGAGCGCTGGCGCTGGGCATCCTGGTGCTGGCCCAGCGCCGCTGGGTGCCGCCGACCCGGCGCGACTGGGCCCGGCTGGTGCTCTACGGGGTCGGCTGGTTCGGCGCCTACAACGTCACCCTCAACCTGGCGGAGCACACCCTCGACGCCGGAACCACCGCGATGATCGTCGGCATCGGGCCCATCCTCATCGCGCTCGGGGCGGGGCTGTTCCTCGGCGAGGGCATCCCGCGCTGGCTCGCGATCGGGGCGGGCATCGCGTTCCTCGGCGTCATCCTCATCGGCATCGGCACCTCGTTCGCCGGCAGCGGCGAGCGCCCCATCGATCCGATCGGCGTGGTCTGGGCCGTGGTCGCCGCGATCGTCTACGCGGTCGGCGTGCTGGCCCAGAAACCCATGGCAGGTCGCCTCCCGGCATCCCAGATCACTCTCATCGGATGCGTGATCGGCCTCATCGCCTGCCTGCCGTTCGCTGGGCAGCTGGCCGGCGAACTCGCGGCGGCTCCGCCGCTGTCCTGGCTCGGCGTCGCCTACCTCGGCGTGGTGCCGACGGCTCTGGCCTTCACCACCTGGGGCTACGCGCTCGGGCGCATGCCGGCGGGGCAGCTCGGGGTGACCACCTACATCGTGCCGCCGTTGGCGGTGGTCATGGGCCTCATCTTCTTCGGCGAGGTGCCCGCCTGGCTCGCGATCGCGGGCGGTGTGCTGAGCCTCGTGGGCGTCGGGCTGTCGCGTCGCACGGCCCGCGTTCCCGCCGCGGCCGAAAATCTGCCAGAATAGTCCGTTGGTACGCCGTTGCCCGACCCTCTATCAGGCTCGAGCGCACCCCCTTCAGAGCTTTCTGCCGAGTGTGCCCCCACGCCCACGGTTGCAGTTCGTACACAAATGCAGGTTCGTCGAACGAGCCTGACTGAGATCCAGGAGAATCGTGGCTGTCAAGATCCGCCTCAAGCGGCTCGGCAAGATCCGTGCCCCGTACTACCGCATCGTCGTCGCCGACTCGCGCACCAAGCGCGACGGTCGCGTGATCGAAGAGATCGGCAAGTACCACCCCACCGAGGAGCCCTCGTTCATCGAGATCGACTCCGAGCGCGCCCAGTACTGGCTCGGCGTCGGCGCGCAGCCGACCGAGCAGGTCACCGCGCTGCTGAAGCTCAGCGGCGACTGGGGCACCTTCAAGGGTGAGAAGGGTGCCAAGAGCACCATCCGCACCAAGGAGGCCCCCGAGCTGTTCGTCGCCGACGAGAAGAAGAAGCCGGTTCTGAAGCCGAAGGCCGACAAGGCCCCCAAGGCCGAGGCCGCTCCCGCCGATGCTCCCGCCGACGAGGACGCCGCCGCAGCGACCGGCGACGACCAGGCCGCCGACGCCGCCGTCGAGGCGCCCGCCGAGGCTGCCGAGTCCGCGGTCGAGGCTCCGGCTGCCGAGACCCCGGCCGAGACGGTCACCGAGGCCGAGGCCGCGGTCGATGAGGCCGAGGGTTCCGGCGACGCAGCCGAGGCCCCCGCGGCCGACGCCGACAAGGAGTAGTGGTGCTGGCATCCGCCCTCGAGCACCTCGTCAAGGGGATCGTCGATCACCCTGACGAGGTCACGGTGGATTCCGCCACGTCCTCACGCGGCGAGGTCCTCGAGGTGCGCGTGCACCCCGACGACCTCGGCCGCGTGATCGGCCGTTCCGGCCGCACCGCCAAGGCCCTGCGCACCCTCGTGACCGCGCTCGCTGACGGCCGTCGCGTACGCGTGGACGTCGTCGACACCGACGAGGCGTGAACGCCCCCACCCGGTTGCGGGTCGCCCGCCTGATGAAGGCGCACGGGCTGAAGGGCGGCATCAAACTCGAGCTGTACACCGACGACCCGAAGCGCCGGTTCGTCCCCGGTGCGACGTTCGACCTGCAGGTTCCCGACACCTCCCCGTGGCACGGCAAGACCCTGCAGCTGGCCGAGCTGCGCTGGTACAACGAGCATGCCGTCGCGTTCTTCGAGGGGGTGCAGGACCGCACCACCGCCGAGGGACTGATCCGTGCGATCCTCTGGATCGACGACAGCGGCGAGACCGAACCCGACGCCTGGTACGACTACCAGCTGGTCGGCCTGCGTGCGCTCCGCGACGGGGTCGAGGTCGGGACCGTGGCACGGGTCGACCACCTGCCCGCGCAGGACCTGCTGGCGATCGACACGGGTGCGGGCGAGGTGCTCGTGCCGTTCGTCTCGGCGATCGTTCCCGCCGTCGACATCGAGGCCGGCACCGTGACCCTCACGCCTCCGACGGGGTTGTTCGAAGACGCCCCCGAGTAGCGCGGCTGAGCCGTACCCAAAACGCGCATAGGGGAGCCTGCGTTCACCCGGGCCGTCGTCTCTGATGCACTCCGAGTCGAACCAGCTGCAGCAGCTGACGCTCGACCGCGCGGAGGTCCTCCATCACCCGCCGGTAACTGAACCGCACGACCGTGTACCCGAGCGTGACGAGGGCCGCGTCACGCGCCCGGTCCTGCTCGAACCGCTGGTGATGCCACTCTCGGCCATCGACCTCGACGACGAGACTCTCGCCCACGACGAAGTCCACCCGGCCGACACCTGCGATCTCGACCTGTGGTGCCAGCTTCACGTGGTGTGCCCGCAACCTGAGACGCACGAGCGTCTCGATCCCGGACTCGGCGCGCGGATCGACTCGCGACAGAAGACGACGACCGCGTGATGTGCGGTTCAGCACGGCGGCGACCTCGGCCTCGGTGAGCAGCCCGCGGTTGAGTGCGGAGTCCGCGGCGATCACGACATCCGCAGGCGCTCCGCAGTGTGCGAACTGGCGGAAGGCGTCGAGCACCCCGACGACGCCGTCCTCAGAGCGCGTCCTCACCCAATGGGCGATGACCCCGGCCGGGTCCCCGTGCGACGAGCGCCCGAACGCCACGTGGATGCCGCGGACCTCGCGTATCCAGACCCCGTGGAACCGCAGCGCCGACGCGCACCCGAGCGCCCCACCCGCGGCGACAGCGCGGACCACCTGGGAATCGGCGGCCTCGCCGGCGTACCAGCCGCGCCGGATGCGCGTGAGTCGGCCGGCGCGCACGGCGGCGTCGATCGCCGCCGGCGTCGCGCCGTTCGCCAGCAACTCCCGACGGCTGACGACTCCTCCCCTCACCGTGACACTGTGGCGCCCCGTCGTCCTGCAGAGGCGACGCTTTGTCGGCCCCGTGGACAACACGGCGGGTGGGCGGTTGGGGTCGAACGGCTGGGATGTACCCAGAACCCGCATATGAGGTTCTCAGTGCGCTGCAGCCGCACCAACCGGCGCCGATACGCTGAACCCGTGCGCGTCGACATCGTCACGATCTTCCCGGAGTTCTTCTCCGTGCTCGACGTGTCCCTCCTCGGCCGGGCGCGCGCCGACGGCGTCCTCGACATCCGGGTGCACGACCTGCGCGACTTCACCCACGATCGCCACCGCACCGTCGACGACACGCCCGCCGGGGGCGGTGCGGGCATGGTCATGCGCCCCGAGCCGTGGGGCGAAGCGCTGGATGCCGTGCTCACCCCGAGCGCGACCGTCGTCTTCCCGAGTCCCGCCGGTGCGCTCTTCACCCAGGCGCGTGCGCGCGACCTGAGCACCCGCGAGCACCTGGTGTTCTGCTGCGGGCGCTACGAGGGCATCGACCAGCGCGTCATCGAGTGGAGCCGCACCGCGGCGGCCGAGGTGCTCGAGTTGAGCCTCGGCGACTACGTGCTCAACGGCGGCGAGGTCGCGGCGATGGCGATGATCGAGGCGGCCGGGCGACTCGTGCCCGGAGTCGTCGGCAACCCCGACAGCCTCGTCGAAGAGAGCCACGAGGACGGGCTGCTGGAATATCCGAGCTACACCAAGCCGGCCTCCTGGCGCGGTCTCGACACCCCGCCCGTGCTGCTCGGTGGCAACCACGCCGCGATCGCCACGTGGCGGCGCGAGCAGCAGCTCGAGCGCACCCGCCGCATCCGCCCTGACCTGCTGGAGGAACCCGATGCGTAACCCGTGGATCGTCGCGCAGTTCGCCGTCGCGGCCGTGCTGCTGGTGATCAGCCTGATCGGGGTGATCGGCGTGCTGGCCCTCGACATGGCCGAGCTGGCGTTCTCGTTCCAGGGCGGCATCCAGGCTTTCGCGATCTTCCCCGGGCTGGTGGTCTCGCTCGTGGTGAACGCGCTGCTCATGCGTGCTCAGCGCGTCCGCGCTCTGAGCCGGGCGCAACGGGTGCTGCTCGTGATCGAGTTCGTGCTGATCGCGGCGCTCGTGGTGTTCCACTTCTTCACCGACGAGGCGGGCACGACGTTCGGCCTGGCGATCGTCGTCTGGCCGATCGTCATCGTCGTCGCGATCGTGCTCGCGATCGTGACGGTCGTGCGGCTGGTCAGGTCCGGCGCGAACTGAGCACGACCGGACCGTCGGCGGTGACGGCGACGGTGTGCTCGGAGTGCGCTCCGCGGGAGCCGTCCTTGCTGCGCAGGGTCCAGCCGTCGGGGTCGGTGTAGATCTCGTCGGTGCCGAGCATGAACCACGGTTCGATCGCGAACACCAGCCCCGGCCGCAGCGGCAGGCCGCGCTTGGCGCGGCCGTCGTTGGGGATGTGGGGGTCACCGTGCATCTCGCGCCCCACCCCGTGCCCGCCGAAGTCGGTGTTGACGCTCAGGCCGGCCTCGGCGGCGATATCGCCGATGGCCGCCGAGATGTCGCCGATGCGGTTGCCGGGCACCGCCTGGGCGATCCCGGCGTCGAGGGCGCGCTCGGTGAGGGCGATCAACTCGAGGTCCTCCTCGCGTGGGGTGCCGACGACGATCGACAGTGCCGAGTCCGAGACCCACCCGCCGACGGACGCGGCGAAGTCGAGAGACAGCAGGTCGCCGTCCTGCAGCGCGTAGTCGTGGGGCAGCCCGTGCAGCACGGCGTCGTTGACCGACGTGCAGATCACCTTGCCGAACGGGGATGCGCCGAACGACGGGTGGTAGTCGATGTAGCAGCTCTCGGCACCGGCCGAGCGGATCATGTCGTGGGCGAGAGCGTCCAGCTCGAGCAGGTTGACCCCGACCGCCGCAGCGTCGCGGGTGGCTTCGAGCACGCTCGCGACGAAGCGACCGGCAGCCTGCAGCTGCTCGATCTCGGCGGGGGTGCGCAGTTCGATCACCGGTCGAGCCTACTGGCCGCGTCGCGCGTGGACCGGGACCTGTGGCAGAATGAACGATTGTGCCCGGCACGGCCCTGCCACAGGGGGGTCCGAATCCAGACCGGCACCGCATCCATCGTCTGAATCACCGAAACCGCGTTCGACCTGTGGCGGTCGCAGAGAGCGAAACATCATGCACATCCTCGACTCCGTCGATGCTGCCTCCCTCCGTTCCGACATCCCGGACTTCCGTCCCGGCGACACCGTCAAGGTGCACGTGAATATCGTCGAGGGCACCCGCTCCCGCATCCAGGTCTTCCAGGGCGCCGTCATCGGCCGCTCCGGTGAGGGCGTGCGCGAGACCTTCACCGTCCGCAAGGTGAGCTTCCAGGTCGGTGTCGAGCGCACCTTCCCGGTGCACTCCCCGGTGATCGACCACATCGAGGTCGTCACCCGCGGTGACGTGCGCCGCGCGAAGCTCTACTACCTGCGCGACCTGCGCGGCAAGAAGGCCAAGATCAAGGAGAAGCGCGAGGCGTAAGCCCCTCGCCGCCGACGTCTTCTCGAATCCCCGTCCCGCCGTCCGGCGAGGCGGGGATTCGTGTTTATGCTTGCCTGGACCCTGAGGTGAGATGACCGATCCTGACGCGCTGGAACTGCGCGAACCGACCGCTGCCGTGAGCACGAGCGCCCCGAGCACGAGCGCTGACGAGGTTTCGCTGCGCCCCCGCAAGAAGCGCAAGTCCGGTCTGGTGCGCTTCCTGCGCGATGTCGTCATCATCCTGGTCGCGGCGGTCGTGATCTCGTTCCTCATCAAGACCTTCCTGATCCGCTCGTTCTACATCCCGTCCGAGTCGATGCAGGACACCCTGCACGTCAACGACCGCATCATCGTGAACGAGCTGGTGCCCGAGCTGGTCCCCATCGAGCGCGGCGACATCGTGGTGTTCCAGGACCCGGGCGGCTGGCTGACTCCGCAGCCCGAACCGGACCAGAACCCGGTGGTGGCCTTCTTCGACTGGCTGCTGTCGTTCGTGGGACTCACGGCACCCGACAGCAACGACCACCTCATCAAGCGGGTGATCGGGCTGCCGGGCGACCAGGTGGCGTGCTGCAACGAGTTCGGCCAGATGACGGTCAACGATGTGCCGCTGGAGGAGCCCTACGTCGCGATCGGCTCCAACTCGGCGGTGTCGGGTGTCGAGTTCGACGTGACGGTGCCGGCGGATTCGCTCTGGGTGATGGGCGACAACCGCTACAACTCGGCGGACTCCCGTCTCAACCAGGACAAGCCGACGAAGGGCTTCGTGCCGATCGGCAACGTCGTCGGTCGCGCGGTGCTGATCTCGTGGCCGTTCGATCGCTGGACCTGGCTCGACAACTATCCGTTCGTCTTCCGGGGCGTCGACGACGCGGCGGACCCGGACCGATGACGTCGACCGTGCCCACCCTGCGCCACGAGCGCGTGCTGATGCGCGAGGGTGCCCGCATGGTGATCGGCATGGACGAGGTGGGCCGCGGCGCGATCGCGGGTCCCGTGGGGGTGGGGCTGAGCGTCGTCCACGAGCACACCCGCACTGCGCCGGCGGGCCTGAAGGATTCCAAGCTGCTCAGCGAGCAGCGCCGCGAGGAGCTCTACCCGGGCGTGATGCGCTGGGCGCGCGAGCACGCGGTCGGGCTGGCCTCCAACGAGGAGGTCGAGACGATCGGCATCATCCGCGCGCTCGGGCTGGCCGCGTCGCGGGCGCTCGAGGCGGTGCGCGATGCCGGGGTCGTGATCCAGGATGCGGTGGTGCTTCTCGACGGATCGCACGACTGGCTCACCCCGGCCCTGCCTCCCTCGGTGCGCGAACTCGGCCTCCGGGTGACGACGAAGGTGAAGGCGGACCGGACGTGCGCTGCTGTCGCCGCCGCATCCGTGCTGGCGAAGGTGCAGCGCGACCGGCTGATGATCGCCTCAGACGCCGTGCACCCCGGCTACCTGTGGGCCTCGAACAAGGGCTACGCCTCGAGCGAGCACTACGCCGCGATCGACCGCATCGGCCCGTCGCCGCTGCACCGCTGGAGCTGGCTGCGTCAGCCGGGGCTGTTCGACGCGGCGCTCTTCGATGAGGCGATCTAGACTCGGTCGAATGGACGAGGACGAGTTCGAGGATTACGACCGCGAGGTCGAGCTGGCCCTCTACCGCGAGTACCGCGATGTGGTGGGGCAGTTCACCTACGTCGTCGAGACCGAGCGCCGGTTCTATCTCGCCAACGACGTGACGCTGGAACGCCACGACACCGAGCACGATTTCTATTTCGAGCTCACCATGAACGACGTGTGGGTGTGGGACGTCTACCGGTCGGACCGTTTCGTGAAGAGCGTGCGGGTGCTGACGTTCAAGGACGTCAACGTCGAGGTGCGCGGCGACAAGGACCTCGAGCTGCCGAAGGAGCTCGCGCTCGACGAGTAGCGGTGGTCGAGACCCCTACTTCTTCGTCGTCGCCCGCTGTTCCGGCGGAAGCGAGAACGCCAGCCCCTCGGGCCCGTTCGAGATGCGCAGGTAGCGCAGCACGGCCCGGAAGGCGAGGATCGCGCCGAGGATCTCGAGGCCCTCTTCGATGAGCACCTCGATGTCGTAGACGACGATGAGGGCATCCCCGCTGAACGCGTCGGTCTTCTTCAGCACGCCGCCGATGACCTCGCCGCCGACGGCTCCGGCGAGGTAGACGACGCCGGCGATGATCAGGGCCCAGCGCAGGCTCTTGTCGAGCCGGCGGGCGAGCCAGAGCACGAACAGCCCGACGACGATGGCGATCGGCACCCCGAGCAGCAGCCACTGGTAGGTGAACTTCGAGCTGAGCCCGAGGTCGCCGGCGAAGTTGCCGAGCCGCTCGTGCAGGTAGGCGGCCTCGTCGGCCGAGAGCAGCAGCGCGAGCGCGCCGAGCACGACGAAGCGCCAGATCGGACGTCCGGCGCCGCGCGCGGTGAGGGCGATGAGGAAGAACCCGACGGCGACGGCAGCCAGGATGATGGTGGAGTACCAGGCGAACAGGTTGCCTTCGGCGTCCGGGTAGGTGATGTTGCGGATGCCGTCGGCGAGCCCCGAGGTGGCGCCGCCGACGCGCAGGGCGAGGTCGAGGATCACGCCGAGCGCGGGCATCAGCAGACCGATCAGGACGAGCGTCAGGATCAGCGGTCGGGTGCGCAGGGTGCCGGCGTCGTCGCGGGCGGGTTCGGGGGCCATGGGTTCATCGTGGCACGAGCGGTGACGCTTCCTCCACAACGGGCGCCGGCGGGGCTTCTCGACGGATGCCGGGGCAGCGTCGGTCCGGCCGGTCCGGTTCCCGCAGGCTTCCGGGCATGGCGGCGAAAGACGAACTGGGGATGCGTGGCGAACGCATCGCGGAACGGCACCTGATCGCGCGCGGCTTCGTGCTGCTGGATCGCAACTGGCGCTGCCCGCTGGGCGAGATCGACCTGGTGCTGCGCGACGGCGACGAGACGGTGTTCGTCGAGGTGAAGACCCGCTCGAGCACGGCGTTCGGGCATCCGCTCGAGGCGATCACGGTGGCCAAGCTCGCCCGGTTGCGCCGGCTCGCCGGGGCCTGGTGCGAGGCCCACCCGGGTGCCGGACGCATCCGCATCGACGCCGTCGCGGTGCTCGCCCCGCATCGCGCACCGGCGACGGTCGAGCATCTCGAGCGGGTGCTCTGATGGCGGTGGGTCGCGCGCACTCCGTCGCCCTGCTGGGCATCGACGGGGCCGTCGTCGAGGTCGAGGCCGACATCTCATCGCAACTGCCCGGTTTCGTGATCATCGGGCTGCCGGATGCCGCTCTGGGCGAAGCACGCGACCGGGTACGCGCCGCCGCTCTCAACGCGGGGTTGCCGCTGACCTCGCGCAAGCTGACGATCAACCTGTCCCCGGCGTCGCTGCCCAAGCACGGGTCGGGTTTCGATCTGGCGATCGCGATGGCCGCCTTCGTCGCCGATGACCGCCTGCCCGCCGCCTCCGTGGCCGGGGTGGTGCATCTGGGCGAGCTGGGGCTCGACGGGCGGGTGCGCCCGATCGCCGGAGTGCTGCCCGCCGTGCTGGCGGCGGTCCGGGCGGGTTTCGACACCGTCGTCGTCCCGGCCGGCAGCGCGCCGGAGGCGCGGCTGGTTCCGGGGGTGCGCGTCGTGGGCGTGGCGAGCCTGCGCGAGGCGGCGATCTTCCACGGCGCCGAACTCGACCCGGTCGAGGTCGAGCCGCTGCTGCCGGTGCCGGTGCCGGTCGCCGCGCCACCGGAACCGGCGGGGGACCTCGCCGAGGTGATCGGCAATGCCGAGGCCGTCGAGGCCATGCAGGTCGCCGCCGCCGGGGGCCATCATGTGTATCTGCTCGGCCCGCCCGGCGCCGGCAAGACGATGCTGGCCGCGCGCCTGCCGACCCTGTTGCCCGATCTCGGCCCCGCGCAGAGCATGGAGGTCAGCTCGATCCGCTCGCTCGCGGGCATCCCGCTCGGGGCGCGTGCGGTCACCCGTCCACCGCTGGAGGCCCCGCACCACACGGCCAGTGCTGCGGCGATCGTCGGCGGCGGCAGCGGGCTGATCCGCCCCGGCGCCGCGGCGCGCGCGGCCCACGGGGTGCTGTTCCTCGACGAGGCGCCCGAGTTCAGCGGGGTCGCCCTCGATGCGCTGCGACAGCCCCTGGAGTCCGGTGAGATCACCATCGCGCGTGCGTCCGGGTCGGCGCGGTTTCCCGCGCGTTTCCAGCTCGTGCTCGCCGCGAACCCGTGCCCGTGCGGCAACGCCGGCATCCCGGGTGCGGAATGCACGTGCTCGGCGCAGGTGCGCCGCCGCTATCTCTCGAGGCTGAGCGGTCCGTTGCTCGACCGGGTCGATATCCAGCTCACGGTGCGCAGGATCACCGCGGCCCAGGTCCGTCTCGCGGCGGAGCGCGGCGGCGTCACGTCGGCGGCCGGGCGATCGCGGGTCGAGGAGGCCCGCGGGCGGGCGCATGCCCGGCTCTCGGCGACGCCCTGGCGTCTCAACGCCCACGTCCCGGGCAGCTGGCTGCGATCGGCGGCCGGGGCGGCGCGTCCCGGCGCCACCGGGGTTCTCGACCGCGCACTTGAGCGGGGCGCCCTGACGATGCGCGGGTACGACCGGGTGCTGAAGGTCGCCTGGACCCTCGCCGATCTCGACGGGGTCGATCGCCCCGGCGGCGACCAGGTGGGCCGGGCGTTGCTGCTGCGGAAGGCGGGGGCATGAGCGCCGTCGAGGCGGCGGCGCTGGTCCGGGCCGTGTCTGCGGATGGACTGGATTCCGACGCGATCCGCGAGCGATTCGCCCGTGCCGCGTGGACCGTCGTCGCCGAACCGGGCGACGGCGATGCCGGCGACCTGGTCAGGGCACTCGGCGCTCACGCCGCCTGGCGGCTGGTCGTCGATCGGGCGGACGCCGCGGCAGTCGCCGAGGCTGCTGCGGCGGCGGGGCTCGACGGCGGGACCGCCGCCTGGGTCGATGCGGTGAAGCGGTGGCGCTCGCGGGCCGATCCGGCGCCCGTGATGCTCGCTCTGCGGCAGGGAGCCCGATTCGGGATGCGTCTGCTCGTGCCCGGCGACGATCACTGGCCGGTCACCGTCGATGACCTGCAGCGGCACGCGCCGCCGGCCCTCTGGGTCCGAGGCGACCCCGCTCTACTCGCGCAGTTGGAGCGGTCGGCGGCCATCGTCGGGGCGCGGGCTGCCACGGGATACGGCGAGCACGTCGCGATCGAGCTGGCCAGCGGCCTGGTGGATCGCGGCTTCGCGATCGTCTCCGGGGCCGCGTACGGCATCGACGGTGCGGCTCACCGCGCCGCCCTGGCGAGCCGCGGGGTGACGGTCGCCGTGCTGGCGGGCGGACTCGACCGCTTCTACCCCGCCGGCCACGAGCAGCTCATCGGCCGAATCGTCGATCGCGGGGTCGTGGTGTCGGAGGTGCCGCCGGGGACGGCCCCGACCCGCTGGCGGTTCCTGCAGCGCAACCGGATCATCGCCGCGCTGTCCTGCGCCACCGTCGTGGTCGAAGCCGGGTGGCGATCGGGCGCGCTCAACACGGCTTCGCACGCCGGAACCCTGGGTCGCCCGATCGGGGCGGTGCCCGGCCCGATCACGAGCGCCGCGAGTGCCGGCTGCCACAAGCTGCTGCGCGACAGCACGGCACTCTGCGTCACCACCGCCGATGAGATCGTGGAACTCGCCGGGGCCGGGCTCGCCCCCCGTCCCGTCGATCCCGATGACGAGCACCGCGCCGACCCCGAAGGCACGCGCGGCCGGGTGCTCGACGCCCTCAGCGATCGCAGTCCCCGCCGCACGGACCGCATCGCCGTCCTGAGCGGGCTCGCCCTCGACCGCGTGCGGGCCGAACTCGGGCTGCTGGAACTCGACGGCCGGGCGATCGAGCGCCCGGCCGGGTGGGTGAAGAGGAAGGGGTGATCAGGTCAGCGGCGGGGTCGGCATCCGGGTGCCGATCGCGATGCGGTTCCAGATGTTGATGGTGCCGATCGCGAGCACGATGTCCGACAGCTCCTGCTCGGTGAAGACCGCGGCCGCCTCGGCCCAGGTCGCATCGTCGACGCCGCCATTGCCGTTCAGCGCCGTGAGCTGCTCGGTCATCGCGAACGCCGCGCGCTCGCGCTCGGAGTAGAACGATGACTCCCGCCAGGTCGTCACCGAGTACACCCGGCGCGGGTCGGTGCCGCCCTCCACGAGGTCCACCGAGTGCGCGTCGACGCAGTACGTGCAGCCGTTCATCAGCGACGCCCGCAGGTAGATGAAGTTCACCAGCTCGGTGTCGAGCGCCTCGTTGACGTACGAGTCGAGGTGGTTCACGGCGCGGTAGCCCTTCGGGCTGAGGGAGGAGATCTGAATGCGTTCGGTCATGGCTTCACGTTAGGTCGATATTGGTCCGGGCTACAGGCCACATCGGCGGCAGTTTGCCCAGACCAATGTAGGATCACGCTCGTGGATCTGCTGCTCGACCTCGACACCGGCCAGGGCGGTGTCGCCGACCGCCTGTACCGGCAACTCAGCACGGCGATCCTCGGCGGGCGCCTGCACCCCGGGGAGCGCCTGCCCCCGAGCCGCGACCTCGCCGCCCAGCTGCAGATCTCGCGGGCGAGCGTCACCCTGGTCTACGAACGGCTCACCGCGGAGGGGTACTGCAGCGCTCGGGTGGGCGCAGGCACCTTCGTCAGCACACAGCCGGTCCCTGCGGCTCCCGGGCGCCGGAACGCCGGGGTCGCCGAGCCGGCCGCGCCGGCGGGCGAGAGCGCGTCGCCCGCCTACGACTTCCGGGCCGGGGTGCCCGATGCGGCGCTCTTCCCCGCCGCGGCATGGCGCCGCCACCTCACGCGTGAACTCGACGCCCACCTGGCCCGCGGCGCCCGCTACGGCGACGACGCGGGCCCCGCGCTGCTGCGCTCGGGCATCGCCCACCACCTGGGGCTCGCGCGCTCGGTCACGGTCGACTCCGAGGGCATCGTGCTGACCGCGGGCGCCACGCAGGCCATCGACCTGATCGCCCGCGTGCTGCTGAAACCCGGCGACCTCGTCGCCGTCGAAGACCCCGGGTACCCGCCGGTGCGCGCAACCCTCGAGGCCGCAGGGGTGCGGGTCATCACGATGCCGGTCGACGCCGAGGGGGCGGACCCGTCGGCGCTTCCCGCGCAGACCCGGCTGATCTACGTGACGCCGTCGCACCAGTTCCCGACGGGTGTCGTCATGTCGCGGGCGCGGCGCCTCCAGCTGCTGGAGTGGGCGAGCGCTCACCGGGCGATCATCGTCGAGGACGACTACGACAGCGAGCACCGCTTTCACGACCGGCCGCTGGAACCCCTGCACGTGCTCGACGCGGCCGGGGTCGTGGCCTACGTCGGAACGTTCTCCAAGGCGCTGGCACCGGCGCTGCGGATCGGCTACGTGATCCCGCCAGATGGGCTCGCCCCCGCGCTCGCCGCGGCCCGCACGATCGCCGACGGGGGAGCGGACGTGGTGGCGCAGGGCGCTCTCGGGCGACTGATCGACTCCGGGGAGTTCGCCGCCCACATGCGTCGGGTGCGCCGAATCTACCGGGCACGGCATCGCGTGCTCACCGAGCAACTCGCGGGGGACGAGCGCCTGCGGCTCATGCCCTCGAGCGCCGGGCTGCACGTCTGCATCGGGCTGCCCGGCCGCCGGCCGGGTGCCTCGGCGCAGATCCAGTCCGCCGCGGCCGTCGCCGGCGTCGCGATCGGCACCCTTCCCGGCTACTGCACCGACTCGCCCCGCGAGGGTCTCGTCCTCGGATTCGGGTCGATCCCCGCCGAACAGATCCCCGACGGCATCCGGCTACTGCGCGCCGCCGCGCGCCGCACCGACACCGGCCGGGCATAGGGTTCCAGAGTGATCCAGCTGGGACAGTACGCACCGCCGACCCACGTCATCGCCCACCTCAGCGATACCCACTTCTTGGGCGGCAGGCGCCCGCTCTACGGGTCGGTCGACACCGATGGGCACCTGGCCATGGCCCTGGCACAGCTGAAACGCTCGGGCGCCCCGCTCGAGGCGATCGTGATCACCGGCGATCTCGCCGATCTCGCCGAGCCCGACG
This sequence comes from Pseudolysinimonas sp., assembly GCA_035556655.1. Lineage (GTDB taxonomy): Bacteria > Actinomycetota > Actinomycetes > Actinomycetales > Microbacteriaceae > JBDSKH01. The sequence continues at coordinate 46,274 of DATMFW010000069.1, forward strand.
CCTACGAGCGCCTGAAGACGATCATCGAGCCCGCCGCCGCCGAGCTCGGGGCGAAGCTCATCTGGGTGATGGGCAACCACGACGAACGTCCGCCGTTCTCGGCCGCGTTCTTCGGGGAGGAGAGCGACCAGCCCCTCGACCGGGTCTACCACCTGGGCGGGTTGCGCATCATCGCGCTCGACTCGACCGTTCCGGGGTACCACCACGGTGAGCTGAGCGACGACCAGCTCGACTGGCTGCGCGCCGAGCTCGCGACCCCCGCTGCGGACGGGACCCTGCTCGCCCTGCACCACCCGCCGATCCCATCGCCGATCGAGATCATGTCGATCCTCGAGCTGCAGGACCAGCACCGGCTGGCGGAGGTGCTCCGCGGCAGCGATGTGCGCGCCATCCTCGGCGGGCACCTGCACTACTCCACGACGGGCACGTTCGCCGGCATCCCGGTCTCGGTCGCGAGCGCCACGTGCTACACGCTCGACAACTCGGGCGGACTCGACAGCCTGGTCGGCGTCGACGGGGGGCAGTCGTTCAACCTGGTGCACCTCTATGAGGACTCGGTCGTGCACACGAACGTGCCCGTGCTGGACTCGCCCCAGGTCGCCGGGTTCTCGGGCGTCGTGCTCGAAACGCTCGCCGCGATGACCCCCGACGAGCGCCGCGAGGCCTTCTCGAACAAGGCCTCGACGTTCAACCTCGCCGACGCGGAGGCCAGCGGCGGCGCGGCACCCGCCCAGGACTGACCGCGGGGCGCACCATGGGTGCGTGGACTGGGACCGGGCGATCGAGGGCTATCTGCGCCACCTCGCGTCCGATCGCGGTTTCAGCGAGCACAGCATCCGCGGATACCGCGGCGACCTCGACGACCTCGCCCGGTTCGCGCAGCTCACCGCCGGCGCGACGCTGAACGAGCTCGACCTCGAACTGCTGCGCGACTGGTTGTGGCGGGCCTCGTCCGCGGGCCTGGCGAAGTCGACGCTGGGGCGCCGGGCCGCGGCCGTCCGCGGGTTCACCCGCTGGCTCGCCGCGACGGGTGCGACCCCCGCCGATGTCGGTGCGCGGCTGAAGGCTCCGCGCGCCGACCAGCACCTGCCGCGGGTGCTCACCCGCGCCCAGATGACCGGGATCCTGTCGGCGCTGATCGATCGTGCGGCAACCGCCGATGTGGTCGCGGTGCGCGACCTCGCCATCATCGAGTTGCTCTATGCCAGCGCCCTGCGCGTCAGTGAACTCGCCGGACTTCGCGTCGGCGACATCGACCGGGGGCGTCTGACCCTGCGAGTGCTGGGCAAGGGCGGCAAAGAGCGCGTTGTGCCGTTCGGCGTGCCCGCCGCCCATGCCCTCGACGAGTACCTCGCGCGCGCCCGGCCGGTGCTCGCGGCGCGGGCCGAGGCGGCGAGCGACATCGTGTTCCTCGGCGCCCGCGGCGCCCCCGTGTCGACCCGCACCGTGTATCAGCTCGTCGCGAGTCTGCTCGCCGATCAGCCGGGCACCGGGCCGTCGGGCCCCCACGCCCTGCGGCACACCGCCGCGACCCACCTGCTCGACGGGGGCGCCGACCTGCGCGCCGTGCAGGAGCTGCTCGGGCACGCGAGCCTGTCGACGACGCAGGTCTACACGCATGTCTCGGCCGAGCGCCTGAAGCAGACGTACGCGAACGCGCACCCGCGCGCCTGAGACAGGCGCCTGACACCCCTCACCCCAGCGGCAGCAGCACCGCACGCGGCACCCCGCCGAGGAACAGCAGCGGGTTGACGTACTCGCCGTGCACCCGTGCCCCGAGATGCAGGCACGGCGAGGCGCAGTGCCCGGCGAGCAGCGTGCCGACCACCTCGCCGCGGCGGACCCGCTCACCGGCGGCGACCACCGCATCCACCGGTTCGAAGCTCGACAGCACGCCGCCGGCGTGCTCGAGCGACAGCACCGGGCGATCGACGACGAATCCGGCGAAGTGCACGACGCCGTCGGCGGGCGCGCGGACCGGGGTTCCCGCGGGAGCCCGGATGTCGACGCCGCGGTGACCGCGGCCGTACGGGGTCGGTGGCGCGAGGTACGCACGCGCGATCGCATGCGGTGCGGGCACCGGCCAGGCCCAGCGCGCATCCGAGGCACGCGGGGGATCGGTCGCACCCAGGGCGGCGATCGCAATGACCAGGGCGAGGAGGGAACGGAGCATGACCCGATCCTGCGGAGTGCGTCCCGAGGCTGCAGCGCGGCCGCGAAATCGGTGGATAAGGTACACTCTCCACAGCACCCGCTCCGGCGGGTGACTTCGCGTGTCCACCAGCGGCACACTCCCCTTCAGTCACCTTGCGAAAGCAAGACAGTGGGGCGTGGCCAGGGCACCAGGGCTTCATCACACGATGCAAGCGACAACTGAGAACAGAAGGAGTACGGCCATGGCCGTCGTCACCATCCGCCAGCTGCTCGACAGCGGCGTGCACTTCGGGCACCAGACCCGACGCTGGAACCCGAAGGTCAAGCGCTTCATCCTGACCGAGCGCTCCGGCATCCACATCATCGACCTGCAGCAGTCGCTGGCCTACATCGACAAGGCGTACGACTTCGTCAAAGAGACGGTCGCCCACGGCGGCACCGTGCTGTTCGTCGGCACCAAGAAGCAGGCGCAGGAGGCGGTGGCCGAGCAGGCGACCCGCGTCGGCCAGCCGTTCGTCAACCAGCGCTGGCTGGGCGGTCTGCTGACCAACTTCCAGACCGTCTCCAAGCGCCTCGCGCGCATGAAGGAGCTCGAGGAGATCGACTTCGAGGACACCACCAAGGGGTTCACGAAGAAAGAGCTGCTCATCAAGAAGCGCGAGCTCGACAAGCTGCACAAGACCCTGGGCGGTATCCGCAACCTGACCAAGACGCCGAGCGCGATCTGGGTCATCGACGCCAAGCGCGAGCACCTGGCCGTCAACGAGGCGACCAAGCTGGGCATCCCGGTGATCGGCATCCTCGACACCAACGCCGACCCGGACGAGCTCCAGTACCCGATCCCCGGCAACGACGACGCGATCCGCTCGGTGGGCCTGCTCACGCGCATCATCGCCGACGCCGCGGCCGAGGGCCTCGTGCAGCGCCACAACGCCGCGCCGGCCGAGGGCAACGTCAGCGCCGTCGAGCCGCTCGCCGAGTGGGAGGCCGAGCTGCTGCACGCCTCCGAGAACCCGCAATCGACCGCCGAGAAGATCGAGGCCGTCGACGGCGCCGTCACCGAGGCACCGGGTGCCGAGGCCGAGAAGGTCGCCGAGGTCGTCGCCGCCGAGACGCCGATCGAAGAGAACGACGCGGACGCCGCCGTCGCCGAGAAGAAGGCCCCGGCCAAGAAGCCGGCCGCCAAGAAGGCTCCGGCCAAGAAGGCCGACGCCGACGCCCCGGCCGACGCCGACTCGAAGTAAGACAACAAGCCAAGTAAGGAAGCATCCATGGCCAACTTCAGCCTGGAAGACGTCAAGGCCCTGCGCGAGCGCCTGGGCACCGGCATGGTCGACACCAAGAACGCTCTGGTCGAGGCCGACGGCGACATCGAGAAGGCGGTCGAGATCCTCCGCCTCAAGGGAGCGAAGGGCAACGCCAAGCGCGCCGACCGCTCCACGAGCGAGGGCCTGATCCAGGTCATCGAGAGCGCCACGGCCGTGACGATGTTCGAGCTCGCCTGCGAGACCGACTTCGTGTCGAAGAACGAGAAGTTCATCGCGCTCGCCGAGAAGGTCGCCCAGGCGCTGGCCGACTCGGGCGCCGAGACGGTGGATGCGGCACTCGCCGTGCCCGCCGGGTCCGGCACCGTGGGCTCCCTCATCGAGGACGAGGCCGCGATCATCGGCGAGAAGGTCGAGCTGCGCCGCCTGGTGCGCCTCGCCGGCGACAAGTTCGAGGTGTACCTGCACCGCACGAGCAAGGACCTGCCGCCGCAGATCGGCGTCGTGGTCGCTTACACCGGGGATGACGCCGAGACGGCGCGTAGCATCGCGCAGCACATCTCGTTCGCCGACCCGCAGTACCTGACGCGCGACGAGGTCCCCGAGGCCGACGTCGAGAACGAGCGTCGCATCGTCGAGCAGATCAGCCGCGAGGAGGGCAAGCCGGAGGCGGCTCTGCCCAAGATCGTCGAGGGTCGCCTCGGCGCGTTCTTCAAGCAGGTCGCCCTGCTCGAGCAGGACTACGCGCGCGACAACAAGCTGTCGATCCAGACCGTCCTGAAGGATGCCGGGCTCGGCATCACCGCGTTCGCGCGGTTCAAGGTCGGCGCCTAGGGTCTCGATACGCGCTTCGCGCTGCTCGACCAGCGTTTGCTAGGGCCGCCTCTCACCACGGTGAGGGGCGGCCCTCGGCGCGTTCGGAGTCGTCCGGGAACTCCGGCAGCTCATAGCCGCCGGCGCGGATGCAGATCCACGTCATCCCCGGGCCGTCGGGTGTCGCGCGCCAGGTTCGCCACACGCCCTGCCCGACGCGCACGACGGAGCCGGCCACCACATCCACCACCTCGTCGTCGAGCCCCATCTGACCCGCCCCCTCGAGAAACAGGTACACCTCTTCGATGCGCGCGTGGCGGTGCCAGTAGCCGGCCTCTTCGCCGGGTTCGTAGGCGTTCGCCGTGATGCCCATGAACTGCATCCTCAGTTCGAAGTCGACGACGCGCCGGCCGTCGCGGGAGCTCTCGGGCTTGAACCCGCCGTAGAAACCGCGCCATTCTTCGAGCGAGCCGATCTCGGTCACCTGGTAGTCAGTCACATCCGTCACGGTAACCTGAACCCATGCCGAAGCGCCGCCGCGTCCTTCTGAAACTGTCGGGTGAGGCCTTCGGCGGTGGCAGCCTCGGGGTGAATCCCGATGTCGTCGGCGGAATCGCCCGCGAGATCGCCGAGGCCGCCCCGAAAGACCAGAACGATCCCGATGGTGTCGAGATCGCGATCGTGGTCGGCGGCGGCAACTTCTTCCGCGGGGCCGAGCTCAGCCAGCGCGGCATGGACCGCGGTCGCGCCGACTACATGGGCATGCTCGGCACGGTGATGAACGCTCTCGCCCTGCAGGACTTCCTCGAGCAGGCGGGGGCCGAGGTGCGCGTGCAGTCGGCCATCGCGATGACGCAGGTCGCCGAGCCGTACATCCCGTTGCGCGCCGAGCGGCACCTCGAGAAGGGCCGCATCGTCATCTTCGGAGCGGGTGCCGGACTGCCGTACTTCTCCACCGACACGGTCAGCGCCCAGCGCGCCCTCGAGATCGGCGCCCAGGCGGTGCTGGTGGCCAAGAACGGCGTCGACGGCGTCTACGACGACGACCCGCGCTCGAACCCGAAGGCGAGGAAGCTCGAGCGAGTCAGCTACCAGGACGCCCTGGTCCAGGGCCTCAAGGTCGTGGACTCGACGGCGTTCAGCCTGTGCATGGACAACGGGATGCCGATGGTCGTCTTCGGCATGGAGCCCGCCGGCAACATCACGAAGGCGCTGAGGGGCGAAAAGATCGGCACCCTGGTGACGGCGTGAGCGACGACGCGCAGAAGCCGATCGTTCTCCCGGCCGGGTCGGGACCGGCGACGCGGCCGCCCCGCTTCGGGGATGCCGCCGGCTCGATCATCCTGCTGGTGCTCGCCTTCTCGGCGTATCTGATCGGCGTGATCCTGAGCTTCTTCGGCTTCCTGGTGTCGGGGGTGTGCGCCGCCCGGTCGTGCAACGGCGATGCCGGAACCACGGCGCAGGCCATCGTCGCGGTCACCCTCGCCGTCGTGCTGCTGCTGGGGTCGGGCATCTCGATCGCGCTGATCGCGACGAAGCGCCGGGCGATCGTGGTCGCGCTGGTGACCCTGGTGCTCATCGTGGCCGGCTGGCTGGTCGGCGTCGTGGCGTTCTTCATCGCGCTCAGCTCGTGACGCCCCGGCCCGTGGCTCCCTAGCCCGTGCTCGTCGTCGCGCTGATCGTGGCGGGGGCGGTCTCCCACGCCACCTGGAATCTGCTGGCCAAGCGCGCCTCCCTCGGCGGTGCCGGATTCGTCTGGCTCACGGCGGTGGGTGCAGCGATCGTGACCGCGCCGGTGGCGATCGTCGCCGCGGTGACCGACCCGCCCGACCTCACCCTGCTGCTCGTCGCCGCGGTGGTGAGCGGCTTCATCCACATCGGCTACTTCCTGGCGTTGCAGAACGGCTACCGCCTGGGGGATGTCGGGGTGGTCTATCCGCTCGCGCGCGGCACCGGTCCGCTGCTGTCGGTGATCTTCGCGATCCTGCTGTTCGGCGAGCGGCCCGGCCTGTTCGGACTTCTCGGCGCCGGTGCGATCATCCTCGGTGTCATGGTGATCGGGTTCGCCGGAGGCCGCGGCGGCTGGGTGGCATCGCGCGCCGGCGTGGGGTGGGGGCTGCTCACCGGGGTGGCGATCGCCTGCTACACGCTCTGGGACGCCCATGCCGTGCTGACCTGGAGCCTCGCCCCCGTGGTGCTCAGCTCGGCGATCTTCGCGGCGGAGGGCGTGCTGCTCGCCCCGCTCGTCTTGCGCTCGGCGCCCGCCCGGGCCGGAGTGCGCGCCGTGCTGCGCGAGCACCGTCTCGGGGTCGTGGCGGTGTCGGTGCTCTCCCCGCTGTCGTACATCTTCATCCTGCAGGCGATCCAGTTCGCGCCGGTGTCGATCGTGGCGCCGGCCCGCGAGGTGAGCGTGGTGCTGGTGGGACTCGCCGGATGGCTGTGGTTCCGCGAACCGCACCCGGCTCGGCGACTCGCCGGGGCCGCGATCGTCCTGATCGGCGTGATCCTGCTGGGCTGGTCGGATCATGGCTGACGAACATGTATGACGAGGACGTGCTGGCCGGCGACTGGCGTGCGCGCGGCAGGCAGAAGATCGAGACGGTGGATGCGGTGCCCGGCCTGGTCGTGGAGCTCGCCGACGGATTCGTGGGCGCCATCGTGGCCCGCGAGAAGGGTCTGCTCACCCTCGAGGACCGGCACGGTGCCCGTCGCGTCTTCGCGCTCGGCGGCGGGTACCTCATCGACGGGGTCCCGGTGACCCTCGCGGCACCGACGGCGCGGTCGCAGGGGGCGGCGCGCACCGCATCCGGATCCCGGGTGGCGCCGCAGCAGCGCGCCCGGGTGGCCCGCGCCAGCCGGATCTACGTGGAGGGCCGGCACGACGCCGAGCTCGTCGAGAAGGTCTGGGGCGCCGACCTGCGCGCCGAGGGCGTCGTGGTGGAGTACCTCGAGGGCGTCGACAACCTGCCCGAGGTGCTGGCGCACCGCGATCCGGATGCGCGCATCGGGGTGCTCGTCGATCACCTCGTTCCGGGCAGCAAGGAGTCGCGCATCGCCGAGCAGGTCGCCGGCCCGCATGTGCTGGTGGTCGGCCATCCCTACATCGACATCTGGCAGGCCGTGAAGCCGGCGCGACTGGGTCTCGATGCCTGGCCGGTGATCCCGCGCGGCACCGACTGGAAGCACGGCGTCTGCGCGCAGCTGGGCTGGCCGCACGCCGATCAGGCCGATATCGCCGCCGCATGGCAGCGCATCCTGGGGTCGGTGCGCGACTATCGCGACCTCGAGCCGGAGCTGCTCGGTCGCGTCGAGGCGCTGATCGACTTCACCACAGCCCCCGCTGACTAAGCTGGCCCCATGATCGCTGACGTACTCGCCGAGGCCACCGAGAAGATGGACAAGGCCGTCGAGGTCTGCAAAGACGACTTCGCCACGGTGCGCACCGGCCGGGCCAACCCGGCGCTGTTCGAGAAGATCCAGGTCGACTACTACGGCACCCCGACGCCGCTGCAGCAACTCGCGAGCCTGCAGAACCCCGAGGCGCGCACGCTCATCATCACCCCGTACGACAAGTCGGCGCTGAAAGAGATCGAGAAGGCCATCGTGGCCTTCCCGAACCTCGGGGCGACGCCGAACAACGACGGCACCATCATCCGCGTCACGATGCCGGAGCTCACCGAGGACCGGCGCAAAGAGTACGTGAAGATCGTGCGGGCGAAGGGCGAGGACGCCAAGGTCGTCATCCGCAACCTGCGCCGCAAGGCCAAGGACGACCTCGACGCCCAGAAAGAGGTCGGCGAAGACGAGATCGCGCGCGGCGAGAAGGAACTCGACGCGCTCACCAAGCAGCATGTCGACGCGATCGACGAGGCACTGAAGCGCAAGGAAGCCGAGCTGCTCGAGGTCTGATGACGACCCCACCCGAACACCGGCGGCCGCACCCCCCGACCCGCGCCGAACTCGAGGCGCAGGCGCGCGCCGCGAAGGCGCAGTTCGACGCAACGAACGAGAAGATCCGCCAGCGCACCGGGCGCAACCTGTTCGCCGCGATCGGGGTCGGGGTGCTGCTGGGTGCTTTGCTGCTGGTCAGCCTGCTGATCTGGCCTCCGCTGTTCATCGCGTTCGGCGGCCTGCTGGTCGGGTTCACGGTGTTCGAACTGACCAGCGCGCTGCGCTACGCCGGCCGCAACGTCCCGCGCATCGCCTCGACGGTGGTCGGCCTCGTTCTGCTGCCGATCGCCTTCTTCTGGCACATCGAGGGCCTCTGGCTCGCCCTCCTCGGCGGCGTCGTGCTGATCACGCTCTACCGGACCGTCGAGCTCCTCCGGCCCAGCCACCGCACCGGCACGCGCGAGGTGCTGCTGGATATCGGGGCCGGCGCGTTCGTGCAGGTCTACGTCGCGTTCTCCGCCGGTTTCTATCTCGCCATGACGGGAGTTCCCGGCGGGCAGTGGTGGACCCTCGCGGCGCTCATCATCGTGGTCTTCACCGATGTGGGTGCCTACGCCTCGGGCCTGCGCTTCGGAAAGCACAAGCTCGCGCCGCTGATCAGCCCCGGGAAGACCTGGGAGGGCTTCGCCGGGTCGATCGTCGTCGCCGTCGCGTTCGGAGCCGTGCTCGCGCCCCTGATGCTGCAGCAGCCGTGGTGGGTGGGTGCGATCATGGGCCTGCTGCTCGCGCTCGCCGGAACCGCGGGCGACCTGACCGAGTCGCTCATCAAGCGCGATCTCGGCATCAAGGACATCTCGACCTGGCTTCCCGGGCACGGGGGCTTCCTCGACCGGCTCGACAGCATCCTGCCGAGCGCGGCCGTGGCGTACCTGATCTTCCAGGTCGCGACCTAGGTACGATTGCTGTCGTGAGCACCACCTTCCCGCGCGCCCGCAAGCTCGGCTACGACGTCGACCAGGTCGAGGACTTCCTCGAGGACGCGCGCCGGGCCTACCACGCGCAGCCGGGCGAGGCGGTGCTGGTGACCGCCGCGGCGATCCGCCAGCAGGCCTTCACGATGAAGCGCCACGGCTACGCCCCGAGCCACGTCGATGCCGCCCTGGAGCGCCTCGAGGACGCCTTCGCCCAGAAGGAGCGCGACAACGCGATCCGCGCGCAGGGCGGGGACGCCTGGTATTCGCAGGCCCGCGAGACCGCGCAGGTGATCCTGGATCGCGTGGTGCGCCCGCGCGGACGCCGCTTCCGCCGGGTGGGCATCTTCACCCTCGGCTACCGGGTGCGCGAGGTCGACCAGATCGCCGACCGCATCTCGGCCTACTTCCAGGCCGGGCGACCCCTGAGCATCGAAGAGCTGCGCACCGTCGCGTTCCCGGCGCAGCGCGGCGGGTACCAGGAGGCCCAGGTCGACCTGGTGATCGACACCACGATCGAGGTCATGCTCGCGGTGCGCTAGACACCCCCGTTCCGGGTTCTGCGTTCTGCCAGGGGTGACTTGTACACTGCTGCAACTGTGAGCGGGTATCGGCGCCGGGGGGTGCCCACAGAATCCAGGACGGGCGCCGGTGAGGCCCCCGTCGAGCGGCACGTGCGCGCGCCGTGGTCCCTGCCCGTCTTCGCCTCGTTCGTGACCATGGGCTTCGTGCTCATCACCGCGATGCCCGGCACCTCGACCGCGCAGGCGGAGGCGCAGCGCCCCGATCCCGCGGCGCAGACGCAGAGTCTCGTGATCGCCGGCGAACGCGACGCCGATGCCCAGCGCGAGGGCGGCTACACGGTGACCGACCCGCCGAAGGCGACGGCGCCGGCGACCGGCATCCCCGACCCCGGAACGGCGCAGGCGATCGCCTACGAACTGGTGCTGGCGAAGGGCTGGAGCGGCAGCGAGTTCGACTGCCTGGTGGCGCTGTGGAATCGCGAGTCGCACTGGAACGTCTACGCGCACAACACGACCAGCGGTGCGTACGGAATCCCGCAGGCGCTGCCGGGCAGCAAGATGGCCAGCGTCGGGGCCGACTGGGCCACCAACCCGAAGACGCAGATCGTCTGGGGGCTCGGCTACATCCAGGCCCGGTACCAGACGCCATGCGGGGCGTGGGGCCATTCGGAGCGCAAGGGCTGGTACTAATACCCTGAGCGCATGGACTACGCCCTCGTCGCCGTTCTCGGTCTCGTCGTCGTGGTCGTCACCGCCGCGTTCTCGCGGCGTCTGGGTGTCGCCGCACCGCTGCTGCTCGTGCTGGTGGGCATCGGGTACTCCCTGATCCCGGGCGTTCCGCAGATCACGGTCGAGCCCGACATCATCCTCCTGGGCGTGCTGCCCCCGTTGCTCTACGCGGCCGCGATCAACGTGCCGGTGGTGGATTTCCGCCGCAACTTCCTCAGCATCTCGGCGCTGTCCGTGCTGCTCGTCGTGGTGAGCGCGTTCGCCACCGGCTTCGTGCTGTTCATGCTGCTTCCCGACCTCGATCTCGGTGCCGCCGTCGCGCTCGGCGCCGTCATCAGTCCGACGGATGTCGTGGCCGCGACCGCGATCGCGAAGCGGCTCGGCCTGCCACCCCGGCTGGTGTCGATCCTCGAGGGCGAGGGACTGGTCAACGACGCGACAGCGCTGGTCATGCTGCGCACGGCGATCTCCGCGACCGCCCTCGCCGCATCCGGGCGGTTCAGCGGGTGGACGGTGCTCGGCGACTTCGGGTACTCGGTGATCGTGGCGCTCGCGATCGGCCTCGCCGTCGGCGTGGTCTCGGTGATCATCCGCCGCAAGCTCCACGAACCGGTGCTCGACACCGCCATCTCGTTCGCGGTGCCCTTCATCGCCTACATCCCGGCGGAGGAACTGCACGCCTCGGGCGTCATCGCCACGGTCGCCGCGGGGCTATACAGCGGGCACAGCGCCGCGCACTTCACGCCGCAGTCCCGCATCTCGGAGCGGTTCAACTGGCGCACCCTGCAGTTCGTCCTCGAGAACGGGGTCTTCCTGCTGATGGGCGCCCAGCTCGCCGGGATCGTCAGCGAGGTGCACGCCGACAAGCTCTCGGCCGACAAGGCCGTCTACTACGGGCTACTCGCCGCGGCGATCCTCATCGGGGTGCGGTTCGCCTTCGTCTGGCCGCTGCTGCTCGTGGTGCGCAACGGCGAGCAGCGGGCGATCTCGCAGTACAGCCGGGTCGGCGCTCTCGCCGAACGCATGCGGGTGAGCGCCCGGGTCGCCGCCGGCCGGTACGCACGCCGGCGGGAGCGGTTCGAGCGAGCCGTCGACCGGCGCCAGAACGACATCGCCACCCTCCGCGACGAGGGGCTCGATGCCCGCGGCACGATCGTGATCGGATGGGCGGGGATGCGCGGGGTCGTCACGCTCGCGGCCGCGCAGTCGCTGCCGACCACGACCCCCTACTACGAGCAGCTGGTGCTGATCGCCTTCACCGTGGCGATCGCGACCCTGCTGCTGCAGGGCGGCACGCTCCCGCTGGTGATCCGGCTGTCGAAGATCCGCGGCAGCGACCGGCAGGCCGACCGCCGCGAACTCGCGGAACTGCTCGACGACATGGCCGCGGCCGGGATCCAGACCCTGGAGAACCCCGACTTCGCCCTGCCCGGCGGCCAGACGGTCGACTGGCAGGTGCTCGAGCGCGTGCGCCAGGACACGCTGCTCGCATCGCAGGCGGCCTGGGAACGCGCCGAGCACGCGGATGTCGATGACGGCATCCTCGATTCGCCCCATCAGCAGTACCGCGACCTGCGCCGCGAGGTGCTGCAGGCCGAGCGCGGCGTGCTGCTGGAGGCCCGCTCGCGCGGTGCCTATCCCTCGCGGATCCTCACCCGGGCGCAGGCCCTGCTCGACCTGGAGGAGGCCCGCCTGGAGCAGATGGACACCGGCGGGCGGGTGGAGTGAGCGGCACGTAGGCTGGGGGACATGCCCCGTTCGAACCGCCCGCGCCGCCGCGGACCGGCCGACGAGGCCCCGGAGCTCGACCTCGAACGCGCCCTGCTCGGCCGGCTGCACACCGAGGCCAAGCGCGACGGGATCTGGAACGTCCAGCCGCACGGTGCAAGCTCGGCGGTCAAGACCTACATCTGCCCGGGTTGTGCCGGAGAGATCGCCGCGGGTACCGCGCACGTGGTCGCCTGGCGGGCCGACGGCATCATGGGCGAAGCCGACGACCTGGCCGGTCGCCGGCACTGGCACAGCCGCTGCTGGAAGATCCGGTCGTGACGACCGAGATCGCCGGCAGCGTCGTACTGCCCGCCGTGCGCGAAGACATCGAGCTGCAGACCGCGGACGGCCTGACCCTCGTCGGCGAGCTGGCGAGCCCCGCCGCGACGGCGCCCGTGGCGACCCTGGTCTGCCTGCACCCGCTGCCGACCCACGGCGGGTTCATGGACTCGCACATCCTGCGCAAGGCCGCCGCCCGGCTGCCGGCGCTCGCCGATCTCGCGGTGCTGCGCTTCAATACCCGGGGCACCTCGTCTCCGCGCGGTACCTCGCAGGGGACCTTCGACGGGGGCGAGTCCGAGCGGCACGACGTCGCGGCCGCGATGGCGTTCGTCGCCGGGCGCGGGCTGCCGGCGCCCTGGCTGCTCGGCTGGTCGTTCGGCACCGAGCTGGTGCTGAAGTACGGTTTCGCGCACCCGATCGCCGGCGCGATCCTGCTCTCGCCGCCGCTGCACCGGGCGACGGATGCCGAGGTCGCCGCCTGGGCGGGAGCCCCGGTTCCGCTCGTCGCGCTCATCCCCGAGCTCGACGACTATCTGCAGCCGGCCGAGGCCGCCGAGCGGTTCGCGTCGGTTCCGCACATCCAGCTGGTCGCCGTCGAGGGCGGCAGGCACCTCTGGGTGGGCGAGAATCAGACCAGGCGGGTGCTGAACGAGATCGTGTCGCGGGTCAACCCCGCCGCCGCGCCGCTGCCGACGACCTGGGAGGGTCCGCTGTCATGAAGTCCGTCACCCCGCAGCAGTTCGCCGCGCTCGAGGGCGCCGCGCTGATCGATGTGCGCGAGCCGGCCGAGCTGGACGAGGTGCGGACCGCGCAGGGGGTCCCGATCCCGATGAGCGGGTTCCTCGACCGGCTCGGTGAGCTGCCCGAGGGGCCGCTTTATGTGCTCTGCCGGTCGGGTGCGCGCAGCGCCCGGGTGACCGAGTACCTCGAGCAGCAGGGCTACGACGCGACGAACATCGACGGAGGCATCATGGCCTGGGAGGCCGCGGGACTCCCGGTGCTGCGCGGCCCGGTGGTCGAGTAGCCGCTGACTCTCGGTGCTCGAGTAGCCGCGAAGCGGCGTATCGAGACCCGGAGACCCCGCTACAACTCGTTCTGCCGCGGCACGATGACCTGCTTGATGATCAGCAGGATCGCCGCCGCGACCGGGATCGCGATCAGCGCACCGAGGATGCCGAGCAGCGTGCCGCCGGCGAGGGCCGCGACCACGACGACCACGCCCGGAACCTTCACGGCCCGGTTCATGATCGTGGGGCTGAACACGTACGCCTCGACCTGCATGTACACCAGGTAGTAGATCGCGACGATCAGCACCGCCGGCCAGCCCTCGAAGAGCCAGATGCCCAGCGTGATCAGCACGGCACCCGAGATGGTTCCGACGAGCGGGACGAGCGAGAACAGGAACGCCAGGAACGCGAACAGCGCCGAGTACTCGATCGGGTCGCCGAGGATGAGGCCCAGCACCGTCATGAAGATGAGGGTCAGGATGCCGTTGGCCAGACCCAGCGAGACCTGGCCGACGACGTAGCGGCCGACCGCCTGGCTGATCTGCTCGGAGATGTCGATGAACTTCTCGCGCTTGGTGGCCGGGATCAGCTGGTACAGGCCGCGCTTGATGCTGGAGAGCGAGGCGACGAAGTACAGGGTGAGGATCAGGACGATGACGCCGCCGAACGCGCCGCCCGCGATCGTGAACGCGGTGGTGACGACGCCGGCGGTGATCGCCTCGAAGTTCTCGTTGAACCAGTCCAGCACCTTCTGCTTGGCGTCGTCCCAGGTGCCGAGCCAGTACAGGGTCTCGTTCCACCAGCCGCCGACCGCCTGGTCGTCGGTGAGGGCCTGAACGAGGTCGGGCGCCTGCTGGATCAGGTTGCCGATCTGGTCGGCGATGACCGGGATGATGGCGAGCACGAGTCCGGCGAAGATCGCGAGGATGCCGACCAGAACGACGAGGATGGCGAGCCAGCGCGGCAGCTTGTGGCGTTCCAGCCAGGAGACCGCCGGGTCGATGCCGAGCGCGAGGAACAGGGCCGCCCCGACGTAGGTGATGATCGGGCCGAGCACCTGGATGCCGCCGCCGATGGCGACGGCGACCAGAACGCCGAGGCCGCCGAACAGTCCGAGACGGAACGCGTTCTGGATCTTCACACGGCGATGCTATCGGTTGGCGCTCAGCCCGCGTGCTCCCGCTCGAGGGTGTCTTCGCCGACCTCGTCGGCGGGGCGCTCGGGCGCCTCGACGGCGGCCGCCGGGAACCCGTGGTCGGCGGTGACCCGCTCGGCCTGGGCGAGGACCCCGCGCAGGCTCTCCACGTAGCTCGCGACCGATTCGCGCTCGGCGCGGATCTGGGCGAGGCGGGTCTCGGCGTCACCGAGGAGGGCCGTCGCGCGCTGCTCGGCGTCGGCGAGGAGCGCCTTGGCGCGGCTCTCGGCGTTGCCGAGCACCTCTTTCGCGGTGGCCTTCGCCTCGGACACCAGGGTCTTCGCCTCAGCCTTGGCGGCGCTGCTGACCTGGTCGGCTTCGGCACGCTTGTCGGCCGCGCGCTTCGTCGCCGCCTCGAGCTGGGCCTGGGCGTCGTCGAGGAACTTCTGCGTGGTGGCGACGGCCTCGGCGTGCTTGGCCGTGTACTCCTTCTCGGCCTCGTCGCGGCGCGCCGCGAGCTGCAGCTCGAGGTCGGTCTTGGCCTGCTCGGCCGTCGCGGCGAGGCGCGCCGCGAGCTCGGCGGTGTCGCGCTCGATCCGGGCCCGGCTGGCCTCCTGCTCCTCGGCGACCAGTTCCCGCTTGCGGGCGACCTCGCGGTCGATGTCCTTGCGCTTCTTGTCGATGTCCGAGGCGAGGGTGGCGCGGGCCTGAGCGATCTCGGCGTCGGCGTCGGAGCGCAGGTGCGCCAGCTCGGCCTCCAGGGTCTCGCGGGCCCCGGTGAGCTCGGCCTCCCACGCCTCGCGCGCCCCCGCCAGTTCGGCGGCGAGGGATTCGCGCGCCCCGGTGATCTCGGCTTCGAGCGCTGCGCGCTTGCTCGAGACCTCGGCGTCGACGGCGGTGCGTGCGCGCGTGGTCTCGGTCTCGAGCTCGGCGCGAGCCTGGGCGGTGGCCGCCTGGAGTTCGGCGTTGGCGGTGCGGGTCGCGGCCTCGAGCTCGGCGCGGGCGCGCTCGGTGTCGGCGTCGAGCGCGGCGTTGGCCGCGGCGGTGTCGTTCTCGAGCGCGATGCGGGCGTCCTTGGTCTCGCGCGCGAGATCGGTGCGTCCCTGCTCGAGGTCGTGCTCGAGCTCGGCGCGCAGCCGGGCGGCCTCGGCCTCGAACTCGGCGCGCTGCGCCGCGGTGTCGCGGGCGAGGGCTGCGGCCTCCTCGCGGGCGGCGGCGAGCTCCTGCTGGGCGGCGGAGCGCGCTTCGGCGACCTCGCGCTCGGCCTCGGCGCGGGTCGCGGCGGCGTCGCGCTGGCCGGCCGAGCGCGTCTCGGCGACCTCGGCCGTGATGGCGGCGCGGATGGCCTCGGCTTCGCGGGTGGCGTCGGCGACGGTGGTGTCGGCCTCTTCCCGGGCGCGGGTGAGGGTCTGCGTGGCGCGCTCGTTCGCGTCACCGATGATCGCATCCACCTGGGCCTGCGCGTCCGCGACCAGCTTCTCGGCGTAGGCGGTGACCTCGGCGCGCTGCTGCGTCACCTCGGACTGCACGGACGCGCGCAGCTTCTCGGCGTCGATGTCGGCCTGGCTGATGAGGCGCAGCGACTGCTCCTCCGCAATGCGCAGGGTGTTCTCAAGCTTGGTGCCGAGACCGGAGTAGGTGGGGCTGCCGACCTCGTCGAGCTCGGCCTGCAGGTCTTCTGCGACCGCCTGCAGACGCTTCAGTTCTTTGGCGTGTTCGGTCTTCTCGGCCGTCGCCGCCGCGAGCTCCGCCCGGAGAGAGCCGACGACCTGGTCGACCTCGTCCTTCTTGTACCCGCGAAGCTCTGTGCTGAACGCGTCTTCTGCCGCCACCGCTTGCTCCTTCGGAACGCATGCCCCACCGCTGGTTCGGGAGGGGGAACCTTGCGAGTCTAACCGGCACTTCCCGCCCCCGACCCCGCCGATCTGGGCCCCCGGCACGCAGCCCACTCCCACCCGCCTCCCAGTCTCAGCGGGGCATCTCCGGTAATCTGGGGTGTCTTTGCCGGAGGAGTGCGTCTTTGCGGTTCGTGATCGCGATCGTCTTGTTCGTCGTCGCCCTTGTCACCATCGGCCTCGGCATTGCTCAGCGAACCATCCTCGCCGGGCCGGATTCGTACAGCACCGAGGTCTCGACAGGGTCCGCTCCCATCACCGTCGTCGACAGCGACGCGCTGAACGCCCTCGCCGGGACGCAGACGGTGACCATCGACGGCACCGGCGACATCTTCCTCGCCTACGGCCGCACCACCGACGTTCTCGCCTGGGTCGGCGACCTGACCTACAACCACGTGACCTACACCCCCGGCGACGCCGAACTCGCCGCCGCGACCGTCTCGGGCGGGGGCACCTCGGGCGTGGGCGAGACGGCCGTGCCGACGCCGCCCGCCGATCCGACCACCGCTCCCACCACGTCGCCGGACGCGTCGCCCGATGCCGAGACGCCCGAGCTGGTGCCCTTCAGCGGCGAGGTCCCCGACCCGCGCGGCTCCGACCTCTGGCTGCAGGAGTTCGAGGGCTCGGGTGAGCTGGTCCGCAAGATCAACGCGCCGCAGGGCATCTCTCTGATCGTGATGTCGAACGGCATCGACCCGGCGCCCGCGACGCTCAGCCTGAAATGGCCGCTCGACAACTCGGCGCCGATGTCGGGTCCGCTGATCATCACGGGCATCCTCGCGATGCTCGCCGGGCTCGCCGCGTTCGTCTGGGCCCTCGTGAACGCCCGGCGCCGTCGCGGCCCGCGCCGCAAGCAACCGCGCCTGCCGCGCGCACCGCAGCCGAAGCGCCTCAAGCGGGCACCGCAGCGCAAGGAGCTGACCACCGGCCGCCGCTCGCTGGTGGCCGCCTCCGGCATCCTCGTCGCGAGCCTCGCCCTCACCGGCTGCACGACGGGAGCCGGCCTGCTCGGCTCGGGTCTCGACACCGACCCGACCCCGAGCGCGACCGACATCGAGGGCGCTGCGGACCTGAAGCCGCCGGCCGTCACCGAACAGCAGCTCGGCCGCATCGTCGACCGATTGCGCGACACTCTCGACCAGGCCGATGCGGACAAGGACGCCACGCTGGCCGGGACGCGCCTGGCCGGTCCCGCGCTGGCCGAGCGCACCGCGAACTACAAGATCACCACGAAGGACTCCGCCCTCGCCGCGGTCAGCCCCTTCCCGGTCGGAACCGTCGAGATCGCGCTGCCGCAGCAGAACGACAGCTGGCCGCGCGCGGTGTTCGCCGTCGTCCAGCCCGCCGACGCCACGATCGCCCCGGTGGGCCTGATGCTGCTGCAGGAGTCCCCGCGCGAGAACTACAAGGTGCACTACCTGGTCACCCTCGAGCCCGGCCTGGTGATCCCGCCGGTCGCTCCCGCCGAGATCGGCTCGGTCACGCTCGACGCCGACAACGGGCTGGGTCTGCTCGCACCGAACCAGCTGGCGGATGCCTACGGGGAGATCCTGCGCGAGGGCGAGGCCGCGCCCGAGTTCGCCACCTTCGACGCGACGACCGACTCGCTGCGCGCCGACGTCGGATTCGAAGCCAAGCAGAAGCGCAAGAAGGATCTGCCGAGCCAGGCCAAGATCGTGTTCAGCGGGGGAGCGGGCACCGAGCCGCCGATCTCGTTCCCGACCAACGACAACGGGCAGATCGTCGCCGTCTCGCTCGACGACATCGAGACGGTGACCCCGGTCGAGGCGGGCGCCGCGATCAACGCCAAGGGCACCGTGAAGGCCCTGGCCGGTCGTGCCCAGAGCACCAAGGGCTTCGTGGCGACCTACGGGGTCCAGCTGCTGTTCTACGTGCCGCAGACCACCGGGTCGGACGACACGTCCACTATCCAGTTGCTCGGGTTCAGCTCGGCGCTGGTCGCCGCCAAGGAGGTCAACTGATGGCTCAGGCCGTCCCGCCGCCCGGTCCGAGCCTGCGCGGCGCCGTCGACCTGTCCGGTCTGGTGCGTCGCGCCAACGCGCCGGAACCGCCGCCCGGTGAGCAGCCGGGTGGTCAGCCCGAGGCCGGCGGACTGGTGTTCCCGGCGACCGACGCGACGTTCGAGAGCGTCCTGCAGCTGTCGAGCCGGGTCCCCGTCGTCATCGAGTTCTACGCCCCCGGCCTGCAGCCGTCCCTCGGCGCGGTCGTGGAGTCGTACGGCGGGCGCCTGGTGCTGGCCACCGTCGACGGGCAGACCAACCCGCAGCTGGCGCAGGCGTTCCAGGTGCGCGAGGTGCCCGCGGTGGCCGCGGTCATCGCCGGCCGCCCGGTGAACCTGTTCCTCGGGATCCCCTCCGATGAGGAGGTGCGTCAGGTCTTCGACGAGCTGCTCACTCTTGCCGCTCAGAACGGAGTCACCGGCCGCATCGACGCCGGGGGCGACGCGGCCGAGGACGGCGAGCAGGGCGAGCCGGCCGCCCCGGTCGAGGAGCCGCTGCCTCCGCACCATCAGGAGGCCTTCGACGCCATCGGCGTCGGTGACTACGCCACCGCGATCGCCGAGTACCGTCAGGCGCTCGCCGAGAACCCGCGCGACGGCCTCGCCGTCGCGGGCCTGGCGCAGGTGTCGTTGCTGCAGCGTCTGGACGGTGCGGACGCCGGTGCGCTGCGCTCCGCGGCCGCCGATGCCCCCCAGAGTGCCGCCGCGCAGCTCGCGGTCGCCGACCTCGATGTCAGCGGCGGTCATCTCGACGATGCGTTCGGGCGGCTGCTCGATCTGTTCCCGTCCCTGGACGGCGAGGCGAAGCAGCAGGTGCGCACCCGGCTGCTGGAGTACTTCGAGATCGCCGGCCCGGACGACCCGCGCGTCGCGGCCGCCCGCCGGCGCCTGACGGCGCTGCTGTACTGAGCAGCGCCTCCCACGCACACGACAGCGGGCGGACACCCTGGTGCCCGCCCGCTGTCGTGTCGCCTGGCTAGATGCCGCCCTTCGCGGCGGCCTTCTTGACCTCGGGCGCGAAGAACGTGCCCGCGTTGAGGGCCTTCTGAAGCGCCTTGACCGAGTTCGGCCCGAACACCCCGTCGGCGGTGACGCCGAGGTACTTCTGGAGGGCCTTGTTGCTCTCGGTTCCGAACAGGCCGTCGGCCTTGACGCCGAGCTTCTTCTGCAGGGCCTTGGCGTCGGTGTTGTTGATCCAGTCGCCGCCGACCTTGGTGCCGAGGACGGTCTGGATGGCGGCGGTCGTCGCCGCACCCCACTTGCCGTCGACCTTGAGGTTCGCCTTGATCGTGGCCGCGTCCTTTGCCTTCTTCGCGTCGAGGGCCGCCTTGGCCTTCTTGGCGGCGTCGGCCGCTTCGCGCTCGGCCTTCAGCTTGGCCGTCTCGGCCGCAGTCGGCTTGGCGGCCTCCTTCGGCTTGTCCTTGTCCTTCTTCTTGAACAGGTCTCCGAACAGACCCCGCGTTTCAGCCATGGTGGCTCCTTTCGAACGTCGACCCATACGGTATCAGCGTTCAGGGGGCGTCCGGGAGGCGGGGAGCTAGCCCTCAGGTGAACCCTTCAGCCAGAGCGCAGCCAGCGGCGGCAGCGTGATCTCGGCCGACGCGGGTCGCCCCTGCCACGGCTCGCCGGTGGCGCGCACCCCGCCGAGGTTGCCGACGCCGGATCCGCCGAACTCGGCGGCGTCGGAGTTGAGGACCTCGCTCCAGGTGCCGGCGTAGGGAAGCCCCACCCGGTACGGCCCCACCGGGTTGCCCCCGAAGTTGGCGATGCAGGCGAGCGCCTCGCCCTCGCGTGACCAGCGCAGGAACGCCACCACGTTGTTGCCGGGGTCGGTGGTCAGCAGTTCGAACCCGCGCTCGGTGTTGTCCTGCTGCCAGAGCGCCGGCTCGGCGGCGTAGACAGCGTTCAGCTGCCCGACGAGGCGCTGCAGGCCCTGATGCGCCGGCTGGTCGAGGATCCACCAGTCGAGCGAGCGCTCCTCGCTCCACTCCGAGGGCTGGCCGAACTCCGACCCCATGAACAGCAACTGCTTGCCCGGGTGCGCCCACATGAACGACAGGTACACCCGGGTGTTGGCGAGCTTCTGCCACTGATCGCCCGGCATCTTGTGCAGCAGCGACCCCTTGCCGTGCACGACCTCGTCGTGGCTGATCGGCAGCAGGAAGTTCTCGCTGAAGGCGTACACGAACGAGAAGGTGATGTCGTCGTGGTGGTGGCTTCGCCACATCGGGTCCTGGTGGATGTACTGCAGCGAGTCGTGCATCCAGCCCATGTTCCACTTCAGGCCGAAGCCGAGTCCGTCCGCGCTGGAGGGGCGGGTCACCCCGGGGAAGGACGTCGACTCCTCGGCGATCATCACGATGCCGGGATTGCGCTTGTACGCCGTGGCGTTGGTCTCCTGCAGGAACGCGATCGCCTCGAGGTTCTCGCGCCCGCCGTGGCGGTTGGGCAGCCACTCGCCGGCCTTGCGCGAGTAGTCCAGATAGATCATCGAGGCCACCGCGTCGACCCGCAGCCCGTCGATGTGGAACTCCTCGAGCCAGTACAGGGCGTTCGCGACCAGGAAGTTGCGTACCTGCGAGTCGCCGTAGTTGAAGATCAGGGTGCCCCAGTCCTGGTGCTCGCCCAGCCGCGGATCGGAGTGCTCGTACAGCGGTTCGCCGTCGAAGCGGGCCAGCGCCCACTCGTCCTTGGGGAAGTGCCCGGGCACCCAGTCCATGATCACGCCGATGCCGGCGCCGTGCAGCCGGTCGATGAGGTACTTCAGATCGTCGGGGTGCCCGAACCGGCTGGTCGGGGCGTAGTACCCGGTCACCTGGTACCCCCACGAGGGCCCGTAGGGGTGCTCGGCGAGAGGCAGGAACTCCACGTGGGTGAACCCGAGCTCGCGCACGTAGGCGATCAGCTCGTCGGCGAGCTCGCGATACGACAGACCCTGGCGCCACGACCCCACGTGAAGCTCGTAGACCGACATCGCGCTGTCGTGCGGGTCGCGCGCGGCGCGGGCCCGCATCCAGTCGCCGTCGTTCCATTCGTGGCGCGATTCCCCGACGACGGATGCGGTGTCCGGCGGGATCTGCGTGAAGCGCGCCATCGGATCGGCGCGCGTCACCCACGATCCCTGCGGGGTGAGCAGCTCGAACTTGTAGGTGGTGCCGGCTTCGAGGCCGGGAACGAAGAGCTCCCACACGCCGTTGTCGTCGAGCCGGCGCATGGCGTGGCGCACGCCGTCCCAGGAGTTGAAGTCCCCGACCACCCGCACCGCCTGCGCGTGCGGGGCCCACACCGAGAAGCTCGTGCCGGCGACCCCCTCGTGTGGCCGCACGTGGGCGCCCAGCACGTGCCAGAGCTGTTCGTGCCTGCCCTCGCCCCAGAGGTGCAGGTCGATCTCGCCGACCGTCGGCACGAAGCGGTACGGGTCGCCCGCGCGGTGCGGGGGAGCGCCGTCGTAGGTCGCCTCGAGCTCGTACGCCTGACCGGGGCCGGGTGCGGTGCCCTCCCAGAGCCCGCGGTCGACATGTTCGAGCGCGATGCGCGTGCCGTCGGCGCGCACGGCGGTGACCGTGGCGGCGAGCGGGCGCACCGCCCGGATCACCCAGTCGCGGCCCGAGGGGTGCTGCCCGAGCGCGTCGTGCGGGCGCGGATGCCTGCCCTCGACGAGGGCGGCGATGTGATCGGGATGCAGGGCGGTCGTCATCGGCGTGCCGTCCGGTAGTCGACGGCGAGCACGTGCACCGGTTCGGCGAAGGCGTCGAGGCGCACGTAGTTGGAGTCCGTCCAGATCCAGTTCGCCCCGGTGAGGAGTTCGCGCACCCCGAAACTCGCGCCGGGCTCCAGCCCGAGCGCGGCAAGGTCGAGGTGCACGGTCGTCTCGCGCACGGAGTGCGGATCGACGTTGGCCACCACGATCAACCCGTCGGGGTGTCCCGAGGAGGTGAAGCGCCCCGCCAGGTACTTGGTGAACACCAGGATGGCGTCGTCCTCGCTCCAGTGCACGGTGAGGTTGCGCAGCTGGCCCAGGGCCGGGTGGGCCGCGCGGATGCCGTTCAGCGCGGTCAGATACGGCGCGAGCGAGGCTCCCGCGGCCTCCGCCTTCGCCCAGTCGCGCTGCTTGTACTCGTACTTCTCGTTGTCGATGTTCTCTTCGCTGCCCGGCCGGGCGACGTGCTCGAACAGTTCATAGCCGGCGTAGACGCCCCAGAGCGGCGAGGCGGTCGCGGCCAGTGCGGCGCGCACCTTGTACGCGGGTCGTCCGCCGAACTGCAGGTACTCGGTGAGGATGTCGGGGGTGTTCACGAACAGGTTGGGGTGCAGGTAGTCGGCCGACGGGCCGGCGATCTCGGTGAAGAACTCCTCGAGCTCGTCCTTGGTGTTGCGCCAGGTGAAGTACGAGTAGGACTGCTGGAATCCGGCCGCCGCCAGGGCGTGCATCATCGCCGGGCGGGTGAAGGCCTCGGCGAGGAACACCACGTCGGGATGCCGCGAGGCGACCTCGGCCAGCAGCCACTCCCAGAAGTCGAGCGGCTTGGTGTGCGGGTTGTCGACCCGGAAGATCTTCACCCCGCGCGCGATCCAGAGCTCGACGATCCGCAGCACCTCGGCGCGGATGCCGGCGGGATCGTTGTCGAAGTTCAGGGGGTAGATGTCCTGATACTTCTTGGGCGGATTCTCGGCGTAGGCGATGCTGCCGTCGGGGCGGCTGGTGAACCACTCGGGATGATCGGTCACCCAGGGGTGGTCGGGTGCGCACTGCAGCGCGAGATCGAGCGCGACCTCGAGGCCGGCCTTGCCCGCGGCGGCCACGAAGTGCTCGAAGTCGGCGACGGTGCCGAGATCCGGGTGCACGGCGTCGTGGCCGCCGTGCTTCGAACCGATCGCCCACGGGCTGCCCGGATCGCCGGGCTCGGCGGTCGTGGCATTGTTGCGCCCCTTGCGGAACTGCTCGCCGATCGGGTGGATCGGCGGCAGGTAGACCACATCGAACCCCATCGCGGCGACCCCGGCCAGCCGCTTCTCGGCGCTGCGGAACGTGCCGGAGGTCCAGCTGCCGTCGCGGTTCTTCTTCGCCCCCTCGGAGCGGGGGAAGAACTCGTACCAGGCGCCGACGGCGGCGGCCGTGCGCTCGACGATGAGCGGGAGCGGCTCGCTGAAGGTCTCCAGCGAGAGCAGAGGGGCGGCCTCGAGCGCCGCGGTGAGGCGGGCGTCGTGGGCGACCTTGAGGCGCGCGGCGGGGGTGAGCTTCCGGTCGGCGAGAGCGGTGGCCGCCTGGGCGAGGACCGCGCCGGTCCCGCGGGCGAGCAGCTCGGCGCCCATCGCGAACACCAGCTCGACGTCCTGCGCGGCCTCGATCTTGATCTCGGCGGTGTGCAGCCAGGTGGCCCAGTCGTCGCCAGCTGCCCGGATGCGGTGGCTCCAGGTCCCGGGGCGCGTCACGGCCACCTCCGCGCGCCAGCGATCCGTCCCCGTGCCGACCGGCCGCATCCGGTGCCGCGTGACCGCGCCGTCGGGGTCGGTGAGTTCGAGCTCGGCGAACAGTTCGCCGTGGCCCTCGCGGAACACGGTGGCCTCGAACGGGACGACCTCGCCGACGAACGAGCGGGCGGGCCAGCGGGACTCGGGCTGACGCGGCGCGACGTGGCGGATGGGGATGCGTCCGATGCGCGGGGAGTCCACCTCCCCGACGCTAGCGCGTCGCCCGACCCGCCCACCATGAGCGCTCCGACCTCCAAGGAGGCTCGGAGGCGGGGGTCCCGGGGCGTCCCCCGAAATGCCCGCCGAATGGAGGACAGGCGGGGTACAGAGGACATCTGTACCCCGGTCTGCAACGGGTTAAAGCGAGGGTCATTCCGCGCATTTCGGAAAATCCCTGCTCAGAACACTATTCCCGCCGATATGCCCCCACAAGGGTGGGCACCCGGAGTGGGGCACGGCGTCCCCTTTGTCCGCACTATGGGGGACCGTAAGGTTTATTGAGCAGGGGATCAACACGAACCCTGTCACCCGAAACCCAAACCCGAACTCAACCCGAACGCCTCAGCGTCGGCGGCCGGACCGATCACCCTGGTCCCGCCGGCCGCCGGCAGGCGGGCATCGCGAGATGCCGAAGAAAGGAACACCGAAATGAACAAGCTCGTCAAGGGAGCCATCGCCGGTGCCGCCGGCATCGCCCTCCTCATGGGAGGCGCGGGCTCGCTCGCCCTCTGGAACGACTCGGCCTCCATCACGGACGCGTCGATCTCCTCCGGTCAGCTCTCGATCTCGGCGACCGCCGGGTCGTGGACCGGCAACCCGGCACTCATGGTCCCCGGTGACACCGCGACCTACACCTCGACCGTGACCATCACGGCCAAGGGCACCAACCTGAAGTCGACGCTGTCGATCGACCCCGCGTCGATCACCGGCACCGCCGCGCTGAAGTCGGCCCTCGTGACCAGCTTCACCCTCGGCACCGTCACGGGCGGAACCCTGACCGCCGCCGGCGCCAACCAGTACGAGGTCGTCGCGACCGCCCCGACCGGCGTCGTCACCGTCCCGGTGACCGTCACCGTGTCGCTGCCGTCGAGCGTCACCGGCACCACCGCCCAGAGCGGCACGGTCAGCCTGAACGACATCGCGTTCAAGCTCGACCAGCACCTCTGAGCCTGACCCGAAGACGGGTGCCCCGCTCCCTCCGGGGCGGGGCACCCGCACTCTTTTCCACCCGCACCGAGGAGGTGACGTCGCACGATGTTCCGGACCCGTTCCGCCCGGCACCGCAAGAGCCGCTTCGGCGTCCGCGCCGCGCTCGCCACCAGCGCCGCCGTCCTCGCCGGTGTGCTCCTCGCCGTCGCCGGCACCGCGGGCAGCTACGCCCTCTGGAACACCACCGCTCCGATCACCGACGCCACCATCACCTCCGGCAGCCTCGCCATCACCGTCAAGTACGGCTCCGGCGCCGCCGGCAGCAGCGTCAGCCTCCCGGCCGCCACCGGCCTCCTGCCCGGCGACTACGTCAACCAGGAGGTCACCGTCGCCAACACCGGCAGCATCCCCGCGACGCTGTCGGTGAAGCTCGGCGCCACCGTGCCGTACGAGATCCGCGTCGCCGCCGGCGCCTGCCCCGCAGGAGTGCTCTCCGGCGCGGCGCTCACCACCACCGCCGTCAGCTACGGCACGATGCCGGCGAATGTCAGTTCCGTCGCCTGCGTGCAGGTGCTGCTGCCCGCGTCGGCCGCCGCGAGCGTCCAGGGCACCGCCTCGCCGTTCACCATCACGATCACGGCGGCTCAGTGATGGCGCGTCGCCACCTCCTCCGCGGCCTGATCGCCGCGGCCGTCGTGACCCTGCTCGGAGTCGGCGCGGGCGCCGGCTTCGCCGCCTGGTCCGGCACCGCCACCGTCACCGGCAGCGCGAGCGCCGCCCAGCTGGCCGTCACCACCACCAACTTCACCAGCGCCGCCTACACGTTCGGCAACGAGACCCTCACCACCACCGGGAGCGTCTCGGTCAGCAACACCACGACCACCACGAGCACGCGTGTGCCCGCGCTGACCCTCGCCTTCTCGCGGGACTCCGGTGCCTCCGCCCTGGCGCAGAAGGTCGCGCTGACCGTCTGGTACCAGGCGAGCGGCACCTGCACGACCTCGACCTCCGTCGGCGCCGGCGCCGTGACCGGCACCTGGGCGAGCTTCGCCGGTCTCAGCACGACGCTGGCCAAGGGCGCGACCGCGACCTACTGCATCCGCAGCACCATCGCGGACCGGCAGGATGTCGCCCTCGCCGGCGGCACCCAGAGCTTCGTGCCCAAGGTCACCGCGACCCTCTCCGTCGGATCGTTCACCGGTGCCGCGACCGCGACGGCCACGGCCGGCCAGGTGACGCGCTACATCTACCCGGCCGCCAGCCTGTCGACGACGACCTGGTACATGGTCAAGTCCTCCGGGCAGTGCATGGACGTCTCCGGCGGCGGCACCAGCGCCTCCGGAACCGCCGTCATCTCCTACCCCTGCAAGACCAGCGACACCACCAACCAGGAGTGGCTGTTCACCGCCGATGGCAGCACCGGGTACTACGACCTCACCCCGCGCAGCGGCACGTCGACGAACGTGCGTGCCGACATCAACGGCGCGACGAGCGCCGGCGCGGCCGTCACGGTCCGTACGGACGGCTCGTCGGCCGGGCAGCTCTGGCAGCCGCAGCTGGTCTCGACCGGCGTCTACCAGTTCGTCAACAAGCTCACCGGCATGTGCCTGACCTCGACCGCCACCAGCTCGGGCGCGGTCACCCAGGCGGTCTGCTCGGGCGCCGGCACCCAGCAGCACACCCTGACCTCGACCGGCAGCACCGCTCCCGCCCTGCAGAACCTGCAGTGCATGGACGGCAGCTACTCCACCACGGCGGGCATCCACTGGACCACCGCCAGCAACGGCGGCTACCTGGCCCAGGCCCAGCGCACCGCCAACGGCACCTGGTCGACCGTCTCGTCCACCTCGGGCCAGTGGGCCGACAACGTCCAGGTCACGGCCGGCACCCTGCCCTCCGGCACGACGATGATCAACTGGGGCAACGGCACCTACCCGGTCCGCATCCTCGACGGATCCGGTTCCGTCGTCGGCACCAGCAGCCTCACGGTGTACACCTCGGCGTGGGGCGCCCGATACGTGAGGTGCACGTGACCCGCCGGATCGCCGTGGCGCCGCCCCGCTCCCGCCTCCGGGCGGGAGCGCTCGCGGCGTTCGCGAGCCTCGTGGTCGCGGTGGCCGGGGTGCTCGCCCTGGCGACCCCGGCATCCGCCGCCGCGAGCGGGGTGCTGCTGAGCGCCGACGGGGTGACCTTCTCCTCCACGTACTCCGGCGCGCTGTTCGGCAGCACGACGCTGATGGTTCCGCAGAGCACCCAGAGCGGGCGCTTCTGGGTCAAGAACGACAGCAGCGAACCTGCGTATCTGCGAGTCTCGGTCAAGGCCGTCAGCGGATCCGGGACCGCGTTCAGCGGTGCCGTCTCATTGCGGGCGAGCACCCCGGTCATCACGGGGCCGAGCGTGCCCGTCGACGCGGCGCTGCCCTGCTACGTGTTGAACCAGGGCCAGGTGCTGGCTCCCGGAGCGGTGGCGCGCATCGACATCGTGCTCGCCGTCGGCGACCTCACCGGGACCTCCGGGCAGAACGCGAACCTGCGCTTCGACATCCTCGCCGGGCTCAGCTCGGCCGCGACCGGATCGCTCCCGGCGACCACCTGCCTCACCGGCAGCGGAACCGTGCCGGGCACCCCCGGAACACCGGGTGGCGGCGGAGGCGGCGGCGGAGGCGGCGGCGGAGGCCACACCGGCACGCCGCACACCCCGGGAACCGGCACCCCGGCGGCCGCGCCGCTCGGCGGCGACGCCTCGGGCATCGTCGTGCTGCCCGACACCCCGGACAGCGCCTTCGCCGATCACGCGCAGAGCGCGACGATACTGAGGATCAACACCGACCGGCTCTACCAGGAGTGGTTCGTGCTGCTCTGGGTGGCCGGCGCCCTCGCGGGCGGTGGTGCCCGGTTGATCGCGGCCCGGCGCCGAGCCGCGATCGGCGCCTACGACGAAGACGATGACGACGAAGAGGAGGTGGCGACATGGCAGGGAAGCGGACGAATCGACGGTCGAAGGGCCTGGTCCACTACATAGGCCTGGGGCTCAGCGCGGGCCTGCTCGCCTTCGTCGCCCTGATCGCCGCTCTCGTGGTCGTGGTGCCTGCGGCGACCGGCTCGACGCCGTACACGATCCTGACCACCTCGATGGAACCCGGCATGCCGCCCGGAACCCTCATCATCGTCAAGCCGGCCGACCCGCAGACGATCCAGATCGGCGACATCGTCACCTACCAGATCCGCTCCGGCGAGCCCGAGGTGATCACCCACCGCGTCGTCCAGATCGTGCAGTCGACCATCGACGGCGAGCGCCGCTTCATCACCCAGGGCGACAACAACGGATCGCCGGACCCCGAGATCAAGCCCGGGCAGATCCGCGGCGTCGTCTGGTACGCCGTTCCCTGGATCGGCTACGTGAACAACATGGTGAACGGGGATGCGCGCGGTGTCATCGTCCCGGCCATCGCCATCCTGCTGTTCGGCTACGCCGGCTGGATGGTGGTGGGCGCCATCCGCGGACGCGCCCGCAAGCGCCGCGCCGCCGAGCGTGCGGCCGAGCGCGCGGAACTCCAGGAGCGCGAGGCGCGCCTGGCCCGGATCGCCGCGCTCGAGGCCGAGCAGATCGCCCAGCAGGCCGGGTACCCGGCCCCGCAGCAGGTCGCGGCGCCGCCCTACGACCCCTGGGCCCCGCCCCGCCCGTAACCCGCGCGACATGCGGCTGACCTAGGCTGGTGCGGGTGAAAGCGATCCGCCGGTTCACCGTCCGCACGGTCCTGCCCGAATCGCTCGGCGCCCTCGAAGAGCTGGCGGCGAACCTCCGGTGGTCGTGGCACCAGCCCACGCTCGACCTGTTCCGCGACATCGCCCCCGAGCTGTGGGACGAGCAGGGCAAGGACCCGATCGGGCTGCTCGGGGAGGTACCGCCGTCCCGGTTGGCCGAGCTGGCATCCGACCCGGCGTTCGTGGCGCGCGCCGATGCGCTGCGCGAGGACCTCCACACCTACCTGCGCGAACCGCGCTGGTACCAGCAGCAGCCGGGCGAACTGCCCGGCACCATCGCCTACTTCTCGCCAGAGTTCGGCATCGCCGCGGCGCTTCCGCAGTACTCCGGCGGCCTGGGGATCCTCGCCGGGGACCACCTGAAGTCGGCCTCCGACCTGGGCGTGCCGATCGTCGGCGTCGGACTGTTCTACCGGGCCGGGTACTTCCGCCAGGCGATCTCGCGCGACGGGTGGCAGGAGGAGAGCTACCCCGTGCTCGACCCCGACGGCCTGCCGATGCGGGTGCTGCGCGAGGCAGACGGGACCCCGGCGAGCGTGGAACTCGCGCTGCCCGGCGGCGAGTCGCTCAGCGCGCGCATCTGGCAGCTCAGCGTCGGCCGGGTCCCCCTGCTGCTGCTCGACACCGACGTGCCCGAGAACTCCGAGGCGCTGCGCGGAGTCACCGACCGGCTCTACGGCGGCGGCGGCGAGCACCGGCTGCTGCAGGAGCTGCTGCTCGGCATCGGCGGTTCGCGCGCCGTCAAAACCTACACGCGCATCGCCGACGTGCCCGCGGCGGGGGTCTTCCACACCAACGAAGGTCACGCCGGATTCCAGGGCCTGGACCGCATCAGCGACCTGATCGCCGCGGGGCTGGGTTTCGCCGAGGCGCTCGAGGCCGTCCGTGCCGGGACGGTCTTCACCACGCACACCCCCGTCCCGGCCGGGATCGACCGGTTCGACGCCACGCTCATCGAGCGCTACTTCGCCACCGACCTGCTGCCCGGAGTCGCCGTCGCCGACGTCCTCGCGCTCGGCACCGAGGACTACGCCGGGGGCGACTCCGCGGTGTTCAACATGGCGGTCATGGGGCTGAGGCTCGCCCAGCGCGCCAACGGCGTCTCGCAGCTGCACGGCGAGGTGAGCCGCGAGATGTTCGGCGAGCTCTGGCCCGGGTTCGATGCCGCCGACGTGCCGATCACCTCGGTCACCAACGGCGTGCACGCCCCGACCTGGACCGATCCGCAGGTGCGCGAACTCGCGGAATCCCGGCTCGGCACCGGCGACACCACCGCCGCCGACTGGGCGGGCGCCGGGGTGACCGACGCCGAGCTCTGGTCCCTGCGCGGGCGGCTGCGTCAGCAACTGGTCACCGACGCCCGCGCCCGGGTGTCGGCCGCCTGGGCCGAGAACAACCCGGGGGTCTCCGACCCCGCCTGGTTCCGGGGGCTGCTGGATCCCGAGGTCCTCACCATCGGCTTCGCGAGGCGGGTGCCCACCTACAAGAGGCTGACCCTGATGCTGCACGACCCGGAGCGCCTGCGGGCGCTGCTCACGCATCCGGAGCGCCCCGTGCAGCTGGTCATCGCCGGAAAGTCCCACCCGGCCGACGAGCAGGGCAAGCAGCTGATCCAGAAGCTCGTGGAGTTCTCGCAGGAGCCCGATGTGCGCCAGCGCATCGTGTTCCTGCCCAACTACGACATCGGCATGGCCCAGTTGCTCTACCCCGGCACCGACATCTGGCTGAACAACCCGCTGCGTCCGCTCGAGGCGTGCGGGACGTCGGGCATGAAGGCCGCGCTCAACGGGTCGCTGAACCTGTCGATCCTCGACGGATGGTGGGCGGAGTACTTCGACGACCACAACGGCTGGGCGATCCCGTCGGCCGACAGCGCCGGCGATGCCGCCGAGCGCGACGCCCTCGAGGCGGCGTCGATGTACGACCTCATCGAGCACCAGATCGCGCCGCGCTTCTATGAGGAGCGCGGCGCCGACGGCGTCCCGGCCCGCTGGGTCGCCGACATCCGGCACACGCTGGCCACGCTGAGCCCCGAGCTCTCGGCGGACCGCATGGTGCGCGAGTACGTCGAGCGGCTCTACCTGCCGGCCGCGCACGCCGGTGCCGCGGCCGCCGCCGAGTCGTACCGGCCGGCGCGGGAGCTCGCCGCCTGGAAGCAGCGCGTGCGGGACGCCTGGCCCGCGGTGCACGTCGCGCATGTCGAATCGGGCGGGGTGGATGCCACCCCGCAGGTGGGCGAGGAGCTGCACGTCCGGGCGTTCGTCGAGCTCGGCGAGCTCGCGCCGGAGGACGTCGCCGTCGAACTCGTGCACGGACGCGCGCGGGCAGGAGACGCGCTGAGCGACGTCGTGCACGTGCCGCTGACCCTGGAGTCGCGGGAGCTCGGCCACCCGGCGGTGTTCGCCGGATCGGTCGCCTTCGACCGGGCCGGCAGTTTCGGCTACACCGTGCGGGTCGTCCCGGCGCACCCGGCGCTGGCCTCGCCGGCCGAGCTCGGGCTGGTGGCGGTTCCCGTCTAGGGCTGCGGAGCCACCGCCAGGGTGGCGTACTGCAGCTCGGTCGTGACGCGCTCCATCAGCTCGAAGAACCACGCCCCGACCAGGTAGATGCCGACCCCCAGTGCGGCGACGACGACGATGTTGGCCAGCCCGGTGATGAGACCCGCCACCGCGATGCCGCGGCCGGTGTTCTCGTGGCCGGCGGCGCGCAGCTTGGCGGCCTCGCGCATCCCGACGATCGAGAACGCGGCCCCGAGCAGTCCGTTCACTCCGAGCGGGATGAGGAATCCGCTCACCGAGATGATGAGACCGAGCCAGGCGTAGGTGTTCGTCGGGGTGCGGCCGGGCGGGGCCGTGCCGAACCGGGGTGCGGTGTTCGGGGTCCAGTAGCCGGGGGTCGGCGTCGTCATGCCTGCATCGTAGGGCCGCTTCTCACCCGGTGGCGATGTCGGCGACGATCGCCCCCGTCACCCGGATCAGGTCGGCGGGGCCGACCTCGAGGTCGAGCCCGCGGCGTCCGCCGCTGACGTACACGGTGTCGAACAGCTCGGCGGTCTCGTCGATCACCGTCGGATGCGCGGACTTCTGCCCGATCGGGCTGATGCCGCCGACGACGTATCCGGTGCGGCGCTGGGCGACGGCGGGGTCGGCCATGGCGGCGCGCTTTCCGCCGACGGCCGCGGCGAGGGCCTTCAGGTCGAGCTTGCCGGTGACCGGCACGATGCCGACGACGAGGGAACCGTCGACGTCGGCGAGCAGGGTCTTGAACACCCGATCGGGGTCGAGGCCGAGGGCGCTCGCGGCCTCGAGTCCGTAGCTCGTCGTCGCCGGGTCGTGGGTGTAGGCGTGCTCGGTGAACGGGACGCCGGCGGCGCGCAGTGCGACCGTGGCGGGGGTGGCGCTCATCTAGCGGAACATCAGGGGCGACCAGACGCTGAAGTAGAACAGGTCGAACAGCAGGGCACCGGCCAGGCCGGCGACGATGCCGCCGATCGCCATCGCCCTGCCGTTGCCGACCGTGACGCCTTCGCGCTGCAGCTGGGCGGCGCGGCGCAGTCCGACGAACGAGATGATCGCCCCGACGATTCCGGGCGCGCCCCACAGGATCCAGTTGAACAGCAGCCCGATCAGCGAGACCAGCATCCCGGCGAACGCGGGCTGATTGCGGATCTGCGACGTGGCCGGGGCGTAGTTGGGGGCGTACGCGGGAGCGTAGGGCTGATAGGCGGGCGGAAGCTGCGCCGGGGCACCGGTGTACGGGGCCGCAGTGGTGGTCGCGGCGGAGGCCGGGGGCACCGGCACCGCGGGGCTGTCGGATGCCGCCTCCGGCTCGGCGGTCTTCTTTGCCGACTTCTTCGCCGGCTTCTTCGCGCCCTCCGGGGCCCAGCCCGGCCCGGCGTTGCGCGGACGACGGTGGTCGGACCAGGTGGCACCGTTCCACCAGCGGTCGCCCGCCTCGTTCTCGGGGTCGGGGTACCACCCGGCGATCGGGAGCGCGTTCGGATCCGACATGAGGACGACTCTACCGGGGGGTCTCGACGGGGTCTCGACACGCCGCCTGCGGCGGCTACTCGACCGGCTGGGGCCGCTGCCTGCGGCGGCTACTCGACCGGCGACACAGCCCGGAAGAGGAGCATCGTCGTCGGCCCCACGCGCACCTCGTCGCCCGGAGCGTGCTCGGTCTCGACGTGCGCGTCGTCGTCGCGGGAGGAATCCCACAGCAGCGTGTAGCCCGAGACCCCCTCGTGCTCGGGCAGCGTCACCGTCACCTCGGTCTCGAGCCCGTGGACGACGAGCAGGATGCGGTTGAACCCCTCGAACTCCGGGGTCGAGGCGGCAAGGTATTGCAGCGTGCGCTCGCCGGGGGAGTCCCAGTCCGCGAGCTCCATCGACAAGCCCTGCTTGTTGTACCAGTCCATCTGGGTGGCGCTCGGCACGTGCTCGCCGAACCGGCCGTACCGCACCGGACGCAGCGCCGGATTCTCCCGCCGCAGGCGGATCAGCCGCCTGGTCACCGCGAACAGCTCGCGCTGCCAGGACTCGCGCTCCCAGGTCATCCAGGTGAGGTCGTCGTCGTGGCAGTAGGCGTTGTTGTTGCCGCGCTGCGTGCGCCCGAACTCGTCGCCGGCGGTGAGCATCGGCACCCCCGCGCTCAGCAGCAGTGACCCGAGCAGGTTGCGCATCGCGCGCCGTCGCGCGGCGAGCACCGCCGCATCCTCGGTCGGCCCCTCGACCCCGTGGTTGTACGAGCGATTGTGCGAACTGCCGTCGCGGCCGAGTTCGCCGTTGGCCAGGTTGTGCTTGTCGTCGTACGAGACCAGGTCGGCCAGGGTGAACCCGTCGTGGGCGGTGACGAAGTTGATGCTGGCGAGGGGTCCGCGCTCGACCGAGAACACGTGGTTCGAGCCGGCGATCCGGCGGGCGAGCGACCCGATGCCCTCACTCGGGATGCCGTGGTGCCGTCCCGCCGCGATGTCGCGCAGCCAGAACTCGCGCATCCGATCGCGGAATCCGTCGTTCCACTCCGACCAGCCCGCCGGGAACGCGCCGACCTGCCAGCCGCCGATCCCGACATCCCAGGGTTCGGCGATCATCTTCACCCCGGCGAGGTCGGGGTCGGTCACGATCGCCTCCAGCAGCGGATGCCGCCGATCGAAATGCGCATCGGCTCCCCGCCCGAGCGTGGCGGCCAGGTCGAACCGGAACCCGTCGATCTGCACGTCCTGCGCCCAGTAGCGCAGCGAGTCGAGGACCAGCCGCTGGGCGGCCGGGGTGCCGAAGTCGACGGTGTTGCCGCATCCGGTGACGTCGAGGTAGTCGCCGTTGTCGAGGTGCCGGTAGTAATGCGCGTCGTCGATGCCGAGCGCCCCGTGATCGGTGTGGTTGTAGACCACGTCGAGGATCACCTCGATGCCGGCCTCGTGCAGCAGGCGCACCATGCCCTTCACCTCGCGCAGCACGGCTCCGGTGCCGCCGAACTGGGCGGCGCGGGTGGCGTAGCCGGCGTGCGGGGTGAAGAAGTTGAGGGTGTTGTAGCCCCAGTAGTTGACCAGCCGCATGGCGCGC
Organism: Pseudolysinimonas sp.; assembly: GCA_035556655.1. GTDB lineage: Bacteria > Actinomycetota > Actinomycetes > Actinomycetales > Microbacteriaceae > JBDSKH01. The sequence continues at coordinate 80,680 of DATMFW010000069.1, forward strand.
AGCCGGGCCTCGCTGACGTGCTGGTGCACGGGCAGCAGTTCCACGGCGGTGACGCCGAGGTTCTTCAGGTACGCGATCGTCGACGGGTGCGCGAGCCCGGCGTAGGTGCCGCGCAGTTCGTCGGGGATCTCGGGGTTCAGCCGGGTGAGGCCCTTCACGTGGGCCTCGTAGATGACGGTGTGATCCAGCGGCGTGCGCGGTTTCTGCACCCCGCCCCAGTCGAACCAGCCGTCCTGCACATACCCGCGCCAGGTGCCGTCGGGGGTGCGGGCGAGGCCGCGCGCGTACGGGTCGATGAGTTCGGTCTCGCCGCCGTCGACCCGCAGCGCGTAGGCGGTGCCGGGGGAGAGCGCGCGGGTGGTGGCGCTCCACACGCCGTGGCCGTCGCGGCTGAGCGGCACGGTCTTGGTGACCTCGGCCGGGTCGGCGCCGTCGAAGATGCACAGGTCGATGGTGGCGGCGCTCGCGCTCCAGACCCGCAACTCGCCGCCGTGCGCGGTCACACGGACGCCCAGGTTCCGCATCGGATCCTCGGACGGCATGCGTTCTAGGTTAGGACCAGGACGGTTCCAGGAGACTTCCATGATCTATCTCGATCACGCGGCGACCTCGCCGATGCGGCCCGAGGTGCTGCGCCGGTACACCGAGGCGCTCGGCGTCGTCGGCAACCCCTCCTCGATCCACGGGGCGGGGCAGGCGGCACGGGCGCTGCTCGAGGACGGCCGCGAGGCGGTCGCCGCATCGCTCGGGGCGGATGCGGTGGAGGTTGTGCTGACCGGCGGCGGCACCGAGGCGGTGAACCTGGGCATCAAGGGCCTGTTCTGGGCGCGGGTGGCGACCGGCTCGGCGAGGCGCATCGTGGTGCCGATGGCGGAGCACCACGCCACCCTCGACGCCGTGGAGTGGCTGGTCGCGCACGAGCACGCCGTCGTGGACTGGATCGAGGTCGACGAGGTGGGGCGCATCCGGCTCGACGCCCTCGAGGCGGCGCTGGCCACCGGGGGAGAGGAGACCTCCCTGGTCACGGCCCTCTGGGCCAACAACGAGGTCGGCACCCTGCAACCGGTGCGCGAGATCGTGGATGCGGCGGCCCGCTTCGGCGTGCCCGTGCACCTCGACGCGATCGCGGCCTACGGCGCCGTGCCGATCGACTTCCATGCCTCGGACGTCGCGGCGCTGAGCGTCTCGGCGCACAAGATCGGGGGTCCGGTCGGCGTCGGCGCGCTGCTCGTGCGCCGGGGTGTGACGGTCGAGCCGCTGCTGCACGGCGGCAATCAGCAGGCCCAGCGCTCCGGGACGCAGGATGCCGCGGGTGCGGCGGCGTTCGGGGTGGCGGCGGCGACGGTGACCGCCCCGTCGCCGGAGTTGCGGGATCGGCTGGCCGACGGCATCCGGAGCATCGAGGGCGCGGTGCTGCGCGGCGATCCGGTGGACCGGCTGCCGGGCAACGTGCACGCGACGTTCGCGGGATGCGAGGGCGATTCGCTGCTGTATCTGCTCGACGTCGCCGGGTTCGCCGTGTCGACCGGGTCGGCGTGCCAGGCGGGGGTGCCCGAGGCCTCGCATGTGCTCCGGGCGATGGGGGTCGCGGAGGATGTCGCGCGCGGGGCGCTGCGCTTCACCCTCGGCTCGTCGACGACGGCCGCCGAGGTGGATGCGCTGCTCGGCGTGCTCCCGGGCGCCGTGGAGCAGGCGCGGGCGGCGGGTCTGGCCGCGCGGCAGCCGACGCTGGGGCGCTGAGTTCCCCGCCGTTCTGCAGGACCACGCCGTTCTGCAGGAGTCTCCCGCCCGGTGCTACACCCCTGTGGCGAGTTTCTCCTGCAGAACGGTGGGTGCGTGCCCGGCGTACCCTGGAAGGATGCGGGTCCTGGCAGCGATGAGCGGCGGCGTCGACAGCGCCGTCGCGGCCGCGCGCGCCGTCGACGCCGGGCACGACGTGGTCGGGGTGCACCTCGCGCTGAGCCGCAACCCCGGCACCCTGCGCACCGGCGCTCGCGGCTGCTGCACGATCGAGGACTCGATGGACGCCCGTCGTGCCGCGACGCTGCTGGGCATCCCGTTCTACGTGTGGGACTTCTCCGAGCGCTTCGCCGCCGACGTCGTCGACGACTTCGTCGCCGAGTACGCCGCCGGGCGCACGCCCAACCCGTGCATGCGCTGCAACGAGCGCATCAAGTTCGCCGCCCTGCTGGAGAAGGCCCTCGCCCTCGGGTTCGACGCCGTCGCCACCGGGCACTACGCGACGATCCTCACCGACGAGCACGGCAATCGCGAGCTGCACCGGTCGGCCGCCTGGGCGAAAGACCAGTCCTATGTGCTCGGCGTGCTCACCGCCGAGCAGCTCGCCCACGCCATGTTCCCGCTCGGTGCCACCCCCTCGAAGGACGTGGTGCGCGCCGAGGCCGCCGCCCGCGGGCTGACCGTGGCGCAGAAGCCCGACAGCCACGACATCTGCTTCATCCCCGACGGCGACACCCGCGGCTGGCTCGCCGGCCGGGTGGGTGCCGAGCAGGGCGCGATCCTCGATCGTAGCGGTGCGCGCATCGGCACCCACGAGGGGGCCGCCGCCTTCACCGTCGGCCAGCGCAAGGGCCTGAACATCGGGTTCCCGAGCGACGACGGCCGCCCGCGATTCGTGCTCGAGGTGCGCCCGAAGACCAACGAGGTCGTCGTCGGCCCGCGCGAGGCCCTGGCGATCGCCGAACTCGCGGGCTCCCGATTCACCTGGGCCGGGATGCCGCCCGCCGACCCGGCGACCCCGTTCGACTGCGAGGTGCAGGTCCGCGCCCACGGGGATCCGGTCGCGGCGTCCGCCGTCGTCCGCGACGACGAACTGCGGGTGACGCTGCGCGACCCGCTCGACGGTGTCGCCCCCGGCCAGACCGCCGTCATCTATGTCGGCACCCGGGTGCTCGGTCAGTGCACCATCGATCGCACCGTCAGCGCGGTACCGGTGTGACACGCGCCGGTGCGACCCGGCTCGCCGTCGTCGTCGTGGCGCTGACGCTCGCGGCCGGCGTGCTCACGGGCTGCGTCAAGAATCTGCCGATGGCGGCCGTCGACTGGCTCGCCGGGCGTGCCGGGATCGCCGAGGCCCGCATCCTCGTCGACGGCACGGGCGCCTGGTCGAGCTCCGGCCTGGTGCGCGGTGAGCTCGAGCCCGGCCTCGATGATGGCGGCATCCGCCGGCTGATCGGCGAGATCCAGGGATACGCGACGTCGAATCCGGGGGTGTCGTTCTGGCTGGGCCGCGACGAGGTCGACTTCTCGGTCGGGCCGGATGACTCACGAAACGACGAGGTGATCGCGCTCTGGCACGACCTCGGCGAGATTCCCGGTATCGCGAGTGGGGCCGTGCTGCCGGGCGATGTCCGGGCGCGGGCGTTGCGCGCCGACGCGCCGGGCGCGTTCGACGCCCTGATGTCGCTCGACGCGGGGGTCCGGCTCGAGGCGTTCGCGGATGCGCAGAGCCTCACCGCCGACACCGTCGCGGATTACGGCTACGACGCCATCAACCCCCTGGCCATCGAGTACCGGCGCCCGGCCGGGTGCGAACCGGATGCGGCGGTCCGCGCGTTCGTCGACGCCCTCGTCGCGCGCGACGACATCCCCGGTGCGACGGCGGATCTCTGCACCGGCATCACGATCGACATCGCGCCGGACGACTCGGTGGCGACGCAGGCCGTCGAGTTGCGCGCCGACCTCGACGAGCGCGGGCTGTCGGCGTTCCCGGTGCAGCTCACCAGCGAGGTCGACGGCCCCGGGGCCGTGCACTTCGCCGCGATCACCCCCGGCGCGGCCGCGGTGCTGCCGGTGCTGGCCGTGTTCGAGACCGCGGGCGCCCCGGTCGTCAGCTACTCGCTCGGGCCCGACGGCGCCCTCGCCGTGACCGCCTACGACGTGCCGACCGCCGACCTGCTGGCTCTCATGCAGAGCACGCCGGTCGCCGCGAAGCTGGCCGGCATCGGACTCGAGGGCGACCCGGTCGCCGTCGTCGCCCCCCTCGACCGGTTGCCCGCGCTGCTGGAGGAGGCGCTGGCGCTCGACGCCGCCAGCGACACGTTCGGCTCCGTGCAGCTCGGCGTCGGGTTCGGCGCCGTCACCCTGCAATCGGATGCCGGGCAGGATCCCGACGTGACGGCCGCGGTCGAGGCGCTGCGGGAATCCGGCGCCACCGACGCGCGGTTCTTCTCGGTGCGCTACCTGAACTTCCAGGCCGATATCGCCGGCGGCGGGCAGGCCGTGCTCACCGATCCGGGGTACGTGGGAGCCGATGTGATGGTCGCGTTCGTCGACGCCTGGAACGCCGGATGAAGGTTGGCTGAGAACAGCACGAGCGGCGGCTGAAGCGCGAAGCGCCGGGCGTAGCGTCGCGAAGATGAGCAAAGCTGACACCGTTCGCAGCCTCGTCCCCGCGCGGCTCGACCGGCTGCCGTGGACCCGCTTCCACTGGATGATCGTCATCGGGCTCGGGTTCAGCTGGATCCTCGACGGGCTCGAGGTGCAGATCGTCTCCCTGGGCGGCTACGAGAACACGCTCGGCATGAACGCCACCGACGTCGGGATCGCGGGGACCGTCTATCTCGCCGGCCAGGTCGTCGGGGCGCTCGTCTTCGGCCGTCTCGCCGACACCCTGGGGCGCAAGAAGCTCTTCATCATCACCCTCGCCCTCTACCTCGTCGCCAGCGGCGTCGCCGGGCTGGCGTTCGAGCCGTGGTTCTTCTTCGTTTTCCGCTTCCTGGCCGGCATGGGCATCGGAGGCGAGTACGCGGCCATCAACTCCGCCATCGACGAGCTGATCCCCTCCCACTATCGGGGACGGGTCGACATCGCCATCAACGGCACCTACTGGGCGGGGGCCGCGCTCGGGTCGTTCGCCGGCATCTTCCTGCTCGATCAGAACCTGTTCGCCGAGGACATCGGCTGGCGCCTCGCGTTCTTCATCGGACCGCTGCTCGGACTGGCGGTGATCGTGCTGCGCCGGCACATCCCCGAGAGTCCGCGCTGGCTGATGACCCACGGACGGGAGGAGGAGGCCGACAAGACCGTCTCCCAGATCGAGCACCACGTCGAGCACGAGACCCACCACGAGCTGGAGGAGGTGCCCGACGACAAGGCGATCGAGCTGATCCCGCAGAAGCGGACGCCGTTCCTCACCATCTTCCGCATCCTGCTGCGCGAGCATCCGACGCGTCTGCTGGTGGGGCTGACGATGATGATCACGCAGTCCTTCCTCTACAACGCGATCTTCTTCACCTACTCGCTGGTGCTGCAGAACTTCTACGACCTGCCGGTCGCGTCGGTGCCGTTGATGTTCTTCCCGTTCGCGATCGGCAACCTGCTGGGCCCGCTGCTGCTCGGCCCGCTGTTCGATCTGTGGGGCCGGCGGCAGATGATCTTCCTGACCTACACGGTGTCGGCGGTGGTGCTCGCGGTGTCGGCGGCGCTGTTCAGCGCGGGGGCGATCACGGCGATCGTGCACGTCATCCTCTGGTGCGTGTCGTTCTTCTTCGCCTCGGCGGGGGCGTCGGCGGCGTACCTGACGGTGAGCGAGATCTTCCCGCTGGAGATGCGCTCGCAGGTGATCAGCTACGTGTTCGCGATCGGACAGATCTTCGGCGCTGTCGCACCGGTGCTGTACGCCTCGCTGATCGGGGACGGCGAGGATCGCGGACCGCTCACCGTCGGCTACTACCTCGGTGCCGGGGTGATGCTGCTCGGCGGCGCGGTCGCGGCGATCTTCGGGGTGGCGGCCGAACGACGCAGCCTCGAGGACATCGTCGATCCGATCTCGAAGAGCACCCCCGCCCCCGGCCGGGTCGGTGGCGCTTCATAGACTGGGCCCCATGAGCCAGGTCCCCGACGAGACCACGCCCGATCTGGCGGCCGCCAAGGTCGAGGCCGACGAGCTGACGACCCGCATCCTCGAGTTGCGCGACGCCTACTACGAGCGCGACACCACGCTCGTCTCCGACGACGAGTACGACCGCATGATGCGCCGGCTCGAAGAGCTCGAGCGACTGTTCCCCGAACTGCAGGGGCAGGACAGCCCCACCCAGACCGTCGGAGGCCGGGCCGACTCGACCCTGTTCGCCCCGGTGCGGCACGCCGAGCGCATGCTGTCGCTGGACAACGTGTTCAGCCGCGACGAGTTCCTGTCCTGGGCGGCGAAGGTCGAGCGCGACTCCGGGCGGCCGGTGCACTTCCTCTGCGAGCTGAAGATCGACGGGCTCGCCATGAACCTGCGCTACGAGAACGGGGTGCTGGTCAGCGCCGCCACCCGCGGCGACGGAGTCGTGGGTGAAGACGTGACCGAGAACGTCGCCCTCATCGCCGGCATCCCGCAGCGCCTCGCCACCGACGATCCCCCTGCTCTGGTCGAGGTGCGCGGCGAGGTGTTCTTCAACGAGGACGCGTTCGATCGCCTCAACGCGGTGCAGGCGGAGGCCGGGGATCGCCTGTTCGCGAACCCCCGGAACGCGGCATCCGGCTCGCTTCGCCAGAAACGCGAGGGCAAGAACGCCGAAGCCGTCGCGCGGATGGAGAACCGCATCCGGGGGCTGCGCATGCTGGTGCACGGCATCGGCGCATGGCCCGACCCGCCGGTGACGTCGCAGAGCGAGGTCTACGGGCTGCTCGCGGGCTGGGGGCTGCCGACGGCATCCACGTTCACCGTCGTGGGCTCGGCGGGTGAGGCGGCCGACTTCATCGAGTACTACGGCGAGCACCGGCACGACCTCGAGCACGAGATCGACGGGATCGTCATCAAGGTGGACGAGCTTGCGCTGCACGACGAGCTGGGCGCGACGTCACGGGCGCCGCGCTGGGCGATCGCCTACAAGTACCCGCCCGAGCAGGTGAACACCAAGCTGCTCGACATCGTGGTGTCGATCGGGCGCACCGGGCGCGCGACCCCCTTCGCGGTCATGCAGAAGGTGCGGGTCGCCGGGTCCGAGGTGCGGCAGGCGACCCTGCACAACCAGGACGTGGTGAAGGCCAAGGGGGTGCTGATCGGCGACACCGTGGTGCTGCGCAAGGCGGGCGACGTGATCCCCGAGGTGCTGGGGCCGGTCGTCGAGTTGCGCGACGGCACCGAGCGCGAGTTCGTGATGCCTGCCGACTGCCCGGTGTGCGGAACTCCGCTCGCCCCGGCGAAAGAGGGCGACGCCGATCTGCGCTGCCCGAACGCCCGGTCCTGCCCCGCGCAGCTGCGCGGACGGGTCGAGCACATCGGCTCACGCGGAGCCCTCGACATCGAGGGCCTCGGCGAGGTGGGCGCGGCGGCACTCACCCAGCCGGTGTCGCCGGTGCCGCCGCCGCTGGTGACCGAGGCGGGGTTGTTCGGGCTGACGCTCGACGACCTGTTCGACATCCAGGTGCGGGTGTGGGGCTCCGATGCGATCGAGACCCCGTACAAGCGCCGCCGTCAGAAGAAGGATGGCGAACCCGAACCCGCCGGCGCCGCTGCTGTCGCCGCTGCCGGCGCCGCTGCAGACCGAGTAGCCGGCGTGTCGAGATCCGACCCCGACTTCGTCCCCTCCGTCGCGGCCCTCAAACTCATCGACGAACTCGAGAAGGCGAAGCAGAAGGAGCTCTGGCGCTTCCTCGTCGCGCTGTCGATCCGGCACGTCGGCCCGGTCGCCGCGCGGGCGCTCGCCGGGTACTTCGGCTCGCTCGACGCGATCCGTGCCGCGACCCGGGACGAGCTCGCCGCCGTCGACGGCGTCGGCGGCATCATCGCGGATGCGGTGCTCGCCTGGTTCGAGGTCGACTGGCACCGCGAGATCGTCGAGCAGTGGGCCGCCGACGGGGTGCCGTGGGTCGTGCCCGGGCATCCGGGTCCGGGTGCCGCTGCTGCGGCGGACGGCCCGCTCGCCGGGTTGACGGTGGTGGCGACGGGCTCGCTCGAGGGGTACTCACGCGAGGAGGCGCAGGAGGCGATCATCCGCGCGGGGGGCAAGGCGGCATCCAGCGTGTCGAAGAAGACCGACTATGTGGCGGCCGGTCCGGGAGCCGGGTCCAAGCTCGGCAAGGCGGAAGAGCTGGGGGTGCGCATCATCGACGCCGCCCAGTTCAGGCTGCTGGTCGAGCAGGGTCCATCCGCGCTGGACGATTAGCCTCGAGCACCTCGACCGGGTCGCCGACGCGCAGCGTTCCGCCGGGTTCCTCGGGGATGAGGTTCACCGCGAACCACACCTTTCCGTCCCAGCGGCGGTGCCGGGCGAGAGTTCTGATCGGTTCGTGGCCGCGTTCGATGGTGTCGGGGTCCACGGTGGTGAGGACGCACCGGCTGCAGTCGCCCGCCACCCGGAAGACCGTGTCGCCGACGCGGATGCGGCTCCAGGTGTCTTCGGCGAACGGTTCGGCGCCGTCGATGACGAGGTTGGGGCGGAACCGGCGGATGTCGAGCGTCGCGCGGGTCTGGTCGGCGCCCGCCTCGCCGATCCACGAGTTCAGTTGCTGCAGCGACGACAGCGACGCCAGCAGCATCGGATAGGCATCGGCGAACGTGACGACATCGCCCGCGCTCGCCGGATGTCCGGCCCGATCGATCGCTCGCCGCGTCGGGTCGTCAAGGAACACCAGCCGCACGGGCCGGCCGACGATGCTGCTCAGCCAGCTGTCGGCCGCGGGGTCGGCGGGTGAGGCGTCGACGGGGTCGTCCCAGATGCTCACGGGAACGTGCCCCGGGATTCCCGGCTGCGCGGTGCCGGGCTCGGCCACCTCGAGCGGCGCGATCCCGGGTGCCGTGAGCCGGAGCCCGCCGGGGATCGGCTCGGGCAGCACGGTCAGCAGTCGGTGGTGCTCCCGCGCGGTGACCTGCTCGCCCGCGTCGTCGACGATCATCCAGCGACGGTCGCCGGCGAGTCCCCACCGCTCGACGAGGGCGCTCTCGAGGTCGTGCCCGCGGGTCGACTTCACCGGATAGCGGCGGAGTCCGGCGAGAGTGATCACCTCCCCACCCTAGGCAACCCCGCGAGGCTGTCTCGCGGCGTTCCGTGACTCCGCGTTCCACGGTCCCATGGAACATTCCGGGGTACAGCCGCCCGCGCCCGGACACCGCCGCGCACCACCGGAAAATCAGCGCCGAGCCACGCCCGTTCTATCCCTCGTGGCCGGGACGGGGGTGGGATCGTGTCCCCCGATCGGGGGACAAATCGAGGATTTCTGTCTCAAATCGGCCCCGAAATGGGGTGCGGGGATTCTTCTACCCCCATTCGGGTGCCGTTGCGGGTTAGCATTTTCCCGCGGTCACGCGCGTCGAACTGGGCGCCGCGCGGGCCGCGCTGGGCGATGGGATGACCCGAACGTGCTGGTGGACGTCACAGCAGTTCTCACCTCGCCGACGCTGAACTCCGTCGGTGAGGCCTTCGGGGTGCCCGCGAACAGCCCGCTCACCATCGTCGCCCCGGCCGCGCCCACGGCCGAGCAGGCGCGGTGGGCTGCGCTCACCGAGCCCGTGTCGAACGTCCTCGCCGCTCCCGGCAACGACGATCCTCGCGCCATCCCGCAAGCCGATCCCCAGGGTTCGCGGGCGCTCACAGTGCTCGACGGACTGACCACGCTCACCAGTGCCCAGCTGGCGGAGTGGGCGGCCGACCCCGCTGCGGTCGCATCGGTGGTGGCGGCGCCGCCTGCCGCATCCGCCGTCGCCGACTGGTGGGCCGGAGCCGATGTGGGGGCGAAGCTGCGCCTGCTGGCGGCGGCGCCGCAGGTGGTCGGCAACCTCGAGGGCATGCCGTACGGCGCGCGCGACAGCGCGAACCGCGACGTGCTGGCCGACCGCATCGACGCGCTCACCCAGCAGATCGCTGAGGGTTCGGTGGGGCGTGCCGCGACCGAAGAACTGCGTGCGCAACTGCACATGCTGCAGCAGGTCGAGGCCGCGATCGCCACCGGAGAGTCGGGCCTGCCCCGCACGCTCGTCACCCTCGATGTCGCCGACGGGGGTCGCGCCGTGATCGCGGTGGGCGATCTGGCCACCGCCGACTACGTCAGCGTGCTCGTGCCCGGCATGTTCTACAGCGTCGACAGCGAGATCACCAGCTGGGCGGGTGCCGCCGATCAGCTCGCCGTCGACCAGGCCGACTGGCTGGCGCGCCTCACCCCGGCGCAGCACGGCGCCAACACCCGGACCGTGGCGACCGTCGCCTGGATCGGCTATCAGACTCCGACGGTCGTGAACGTCGCATCGCTCGACCTGGCCGAGGCGGGGCGCGATGCGCTCACCGCATCCCTGCGTGGCATCGAAGCCGTCCGCGGCGAGCAACCCCAGCCGTATCTCACGGTGCTCGCCCACTCGTATGGCGCGACAGCCGCGCTGCTCGCCCTGCAGCAGAACGACATCACCGTCGACGCCCTCGCCATGGTCGGCTCGCCCGGCAGCCCTGCTGAGAACGTCGGGCAATTGCGGGTTCGCGACGGCAACGTCTGGGTCGCGGACGCGGCCCTCGACCCGGTCGCGAGCACCGGGGTGTTCGGCAGTCAGCCGCTCAGCGCCGCCTACGGTGCGCACCACTTCGGTGTCACCGGGGCGACGGACCCGCTCACGGGCCGCGTGCTGGCCGGGTCGGTCGGGCACGTCGACTACTTCACCACCGGCAGCGAATCGTTCCGGAACATGGCGCTCATCGGCATCGACCGCGGGGCGTACGTGATCGACACCGACGGTGTCATGGCGGCCGCGTCGCGAGCGCTGTCCAGCGCGTCCTCCTGGCGGTAGGCGTCCGGCATCCCGGCGCCGAAGCCCCCCGTAGACTTGGCCGGTGCCTTCCGAGACCGCCCCTGAGATCACCCCGGAGCTGGTGCGCCACCTGGCGACGCTCGCTCGCATCGGACTGACCGACGCCGAGGTACAGAAGCTCACCGGTGAACTGGGTGTCATCGTCGAGTCGGTGGCGAAAGTCACGTCGGTGGCCACGCCCGATGTCCCCGCGACCAGCCACCCGATTCCGCTCGGCACCGTGATGCGCCCCGACGTCCCCGGCGCGACGCTCACTCCGGAGCAGGCGCTCGCCGGCGCCCCCGACTCGCTGGCCGGCCAGTTCCGGGTCTCGTCGATCCTGGGGGAGGAGCAGTGAGCAGCAACTCGAGCAGCGGCGACTCCCGCGGCGACCTGACCCGGCTGCCGGCGCACGAACTCGCCACCCTGCTCGCCTCGGGCGACGTGTCGAGCGTCGACGCGACCCAAGCCCACCTCGACCGCATCGCTGCCGTCGACGCCGACGTGCACGCCTTCCTGCACCTGAACAGTGCTGCGCTCGACACCGCTGCCGACATCGATTCCCGCCGTTCCGCAGGGGAGGAGCTCGCCCCGCTGGCCGGCGTCCCGGTGGCGATCAAGGACGTGCTCTGCACCCTCGACATGCCCTCGACGGCCGGGTCGCGCATCCTCGAGGGGTGGGTGCCGCCCTACGACGCGACGGTCGTCGCCCGGATGCGTGCCGCCGGACTCGTGCCGCTCGGCAAGACCAACATGGACGAGTTCGCGATGGGCAGCTCGACCGAGCACTCGGCGTTCGGCCCGACGCACAACCCGTGGGATCTGGACCGGATCCCCGGCGGTTCCGGTGGCGGCTCCGCCGCCGCGGTAGCGGCATTCGAGGCCCCGCTTGCTCTCGGCTCGGACACGGGCGGCTCGATCCGCCAGCCGGCGGCGGTGACCGGGTCGGTGGGCATGAAGCCCACCTACGGCGGCGTCTCGCGCTACGGCGCGATCGCCTTGGCGTCGTCGCTGGATCAGGTGGGCCCGGTGACCCGGACGGTACTCGATGCCGCCCTGCTGCACGATGTGATCGGCGGGCACGATCCGCGGGACTCGACGTCGATTCCGGATGCCTGGCCCTCGTTCGCCGACGCCGCCCGCGCGGGCCTGCGCGATGGAGCGGTGAAGGGCCTGCGCATCGGCATGGTGAGCGAGATGTCGGAGGAGTCTCAGGGCTTCCAGCCCGGCGTGCTGCAGCGTTTCCGTGAGTCGCTCGCCCTGCTGGAAGAGCAGGGTGCCGAGCTGGTCGAGGTGAGTGCCCCGAGCTTCGAGTACGCGATCTCGGCCTACTACCTGATCTTGCCGGCGGAGGCCTCGAGCAACCTCGCCAAGTTCGACTCGGTGCGCTTCGGCATGCGGGCCGAGGTTCCCGGCGGCACCGTCGAGGAGGTCATGGCCGCGACCCGCGAGGCCGGGTTCGGTGATGAGGTGAAGCGGCGCATCATCCTGGGAACCTACGCGCTCTCGGCCGGATACTACGACGCGTACTACGGCTCGGCGCAGAAGGTGCGCACGCTGATCCAGCGCGACTTCGATGCGGCCTTCGCGAGGTGCGACGTGCTCGCCACCCCCGCCGCCCCGACGACGGCCTTCCGGCTGGGCGAGAAGCTCGACGACCCGCTGGCGATGTACCTGAACGATCTGACGACGATCCCGGCGAACCTCGCCGGTGTCCCCGGGATCGCGCTGCCCTCGGGCCTGGCCCCCGAGGACGGCCTGCCGGCAGGAATCCAGTTCATGGCCGCGGCGCGTGACGACGCCCGGCTGTACACGGTCGGCGCCGCCCTCGAGCAGCTGCTGGTCGACTCGTGGGGCGGACCGCTGCTGGCGGAAGCCCCCGCCCTGGGCTGACACCCGGCGCGGCGGGCGGCTCACCCCGCCCTCCGCAACTGCAGCCGCCGGAGCGCCTCACTGCGACTGGGCGCCGGGACTGGGCGTCGCGCTGCGTCGACCGAGGCCGGTGGAACGACCGCGTACCCGCCGGCGGCGCGATCATGCGTCACCTTCCACCCCTCGTTGTGCACCAGCATGTGATGGTGCCGGCAGAGCAGCACCCCGTTCTCGACCGAGGTGCGCCCTGTGTCGCGCTCCCATTCGTCGGGGTGATGCACCTCGCACCACGCCGGCGGTCGGTCGCAGCGGGGGAAGATGCACCCGCCGTCACGTGCCGCGATCACCGCGCGCTGTGCCGTGGTGTGCAGGCGGACGGTGCGACCGAGGTCCATGCCCTGGCCGGAGGAGTCGAAGACGATCGGCACCGCCCCCGCGTCGCAGATGTGACGCCGCACGGTGTCGATGCTGACCGGCTCAGACTGCCCCTCGAGGGTGCCATGCCCCATGCCGTCCGCAAGGTCGGGCGCCGCGACGAGCACCCGCACCGCGGGGCGCCGGGTTCCGAGCACCTTCGTGCCGTCCGCCTGGCCGCCGATGCGGATCAGTTCGACGAATGCGTCGACGGCGATCTGTTCGATCGTGCGCTCGTCGCCGTCGAGTTCCTCGGCGCGCGCCTGCTCGATCGGGTCGACGAAGCGGGGCCCGTTGCGCCGCGGTGAGGTCGCCGCGTCGAACGCGGAGGTCACCAGCGCCGCCGACTCGGGGTCGAGCAGGCCGGAGATGCGTGTCATGCCGTCGGCCTGGGGGATCAGGTGCAGGTACCGCCGCTCGCGCAGGCGGCGTTCGTGCTCGGCGACCCCCGCGGCGTCGAGGTCCGCGCGCAACCGTCGCGCCCGCGATGCCAGTCGCTCAAGAGTGAGCCCCGGCGACTCGCGAAGCAGGGTCTGCGCGGCCTCGGCCAGCGCGTCGGCCAGCCCGGCGGGGGAGTCCTCATCGACCTCGCCGAGCCCGGCGCGGATCACATCGGCCCGCTCGATCGAGAGCCGGCCACCCCGGATGGCGGCGGCCACGGCGCGGAGCCACGGGGCATCGTCGACCGCGTACCGACGGGCGGGATCCGGCGCCGCCCCCGCATCCGCCGTCTCGAGGATGCGGCCGACCCGCACGAGCGAGCGCGCCTCACCCGCCGAGGTCTCGGTCAGGCGCTGCACGAGGATCTCCGGAGTGCGGGCGCCGAGCTTCTGCGCGAGACCCTCATACCCGAGGTCGGGCCGCGAGCGGTGCGCGATCTCTGCCGCGACCCGCGCCGCCTCTGCATCGGTGCGCCGCCGGATCTCGGCCAGAGTGCGCTGCGCCTGCATCAGCGCCTGATCGGCGAGAGCACTCACCTCGGGCGACGCGAACGGCACCGAGACGTCGCCGAGAGCGGCGTACGGATCGGTGAGAGGTGGCATGGGTCCATGCTGACACGGTTCGAACGTTTGTTCGAGTGATTCTCGAAATCCGTGGAGAAGTCCTCATGACTGCGCCTGTGGAGGAGCGGTCAGAACGCCCGAAGCCGCCGGCAATGTCGTCACCGCGTGCGACTCTGGGGCGGATGCCCCGCATTCCGATCTCCGGCCCCGCCACCCCGCGCGCGTTCCCCTTGTTGTGGGGCGGCACCGCATCCGCCAATCTCGCCGACGGCATCACGCTCGCCGTCGCCCCGCTGCTCGCCGCCGCGATCACGCGCGACCCCGCGCTGGTCGCGGGCCTCGTGGTCGCGCAGCGCCTGCCCTGGTTGTTGTTCGTGCTGTTCTCGGGCGTCATCGTCGACCGCTTCGATCGGCGGATGCTGCTGATCGCGGGCAATCTGCTGCGGTTCGCCGCGCTCGGCGGGGTCACCCTGTCGCTGGCGTTCGGTGTGCGGGAGATCTGGATCCTCTACGCGGCGGCGTTCCTCATCGGCATGGCCGAGACCGTCGTCGACAACGCGTCGCTCGCGGTCCTGCCGCAGCTGGTATGCCGCGAGAAGCTGTCGGACGCGAACGGCCGCATCTTCGCGACCCAGTCGGTGCTCAACGAGTTCGTCGGCCCGCCGCTCGGCGCCCTTGTCTTCTCGTTGTCGGCGGTCGCCGCGTTCGCGACCGGCAGTGCGGTCTACCTGCTCGCTGTCGTCGTCTTCGGGCTGCTGCCGCGCCGGCTTCGCGACGAGGAACCGTCGGCGGTCGCCACCCAGTCGGTGTGGAGATCGGTGGGCGAGGGCCTGCGCGAGTTCGTGCGCACCCCGATCCTCATCGTGATGGCGGGATCGGCCGCGGCGATCAACTTCTTCAGCTCGGGTGCCGACGCCGTGTTCGTGCTGTTCTCGCAGGATCGCCTCGGCCTCACGGAGGCCGGCTACGGCATCCTGCTGGCCGCCGCCGCCGTGGGCGGGATCCCGGCCGGGCTGCTCGGACCGGCGATAATCCGAAGGCTCGGCGAGGGCACGGTGTGGGTAGGTTCGACGGCCGCGGCGGGGCTGGCCTTCGGGGCCGCCGCGTGGACGACCTCGCCCGTCATCGTCGCGATCGTGATGGCGATCAGCAACTTCGGCTTCACGCTCGGCAACATCGTGGCGATCACGGTGCGACAGACCGCGATCCCGAACGCCATGCTCGGCCGGGTGACGAGCGTGTACCGGCTGCTGGCGGTCGGCGTGATGCCGCTCGGCGCCCTGGCCGGCGGTCTCTTCGCGTCGGCATTCGGACTCACCACGCCGTTCTGGATCGCGGCGGGCGGCATGCTGCTGCTCGCGATCGTGACCGCTCCGTACATGCGTACCGGCCGCATCCGGGCCCTGATCGACGCCGACCGCGACGCGACGCCCGACGGCCCTCCGATCGCTGAAGCCAGAAGCGAATGACAGGCGCACAATGGGATGCGTGGGTCCTCTCAGCTCCATCCTCATCGTCATCCTCATCTCGGCCACCGTCTCCGCCGGCGTCTTCGCCCTGCAGCACCGCCAGCTCAGGCTGCGGTTGCCGGTCGCGACGCTCGCGACCGCGCTCGTCGTCGCGGTGGTCAGCGTCATCGGCGAGCTGCAGCCGGACGTGCTGGCCCTCCTCGGCCGCGACCTCTCCGCACTGCAGGCCGGGGAGTGGTGGCGAGCGGTCACTCCGCTGCTCGTCCAGGACGGCGGCTGGCCGGGGCTGATCTTCAATGTGCTCGCGCTGGTGTTCCTCGGGGCGCTCGTCGAGGCGCTCTTCCCGCGCTGGGTGGTTCCGGCGGTGTTCCTTCTGACCGCCCTGATCGGCGAGCTCGCCGCGTACACCGTGATGCAGGGTCAGGGATTCGCCGGCAACTCGGTCGCGAACCTCGGTCTCGCGGGGGTCGTCCTGGTAACCGCGCTCGTGACGCCGCGCCTCCCGGCACGGTCGGCGGCGGTGATCGGCCTGCTCGCCGGCCTCGTATTGTGCGTGACCTGGGACCTGCACTCCGTGGGGGTCGTCGTCGGTGTCGCGCTGGGTCTGGTGCTCTGGCGGGCAGGCGCCGGGCGCGCGGCCCACCCCTCGTAGGATTGGGGCATGGCCAAGCCCGACCTCATGGACTTCGACAAGGCGCTCGAACTGTTCGAGCCGGTGCTCGGGTTCGAGGTGCATGTCGAGCTCAGCACTCAGACCAAGATGTTCAGCGACGCGCCGAACCCCGCCGCGCCGGGCGCGGACCACAACGCGCCGCCGAACACGCAGATCACGCCGGTCGACCTGGGCCTGCCCGGTTCGCTGCCGGTGGTGAACGAGAAGGC
>DATMFW010000070.1:0-8848 GCA_035556655.1 Pseudolysinimonas sp.
ATCGGAGCAACTACTACATGGCAACCGCAACGACCGCCTCGGCCACCAAGCAGGTCGCGATCAACGACATCGGATCCGCTGAAGACTTCCTGGCCGCGGTCGAACTGACCCTCAAGTTCTTCAACGACGGCGACCTCATCGAGGGCACCGTCGTGAAGATCGACCGCGACGAGGTCCTCCTCGACGTCGGCTACAAGACCGAGGGTGTCATCCCCTCGCGCGAGCTCTCCATCAAGCACGACGTCGACCCCGCCGAGGTCGTCAACGTCGGCGACCTGGTCGAGGCCCTCGTTCTCCAGAAGGAGGACAAGGAAGGCCGCCTCATCCTGTCCAAGAAGCGCGCGCAGTACGAGCGCGCCTGGGGCGACGTCGAGAAGATCAAGGACGACGACGGTGTCGTCACCGGTTCGGTCATCGAGGTCGTCAAGGGCGGCCTGATCGTCGACATCGGCCTCCGCGGCTTCCTGCCGGCCTCGCTCATCGAGCTGCGCCGCGTCCGCGACCTCACCCCGTACCTGGGTCAGGAGATCGAGGCCAAGATCCTCGAGCTGGACAAGAACCGCAACAACGTCGTCCTGAGCCGCCGCGCGCTGCTCGAGCAGACGCAGAGCGAGTCGCGCAGCACGTTCCTGAACAACCTGCAGAAGGGCCAGGTCCGCAAGGGCGTCGTGTCCTCGATCGTCAACTTCGGCGCGTTCGTCGACCTGGGCGGCGTGGACGGCCTCGTGCACGTCTCCGAGCTGTCGTGGAAGCACATCGAGCACGCCAGCGAGGTCGTCGAGGTCGGCCAGGAGGTCACCGTCGAGATCCTCGAGGTCGACCTGGAGCGCGAGCGCGTGTCGCTGTCGCTCAAGGCGACCCAGGAGGACCCGTGGCAGCTGTTCGCCCGCACCCACGCCATCGGGCAGATCGCTCCCGGAAAGGTCACCAAGCTGGTGCCGTTCGGCGCGTTCGTCCGCGTGGCCGAGGGCATCGAGGGCCTCGTGCACATCTCCGAGCTCTCGGGCAAGCACGTCGAACTCGCCGAGCAGGTCGTGTCGGTCGGTGACGAGGTGTTCGTCAAGGTCATCGACATCGACCTCGAGCGCCGCCGCATCTCTCTCTCGCTGAAGCAGGCGAACGAGGGCATCGACCCGCACAACGTCGAGTTCGACTCGGGCCTCGCCGCCCTGTACGGCATGGTCACCGAGTACGACGAGCAGGGCAACTACAAGTTCCCGGAGGGCTTCGACCCGACCTCGGGCGAGTGGCTCGAGGGCTTCGACACCCAGCGCGAGGCGTGGGAGGCCGAGTACGCGGCCGCTCAGCTGCGCTGGGAGGCCCACAAGAAGCAGATCCTCGCTGCGGAGGAGACGGACGCCCAGCTCGACGACGGTCCCCGCACCGGCGGCTCGGGTGGCGGCAGCTCGTTCTCCAGCGAGACCCCGTCGGGCGCCGGCACGCTGGCCGACGACGAGTCCCTCGCCGCTCTCCGCGAGAAGCTCAGCTCGAACAACTAGTCAGTTCTCTGCGAAGCGCCGGACGGTCCGCCGTCCGGCGCTTCGTCGTTCCGCCGATAGGTTCCCTCGTATGCGAATCACCCTCACCAGCGTGGTCGGCCCGATGGCCATTGCGACGCTGCTCCTCAGCGGCTGCGCGCTCATCCCCGTCGGGCCGTCGCCGGTCGGCGAGCCGGTGCCGACCGAGGACGCTGCCGCGGCATCCTGCCCGGATATCGAGGCGGACGAGTTCGCAGTCGGCGCCCCGACGGACCCCATCGACCCCGTCCAGGTCGCCGAGTCCGTCGGCCTCGCCGACATTCTGGTGGGCACTTGCGCATACGGCTTCAGCGGGACCGAGTTCGACGGGGTCGCGTTCTTCATCATCGATCCGTCGGAAGCCGACGCGACGAGATTCCTCGACAGCGCGGTGCTGACGGCCGGCGACGCCGGATTCCGGGGCAACCACACGGCCGTGCAGGGCCAGTCCGAGACCAACACCGGCGAGAACGCGAGCGGCGACGCATTCCTCGTCGCGTGGTTCGCCGAGGTGATCTCCGGCGATGGCAAACTGCCCGATTCGTCGATGGAGGCGATGGGCCTGCAGAGCGGCCAGTCGGTGGTCATCGGATCGATCGAGCTGGCGAGCTGAGCTCTCGCAGCTAGGCGGGCGCTGTCGGCACCGGAGGGGCGGCGGCCTTGTCCCGTCTGCGACGGCGCGCCCGCTTCACCAGCAGCACTCCGCCGACCGCGACGGCGATGACGCCGAGGATCACCAGCACGGGCAGCACGATGGCGAAGATCGTCAGCACCACGCTGATGCCGTCCTCCACGGTGCTCAGCACCGGGGCCGCGAGCCCGAAGCTCGCCGCATTGGCGGCCGGGCGGGCCATGGTCTTGCCGATGTGCACGGTGAGTGACAGCAGCACGCCGATCGCGACCGGCACCCACTGATTGCTGGCGAAGAACGCGGCGGGGTCGGTGACGGCGACCGTCTCGGAGGTGGTGCCCGTTCCGAACAGGATGCCGCCCGCGGTCGGGCGCACGATCGTCTGCACGATGTCGTTGATGCTGTCGACGGCGGGGATCTTGTCGGCGACGATCTCGAGCACCAGCAGCACGCCGATGATCAGCATCACCCATTCGTTCGACAGCCACGCCCAGGCGGGGGGCAGATCGACCCAGTCCAGGAAGCGCGACGAGAGCCCGACCACCAGCAGCGGGATGTAGGCGTTCAGGCCGGCCGCCGTCGCCAGTCCCGCCCCGGTGAGCACCTCGAGCATTCCGACATGGTAGCGGGCGGGCCCCTAGCATCGAAGGGTGCTTCTGGTGGGATTGACGGGCGGCATCGCCTCCGGGAAGAGCGTCGTCGCCGCGCGGTTCGCCGAACACGGCGCTGTCGTGGTGGATGCGGACAAGATCGCGCGCGAGGTGGTCGAACCCGGGACCCCGGCTCTCGCCCACATCGCCGAGGAGTTCGGCCCCGGCGTGATCGCCGCCGACGGCACTCTCGACCGGGCCGCCCTGGGGGCCCAGGTCTTCGCGGACCCGCAGAAGCTCGCCCTGCTGAACTCGATCACCCACCCCGCCATCCGGGAGCTGTCGCAACGCCGGTTCGCCGAGGCGGGGGAGGCCGATCCCGGCGCGATCGTCGTGTACGACGTGCCATTGCTCACCGAGGCGCGCGGAAAAGCCGAGTTCGACGTGGTGGTCGTGGTGTCGGCGCCCGAGGAGGAGCGGATCGAGAGGATGGTGTCGCAGCGCGGGATGTCGCGCGAGGAGGCGACCCGTCGCATCCGCGCGCAGGTGCCCGAAGAGCAGCGCCGCGCTCTCGCCGACATCCTGATCGCGTCCGGCGGGACGCTCGCGGAGACGCTGGCTCGCGCCGACGAGGTGTGGGCGGAACTGCGCCAGCGCGCTGTCGGGGGCCGCGCGTAGCCTGGAACCCATGCAACCCACGCGCTCGGTCCGGCCCTTCGAGGTCATCAGCGAGTACCAGCCGAGCGGCGACCAGCCCGCGGCGATCACCGAACTGGCGCACCGCATCAACGCGGGAGAGACCGATGTCGTGCTGCTCGGCGCGACCGGCACCGGCAAGTCGGCGACGACGGCCTGGCTGATCGAACAGGTGCAGCGCCCCACCCTCGTGCTGTCCCACAACAAGACCCTCGCGGCGCAACTGGCCAACGAGTTCCGCGACCTGATGCCGAACAACGCCGTCGAGTACTT
Source organism: Pseudolysinimonas sp. (assembly GCA_035556655.1). Classification (GTDB taxonomy): domain Bacteria; phylum Actinomycetota; class Actinomycetes; order Actinomycetales; family Microbacteriaceae; genus JBDSKH01. Next base: position 3,708 of record DATMFW010000070.1, read on the forward strand.
CGTCAGCTACTACGACTACTACCAGCCCGAGGCGTACGTCCCGCAGACCGACACCTTCATCGAGAAAGACAGCTCGGTCAACGCCGAGGTCGAGCGACTGCGGCACTCGACGACCAACTCGCTGCTCAGCCGGCGCGATGTCGTCGTCGTGTCGACGGTATCGTGCATCTACGGTCTCGGCGCGGCAGAGGAGTACCTGGGCGCGATGCAGGCCCTTCAGGTCGGCGACCGCATCTCGCGGGACCATCTGGTGCGCCGGTTCATCAACATGCAGTACGAGCGCAACGACGTCGACTTCTCCCGCGGCAAGTTCCGGGTGCGCGGCGACACGATCGAGATCATCCCCGTCTACGAAGAGCACGCCGTGCGCATCGAGATGTTCGGCGACGAGATCGAAGCGCTCTACACGCTCCATCCGCTGACCGGTGACGTGCTGCGCAAGATGGATGCGGTGAGCGTCTTCCCGGCGACCCATTACGCCGCCAGCCCTGAGGCCATGCACCGTGCGATCCGCTCGATCAAGGCAGAGCTGGCCGACCAGCTCGCCGTCTTCGAGAAGCAGGGCAAGCTGCTCGAAGCCCAGCGCCTGCGAATGCGCACCAGCTTCGACCTGGAGATGATGGAGCAGATCGGCTTCTGCAACGGCATCGAGAACTACTCCCGTCACATCGACGGCCGGCAGCCCGGCGAACCGCCGAACACGCTGCTCGACTACTTCGCCGACGACTTCCTCGTGGTCATCGATGAGTCCCACGTGACCGTTCCGCAGATCGGCGCGATGTACGAGGGCGACGCCTCGCGGAAGCGCACGCTCGTCGAGCACGGTTTCCGGCTGCCGAGCGCGCTCGACAACCGGCCGCTGCGGTGGGAGGAGTTCCTCGAACGCGTCGGCCAGAAGATCTACCTCTCGGCGACGCCGGGGCGCTACGAACTGGGGCTCGGCGACGGTGTCGTCGAGCAGATCATCCGCCCCACCGGCCTGGTCGATCCGCAGATCGTGGTCAAGTCCAGCAAGGGCCAGATCGACGATCTGCTCAACGAGATCCGCATCCGGGCCGAGCGCGACGAGCGGGTGCTGGTGACCACGCTCACCAAGAAGATGGCAGAAGAGCTGACCGACTTCCTCGGCGAGGCCGGGGTCCGGGTGCGCTATCTGCATTCCGATGTCGACACGCTGCGCCGCGTCGAGTTGCTCACCGAGCTCCGCGCGGGCGTCTACGACGTCCTCGTCGGCATCAACCTGCTGCGGGAAGGGCTCGACCTGCCCGAGGTGTCACTCGTGGCCATCCTCGACGCCGACAAAGAGGGCTTCCTGCGCTCCGGTACCTCCCTCATCCAGACGATCGGGCGCGCCGCCCGCAACGTCGCCGGTGAGGTGCACATGTACGCCGACAATCTCACCGACTCGATGCGTCAGGCCATCGACGAGACGGAACGCCGGCGCGAGAAGCAGATCGCCTACAACACCGAGCACGGCATCGACCCTCAGCCGCTGCGCAAGCGCATCGCCGACATCACCGAGGTCCTGGCGCGGGACGCTGCCGACACAGCGGCGCTGCTGGCCGGGCGGGGAACGCCCGACGGGTCGCGCCGGCGCTCGCCCACGCCGAACCTGCGGCGCGACGGAATCGCGGCCGGTGGCGCGGCCGAACTCGAGGCGATCATCGCCGACCTCAACGACCAGATGCTGCAGGCGGCGGGCGAGCTGAAGTTCGAGCTCGCGGCGCGGTTGCGCGACGAGCTGGGTGACCTGAAGAGAGAGCTGCGGCAGATGGAGACGGCGGGGCACGTGAAGTGAAGCAGCGACTCGGACTCGTCACCCTCGGCGTCCGTGACCTCGCGGTGGCACGGGACTTCTATCACCGCCTCGGCTGGCGCGAGAGCTCGCGCTCGGTCCCGGGTGATGTCGCGTTCTACGATCTCGGGGGCAGCGTGCTCGCCCTCTGGAGCCGCGAGCTGCTCGCCGAGGACTCGGCGGTGACCGATTCCGGCGGCTGGGGCGGCGTCACCCTCGCGCACAACGTCGGGTCGCCCTCCGAGGTGGATGCGGTGCTCGCCGAGGCGGCAGCCGCGGGTGCCGTCATCGGCCGCCCGGGCGCGCCCACCGAGTGGGGCGGCTATTCCGGCCTGTTCCTCGACCCCGACGGTCACCCGTGGGAGGTCGCGCACAACCCGGGCTGGCCCCTTGACGACGACGGGCACGTGCGCATCCCGTCCTGACTACGGCGCCGCCGAGAGCACGGCGTCCAGCAGCAGCATGCCGCCCTGATAGGCGGCTGCAGTGAGCACCGCGACCCCGGTGAGTGTCGCGATGTTGCCGGGTGTGAGAGCACGAACGCTCGTGGTCAGCCAGCCGAGCAGGACGCCGAGCCCGAGCAGCACCACCCAGCTGCCGGTGTAGTCCGGGATGGCGATCAGACCGCGGATCGCGTCGCCCGCCACGATGCCGGTCAGCACCCCGGCGCCGAGAGCGGCCGACATCCGCTCGCGCCCGCGCAGCAGGGACGTGGCGAGACCCACCACGGGGCCGGCCACCAGGCCGATCGCCGCCCACATCAGCTCGAGATCCGGGTGCCCCCGCAGCGTCGAGGTCAGCGAGTAGCCGGCGCTCATTGCCACGAACACCATCGCACCCGTGAGCGCCGCGGCACGGGGCATGAGCCGGGTCGTCCAGATCAGCACCACCGCCGGGATCGTCCAGGCCGCCACCGAGTTCCCGAGGGCGTTCCAGGTGCCGGGCAGCAACTGGAGGAACGAGGTGGCGCCGCCCCAGGCCGTCGCACCGAGCACGGCGACGGCGGCACGGGACACGACGCCGGGTTCGGCGGCGGGCATCGGGACGGATGGGGAGACCATGACCCCAGCCAAGGCGAGCGGGCCGGGGGCCGCGTCGGCCCGGAGTCGCGACCGCGTCATCCTGAAGGCGGATCGTGCGTTCGCCGGGAGCGCACGCGCGACCCGGTGGAATGTCGGCGGCCTCCGTAGACTTGGGGGGACATGTCGATCACCCCCGTCTCCGCATCGCAGAAGCTCAGCGTCCGAGGCGCCCGGGTCCACAATCTGAAGAACGTCGACCTCGAGATCCCGCGGGATTCGCTCGTGGTCTTCACCGGCCTCTCCGGGTCCGGGAAGTCGAGTCTCGCGTTCGACACGATCTTCGCTGAGGGCCAGCGGCGCTACGTCGAGTCGCTGAGCGCTTACGCGCGCCAGTTCCTCGGGCAGGTCGATCGCCCCGATGTCGACTTCATCGAGGGGCTCAGCCCCGCGGTGTCGATCGATCAGAAGTCGACGAACCGCAACCCGCGGTCGACGGTCGGCACCATCACCGAGATCTACGACTACATGCGCCTGCTCTGGGCGCGCATCGGCGAGCCGCATTGCCCGGTCTGCGGCGAGAAGATCCAGCGCCAGACGGTCCAGCAGATCGCCGATCAGCTCATGGAGCTCGAGACCGGGACCCGCTATCAGGTGCTCGCCCCGGTCATCTCGCAGAAGAAGGGCGAGTTCGCCGACCTCTTCAAAGAGCTCGCCGCCTCGGGGTACAGCCGCGCCATCGTCGACGGCGAACTGATCCAGCTCACCGAACCGCCGGCGCTGAAGAAGCAGAACAAGCACGACATCAGCGTCGTGGTCGACCGGCTGGTCGCCGCCGACGATCTGCTCACGCGTGTCACCGATTCGGTCGAGACCGCGCTCGGGCTGAGCAAGGGCCTGGTCGCGATCGACTTCGTCGACATCGACGGCCCCGCGGGGATCCGCACGTTCAGCGAGAAGCTGAGCTGCCCGAACAACCACCCGATCCAGCTCACCGAGATCGAGCCCCGCACGTTCTCGTTCAACGCCCCGTTCGGCGCCTGCCCCGAGTGCTCCGGCCTCGGTACGAAGATGGCGGTGGATGCCGACCTGCTTCTCGGCGACCCGAGCCTCACCCTCAACGAGGGCGTCATCCTGCCGTGGAACCAGGCGGGCAAGGGCATGTACAGCTACTTCCAGCGACTGCTCGAGGGGCTCTCTCGCGATCTGAGGTTCGACCTCGATACGCCGTGGGGCGAACTGCCCGAACCGGCGCGTGACGCCATCCTGCGCGGCAACGACTTCGAAGTGCAGGTGTCGTGGAAGAACCGCTACGGCCGCACCATGAAGTACACCACCGGTTTCGAGGGCGTCATGCCCTACATCGAGCGCAAGTACCGCGAGGCCGAGAGCGACTGGTCCCAGCAGCGCTACGGCGAGTACCTTCGTGAGATCCCGTGCCCGGTCTGTCTCGGCCAGCGCCTCAAGCCCGAGGTGCTCGCGGTGCTCGTCGCGGGTCACAACATCTCGGCGATCTCCGAGCTGTCGCTGCACGACGCCTACGTGTTCATGAACGAGTTGCAGCTCACCGAACGCGAAGCGAAGATCGCGGCCCAGGTGCTGCGCGAGATCCGCCTGCGACTGGAGTTCCTGCTCGAGGTCGGGCTCAGCTATCTGACGATGGCCCGCGCGGCGGCGACGCTCTCCGGCGGGGAGGCCCAGCGCATCCGGCTGGCCACCCAGATCGGCTCCGGTCTGACGGGAGTGCTGTACGTGCTCGACGAACCGAGCATCGGACTCCATCAGCGCGACAACCGCCGGCTGATCGACACGCTCGTCAAGCTGAAGAACCTCGGCAACACGCTGATCGTCGTCGAGCACGACGAAGACACGATCCGCACCGCCGACTGGATCGTCGACATCGGCCCCGGCGCCGGCGAGCACGGCGGCGAGGTGGTGCACTCGGGCGACTACGAGTCCCTGGTCGGCAACCCGCGTTCGATCACCGGCGACTACATCGCCGGTCGCCGCGCCATCGAGATGCCCGCGACGCGTCGCCCGATCGATCCGGATCGCCAGATCACCGTCGAGGGGGCGAAGGCCAACAACCTCAAAGACGTCACCGTGAGTTTCCCGCTCGGCGCCTTCGTCGGCGTGACCGGCGTCAGCGGGTCCGGCAAGTCGAGCCTGGTCAACGACATCCTGTACAAGGTGCTCGCCAACCAGCTCAATGGCGCCCGCCAGGTTCCGGGCCGTCACACCCGGGTGACCGGACTCGACCAGCTCGACAAGGTCGTGCACGTGGATCAGGCGCCGATCGGGCGCACGCCGCGGTCGAATCCGGCGAC
>DATMFW010000071.1:0-30372 GCA_035556655.1 Pseudolysinimonas sp.
CTCGCCCGAGATCGCCGAGCAGGCCGCGTACTACGGGGACGGATTCTTCGCCAACAACATCTTCTGGCCGGCCGCCCACTACCAGCAGCTGATCGGCTACTACCGGCAGCGGTTCGAGCACTACGGGCACGGCTCCGCGGCACAGGCGATCGTCGGACTGGGTGGCCAGGTGTTCATCCGGCCGAACTCTCAGGACGCCGTCGACGAGTTCCGCCCGTACTTCGACAACGCCCCCGTCTACGGTCACGGCCCCTCACTCGAGGACTTCACGGCGCAGACCCCGCTCACCGTGGGCTCGCCGCAGCAGGTCATCGACCGCTACGCGGGCATGCGGGACCTGTTCGGCGACTACCAGCGCCAGCTGTTCCTCGTGGACCACGCCGGCCTGCCTCTGAAGACCGTCCTCGAGCAGCTCGACATCCTGGGCGGGGAGGTGGTGCCCGTGCTGCGGAAGGAGCTCGCGGCGAACCGGCCGGCCGAGGTGCCGGACGCCCCCACCCACGAGTCGCTCGTCGCCGCGTACCAAATCACGGACGAGCGTCCCCACACGAAGGTCGAGGCCTGAGCAATGGCGGGAGGGGACGCCCCGATCCGTGATTCGGAGCGGCGGAGGAAGCTGGTGGTCGTCTCGGCCGGGCTGAGCCAGCCCAGTTCGACACGGCTGCTCGCCGATCGGCTCACCACGGCCGTCACCGAGCGGGTGGATGCCACGGTCACCGTGATCGAGCTGCGCGACCTGGCGCAGGACATCACCAACAACCTGCTCACGGGCTTCGCCGCTCCGAAGCTGCAGACCGCGCTCGACGTGCTGGCCGCCGCCGACGGCGCGATCGTCGTCACGCCGATCTTCACCACCAGTTACAGCGGGTTGTTCAAGTCGTTCATCGATGTGATCCAGCCCGATGCCCTCACCGACCTGCCGGTGCTCATCGCGGCAACCGGAGGCACCGAGCGGCACTCGCTGGCGCTGGACTACGCGATCCGGCCGCTGTTCGCCTACCTGCACGCGGTGACCGTCCCGACGGCGGTCTATGCCGCATCCGGGGATTGGGGAAGCGACGGCGACGCCGCGGGCGGCGGCCTGCCCGAGCGGATCGACCGGGCCGCCACCGAGCTGGCCGCTCTGGTGGCCGCGTCGGATCGCTCGAGCCGCGTCCGCGATCCGTTCGCGCTGCCGCCCGGGTTCAGCCCCGTCGGAGGATTCGGCGCCCAGTAGGCGCACAATGGAGCATGCGCCGCCGGCTGCCGCTGCTGCTCGCGGTCGCCGTCGTGGCGGCCTCCGGCTGGTTCGCCCTGACGCTTCCGGACCCCGTGCCCATCGCCGGCGGCGAGCCGCGGATCACCCGCCTGTTCATCCCGGCCATCAAGGCCGAGTGCCGCCAGCGGGCGGGGGTGCAGGAATCCGCCGACATCGGCTACACCTTCACCCCCGATGGAGCGCTCACCACCATCGACCGCAGCGGAGCCTTGACCGGCATCGACTCTGCCCGGCTCGCCCGGTTCAACTCCTGTCTCGCGCGGTACCCCATCGAGCCGATCCGTGCCGTCCCGCAGGACCACTACACCCGCAATCTGCTGTACGACTACGACGTCGATGTGCTCGCGCCCTGCCTGGCGGCGCGCGTCGACGCTCTGCCGCCGATTCCGGCCCGCTCGGATTTCGTGGTGCGGCTGTTCTCGTGGGACCCGTTCCGCGCGCTGGCGCTGCGCCACCCCCTCGATGAGTTGCTGCAACTCGCCCGAGCCTGCCCCGCCATCCCGCCGTTTCTGGCAGGGGGCTGATAGCATGTCCGAGGCCGTCATCCGGCGGCCGACACTGGAGCAGGCCGGCACGAAGCCTGGTCACCGGTGGTGATCTACCGAACAGCAGGTCCGTTCGGTGCATTTCTACTGTTGGCCAGAACCGCCCGGCGACTCATCACCGAGCACCTTCCTGCCTTCTCCTGCTCATGGTTTCGACACGCGCCCGCTTCGCGGGCGCTACTCGACCAGCGACATAAGGAGAGACCTCTATGGAGGGTCCCGAGATCAAGTTCGCCGAAGCCGTCATCGACAACGGCAAGTTCGGCACGCGCACCGTCCGGTTCGAGACCGGCCGACTCGCACAGCAGGCGCAGGGCGCGGTCGCCGCGTACCTGGACGAGGACACCATGATCCTCAGCGCCACCAGCGCAGGGAAGAGCCCGCGCGACGGATTCGACTTCTTCCCCCTGACGGTGGACGTCGAAGAGCGCTCGTACGCCGCAGGCAAGATCCCCGGCTCGTTCTTCCGGCGCGAGGGTCGTCCCTCGACCGAGGCGATCCTGGTCTGCCGCCTCATCGACCGCCCGCTGCGCCCCACCTTCGTCGAGGGGCTGCGCAACGAGGTCCAGATCGTCATCACCGTGCTCAGCATCGCGCCCGATGAGTTCTACGACGCGCTCGCGATCAACGCGGCCAGCGCCTCGACCCAGATCTCGGGCCTGCCGTTCTACGGACCGGTCGCCGGCATCCGCATGGCCCTCATCGGGGACCAGTGGGTCGCGTTCCCGAAGAACAGCCAGCTCGCCGAGGCCGTGTTCGACCTCACCGTCGCCGGCCGCCTCGTCACCGACAAGGACGGCAACGAGGACGTCGCGATCATGATGGTTGAGGCCGAGGCCACCGAGGGCAGCTGGGAGCTGATCCGCGCCGGCGCCACCAAGCCCGACGAGGCCGTCGTCGCGCAGGGCCTGGAGGCGGCGAAGCCGTTCCTGGCCCAGCTGGCGAAGGCGCAGGAGGAACTCGCGAAGCAGTCCGCGAAAGAGATCCAGGAGTTCCCGCTCTTCCCGCCCTACAGCGACGAGGCCTACAACGCCGTCGCCGAGCTCGCCTACGACGAGCTCAAGGACGTGTACCAGATCGCCGACAAGATCGAGCGCCAGAACGCCGATGACGCCCTCAAGGACCGCGTCAAGGCCGCCATCGCCGAGAAGGTCGAGTCCGGTGCGCTGAGCGCCGAGGTCACCCCGATGATCAGCGCCGCCTACAAGTCGGTGAGCAAGAAGATCATGCGCGCACGCGTGCTGACCGACGGCATCCGCATCGACGGCCGCGGTCTGAGCGACATCCGCGCGCTCGACGCCGAGGTGCAGGTCATCCCGCGCGTCCACGGGTCGGCCATCTTCCAGCGCGGCGAGACCCAGATCCTGGGTGTCACCACGCTGAACATGCTCAAGATGGAGCAGCAGATCGACTCGCTGAGCCCCGTCACCAAGAAGCGCTACCTGCACCACTACAACTTCCCGCCCTACTCCACCGGTGAGACCGGTCGCGTCGGGTCGCCGAAGCGTCGCGAGATCGGGCACGGCTTCCTCGCCGAACGCGCGCTCGTTCCGGTGCTGCCGCCGCGCGAGGAGTTCCCGTACGCGATCCGTCAGGTCTCCGAGGCCCTCGGGTCCAACGGCTCGACCTCGATGGGCTCGGTGTGCGCGTCCACCCTGTCGCTGCTGAACGCCGGTGTGCCGCTGCGCGCCCCGGTCGCCGGCATCGCGATGGGGCTCATCTCGGACGAGGTGGACGGCGAGACCCGCTACGCCGCCCTGACCGACATCCTGGGTGCCGAGGACGCGCTCGGCGACATGGACTTCAAGGTCGCCGGCACGAGCGAGTTCGTCACCGCGATCCAGCTCGACACCAAGCTGGCCGGCCTGCCGTCCTCGGTGCTCGACGGAGCGTTGAAGCAGGCCAAGGAGGCACGCACCGCGATCCTCTCGGTCATCAACCAGGCGATCGACGGGCCCGACGAGATGGCCCCGACCGCGCCGCGCGTGATCTCGGTCAACATCCCGGTCGACAAGATCGGCGAGCTGATCGGCCCCAAGGGCAAGACGATCAACGGCATCCAGGACGAGACCGGCGCCGACATCTCGATCGAGGAGGACGGCACCGTCTACATCGGAGCCGTCGACGGACCGTCGGCCGAGGCCGCACGCGCGCAGGTCCTCGCGATCGGCAACCCGATCAACCCGGAGGTCGGCGAGCGGTTCCTCGGAACCGTCGTCAAGCTGGCCACGTTCGGCGCCTTCGTGTCGCTCATGCCCGGCAAGGACGGCCTGCTGCACATCAGCGAGGTCCGCAAACTCGCCGGCGGCAAGCGGGTCGAGAACGTCGAAGACGTGCTCGGCGTCGGTCAGAAGATCATGGTCGAGATCACCAAGATGGACGACCGCGGCAAGCTGTCGCTGGCCCCGGTGGTCGATGAGGCCGATGCGGCCGACACCGACTCCTCGTCGGCGGCCTCGGAGGGCCCGGAGGCTCCGGCCGAGGGCTGACCCGGGTCATCGAGGAGCGCCACGCGCCCCTCGCGATCGGATGCCGTCCCGCTTCGGTGGGGCGGCATCCGTCGTCTCAGTAGTAGATGACGGGGCCGGAGCTCGCCGCGGCCACCGTCGCGAGCAGCCCGATGCAGAGCACCAGCAGCATCACGCCGCCGATGATCAGCGTCACGAGCCGACGGTGTCGGTGCAGCGTGAACGACACCACGAAGATCGCCGCCAGCAGGGTGAGCAGGATGCCGGCCGTGGTCAGCGCCGCGACCGTCCCGCCGTCACCGCACGGCTGCGGGCCCGGCAGGATGCCCACGTAGTCGCCGCCGCCGCAGAGCCGGTCCGGCGCGAGCGACCAGAGCAGTCCGATCGCGATCACCGTCGCCGCCGTGGCGAGGACGAGAGCCAGGTACCGCGGCATGACGGGTGAGATATCGGTGCTGTCCATGTGTGTGCCTCCTACCTGTCGAGACGCACGCACCGCCGCGAACGTTGGGGTCAGGATAGGGCAGGAATGAAGAAGCGACGGTCGCGATGGCCCGGATAGCGTGGCGGCATGGCAGACAAAGACACCAAGAACTTCAGCGACTTCGAGCGACAGGCCATGAAGGACCGCGCCGCCGAGGTCAAGGCGCAGAAGGCCGACAAGACCCGTGCCGGCGGCCAGAAGCAGATCGACGATGCGGCGGCGAAGATGACGCCGGCAGAGCAGAAGCTGCTCCGCACGATCGAGGCCATCGTGCAGCAGGCCGACCCCGAGCTCATGCCCAAGACCTACTACGGCATGCCGGCCTGGACCCGGGACGGCAAGGTGCTGTGCTTCTTCCAGCCGGCCACCAAGTTCAAGGTCCGCTACAGCACGCTCGGGTTCGAGGGGCCCGCGAATCTCGACGACGGCAACTTCTGGCCGAGTGCGTATGCGATCCCCGGTGACCTGACCGCGGAGGACGAGAAGCGGCTCGCCGCGATCATGGCCAAGGCCGTGAGCTAGGGCGTCTCGCTCGTCGCGAAGAACTGTGCCCGCGCGATCGCGTGATCGTGGATGAGGAACCCCAGCATGCCGGGGGTCGCATCCGGTGCGATGTCGATCGTGTCGACATCGAGCGCGGTGACGGTGAAGAAGTACCGGTGCGGCCCGTGACCCGAGGGGGGCGCGGCTCCCTGGAAGCGGGCGAGACGCAACTCGTTCGGCAGGGTGAGGGCGCCCGTGGGCAGCAGCCCGGCATCCGGATCGCCGGCGTTCTGCGGCAGCGAGGTCGTCGACGCCGGCAGGTTCGCGACGGCCCAGTGCCACCAGCCGCTGGAGGTGGGGGCGTCGGGGTCGTACATCTGCAGGACGAAGCTGCGAGTCTCGGCGGGGGCTCCGCTCCAGGCCAGGGCGGGGGAGCGGTCCTCCCCGCCGGCCCCTGCGATGCCGGAGCGCGCCCACTGCGGCAGCGGCTGGCCCGGGGCGACATCGGGGCTCTCGAGCACGAAGGCGGGCACCTCGCGCAGCTTCCAGTTGGGGTCGTTGCTCACCCGTGCCACGCTACCGCGTCACGGAATCTTCGACCGGGGCGGATGGTTGAATGACTTCGTGACCGACACCGCGACCGCCGAAGCAGAAGCCTGGAAGACCTACCACGAGCGCCGCGAGCTGGCGGTGGTGCAACCGCTCGGCAGCCTGGCGCTGGTCAACACGCAGGTGATCGACTCCGAGCAGACGGTCTGGGGGGTGCCGGGCCGCTGGGCGCCGCTGCCGGAGGGGCAGTCGGGGCTGATGGTGATCGCGACCGCCGAGGACGGCATCCACGTCGACGGCGAACTCGTCGACGGCGAGGCCGTGGTGCGCGGCAAAGACGCCCCTGATCCCGGCGATGTCGTCTTCAGCGACACCCTGCGCGGATTCGTCATCGCCCAGAACACCGGCGGATACGCCCTTCGGGTGTGGGACGCGAAGTCGGAGGGGATCGAGAACTTCGGCGGCATCGATGCATTCGACTACGACCCCGACTGGGTGATCACGGCGCGCTGGAGCGTGAACCCGGAGGGCACCACCATGGGGTTCGAGCACCTGAAAGACGACGGGCACACCCGCGAGGAGGTGATCCCCGGCCGGATCACCTTCGAACGCGACGGCGCGGAGTACGACCTCGCCGCATTCAAGTCGGGGCGGGCCCTGCAGCTCGTCTTCGCCGATGCCACCAGCGGCGACAGCACCTACAGCGTGGGCCGGTTCCTGTATCTGGCACCGAATCCGGATGGCACCATCACTCTCGACTTCAACCGCGCCGTGCTGCCGCCCTGCGCGTTCAGCTACGCGTTCAACTGCCCGCTGCCGCCGAAGCAGAACCGATTCCCGTTCGCCGTCGAAGCCGGCGAGAAGAACGTGCTGGCCAAGGACGGCTCGCTGCTGCACGGATGAGCTCTCGCGTGATCACCCTGCACCGGCCGGCCGAAGACGAGTGGGATCGCGTGCGAGAACTGCGCGAACGGGCCGTGCTTGACACCCCGATCGCGTACCTCGAGACGGTCGACGACGTGCGGGCACGACCGGAGGCGGAGTGGCGTGAGCGCATCCGCGCCCATGGCGGGCACAGCGAGCAGATCGTGGCGATCGCCGAGGACGGCACCTGGGTCGGAAGCATGGTGGTGTTCCTGAGCGACGGTCCGCCGCCCTACGCCGGGGGAACCGGCCGGGGCGCACGTCGGGCGAACCTGGTCGGTGTGTTCGTCGATCCGGCCTGGCGCGGCGGGGCCGGCGTCACCGACCTCCTGCTCGATGCTCTGATCGACTGGACCCGTGCCCGCGGCGTCGGTGCACTGCACCTGCACGTCGCCGCCGACAACCCACGGGCGGTGCGGGCCTACGCCAAGCGCGGATTCGTGCCGACCGGTGAACGCGTTCAGGTCGAGGGCGGCCATGGGGTCGAGGAGATCGAGATGGTCAGGGCGATCCACCCGGCATAGTCCGCGGCGCGGCGGATACTGGGGGAGTGTTCATCGCCCTCCGCTCGGTCGCTGACGGCGTGGTGGCGACCGAGCTCGACGATGAGGCCAAGCGTCCGCGCATGAGCGTCGTGCACCCGGCCGACCTGTCGGCCTGGGTGGCCGCGCGCGAGCTCGAGAAACCGCGGTGGGTGTGGGACGACACGTCGCACTGGTACCCGCCGCTCGTGCAGGCCGGCACGCGCGTGGAGCGGGCGCTCGATCTGCGACTGTGCCGCCGCATCCTCAGATCGTCGACGGCGACCGCCGGGACCGAGCTGGCCACGGCCGAGGCGGACGAGTGGGACGGGCCGACGCCGGTGCGCAGCGGTTCCGAGGCGCTGTTCGATCTGGAGCCGGCATCGGCCGACCCCGATCCGGTCGCCGAACTGCGGCGCCAGCGTGCGGCGGTCGATGCGGCGCCCGTGCCGGGCAGGCTGATGCTGCTGCTGGCGGCCGAGAGCGTCGGGGCTCTGGCGGCGGCCGAGATGCGGTTCGCGGGTCTGCCCTGGGACGCCGAGCGCCATGCCGCGATCCTCACCGAGGTGCTCGGGCCACGCCCACCCGGCGGAGGGCGTCCCGCGCGAATGGAGGAGCTGCTCGCCGAGATCCGCCGACTGCTGGAGGATCCGGCCGTCAATCCCGATTCGCCGGTCGAGTTGCTGAAGAGCCTGCAGCACGCGGGCCTGCCGCTGACCTCGACCCGCTCGTGGGAGTTGAAGGAGATCGAGCACCCGGCGATCGCGCCGCTGCTGGAGTACAAGAAGCTCGCCCGGCTGCTCAGCGCCAACGGCTGGAACTGGCTCGACCAGTGGGTCCGCGACGGGCGGTTCCGTCCGACCTATGTGCCGGGCGGCGTGGTCACCGGGCGCTGGGCCTCCGACGGAGGGGGTGCGCTCCAGCTTCCCAAGCAGGTCCGCGGTGCCGTGATCGCCGACCCCGGCTGGACCTTCGTGGTGGCCGACGCCGCACAGCTGGAGCCGCGCGTGCTGGCCGCGATCTCGGGCGACACGGCAATGGCACGGGCCGGCCGGGCCACCGACATGTACCAGGGCATGGTCGACAGCGGCGCCGTCGAGACCCGGTCGCAGGCCAAATACGGGATGCTGGGCGCCATCTACGGCGGCACCACCGGCGAGAGCGGCCGGATGCGTCCCCGCATCGAGCGGGCGTTCCCCGTCGCCATGGACTACGTCGAGGCGGCGGCCCGGGCGGGGGAGTCGGGGCAGGTGGTCAGCACCTGGCTCGGGCGCAGTTCACCGCGCGGTGCCGGGGCGGCCTATACCGAGGCCCGATCCGAGGGTGAGGCCCGGCGCGCCCGTAACGAGGCCGCGGCGTGGGGCCGCTTCACCCGCAACTTCGTCGTGCAGGGCACCGCCGCCGAGTGGGCTCTGTGCTGGATCGGGGCGCTGCGGCGTCGCCTCTGGGACCTCGGGCCCGATGACACCGCCTTGCCCGGACGCCCGCACCTGGTGTTCTTCCTGCACGACGAGCTCATCGTGCATACCCCGGTCGAGCAGGCGCCGCAGGTCGCCGAGGCCCTCCGTGCCGCGGCTCAGGACGCCGGCCGTCTGCTGTTCGGCAACATCCCCGTCGAGTTCGCCCTCTCGGTCTCGGTCGTGAACCGCTACGCCGACGCGAAGTGACGAACTCATCACAATCTTGTGATTCCACCTTGTTGTGAGGCATAATCGCACGCAGTAGCACCACGTGAATCCATACCCGGTCGATGGGGAAGTCGCACCGAGGAATGGAGAACGGAAGTGGCTGCTGCGAACAATAACGCGCTCGCGCGCGGAGTCGTCTACGTGCACTCCGCCCCGCGCGCGCTCTGCCCCCACGTCGAGTGGGCGGCCGGTCGTGCCCTCGGGCGCGCCGTGAACTTCGACTGGCGCGAGCAACCGGTCCTGAAGGGCGCCTCGCGCACCGAGTTCTACTGGGAGGGCGAGCGCGGTACCGGCGCCGCCCTCGCCTCGGCTCTGCGCGGCTGGGAGCACCTGCGCTATGAGGTCACCGAGGATGCCGGTCTCGGCACCGACGGCGGCCGGTGGATGCACACCCCCGATCTCGGGATCTTCTTCGCCCAGACCGACACCGCCGGCAATGTGGTGATCGCCGAGGATCGACTCCGGGCGGCCATGGAGACCGCGGGCTCCGACGCGTTCGAGCTGCACCGCGAGTTGCGTCTCGTGCTCGGTCAGGCCTGGGACGACGAGCTCGAGCCGTTCCGCCAGGCCAGTGGCGAGAACCCCGTGATCTGGTTGCACAAGGTGGGCTGAGCCATGAAGACCCTCACTCGCACCGTCACCACGATCCTGCGCCGCCCGCCGGCGCGCACGGCGCGCCACCGGCTCGGGCGCCTGGAGATCCCGGTGCGCACGCACCCGTGGTTCGAACAGCGCGCGCAGCGCGTCGCCGAACTGGGGTCGCGCTCGTGACCGCCGGAGTGCTCACCGAGTTCGAGCCGGAACTGATCCCGCTGCCCGAACTCGACGACGCAGACCCGGACCCGATCGACGTGGACTGCACCGAGCACCCGGGCTGCCGCCCGATCGCCTAGACGCTGCGGATCGCCACCACCGCGTTGTGCCCGCCGAACCCGAACGAGTTCGAGATCGCCAGCTGAGCCTCGTCGCCGAGCTTCTGCGGCGTGCCCGACACGCTCAGCGGGATCTCCGGGTCGAGGTTGGCGATGTTGATCGTCGGCGGCGCCTGGCGCTCCTTCACGGCGAGAATGGCGAAGATCGCCTCCAGCGCGCCCGTCCCACCCAGCAGGTGGCCGTGCGCGGCCTTGGTCGCTGACAGCGGGATGCCGTGCACGCGCTCCCCGAACACCGCCAGCAGCGCCTTGTACTCGGCGATGTCGCCGACGGGGGTGCTGGTGGCGTGCGCGTTGATGTGGGTGACCTCGTCGACGCCCGCGCCGGCCTGCTCGAGCGCCGCGAACACGGCGCGAGCAGCACCCCGGCCCTCCGGGTCGGGTGCGGTGATGTGGTACGAGTCGCTCGTCACGCCGGTCCCCGCGATCTCGGCGTAGATCTTGGCACCGCGGGCCTTGGCGTGTTCCTCGGTCTCCATGACGATGGTGGCCGCGCCCTCGCCCATGACGAAGCCGTCGCGGTCGACGTCGTAGGGCCGGGATGCGGTGGCCGGGTCGTCGTTGCGCTTGGACAGCGCCTGCATCGAGTTGAACGAGGCGAGGGTGATCGGGTGCACGCAGGACTCCGCGCCACCGGCGAGGATCACGTCCGCGAGCCCGAGCTGCAGGTGCTCGTAGGCGTTGGCGATCGACTCGGTGCTCGAGGCGCACGCCGAGACCACGGTGCGGGCGAAGGCGCGGGCGTCGAGCGACATGCTGATCGCGGCCGATGCCGCGTTCGGCATCAGCATCGGGACGGTCATCGGCAGCACACGGCGCGGACCCTTCTCGCGCAGGGTGTCCCAGGCGTCGAGCAGGGTCCAGAGCCCGCCGATCCCGGTGGCGTAGTCGACGCCGAGCCGGGTGGGATCGATCTCCGGGGCCCCGGCATCGGCCCAGGCCTCGCGAGCCGAGATGAGCGCGAACTGGGCCGAGGGGTCGAGGCGCTTGATCTCCTGACGCTCGAGCACTTCCTCGGGGCGCACCGTGGCCTCGGCGGCGATCTGGACGGGCAGCTCGTACTGCTCGACCCAGTCGTAGGTGAGCTTGTGGGTACCGGACTCGCCGGCCAGCAGCGCCTTCCAGCTGTCGGGGGCCGTTCCGCCGAGCGGAGACGAGGCGCCGATGCCGGTGACGACGATCTTCTTGGTCATTCGATTTCTCTCCCGTTAAACAGAGATCGGGCGGGGGTCCGAGGGCCCCCGCCCGGTAGTTCTAGCCCTGTGCGTTGACGATGTACGTCACGGCGTCGCCGACGGTCTGCAGGTTCTTGACTTCTTCGTCGGGGATCTTCACGTCGAACTTCTCCTCGGCGTTGACGACGATGGTCATCATCGAGATCGAGTCGATGTCGAGGTCGTCGGTGAACGACTTGCCCAGCTCGACCGAATCGGTCGCGATGCCGGTCTCGTCGTTGATGAGCTCGGCCAGGCCGGCGAGGACCTCGTCCTGAGTGTGTGCCATTTCGTTTCTCCTTGCGTTGGCCGGGAAAGCCTTGATTGTCGGATGACCGGAGTCAATCCTAGGGGAGCCGTACCACCTGGGCCCCGTAGACCAGGCCCGCACCGAAGCCGATCTGCAGCGCGAGTCCGCCACTGAGATCCGGGTTCTCTTCCAGCAGGCGGTGGGTGGCCAGGGGGATCGACGCAGCCGACGTGTTCCCGGTCGTCTCGATGTCGCGCCCGATGAGCACGTGCTCGGGGAGCTTCAGCTGCTTGGCCAGCTCGTCGATGATGCGCATGTTCGCCTGGTGGGGGACGAACGCGGCGAGGTCGTCGACGGTGACGCCCGCGGCATCCAGGGCCTGCTTGGCGACCTTCGCCATCTCCCACACCGCCCAGCGGAAGACCGTCTGGCCGTCCTGGCGCATCGTCGGCCATGGCTTGACCTTGTCCAGGTACTCCTCGAAAGTCGCGTTCATGCCGACGGCGTCCCACTTCGAGCCGTCGGAGCCCCAGACGGTGGCGCTCACGCCGGGGTCGTCGGTGGGTCCGAGCACGGCGGCGCCGGCGCCGTCGCCGAGCAGGAACGAGATCGAGCGGTCCTCGGGGTGCACGTACTGCGACAGCTTCTCGGCGCCCACCACCAGCACGTACTTCGCGGTGCCGCTGCGGATGAGAGCGTCGGCCTGGGCGATCCCGTAGGTGTAGCCGGCGCAGGCGGCGCCGACGTCGTAGGCCGGGGCGGGGGCTGCGCCGATGCGCTCCGCGAGCAGGGCCGACATCGACGGGGTGACGGCGACGTTGCTGATGGTCGAGACGATGACCGCGCCGATGTCGGCGGCGTCGACCCCGGCGTTCTTCAGCGCCTCGAGCGAGGCCGTCTCGGCCAGGTCGATGGCGTCGAGACCCTTGCTCGCCCGCTTGCGGGTGATGATCCCGGTGCGCTGGCGGATCCACTCGTCGCTGGAGTCGATCGCCTCCACGAGATCGGCGTTCGGTACCACGAGGTCGCCGCGCGCGGCGCCGAGTCCGAGGATCTGCGAGCCCTTGGCGCCCGCGGCCTGCTTGAGGGTGGGCATCAGGCGGCTCCGTCGATGAGGGCGTGGGCGGCAGGGAGATCGTCGGGGGTCTTGACGGCCACCGTGGGCACGCCCTTGAGTGCGCGCTTGGCGAGACCGACGAGGGCGCCGGCCGGGGCGAGTTCGATGATGCCGGTGACCCCGGCCGCCTCGAACGACTGCATGGTCAGGTCCCAGCGCACCGGGCTGGCGACCTGGCCGACGACGAGGTCGAGGAACAGGCGGCCCTCGGAGACCGGTTCGCCGGACTTGTTGGTCCAGATCGGAAGATCGGGGTCGGCAGGCTCGAGGCCCGCGGCCTCGGCGCGCAGGATGTCGACGGCCGGGCCCATGTACCGGGTGTGGAAGGCTCCCGCCACCTGCAACGGGATCACCCGGGCGCCCGCGGGGGGCGCCTCCTGCAGCGCCGCGAGGGCGGGCAGTTCGCCCGCGACGACGACCTGACCCGCGCCGTTGAAGTTGGCCGGTTCGAGCCCGAGCTCAGCCAGCCGGGCGAGCAGTTCGGCTTCGTCGCCGCCGAGCACGGCGCTCATGCCGGTCTGCACCTTCGACGCGGCCTCCGCCATGGCGGCACCGCGCTGGGCGACGAGCTTCATCGCCGCGTCCTCGGTGAGGATGCCGGCGGCGGCTGCGGCGGCGAGTTCGCCGACCGAGTGCCCCGCGACCCCGGCGAGCTTGTCGCGCCGGCCGTCGGCGGTGACGGCGGCGAAACTGAGCAGCGAGGCGGCGACGATCAGGGGCTGCGCGACCGCGGTATCCCGGATGGTGTCGGCGTCGCTGACGGTGCCGTGCGTGCGCAGGTCGACGCCGGCGGCCGCCGAGAGACGGTCCAGGTGGTCGGCGTATTCCGGCCCGGCGAGCCAGGGTTCGAGGAATCCAGGGGTCTGCGAGCCCTGTCCGGGCGCGACGACGACGACAGTCACGGGTTCCATCCTGCCCTGCGCCGCGCACCCGCGTCGAACCCGGCCCACGAAGAATCCTGGGAAATCTTGGTGGATCTAGACAACAGCGCGACGACGGGGCGTCGACCCGTTATCGTGAATAACGTTATGGAGCGTAATGAATCTGGCGGGACGCGCGGTCGCGCCGTGCGGTCGCCGCTACCGCCCTCGCTCACCGACTCCACCGGCTTCCTGCTGGGCTGGGTCGCCACCCACGCCTCCGAAGCGTTCGCCGACGCCCTCGCCGGGGTCGGGCTCACCGCGCACCAGCTCGGCGTGCTCACCCTGCTCACCGACGGCCCGCAGAAGCAGGCCCGCCTCAGTGAGCAACTCGAGGTCTTCCAGCCGGTCATGGTCACGCTCATCAACGAGCTCGAGAGCGCCGGCTTCGTGCACCGCGCGCCCCACCCGCAGGACCGCCGGGCCCTCGAGATCCATCTCGAGCCGGCCGGCGCCGAACGCCTCGCCCGCGCGGGAGTCGCCCTCGCCGCCGCGACGGAGAAGATATTCGGCGGCCTGACCGCCGGCGACCGCGACCACCTCCACCGCATCCTGCTGCAGATGGTGCAGCAGTTCGACGCCCACCAGGAGTCCTGACCATGTCCCGCATCCTCCGTATCGTGCTGCCCGCGTTGCTCATCGTGGCGTGGGTGGCGGCCGGCGCCATCGGCGGCCCCTACTTCGGCCGTATCGGCGAGGTGTCCTCGAACGACCAGGCGAGCTACCTGCCCGCGAGCGCCGAAGCCACCGCCGTCTCCGACCTGCTGCCGGAGTTCAGCGACTCCGACGGTGCTCCCGCGATCGTGGTGCTGCAGCGCGACGGCGGCCTCAGCGACGACGATCGCGCGTTCGCCGACGGCGACCTGGCGACCGTGCTGGGCGAACTCGACGGAACCGACGAGGCCAGCCCGGCCATCGAATCCGACGACGGAGAGGCCTACCAGGTCTTCGTGCCCATCACCGGTGACATCGACGAGACCGTCACTGAACTGCGCGGCGCGCTGGAAAGGGAGGCGCCCGCCGGGCTGACCGTCGCCGTCACCGGACCGGCAGCCTTCAGCGCGGACCTCGTGGGCGCCTTCGCGGGAATCGACGGCCTGCTTCTCGGCGTCGCCCTCGCCGCGGTCTTCGTCATCCTGCTGATCGTGTACCGATCGCCGTTGCTGCCGCTGATGGTGCTCGGGACCGCCGTGTTCTCGCTGTGCCTGGCGATCCTGGCGGTGTGGTGGCTCGCGAAGGCCGAGGTGCTGCAGGTCAACGGCCAGGTGCAGGGCATCCTGTTCATCCTCGTCATCGGCGCCGCCACGGATTACGCGCTGCTCTACGTCTCGCGCTACCGCGAAGCGCTCCGCGACACCGAGAAACGCTGGGATGCCACCGTGACGGCCCTGCGCGGGTCCTTCGAGCCCATCCTCGCCTCGGGCGGCACCGTCATCGCCGGGCTGCTCTGCCTGCTGCTCAGCGACCTCAACTCCAACAAGGCGCTCGGGCCGGTGGCCGCGATCGGCATCGTCTGTGCGCTGCTCGGTGCGCTCACGCTGCTGCCGGCGCTCCTGCTCGCCGTCGGCCGCGCCGCGTTCTGGCCGCTGCGCCCGAAGTTCGGCTCGGCGCACCCGGTGCTCATCGGCGACGAGGCGAAGGGGCTGTGGCCGCGGACCGGGCGCCTGATCGCGCGCCACGCCCGCGTGATCTGGATCGCATCCACCGTCGTTCTGCTCGCCGCCGGATTCGGCATCACCCAGCTCAAGGCGGACGGTGTGGCGCAGAGCGACCTGATCCTGGGGGAGAGCCCCGCGCGGGACGGGCAGGTCCTGCTGGGCGAACACTTCCCGGAAGGGTCGGGGAGCCCGGCCCTGGTCGTCGGTGCCGAGGACGAGTTGACCGCCCTGGCCGACGCCGCCGCTGCCCTCGACGGGGTGGATGCGGTGGTCGCCGTCTCGGCGAACTCGCCCACCGGCACCATGCCCGCGGGCACCGACGCCGAACCGTTCCCGTTCCCGACGCCGGCGCCCCTGAAGCCCACCGTCGTCGACGGGCAGATCATGCTGCAGGTGACCCTCACCGACGCAGCCGACTCCGCCGGGGCCGAGCAGACCGTGCGCGAGCTGCGCGAGACCGTCCACGAGGTCGACGCGGGTGCGCTGGTGGGCGGCGTGACGGCCACCGCCGTCGACACCGACGACACCTCGATCCGCGACCGCACGGTGATCATTCCGGTGATCCTCGGCGTCATCCTGCTCATCCTGATGGCGCTGCTGCGCTCGATCCTGGCACCTGTGCTGCTCGTCGCGAGCGTCGTGGTGTCGTTCGCCGCCGCGCTCGGGGTGTCGGCCCTGGTGTTCAACGGGGTGCTCGGATTCCCGGGCGCCGACCCTGCGGTTCCGCTCTACGCGTTCGTGTTCCTCGTCGCACTCGGCATCGACTACAACATCTTCCTGATGACGCGGGTGCGGGAGGAGTCGACGCAGCACGGGACGCGCGACGGGATCCTGCGGGGCCTCGCCGTCACCGGAGGCGTGATCACCAGTGCCGGCATCGTGCTGGCCGCCACGTTCGCGGCGCTCGGGGTGATCCCGGTGCTGTTCCTCGCGCAACTGGCCTTCATCGTGGCCTTCGGCGTGCTGCTGGACACCATCGTGGTGCGCTCGCTGCTGGTGCCGGCCCTCGCGCACGACATCGGGCCGGCCATCTGGTGGCCGTCGAAGCTGGCGCGGAAGCCGGAGCCGGTCGAGTAGCCCGCGCAGCGGCGCCGGTCGAGTAGCCCGCGAAGCGGGCGTGTCGAGACCGTGGGGGTTTCGACTGCTCAACCCGCAGTCGTCTTCCGGTCGCCCTCGGCGATCGAGCCGACGATGAGCGCCGCCTGCAGGATGAGCGCCTCGCGAGCCCCCGTCGCATCCCAGCCGATGACCTCGCTGATGCGTTTCAGCCGGTACCGGACGGTGTTCGGGTGCACGAACAACTCGCGAGCCGTCGCCTCCAGCGACCGGCCGTTGTCGAGATAGCACCACAGGGTGGTGAGCAGCTCGGTCGAATGGTTCTGCAACGGCTTGAACACCCGGTTGACGAGCGTCGAGCGCGCCAGCGGGTCGCCGGCGAGGGCTCGTTCGGGCAGCAGATCATCGGCCAGAGTGGGACGCGGGGCGTTGCGCCAAGCCTTCGCGACGGCGAACCCGGCGAGAGCCGCCCGTGCGCTGCGCGCCGCCTCGACCAGCGAGGGCACCTCGTGCCCGAGCACCAGGTGACCGGGCCCGAACCCGGGCTCGAGCTGCGCGGCGATGTCGAGGAACGGCTTTGGCTCCCGCGCCTCCGCGTCCTCGGGCGGATCGACCCGCCCGATCACGATGACGAGCCGGCTGCCCTGCACGCCGATCAGCACGTCCGCGTCGAGGTGGCGTGCCGTACGGCGCAGCATGTCGACATCGAGCATGCGCGGGGCGGTTCCGACGAGCACGCTGACCTCGCCGTGGCCGTTCCACCCCAGGGCCGCGATGCGGCTCGGCAGTTCGCTGTCGTACTCGCCGGTCAGGATGCTGTCGACCACGAGCGCCTCCAGGCGGGCGTCCCAGAGGCCGCGGGCTTCGGCCGCCCGCGCATACACGTCGGCGGCGGCGAACGCGATCTCGCGCGAATAGAGCAGGATGGCCTCGCGCAGCGACTCGTCGTCCTCCTTGACGCGCTCCTCGACCACCTCGACCGTCACCCGGATCAGTTGCAGGGTCTGCTGCAGGCTGACCGACCGCAACAGCTCGCGGGGTGCGGCGCCGAACACGTCCGCGGCGATCCAGGGCGTCGAGGCCGGATCGTCGAACCACGAGATGAACGAGGTGATGCCGGCCTGCGCGACCAGCCCGACCGCACTGCGCCGACCCGGTGGCATCTCGCGATACCAGGGCAGCGTGTCGTCGAGGCGCTTCAGCGTCGCGGTGGACAGTTCACCGGTGAGCGTGCGCAACCAGGCGAGGGTCTGCGCCTTCGTCCGGTCGGCCATGCGTCGGGTGCGGTCTAGGACTCGCCGCCGGCGGAGCCGGTCGTTCCGGCCGCGACATCGTGCAGGCGGTACTTCTCGATCGCCTGACCGATCGCGCTCGGGTCGACCTCGCCGCGACGGGCCAGCGACTGCAGCGTGCGCACCACGATCGAGGGTCCGTCGATCTTGAAGAACCGGCGGGCCGCCGCGCGGGTGTCGCTGAATCCGAACCCGTCGGCGCCGAGGGTCACGAAGTCGCCCGGAACGTACGGCCTGATCTGATCGGGCACCCCGTGCATGTAGTCGGACACAGCCACGAAAGGCCCCTCCGCGCCGGTGAGCTTCGACCACAGGTACGGGATCTGCGGCGCCTCGGCCGGGTACAGGAAGTTGTGCTCGTCGGCGGCGAGACCGTCGCGGCGCAGCTCGTTCCAGGACGTGACGCTCCAGACGTCGGCGGCGATGTTCCAGTCCTGCGCGAGCAGGTGCTGGGCCTCCAGCGCCCACGGCACCGCGACGCCCGACGCCAGCAACTGCGCCTTCGGTCCGAGGTTCTGTGCCGAACTGAGCTTGTAGATGCCGCGGACCACGCCCTCGACGTCGAGGTTCTCGGGCTCGGCCGGCTGCACGATCGGCTCGTTGTAGACCGTCAGGTAGTACATGACGTCGGGGTCCGGATGCGACCCCCCGTACATGCGCTCGATGCCCGACTTCACGATGTGGCCGATCTCGTACCCGTAGGCCGGGTCGTACGCCACGACGGCCGGGTTGGTGGCCGCCAGCAGGTGGGAGTGCCCGTCGGCGTGCTGCAGCCCTTCGCCGGTGAGCGTCGTGCGCCCGGCGGTGGCTCCGATAATGAACCCGCGCGCCATCTGGTCGCCCGCCGCCCACATCGCGTCGCCGGTGCGCTGGAAACCGAACATCGAATAGAACACGTAGAACGGGATCAGCGGCTGACCGTGCGTGGCATAGGCGCTTCCCGCGGCGGTGAAGGCCGAGAACGCACCGGCTTCGTTGATGCCGACGTGCACGATCTGGCCCTGTGGGCTCTCCTTGTAGGCCAGCAGCAGCTCGCGGTCGACGCTGGTGTAGTGCTGCCCGCTGGGGTTGTAGATCTTGGCGGTCGGGAAGTAGGCGTCCATGCCGAAGGTGCGCGCCTCATCCGGGATGATCGGCACGATGCGCTGACCGAAATCGGGAGCGCGCAGCAGATCTTTCAGCAGGCGCGCGAACGCCATCGTGGTGGCGATCTCCTGCTTGCCGGAGCCCTTCTTGACCACGTCGTAGGCGGATGCGTCGGGCAGCGCGATCTGCTGGTACTTCGAGCGGCGCTCGGGCACGTATCCCCCGAGCGCGCGCCGGCGTTCCTGCAGGTACTGGATCGCCTCGTCCTCGGGGCCGGGGTGGTAGAACGGCGGCTCGTAGGGGTTCGCCTCGAGCTGGGCGTCCGTGATCGGGATGCGCATCTCGTCGCGGAACTGCTTGAGGTTGTCCAGGGTGAGCTTCTTCATCTGGTGGGTCGCGTTGCGGCCCTCGAAGCTCGGGCCGAGGCCGTAGCCCTTGACCGTCTTCGCCAGGATCACCGTCGGCTGACCCTTGTGCTCGGTGGCGGCCTTGAACGCCGCGTAGACCTTGCGGTAGTCGTGTCCGCCGCGCTTCAGGTTCCAGAGCTGCTCATCGCTGTACCCCTCGATGAGCTTGGCGACCTCGGGGTCGCGGCCGAAGAAGTTCTCGCGCACGTAGGCGCCCGACTCGGCCTTGTAGGTCTGGTAGTCGCCGTCCGGGGTGACGTTCATCAGGTTGACCAGGGCGCCGGTGGTGTCGCGGGCGAGCAGTTCGTCCCACTCGCGGCCCCAGATCACCTTGATGACGTTCCAGCCGGCCCCGCGGAAGAAGCTCTCCAGCTCTTGGATGATCTTGCCGTTGCCGCGCACCGGTCCGTCCAGGCGCTGCAGGTTGCAGTTGATCACGAACGTCAGGTTGTCGAGCTTCTCGTTGGCCGCCCACTGCAGGGCGCCGCGGCTCTCGACCTCGTCCATCTCGCCGTCGCCGAGGAACGCCCAGACATGCTGGTCGTCGTTGTCGGTGGTGATGCCGCGGTTCTGCAGGTATCGGTTCGACTGCGCCTGGTAGATCGCATTGATCGGGCCGAGACCCATCGACACGGTCGGGAACTGCCAGAACTCCGGCATGAGCCGGGGGTGCGGGTAGGAGCTCAGGGCGTGCGGGGCGTGCGACTTCTCCTGGCGGAACCCGATCAGGTCCTCTTCGCCGAGCCTGCCCTCGAGGAAGGCGCGGGCGTACATGCCGGGGGATGCGTGACCCTGATAGAAGATCTGGTCGCCCCCGCCGGTGGCGTCCGCGCCCTTGAAGAACCAGTTGTGACCGACCTCGTAGAGTGCGGCACTCGAGGCGTACGTCGAGATGTGGCCGCCGACGCCGATGCCGGGACGCTGGGCACGGTGGACGGTGATCGCGGCGTTCCACCGGATCCAGGCGCGGTACCGGCGTTCGAGCTCTTCGTTGCCCGGGAACTCCGGCTCGTTCTCGGGCGCGATCGTGTTGATGTAGTCCGTCGTCGGGACCATCGGCACGCCGAGGTGCAGGTCCTTGGACCGCTTCAGCAGGCTGAGCATCACGTCGCGCCCGCGGCCGCGCCCCTTGGCGGCGACCAGGGCGTCCAGCGACTCCTGCCATTCGGCGGTCTCATCCGGGTCCTGATCGGTGTGATCGACCGAGTACGGGTCCTGGTCGTTGACCGTCACGGGGGCCTCGATTCCTGGGTTGGGAAGGGTCGCGCCACATGCCGGGTCTCGGGCGGTGGCGGGAACGTGCCCATCCACTCTAGTTCGTCCGGCGTTCGTCGTCCGGCGGGCGTATGATCGTCCGCTGGACCGTGAAAGGACCCACACGATGGCTTTGGAGAACGACACCCGGGCTCCCGATTTCGATCTCGCCAACCAGTACGGCGAGCACGTTCGGCTGAGCGACTTCCGGGGGGTGAAGCCGGTCGCGCTGGTGTTCTTCCCCCTCGCGTTCTCGAGCACCTGCACGGGCGAGCTGTGCGCGCTCCGCGACAATCTCGCGCTGTTCCAGCAGCACGGGGTCGAGCTGATCGGCATCTCGGTCGACTCGAAGGCGACGCTGCGCGCCTGGGCGACCCAGGAGGGCTACGACTTCACCCTGCTCGCCGACTTCTGGCCGCACGGTGCCGTCGCGAAGGAGTACGGGGTCTTCCTGGAGGAGAAGGGGTTCGCCAATCGCGCGACCTTCGTGATCGACGCCAACGGCCTGATCCGCGCCTCGTTCATCACGGCTCCGGGTGAGGCGCGGTCGATCGAGGAGTACCGCGCCGCGCTCGACGACGTGCTCCCCCTCTCGGTGGTCGAGTAGCCGCGTAGCGGCGTATCGAGACCTGGGGACAACACCCCGCCCACCGCGCATCCCGATGGCAACATCCTCGGATGGCTTGGATGTACATCCTCGGCTGCGTCGACGGCACGACCTACGTCGGCAGTACCGTCGACCTGGAACGCCGTCTCGTCGAGCGCGAGCTCGGCGAAGGTGCGGCCTACACGCGAACCCGTCGCCCGGTGAAACTGCTCTACGCGGAAGAGTACGACCGGGTCGATGAGGCGTTCGCGCGCGAGAAGCAGGTGCAGAACTGGTCGCGCGCGAAGCGCCTCGCGTTGATCGCGGGGGAGGGGGATCGGCTTCCGGGGTTGAGTAGGAGGAGGTTCTCGTAGGTCTCGATACGCCGCTACGCGGCTACTCGACCACCGGGTGCCGCTACGCGGCTACTCGACCACCGGGTCTACGGGATGACGCCGGTGGCCGACGCCGCGTCGCCCTTGCCCGCCGAGTTCACGGCCCGCACCTCGGCGTAGATCGTGGTTCCCGAGGGCAGCTTGCGGTAGTCGAACTGCAGCTTCGTGGTGTCCGCGGCGATCTGGGTGCCGGGGTCGGAGCGGAAGTAGGTGAGCTTGCCGCCCTCGGCGTGCACCTTCAGCGCCTCGAAGGCGGCGCCCGACTCGGGCGAGACCTCCGAGAAGGCGCCCGAGGCATCCTGTGCGTAGAACGTCTCGGAGAGGATCGTGCCGGTGCTCGGGGCGTAGGTCATCTGCAGGAAACCCTGCGTGTTGGCGGCCGAGCCGGCCGTGTAGAGGATCGGCACGCCGATGGTCGCCACGTCGGAGGCCTGGTTCGAGGAGTACGTGCTGTAGAACGAGGTCTCGGTGCTGCCGTCGCCGATCCAGAGCTGGTAGGTGTCGAAGAACCCGACGACGTAGTTCTGGTCGTCGATGTAGGCCGACTCGTCGCCGATCAGCACCGGCCCGCCGTTCTCCAGGTAGCCGTACACGACGTACTGGTCGGTGACCTGGTTCGGGTCGGTCGCCAGCTGCTGGGCGACCACGAATCCGCCGTTCTGGAAGCCGTGCTCGACGGGTGTGTCGACGAACTTCGGGACGCCGCCCGAGGCCTGGCCCGCCGCGTAGTACGACTCGAGGAAGGCGATCCAGTTCTGAGCCGACGGCACCTGCCGGTAGGCGTCCTTGAAGACCCCCTGGGTCGGCGGGAAGTAGATCGCCATGCCGCTGGCGCCACGGGTCGCCTGACCGTCCATCGAATCCACGACCGCGTCGTCGATGGCGGCGGCCAGCGCATCGCCGGTGCCGCCGAGGGCCCCGGCCAGCAGGCCGAGGTCGGTCATGTAGAAGTTGTAGTCGGGGGTGGCGCCGAACGCGAGGTTCTTGTTCAGGGCGCGTCCGATCACCGGGCCGAGGCCGGCGGCGTCGGCGCCGAGTTGCGCTGCGAAGGCGTCGACCGCGTCGTCGACCGCCGCCATCTTGGTGAGGTCGATCGAGGACAGCGTGACCTGCGATTCACCCTCGGCGAGAGACTGCTCGGCGAAGCCCTTGATGATGGCCGCGGCGACCTGGTCGACGGTGCCACCGCGTGCCGCGGTCTCGAGGGTGGTGTAGTCCCAGCCGTAGCCCGGTTCGAGCTCGGCGGAGGACAGCATGCGGTCGCCGAGGTCCTGCAGCATCGACGCGGTCTCGTAGGTGGCCATCAGGCAGGCGTCGAAGCCGATCAGGTCGAGCTTGGCGACACCGGCCTGCTCGAGCCCCGCCCCGATGCCCTCCTGCAACTCGGGGAGCGTCAGCTGATCGTTGTCCGCCGAGCCGTCGGCCCCGACCCCGGGCCACGAGCTGCCGTGATCGTTGAGGATCAGCGCATAGTGCGCCGCGGGATAGTCCTGGATGGTCTCGGCGATGAACTCGGCCAGCACATCGGGGTCGCCGGTGTTGGTCTCGCCGACGTCGCGGATCACCTCGCTGCCGCCCCGCTTGACCTTGATGACCTTCGCGCCGGTGAAGTCGGGCAGGCCGAGGACGGCCTCGTCCGAGTAGCTGTCGGAGCGGTCGAGGTAGGAGATCAGGTTGAACCCGGGACGGGACCCGACGGCCTCCTGCTCCTTCATGTCCTCCAGCTGGAAGTACTCCAGGTTGGTGTCCGCGATCATGTAGGTCATCACGGTCCAGCTGTCGTCGGCGACGCCGCCGGTCAGCGGGCTTCCCGGTCCGCCGGCGCACGCGGTGAGCGTTCCGAGGGAGACGACCGCTGCGGCGATCGCGGCCGCGACTCGCGACATGGGGTGACGGCTGCCGGACATCCGTGCCTCTTTCGTGGTGCGGTGTGCAGGGGAGGTTCGGCTCAGGATATCCAGTAAATGGCTACGATCGTTCCGTAGCGGGCCGCGCGGTCCGTCCGGGCTCTTAGCTCAGTTGGTTAGAGCGCCACGTTTACACCGTGGATGTCGGGGGTTCGAGTCCCTCAGGGCCCACATGCCCTGGTCCGGCGTCCTCGCCCTCGTCGTCGCGTCGCTGCTCTGGGGCACCACGGGCACATCGGCGAGCTTCCTGCCGGACGATGTCAGTCCGCTCGCGGTCGGCGCATCGACGATGGGCGTGGGCGGGCTGCTGTTGTTCTCCGCGACGGCACGGTCCTCGCTGCGGGTGCTGCGGGATCGCACGGCGCGCCGCTGGGTGCTGATCGGCGCGATCGGGGTGCTGGTGTATCCGCTGGCCTTCTATGCCGGCATGGACCTGGCCGGGGTGGCCGTCGGCAACGTCGTCGCCCTCGGGTCGGGACCCGCGTTCGCCGCGCTGCTGGAATGGCTCGTGGAGCGCCGGCGGCTCCGCACCCGATGGGCGATCGCCACCGCTCTGGCGGTCGCGGGCATCGCCCTGCTCGCCGTCGGGCGCGAGGTGGATGCCGCGGCCGGCCGCGGCGGAATCGTCACCGGCATCGTCCTCGCCCTTCTCGCCGGACTGGCCTACGCGCTGTACACCTACGCGTCCTCGCGCGCGATCGGGGGCTCCGCTGCCGACGGCGCCGCGCTTCCGAGCAACGGCGTGATGGGTGCGATGTTCGGCGCCGGTGCCGTCCTGCTGCTGCCGGTGCTGCTGGCGACAGGTGCCCCGCTGCTGCAGTCCGGCTTCACCGTGGGCATCGCCGCCTACCTGGCGGTGGGGCCGATGTTCATCGCCTATCTGCTGTTCGGGGTCGGCCTGCGCGAGATCCGCAGCTCGACGGTCACCACCATCACGCTTCTGGAGCCCGTGGTGGCGACCGTGCTGGCCGTCACGGTGGTCGGTGAGCGGCTCGCACCGCTCGGCTGGGCCGGTCTGGGGCTCGTTCTCATCGGTCTGATCGTGCTCGTGGCGCGCACGCGTGGACCGGCGGTCCTACCCCAATCCGGCCCGTCGCGGACCCAATAGGCGCCAGAAACCCTAGAATCCGGACATGTCCGACGTGCCCTCCGACAACGACGGCGCGGCTCCCGCGCCCGGTCAGGGGTACCCGCCGCCGCCGTCCGACCCGCCCGCGAGCCCGCCGGCCTTCGACGACGATGCCCTCGCCGCGGCCCTCGAGGCCTCGTACACGCAGCCGGTGACGATCGTGCCGCCGGCGCCCGCGCCCGTCCCCCCACCAGCCGCGTCGACGCCGCCGCCGGTCGCGCCGACAGCCCCCGCACCTCCCGCACCTCCGGCACCCCCGGCAGCCCCTGCGCCTCCGTCCGCCGGCCCGGCGCAGAGCCCGGCCTACGAGTCGGACTACCAGGCCCCTGACGTGCCGCAGTACGTCGTGCCGCCGCCGCCGCAGATCCCGGACTATCAGGTGCCGCCGGCGCCGACGTCGGGATCGAGCACTCTCGACGCGATGCAGCGGCTCGAGGAGCAACTGCGCCAGGGCACCGGCCCCACGCCGGTGCCGCCTCCGAGCCCGGACCCGGCTCCCGCACTCGACCATCCGGCGCCCGGTCACGTCTTCCCGTCGCCGTATCAGCCCTTCACCGACCCGGTGACGATTCCGGCTCCTCCGGCAGGCCCGTCTGCCCAGCCCACGACCCCCGATCCGGCACCGGCCCCACCGCCGCTGGTGGAGCCCGCCCCGCCGACCGAGGGGGCGACCTACGTGGCCCCGACCGTGCTGCCGCCGGTGCGGGAAGTCCGCCTCGAGGACGTGCAGGGGCTGCCCCCGCCGGTCGGTCAGCAGGCGGCACCCCTGCCGCCCTACGACCCGAACGCCCCCGTGGTCCCGGCGAGTCCGCCCCCGGTGTCGCCCGACGCCTTCGCCGGTCCCTACGCCACGCCGGTCGAGGTCCCTCCGCCCCCGGTGGACCCCGTGTTGCGCCCGCTTCCGGGCGCCGACGCCCTGCCGAGTCTCGACGACGACGACGACGCCGTCGACGATGTCGACCGGATGTTCGGGGTGCCCCCTGCCGAGGCGGACCCGTACGCGGCCGCCGGACCGTTCCCCTCCGAGCCGATCGCGACCTCCCGCGTCACGGACACCCAGCCGGGGCTCGTGGACCGGGCACCGGAG
Organism: Pseudolysinimonas sp.; assembly: GCA_035556655.1. Taxonomy (GTDB): domain Bacteria; phylum Actinomycetota; class Actinomycetes; order Actinomycetales; family Microbacteriaceae; genus JBDSKH01. The sequence goes on from DATMFW010000071.1 coordinate 25,211, forward strand.
AACCACCCGGTCTTCGTCGTCGAGAGCGCGGGCGCCGACGCCACCGCTCTCGACCTGCGCGCCGGACGCGCCGCTCGCGTGTTCTGGCTGTGGTTCGCCGTCAACTCCTCGGTGGTGAGCATGGCGTTCGGTGCGGTGCTGATGTCGATGGGCATCTCGCTGCGCCAGGCGATCGTCGCGGCACTCGCCGGTGTCGCTCTGGCGTTCCTTCCTCTGGGCCTCGGCACCCTGGCCGGCAAGTGGAGCGGGCAGCCGACGATGGTGGTGTCGCGCGCGACGTTCGGGCACGTGGGGAACATCCTCCCGGCGGCGCTCGGCGTGCTGACCCGCGTGTTCTGGGGCGGGGTCCTGCTCTGGGTCCTCGCGGTGTCCGCCGGCCGGCTGCTCGTGTTCGCGGGGCTCGACGCCGACCTGGGCGACCAGGTGTGGACCTTCGTCATCCTCGGCATCGGCGGCGTCATCGCTCTGGTGATCGCGTTGTTCGGGTACGGGTTCGTGGCACTGCTGCAACTGATCACCAGCATCCTCAGCGGACTGCTGGTGGCGGGGCTGATCGTCATCACCTACCCGCGTCTGGACCTGACGGCGGCTCTCGCGATCGGGGACGGCGCCTGGACCCTCGTGCTCGGCGGCGGTGTGCTCGTCTTCAGCTTCGTGGGACTCGCCTGGGTGCAGAGCAGTTCGGATCTCGCCCGGTACCAGCGGCCGACGAGTTCGGGCGCCCAGTCCATGCTGTGGGCCAGCCTCGGGGCGACCCTGCCACCGTTCGCGCTGATCGTCTGGGGCGCGATGCTCTCGGCATCCGATCCGGATGTGGCGCGCGAGATGGCCGATGCGCCGCTCTTCGCGATCGCCCGGATGCTGCCCCTCTGGTACCCGGCGCCCCTGCTGATCTGCGCGGGGCTGGGCCTCATCTCCAGTGTCGTGCTGGCGATCTACTCGGCTGGTTTCGCCCTGCAGGCCGTCGGAGTGAAGGCCCGGCGCAGCATCGCCTCGCTCATCGCCGGGGTGCTCGTCATCGCGATCGCGGCGGGGCTGGTGATCCTGGCCGCCGATGCCTTCGCGATCTCGCGGGACCTGGCGACGACCCTCGCGGTCCCGGTGGCGGCCTGGGCCGGGATCTTCGCGGCGGAGATGATGATCCGCACCCGCAAGTTCGACTCGCCCTCATTGCTGACCCCGGGCGGGGTCTACCCGCAGGTGCGCGTGGTCAACCTCGTCGGCTTCGTGCTCATCTCGGTCATCGGATTCGGGTTCACCCAGGCGAGCTTCCCCGGCCTGACCTGGCAGGGCTTCTTCTTCCCGCTGCTGGGCATCCCGCTCGAGGACCCGTTCGCCCGCAGTGACATCGGGGTGGTCATCGCCCTGCTGCTCGGACTCATCCTCGCCCTCGCGGCGTCGATCCCGACGATCCGTCAGCAGGAGCGCGACGGCCTGTTCCTCGAGCACACCGGCCCGATCCCGCGGGTCACCGGAGCCATCCCGAGAGTCACCGGCCCCACTCCTAGACTGGAGCCGTGACCCCCACCCTCGCCGACGTGAACGCCGTCGTCACGGCGCTCTGGCCGCTGAGCGAGGCGGAGGGATGGGATGCCCCCGGCCTGCTGTCGGGAGATCCGGCGGCGCCCGTGACCCGCATCCAGCTGGCCGTCGACGCGGTGCTCGACACCGTCGACGAGGCGGTCGAGGCCGGGGCGTCGCTGCTGCTGGTGCATCACCCGCTGCTGTTGCGCGGGGTGACGAGCGTCGCGGAGGACCGCTACAAGGGCGCCGTGATCGCCCGGCTGATCCGGGGCGGGTGCGCCCTCGTGGCGGCTCACACCAATGCGGACATCGTCGCGCGCGGAACCTCGGCCGTGCTGGCCGAACGCCTCGGACTGACCGCCACCCGACCCCTGGTGCCGTCGGCGGATGCCGCGCTCGGCCTGGGGCGGGTCGGAGAACTCCCCGAGAGCACGACGCTCGGCAGCCTGGCGCGAACGCTCGCCGGCGTTCTGCCGGCCACCGCATCCGGGGTGCGGGTCGCGGGGGAGTACGACCGGCCGGTCCGCACCGTCGCCCTCTGCGCCGGCGCGGGGGACTCGTTGCTCGCGCACCCCGACGTGCTCGCGGCCGACGTCTACATCACCAGCGATCTGCGCCATCATCCGGCCTCGGAGGCGGTGGAGAACGCGCGCGTCGCCGGGGGACCGGCGCTGATCGACGTGTCGCACTGGGCGAGCGAATGGCTCTGGCTCGAGGTCGCCGCCGAACAGCTGCGGGAGGCGTTGCCCGGGGTCGAGGTCGCCGTGAGCGAGCTGCGTACCGACCCCTGGGATTTCGCGATCCTGCAATGACCCCGATCAGAACGGACCCCGCATGGCGTTGAAGGCCGACCCCGCCGACCAGGAACTGCTGCTCGAGTTGCAGGCCCTCGACACGCGCCTGCAGCAGATCGCGCACCGGATCAGCACGCTGCCCGAGAGCGCGGCGGTCGCGAGCCTGACGGCGGAACTCAGCGAGCTGCAGCGGACCCTCACGGAGCGCACCGGTGCGTGGGAGGATGCGCAGGCCGAACTGAAGCGCACCGAGGCGGACGTCGCGATCGTCGATGCCCGGATCGCGCGGGACAGCGAGCGGCTGCAGGCCAGTTCGTCGGTCAAGGACGTCGCGGCACTCGAGCAGGAGCTCGCGGCCCTCGCCAGACGCAAGAGCGACCTCGAGGACATCGAACTCGGCGTCATGGAGGTGGTGGAGGAACGCGAGAGCGAACTGGCGGAGACCCGCGCGCAGGTGCAGGCGCTGGAGCAGCGCCTGCAGGACTCGACCGAGGCCCGCGAGCTCGCGCTCGGTGCGGTCGCCGCCGAGCGCGACCAGGCGACGGCGGAGCGCGCCGCAGTGGCCGCGCGGGTCCCGGCCGACCTGCTCGCCCTGTACGAGAAGCAGCGTGAGCGGTACGGCGTGGGCGCCTCCCTGTTGCGGGGCGGAGTCTCCCAGGCCAGCGGTGTCGCGCTGAACGCCGCCGACATGAGCACGGTGCGGGCCGCGGCGCCGGATGACGTGCTGCTCTGCCCGGACTCCAGCGCGATCCTGGTGCGGACCGGCGAGTCGGGGCTGTGATCCCGCGCGAGCTGATCGTCGAGGCCGACGGCGGATCGCGGGGCAACCCCGGCATCGCGGCAGGCGGATCGCTCGTCATCGACGCGGCGAGCGGCGAGGTGCTCGCCGAGTTGGGCGTCTACTGCGGCATCGCCTCCAACAACGTCGCCGAGTACAACGGCATGATCGCCGGGATCGGGGCGGCGCTCGCGATCGACCCGCACGCCACCCTGCGCGTCCGGCTGGACTCCAAGTTGGTCGTGGAGCAGATGTCGGGCCGCTGGAAGATCAAGCACCCGGCGATGGCCGAACTCGCAGGCCGGGCACGGGAGGTCCTCGGCGCGACGCCCGTGGTCTTCGAGTGGATTCCGCGGGCGGAGAACGCCCGCGCGGATCGTCTCGCGAACGAGGCGATGGACAAGAAACTCTCGTTCCAGCGCTGAGGGCCGCTACCCTGGGAAGGCAAACGGGCCGGCCAGACGGTCGCGTCATCCACTCGTTGGATGCCGAGGAACGTCCGGGCTCCGCAGAGCAGGGCGGTGGGTAACACCCACCCGGGGCAACCCGCGAGAAAGTGCAACAGAGAGCAGACCGCCTCCGTCCTCCGGGACGGCGGTAAGGGTGAAACGGTGGTGTAAGAGACCACCAGGGGCCCGAGTGATCGGGCTCGCTGGGTAAACCTCGCCCGGAGCAAGGTCAGACAGACACCGATGAAGCTGCTCGCCGAGGTGTCGGGTAGACCGCTGGAGGGCTGCGGCGACGCAGTCCCGAGATAGATGGCCGTCACGGCATTGCCGTACAGAACCCGGCGTATCGGCCGGCCCGTTTGCCCGGCCGGCGGGAGATCCCGCGTCGGCCGGGGACGCGAAAGCGCCCCGCCCCCGGAGGGACGAGGCGCTTCGCGAAGGTGGATTCAGACCGGCTTGATCGCCGCGGCCTGGGGGCCCTTCTGGCCCTGGGTGACCTCGAACTCCACGCGCTGGCCCTCATCGAGGGAACGGTAACCGGAGGCCTCGATGGCCGAGTAGTGAGCGAACAGATCCTGAGATCCGTCGTCGGGGGTGATGAAGCCGAAACCCTTTTCGGCGTTGAACCACTTGACGGTACCAGTGGGCATTCTGTGTGCTGCTTTCTTTCCTGCAAGCTCCGGCGTTCGGAGCGGATCGTCGTTGAGTTCTTGATCCGCTCTGTTTCGCCACGTGCCTTCCACCGGCGGCGGAGGGCGACATCGCTCACATGCGTAACACAACAACTGGCCATAACCGTAGTGCACAGGTCTGTCTCCTCACCTCGTGTGTCGGCAAATTTCACCGAACCGAAACAATCCGGTTTCGCCTGGAAAACCGGCCCCGTTCGCGGTGTACCGGGGCGGGTCCGGCCCTGGATACGCTGTCGGCATGCCTCAGACCGACTCGGATGCCGCTCGCTGGGCGCAGGCGCGCGCCGCCGCCGCCGCACTCGCCGAGACCGGCATCGACCCGCTCGACGTCTCGGCGGCCCGCGCGGCCCGCACGGCGCTGGTGCGCCGATTCGTGCTCGATCTGCTGACGATCTTCGGGGTCGTCGCCGTCGTCGCGGCCATCGGGCTCATGGTGTTCCGGGCGTTCGCGGGGGATGACCCTCTCGGCGGACGGGAGATCTGGATCGGCAGCGCCGCGCTGCTCTTCCTGCTGGTCGTCGTCGCGGCCCGCAGCTTCCTGCCGGCGGCGCGGGCGTACGAGGCGGCGTGGGCGGCGTTCGTGGAACGGGTGTGGCCGGGCACGCCGAAGGGCGGAGACGAACTGGGCGCTGCGCGCCTGGCGTTCGTCCGGGCCCATGCCGAGGATGCCGCGGGAGCCTTCCCCTCAGTCGCCCCCGGACGTCGTAAAGGCTGAGGGGTCGGCGGCCAGTCGGGCAGCCCCGAGGATGCCGGCGTTGTTGCGCAGAACGGCGGGCACGATCGGCGTGCGCAGGTGCAGCAGCGGCAGGAACTCCTCGTGGCTCTTCGACACTCCGCCGCCGACGACGAACAGCACCGGCGAGAACAGCCACTCGACGGTCTCGTAGTAGCGCTGCAGGCGTTTCGCCCACGCCGCCCAGTCGAG
>DATMFW010000072.1:0-12835 GCA_035556655.1 Pseudolysinimonas sp.
TCACCGGGCGCTGGAACTGCTTGCCGACGGCTGGAGCGTCACCGACGTCGCCGTCCATTGCGGGTGGAGCACGGCGAGCTCGTTCATCGACGTCTTCCGCCGCACCCTCGGCTACACGCCGGGGCGGCGGACCACCGCGGCGTAGCCGGGCGACCGGCTACGCGACCGGCCGCGCCCGCTGCTCCACCCCGGACTCCCCGTACGGCCAGGCCGACGGCCGCGGGTCGCTCGCCTCGTCGAGCAGGGCCTGGTCGGCCGCCGTGAGCTCCAGGGTGTCCACGAGGTTCGCCTCGAGCTGCTCGACCGACCGGGCGCCGAGGATGATCGAACTCACGCCGGGACGGGATCCGAGCCAGGCGAGCGCGACCTCGGATGCGGGGCGCGCGTGGCGCTCGGCGACCGCGGCCACCGCATCCAGCACCCGCCACGTGCGTTCCTCCGACGACCGGGGACCGTACGCCTCGACCCCGCGCTCGGGGTCCTCGCCCAGACGGGTCGCCCCGGTCGGCGCCTGCTCGAGCGTGTACTTCCCGGTGAGCCAGCCTCCGGCCAGCGGCGACCACGGCAGCACTCCGAGCCCGTGGGCGAGGGAGGACGGGATGATCTCCCACTCGACCTCGCGCGCCAGCAGATTGTACTGGGGCTGCATCGAGATCAGCGGGACCCGGCCGGCCGCCATCGCCGCAGCCTGCGCGATCTGCCAGCCGAGGTAGTTCGACAGACCGGCGTAGCCGAACGACCCGCGTTGGACGGCGTCCTCGAGGAAGCCGATCGTCTCATCCGGCGGTGTCACCGGGTCCCAGGAGTGCACCTGGTAGAGGTCGACGTGGTCGACGCCGAGCCGCCGGAGGCTCGCCTCGAGCGCCCGACGCAGGTGGCGACGGGACGTGCCGGAGTCGCGCGCGTCGACGCCGACGGGAAACCGGCCCTTGGTCGCGAGCACCAGCCGGTCGGCGTAGCTCGAGGTCTTGCCCGCCAGCCATTCCCCGACGATCTCCTCCGCCCGACCGCCGCCGTAGACGTCCGCCAGCTCGATCAGCGTGCCGCCGGCCTCGACATAGGCATCGAGCTGGGCGAACGCCGTCGCGCGGTCGGTCTCGGCGCCGAAGGTCATGGTGCCGAGTGCTCGCGTCGAGACGACGAGGCCCGATCTGCCGAGGGGTACGTACTTCACGGGGTGGTTCCTTCCGGGGCGATGGGTCCGGTGACCCGGGTGTTGCGGTCGACGAGCACGTCCATGAGCCGATCCCAGCGCGGATCGACGACGCGGCTCTCGGGGTGAGCGTCATGCCAGTCGATGATCTGCTCCGCTCCCTGCGCGAACGGGATCTCGGCCCGGAAGTCCGGGACGAGCCGGCGGAGCTTGCTGTTGTCGAAGGTCATCGAGTTCGCCTTGTCGCCGAGCAGCGCAGCGCCCCAGTCCGGGTCGGCGGCGGCGATCGTCTCCGAGGCGATATGCACCAGGCGCGGGACCACTCCCGCGGCCCGCGCGATCTCCTCGTAGATCCGGTTCCAGGTCGGCGCCTCGTCCCCGGTGATGTGGAACGCCTCGCCGATCGCCTGGGCGCGTCCGAACAGCCCCACGAAACCGCGGGCGAAATCGGTGCTGTGCGTGATGGTCCAGAGCGAGGTGCCGTCGCCGTGGACGACGACCTCGGCACCCCGCCGCATCCGGTCCACCACGGTCCATCCGGCATCGAAGGGCAGCATCGTCGCGTCGTAGGTGTGCGAGGGCCGCACGATCGTGACCGGGAACCCCGACTCGCGGTATGCCCTCACCAGCCGGTCCTCCGCCGCGATCTTGTCGCGCGAGTACTGCCAGAACGGGTTGCGCAGCGGGGTCGACTCGGTGACGGGCAGCGCGCTCGGCGGGGTCTGATACGCGGATGCGGAGCTCACGAAGATGTACTGCCCGGCGTCGCGGAAGGTCAGCAGGTCCCGTGCGACGTGCTCCTCGGTGAACGCGAGGAACTGGGCGACCACGTCGAAACGGATGCCGGCGATCGCCTCGGCCACCGCATCCGCATCACGGATGTCGGCGATGTGGCGCACGGCGTCCGCCTCGTGTCCGCGCGAGCTCGTCGACCCGCGATGGAGCACGTGGACCTCGTGACCCTGCTCGACCGCCTCCCGGACGCAGGCGCGACTGATGATGCCGGTCCCCCCGATGATGAGGACCTTGAGTCGCCTCACTTCACTCCCCCTGCGGTCAACCCGCTGATGATCCGGCGCTGGAACACGAGCACCAGCACGATGAGCGGCACCGTCACCAGCACGCCGGCGGCCATCTGACTTCCGTACGGCTTGTCGAACTGCGAGATGCCGGAGAACTGGGCGATCGCCACCGTCACCGGTTGCGAGGCCGAGGTCTGCGACATCGAGTTGGCGATCATGAACTCGTTCCAGGCCGAGATGAACACCAGGATCGCCGTGGTGAACACCCCCGGCACCGCGAGCGGCAGGATCACCCGCCGGAAGGCCTGCCCCCGCGTGCAGCCGTCCACGAGGGCCGCCGCCTCGAGTTCCCACGGCATGGCACGGAAGAAGCTGGTCAGGATCCAGACCCCGAGGGGCAGCGAGAAGCTGATGTCCGGGATGATCATGGCCTGGAAGGTGTCGATCCAGCCGAGGTTGGCGAACAGCTGGAACAGCGGGGTGAGGATCGCGACCCCCGGGAACATCGAGGTCGCCAGGAACAGCGCGAGCACGACGTTCTTGCCCCGGAACTGCAGCCGCGCGATGGCGTAGGACGCCGTCACGCCGAACAGCAGCGCGAACACGGTGACCGAGCCGGCGATGATGCCGCTGTTGCGCAGCGCCAGCACGAACGAGTTCTGAGACCCGAGCACCGCGGCGTAGTTGACCAGGGTCGGTTCCAGCGGGATCAGCGAGTTGTCGAAGATGTCGCGCGCGTCCTTCAGGCTCGACACCAGCATCCAATAGAAGGGCAGCAGGCAGAACAGCACCATCACGGCGACGGCGACGCCGAGCCCGATGCGGGATGCGCGGCGCTTCAGCCGCGCGCGCGGCGCGGTCATCGTTCCCCCCGCTGCCGCTCGGCACGGCTGACCGCATCGAATCCGAGGAGCCGGACGAAGACGAACGCCGTGATGAAGATGACGACGAAGGTGAGCGTCGACAGCGCGCCGCCGTAACCGGGCTTGAGCTGGCTGAGCGTGGACTGCACGGCGAGGATCGACAGAGTCGCCGTGCCGTTGGCGCCCTGCGTGAAGATCTGCGGCAGGTCGTACATGCGCAGCGCGTCGAGCAGGCGGAACACCACGGCCACCGCGATGGCCGGCCGGATCAGCGGAACGGTCACCCGCCAGAACCGCTGCCAGGCATTGGCACCGTCGATCTTGGCCGCCTCGTAGATCTCGTCGGGCACCACCTGGAGGCCGGCGAGGATCAGCAGGGCGATGAACGGCGAGGTCTTCCAGGTGTCGGCGATGATGATCGCGACGATCGAGGGCACCTCGGAGCCGGTCCAGATGATGGTGGATCCGGTGAGCGCGTTGATGATGCCGGCCGGATCGAAGGCCCACTTCCAGAGGACCGCGGCGACCGCGGTGGGGATCGCCCATGGCACCAGCACGCTCGCCCGCAGCAGCCCGCGCCCGCGGAACGCCTGGTTCATGACGAGCGCCATCAGCATCCCGATGACGGTCTCGAGCACGATCGTGACGCCCGCGAACAGATAGGTGATGCCGACCGAGCGCCAGAACTCGGGGGCGCCGAAGCCCCACAGCGCCCGTGCGTAGTTGTCGAACCCGACGAACGGGCTCTCGCCGATGCCGTCGCCGAACAGCGAGCGGACGATCGAGGAGATCACCGGGTACCCGATGATCACCCCGAGCACCAGCAGGGCAGGGCCCACCAGCCAGAAGGCGAGCCGGCCGTCGCTCCGCGGTCGCCGAGTGGCGCTCGAGCGTGGAGCTGACATGGGGCTCGCCTTCCGGATGTGGGGGTCGCCGCGCTACTGCGCGATCGCCTGCTGCAGGTCGGCGGCCATCTTGGTGATGGCCTCGTCGACCGACACGTTGCCCTGCAGTGCGGCGTAGGCGTTCTTCTGGATCGCCAGGCTCACCGCGTTGTAGTTCGGGCTCTGCGGCCGCGGGACGGCCGTCAGCTCGGACTGCTGCAGAGTGGGCAGGTACGGCGAGACTTTCACCAGCTCGGGGTCGGTGTACAGGTCCTTCAGCACCGACGCCTGGTTCATGACGCTCACCAGCACGCGCTGCGCCTCCTCCGACTGCATCCAGGTGACCCACGCCTTCGCGGTGGTCTTGTGCTTGGAGAAGGCCGAGACCCCGAGGTTGATGCCACCGAGCGACGAGACGCCGGGGCCGTCCTTGCCGGGCAGGGTGGTCATGTCGAACTTGCCCGCGATGACCGAGTCGGCAGCGCTCGCGGCCGTGTAGACGTACGGCCAGTTGCGCAGGAACAGCACCTTGCCCTCGAGGAACGCGTTTGCGCTCTCCTGCTCCTGGTAGGTGATGCCCGCGGGGTTGATGTCCCCGTCGGCGAACATGTCGACGAGGTGCTGCAGTCCGGCGCGGGCCTCGGGGGAGTCGACGGTGACGGTGGTTCCGTCTTCGCTGAGGAAGCTTCCGCCGGCCGAGTTGATCGCCTCGGCGACGTTGACGGTCAGACCCTCGTACTGGTTGAACTGGCCGGCGTAGCAGTCCATGTCGTTCTGCTTGGCGATCTCGCAATCGGCGAGCAGCTCATCCCAGGTGGTCGGCGGGGTGGGCACGAGGTCAGACCGGTAGTAGAGCAGCCCGGCGTTGGTCATGAACGGGGCGCCGTAGATCTTGCCGTCGTAGGTGGCGGATGCCACGGCGGCCGGGAGCACGGCGTCGCCGGCGACGTCGCCCGCGTCGAGCGCCTCGAGCCAGCCGTGCGCGGCGAACTCGCTGGTCCACACGACGTCGTTCCAGAGCACGTCGTACTTGCCGCTCTTGGCCTGGAAGTCCTGCACGAAGGAGTTGCGCTGATCGTCGGGCGATGCCGAGAGTTCGAGGAAGGTGACCTTCTCGTCGGGGTGGGCGGCGTTCCAGGTGTCGATCAGCTGGGGCATGGCACCGGTGAGGTCCTTCCCCGAGGCGAACGTGATGGGGCCGACGCCGCCGTCCGCCTGCTCGCCGCCACCTCCGGCACTGCATCCCGTGAGCGCCATGGCAACGAGTGCCACGGACGCGGTTCCTGCTGCGACAAGCCTCTGTGTTGTTCGCACGTCATCTCTCCTGTGAGATCTCTGGACCCTCTCGCCGTTGCGGAAGAGGCGCGCTGGGTGCGCGGAGTCAGCATGCTTCGCTATGCGAAGAATGTCAAGTAAGCGGTTACTCGGATGCGGGCTTTGGCCAATATCTACAAGGAAACCCGGCTAGAAATCGCTTGCCGCCGAAGCCCTGTAGAGTGTCGAACGGGAGGACATCACATGAGTGTGACCGCGAAGGATGTGGCGCGCGTGGCGGGCGTGTCCACGGCGACCGTCTCCCGTGCGCTCCGCGGCTTCGAGTCGGTGGACCCCGAGTTGCGTCGCCACATCCTCGACGTCGCCGAGCGGCTCGACTACGTCGCATCCCCCGCTGCGGCTGCCCTCGCGACCGGGCGCGCCGGCAGCGTGGCGATCATCACCCCGTTCGTCGACCGGCTCGCATTCCAGCGGATGCTGACCGGCATCGAGCGGGAACTCCGGGCCGCAGGCACCGACCTTCTGCTCTACTGCACGGGCGACCCCAGCGAGCCCCACCCCGTTCCGCCGCACAAACGTCTCGCGCGTCGCGTAGACGGCTTCCTCGTGCTGTCGCTCAGCGCCGAGAGCCCGGACCTCGAGAAGATCCTCCAGCTCGGGATGCCGGTGACGATGTTCGGATCGGATGGCGCCTGGAACTCCAGTGTCTACATCGACGACCGCGGGGGAGCGGCATCCGCCGTCGAGCACCTGCTCGGCCTCGGGCACCGCCGCATCGGCATCATCTACGGCCGCGAGGGCTCCGACCCGGGCGTGCTCGAATACCAGCGCCACCTCGGATGCCACGACGCTTTCGAACGCGCCGGCATCCCCTGGGACGAACAGCTCGTCGTCCGCGGCGACTACACCGTCGAGGGCGGCGCGGCGGCGATGACCCGGTTGCTCGACCACGCCGAGCCCCCGACCGCGGTGTTCGCGTTCTCCGACGAGATGGCCTTCGGCGCCCTGCAGACCATGCGCGAACGCGGTCTGCGTCCGGGCGTCGACGTCGCCATCATGGGCTACGACGGACACGCCGTCTCGGGAGCCCTCGAACTGACGACGATCAGCGTGCCCTTCGAGCAGATCGGCGCGACGGCCGCGAAGAACCTGCTCGAGGACATCCAGCACCCCGACCGCGCGCGCGTCCCCTCGGTGTTGCCGACGAACCTCGTCGCCCGCGCATCGACCCTCGGTCCCGCGGCCTAGGCGCTACCCCGCAAGCGCACCCGGACCGCGACCCACGCACACGCGATGACGACCGCGCCGCCCAGCACGATCGGCAGGGTGAGCTGCTCGCCCAGCAGCAGCGCCGCCCAGGCGATCGAGAGCACCGGCTGCACCAGTTGCACCTGCGACACCCGGGACATCGGGCCGATCGCGAGACCCCGGTACCAGGCGAAGAAGCCCAGGAACATGCTCACGCCCGCCAGGTAGGCGAAGGCGGCCCACTCCACGGGCGTCGCCGCAGGCGGCTGTACCGCCACCGAGGCCCCGGCGAGCGCGATCATGACCGGAGCCGCGAGCACCAGCGCCCAGCACACCACCTGCCATGAGCCGAGCTCGCGCGCGAGCAGCCCACCCTCCGCGTACCCGACGGCGGCCGAGACCACGGCACCGAACAGCAGCAGGTCGGCCCACTGCAGGTGCCCGAAACCTCCGCCCGCGAGTACGGCGAAGACGAGCGCAGCGAGGGCGCCGATCGCCGCCAGAACCCAGAACGAGATCGGCGGGCGCTCGTGACCCCGGATCGCCGCGACCACCGCGGTGGCGGCAGGCAGCAACGCGATGACCACGGCCCCGTGCGAGGCGGGCACTGTCTGCAGGGCGTAGGAGGTCAGGAGGGGGAAGCCGGCCACCACGCCCGCGGCGACGACGACGAGACGCACCCACTGCATCCCGCGGGGAAAGCGCTGGCGCGTGATCGACAGCGCCAGCGCGGCGAGCAGGGCCGCCACCACTGCGCGACCCGAGCCGATGAACAGCGGTGACAGCCCTGCGACCGCGACGCGCGTGAACGGCACGGTGAACGAGAACGCGAGCACCCCGACGAAGCCCCACCAGATGCCGCGGTTCACACTGCGATGCTCGCACTGCGATACCGGATGCCGCGCCGTCCACCTGAGACCGGGTGGCCCGCGCATGTGACACTCTGCCGGGTGCGCGGCGAACTCACCGCACCTGCAGCCGCCGCCACGCGCCGAGCGTGAGCACCACCCAGATCGCCCCGAACGGCAGCACGAGCAGCACCTGCCCGAGGGTGGCGCCCCGGCCCGCGGTCATGGCCCAGAGCGCGGGGGCCGCCAACGGCATCCAGCCGCCCGCGCCGGCGAGCACCGACACCTGTGCGACCACGATGAGTCCGATCCCGACCCCGACACCGGCGAGTACCGACCGGCCGAGGGTCGCCGCCCAGGCGACCGGCGTCGCGAGCACGAGACCTGCGAGCCCGAGCACGGTCAGCCGCGCGAGCCCCGCAAGTTCGGTCGCTCCCGGAGTCCCGAGCCCGAGCGCGACGCCGGTCGCCCCGAGAACCACCGGCAGGGCCGCGGAGACCAGCGCACCCCACGCCGCGAAGGTCAGCAGCTTCGCGGCGGCTATGGTGCGCCGGCTGACCGGCAGCGCGAATAGGCCGTTGACCGCGCCGTCGGCGAACTCACGCCCGAACATCCAGGCCAACACGATCGCGAACCCGGCGAGCCCGCCCGCCGCCGTGATCTGCGTCGCCGCCGCGAGGAAGCCGTGCCAGTCGGGGGTGCCGTCCGGGCCGAGCTTGGCGACGACCTGCGTGTTACCGGAGCGCGCCGCGACGAGCATCGCCGACGACAGCACCACGATGCCCACGACCACGGCGACGGTCGCCACCCGGCCGACCAGCGACGCCGCGAGCTTGAGCGATTCACCCCAGAGCGCCGGCCTCACGCCCGCACCTCGTCATCGCGCAGCAGCATCTCGAAGAACATCGACTCGAGCCCGGCGGAGTGCGGGGCGAGTTCGCCGATAAGCCGGCCGGCGTTCAGCACGACGATGCGGTCCGCGGTGCGCGCCACTTCATCGAGATGGTGGCTGCTGACCAGCACCGCAGCACCGTCGTCGCGACGGGCGAGCAACTGCTCGCGCAGCGCGATCACACCGGCGGGGTCGAGTCCGTTCGTCGGCTCATCCAGCACGATCACCTGAGGCCGGTGCTGCAGCGCCGCGGCCAGCCCGACGCGCTGGCGATTGCCGAGCGACAGGGCGCGGATGCGACGGCCGGCATACTCGGTGAGCCCAAAATCCTGCAGCGCGGCCTCCACCACACCGCGGCCGGCACCGCGGAGCCGAGCGTTCAGTTCCAGCGCCGTGCGGGTCGTCAGCTCCGGGTACACCAGCGGCGCGTCGACGAGGTGGCCGACCGCCGCCCAGGTGCTCCCCGGCAGCCGCTCGAGCGGGACGCCGTCGAGTTCGACCCGGCCGGATTCGGCCCGGAGCATGCCCAGCAGCAACCGCATGAGCGTGGTCTTCCCGGCTCCGTTCAGTCCCACCAGTGCGACGATCTCGCCGGGGCGCATCGCGAGGTCGGCACTCTCGACCCCTCCGCCAGCCGGGAACATCCGTCGCACGCCCGAGGCGACGAGGCCGGCGCTCACGATGCACCGTCGAGGGCGGCGAGGGCACCGAGGATCGCGTCGCCCAGCGACTCGTCGCCCTCGACCGCCGCCCAGTCGAGAAGTGCGCCGTTCAGCGCTGCGACCGCCGCAGCCGCCACCACGACGGCGGGGCGAGATGCGACGCCGCGGCAACGGAGCGCCTCGGCGATCGCCTGCTCGGTGGCCCGGCTGTTGCGGGCGAGTGCGCCGCGCAATGCAGGAGACCCGGCGACGATGCGCAGCCGCTCGCGCACGGCAGCCGCGGCCGGCGGTGGAACCGACGCCCACGCATCCCGTACCCCCGCTGTCACCGCGGCCAGCGCGGGAAGCGCGGGATCTGCGGCGACGATAGCGTCGGCGATCAGCGGGTCGTACGGATCGTCGACCAGCACGGCGTCCTTCGATGGGAAGTGACGGAAGAAGGTCATCTCGGTCACGCCGGCGCGGCGCGCGATCTCGGCGACGGTCGTGGCCTCGTACCCGCGCTCGTCGAAGAGCTCGAGGGCGGCCGTGAAGAGGGTCTCGCGAGTCCGCGTGCGTTTGGACATGGCGTAATGTTAGTCACTAACATTCTTGCGGAACAAGGCTTCGCTAAGCTGGGACCCGGAGTGCCGGGAAGCCTGGTCGGCGTCGATTCGACGACGCCACCCACATGACAGGACCTGCGATGATCCGCACGACCGCATCCGCCCTCGCCCGCAACTTCCTCGGGTCCGCGCCGCGCTGGTACAAGATCACGATCATCGCGTTCCTGCTGGTGAACCCGGCCGTGCTGCTGCTCGCCGGGCCGTTCGTGGCCGGGTGGCTGATCGTCGCCGAGTTCATCTTCACCCTGGCGATGGCCCTGCAGTGCTACCCCCTGCAGCCCGGCGGCCTCATCGCGATCGAGGCCGTCGCGCTCGGCATGACCTCGCCCGACGGGGTATACGACGAGGCTCGCGCCAACTTCGCGGTCATCCTGCTGCTGATGTTCATGGTCGCCGGCATCTACTTCATGCGCGACCTGCTGCTCATGGTGTTCACCAAGCTCATCGTGCGGGTGCGCAACAAGCTGCTGCTCTCGCTCACCTTCACCGGGGTCGCCGCGCTGCTGTCGGCGTTCCTCGATGCCCTCACGGTGGCGGCCGTCGTCATCGCGGTCGCCACCGGCCTGTACACGCTGTACCACCGCTTCGCCTCCGGGCGCGGGCGCGACGACGACCACGATGACGAGGATGACGACCTTGTCGAATCCGGGTTCCGCGCCGACCTCGAGCAGTTCCGCGGATTCCTGCGCAGCCTGCTGATGCACGCCATGGTCGGCACCGCGCTCGGCGGGCTGGCGACCCTCGTCGGCGAACCCCAGAACCTGCTCATCGGGGAGACCGTCGGCTGGGGTTTCGGCGAGTTCCTGGTGCGGATGCTGCCCGTCTCGGTTCCCGTGCTGATCGTCGGCCTCGCCGTCACCGCGTTGCTGGAACGGACCCGCTGGTTCGGGTACGGCGCCCAGCTGCCGGACTCGGTGCGCTCGGTGATGGAGCGCTGGGACGCCCGGCAGTCCGAGGAGCGCACCCCTCGTACCCGCGCGAAGCTGGTCATCCAGGCGGTCACCGCGTTGCTGCTGGTGGCAGGGCTCGCCCTGCACGTCGCCGAGGTCGGGCTCATCGGGCTCAGCGTCATCGTGCTCGCCACGGCGTTCAACGGCGTCGTCAACGAGCACTCCCTCGGCCGGGCGTTCCAGGAGGCGCTGCCCTTCACGGCGCTTCTGGTCACCTTCTTCGCCATCGTCGCGGTCATCCACGACCAGCACCTGTTCGCTCCCGTCATCGAAGCGGTGCTCGCCACGCAGGGTCCGCAGCAGCTCACCGGGATGTTCGCCGCATCCGGCCTGCTGTCGGCGATCAGCGACAACGTCTTCGTCGCGACGGTCTACATCAGCGAGGTCGGTCAGGCGTTCGATGCGGGGTCGATCGACCGCACGCAGTTCGAGCACCTGGCCATCGCCATCAATGCCGGCACCAACGTGCCCAGCATGGCGACGCCGAACGGGCAGGCAGCGTTCCTGTTCCTGCTGACCTCGGGCATCGCACCGCTCGTGCGGCTGGGCTACGTGCGCATGCTCTGGATGGCACTGCCGTACACGGTCGTGCTCACCGCGGTGGCGATCCTCGCCGTCGCGTTCTGGCTCTAGACGTCCACGTGCAGCACGAGTGAGACGGTGTCGCCGATCGCGACCCTCTCGGCCTTCCGCACGGCCGCCTTCAGGGGCACGATGTACCCGCCGTCCTTCGGCCAGAGCGAGGTGGTGAAGCGCGATTCACCGAGCTCGACCTCGACCGGGATCATGCCCCAGCCGTAGGTGACGAGCTCGCTCGCGGCGGCCAGCATCCCGGATTCGTTGTCGGGCACCGTCACGAAGTGGTGCGGGGCGGGGCCGCGCCACTCCCAGACGGGCCCGGAGAACTCCAGTCGCATCCCGCGTCTACAGCTCGCCCGGGCTCGCCCCGAACGTGTCGCACGCCTGCGCTCCACCACGGAATCCCGCGAGGAACCACTTCTGCCGCGACTCGCTCGCGCCGTGCGTCCAGGTCTCGGGCTGCACCTGACCCTGGGTCTGCTCCTGGATGTTGTCGTCGCCGACCGCCGCCGCCGCGCTCAGCGCGTCGCGGATCTCGGCCTCGGTCGGCTCCTGCAGGAAGGGCGCGTCGGCGATCCAGGCTCCCGCGAAGCAGTCCGCCTGCAGCTCCAGTCGCACGCCGTCGGAGGTCGGGCCGGTGGTCTGCAGGTTCGCCTGGCTCATGATGCCGGTGATGTTCTGGATGTGGTGCCCCCACTCGTGCCCGACCACATACAGCTGGGCGAGCGGGCCGCCGCTGGAGCCGAACTGCGTGCGCAGCTGGTCGAAGAACGCGGTGTCGAGATAGATGGTCTCGTCGGTGGGGCAATAGAAGGGCCCGACCGCGCTCGTCGCGCCACCGCATCCGGTGTTCGTGCCCCCGGTGAACAGCACGACCTCGGTCGGGCTCGCGTTCTCGAGGGTGGCGGCCCAGTACTGCTCGAGGGATGCGGCGGCCGCTTTCATCCGGCAATCCAGGTTCTCGTTGGCGTCCTCGCCGGTCTGGCACTGCTCCAGTGACGAGTCCTCCCCCGTGCCGGAACCGCCCCCGGTGTCCACGATTCCGCTGAGGTCGACCCCGAGCAGCTGCCCGATGAGGACGATGGCGAGGATGCCCAGACCACCGCCGCCCACCCCGATCGCCGTGTTGCGCCCGCGGCGGCTGGTGCGACCGCCCGAGATGTCCGACCCCTCGTTGAACGTCATGCGATCACGCTAGCCCGATCGACTGCGCAACCGACAGCGTGGCTACAGGGTCTTGACAGCTCCGAGAACCTTGGTCAACGACTCCTTTGCGTCGCCGAACAGCAGCGTCGTCTGCGGCTCGAACAGCAGTTCGTTCTCGATGCCGGCGAATCCGGGGCGCATCGAGCGCTTGAGGAAGACGACCTGGCGGGCCGACTCGACATCGAGAATCGGCATCCCGTAGATCGGCGAACCGGGGGTGCTCTTGGCGGCCGGGTTGACCACGTCGTTGGCGCCCACGACGAGCGCGACGTCGGCGTTCTTGAACTCGGGGTTGATCTCGTCCATCTCGCGCAGCGCCTCGGTCGGGACGTTCGCCTCGGCCAGCAGCACGTTCATGTGGCCGGGCATGCGACCGGCGACCGGGTGGATCGCGAACGAGACCTCGATGCCCTTCGCCTCGAGCGCGGTCGCCAGTTCTGCCATCGTGTGCTGCGCCTGGGCGACGGCGAGCCCGTAGCCCGGGACGACGATGACCTTCTCCGCGTAGCCGAGCAGGATCGCGACGTCCTCGGCCGACGCCGAGCGTACCGGGCGATCGGACTGCTCGGTCGAGCCCGCCGTCGAGCCGCCCTTGAACGCGCCGAAGATGATGCCCCCCACGCTGCGCCCCATCGCGCGAGCCATCTC
>DATMFW010000073.1:0-56541 GCA_035556655.1 Pseudolysinimonas sp.
GGTGTCGTGGAACGGCTCCCCGGGCGATCTGCTCATCGTGCCCGACGGCATTCACGCGTTGGATGCGGTGGAGGATTCCGTCGTGCTGTTCACGGTCGTCAAACTCTAGGCTGCGCTCCTCGTACGCCTTGGATGAGCCACCGCCACCTCGAACGGAATGACGCCTGCGAGCGCGCTGCGGGCCGCAGAACTCGCGCGCGCCGCGGAGCTGAGGGCATCGGGCAAGCTCGGGGTCGGACTGGCGCTGACCGGGTCGGACGGCTGGAAGGGCGCTGGCGCGCTCGCAGTGCTGGCGATCGCGGGCGGTGTGCTGCTCGCGTTCGTCGGGCGGATGCGGCGGATGCGGGGGCGCAGGATCGCCTGAGCGCGTTCCGGCTACCCCGCCCGCACCGCCTTCCCGAGCCGGTCGCCGGGGTCGAGCCGGTCGGTGATACGTCCGAGGAACTCGCGGAGCACCGCGAGTTCGGCATCGGAGAAGTTGTCGAGCACGAGCGCCTTGGCCGTCTCGATGTGCGCGGGCGTCGCCGTCACGACGACGCGTCGTCCGGCGGTGGTGAGGGTCACCTCGACACTTCTCTTGTCGTGCGCGGCGGCCGTTCGGGTCACCAGCCCGCGCTGCTCGAGCCGCGCCAGCACGTGAGACAGCCGGGGCAGGGTCGCGCTCAACGCCTGAGCGATCTCGCTCGGGCTCAGGGCCGCGTCGGGCGAGAGCTGCACGAGCGAGAGCACGGCGTATTCGAAATGGGTCAACTGCGAGTCGCGGCGCAGCTGGGCGTCGAGGGCGGCGGGCAGCAGTTCGCTGATCGCGATGAACTGCAGCCAGGTGTCGGATTGCAGCTCGGTCATGTTCGCGACGTTCCGTGCCATGCGGGAATGCTACACGTGTAGTTGCAGTTACAACTATTCCCGTCGTAGACTGGACGTTTACCCTCGCGTACCCGATTCGTAAGGAGTCGACCATGACGATGCCCACGGACGAGGCGATCTGGCTCACGCCCGCAGCCCACGCCGGGCTGGTGGCCGAACTCGAGCAGCTGAGCAGCTCGAGCGCGCCACCTGCGCCGGAGACGGAGGGTCGCATCCGCGAACTCACGCGGATCCTGCGCCGCGCGGAGGTGGGTGACAAGCCGGATGACGGCCTGGTCGAGTCGGGCATGACGGTCACCGTGCAGTTCGACGGCGACGACGAGCCGACGACGTTCCTGCTCGCACAGCGCGGCATCGCGGACAGCGATCCCGCGATCGGCATGGATGTCTACCCGCCGTCTTCGCCGCTCGGCACCGCGATCGCCGGGTTGTTCCCGGGCGACACCTTCACCTACGCCGCACCGAGTGGCGCGACGGTGAGTGGGCGGATCGTCGCGGCGTCGCCGTTCCGCGGGAAGGGGTGATCGGTATGTCGCGGCTGACCGATCGGGTGAGCGCGTGGCTGCTGCGGCGCAGACCGGTCTCGGCAGAGGAGTTCGCCGAGGTTGCGGACTGGGTGAACGAGGGTGGCGCGCTGGATCCGGCCGGACCGCCGCCGCTGGATGAGACCGGCGGCGATGACCCGGTAGTTGCACCTACAAATATCTGATATAGTTGCACTTACAACTAAGAGGGAGGCCCCGATGAGCGACGACCGCATCCTCGACGCGGCGACCTCGATGGGCTCCGTGACGTTGCTCGTGCGCGACCTCGAGGGCATGAGCGACTACTACACCGGGGCCTTCGCCATGCAGCCGCTGGAAGAGCGCACTCGCGGCCGCGAGGTGCACCGCGTCCTCGGTCGCGGCGACACCCCGCTCGTGCGGCTCGTCCACAAACCCGACCTGCCCGGTGTCGATCCGCGTCAGGCGGGACTGTTCCACACGGCGTTCCTGTTCGAGGACGCCGCGAGCCTGGCCGCCACCGTGTTCCGGGCGGCGCAGACGCCACGCACCCGGTTCGCCGGATCGAGCGACCACCTGGTCAGCGAGGCCTTCTATTTCACCGATCCCGAAGGGAACGGCGTCGAGCTCTACACCGACCGGCCGCGCGAGCAGTGGCAGCGCGACGGCGACCAGATCCGCATGGCGACCGAATACCTCGACCCGCAGGATTACCTGCGCCGGCACCTGACGCAGCAGGCGGTGGATGCCGGCCCGGCTCTCGCAGGCCGCGTCGGCCATGTGCACCTGCAGGTCGGCGATATCGCCGCCGCGCGGGAGTTCTACGTCGACGCCCTGGGGTTCGAGACCACGCAGAGCGCGTACCCCGGGGCACTGTTCGCCTCGGCCGGCGGTTACCACCACCACGTCGCGATGAACACCTGGAACAGCAGGGGCTCGGGTCCTCGCGCCGCGAGCCTCGGTCTCGGCAACGTGGCGATCACGGTTCCGAAACCCGAGGACCTCGACGCGCTGACGGCGCGCCTCACCGTGCGCGCGACCCCGTTCCAGGCCGACGGCCGCTCGGTCGTCGTCGAGGACCCGTGGAAGACCCAGGTCACCGTCGCGCTGCCCGACGTGTCGACCGACGAGTTGCTCACCCGCTGACCGCACGCCGCCACCTGGAAGAGGAGACGACATGGAGATCACGCAGACGACGGTGCCCGGAGCAGGAAAGCTGCACGACATCGTCACGCGGGCGGGACGCCGCCTGCGCATCCTCGTCGAGAACGGCGGCGGTCGCGAGGCGTACCTCTACCCCCACGGGGACGAGGGCGCGGTGATCAGCCTCGCGCTCGAGCCCGACGAGGCGGATGCCATCGCCGGCATCCTGCACAGCAGGCCGGTGCCGGCCCGGCTTCGCGATCTCGAGCGACGCGTTGCGAGGCTGGAGCAGGCCGGCGCGTCATGAGCTCGTTGCTCGGGGTGAACCTGATCGCGATCCTGCCCCTGGCGATCGTCGGTTCGCTGCTGCATTTCGCCTACGACTGGTCGAAGCACAACCGCATCGTGGCGGTGTTCGCCGCGGTGAACGAGAGCTACTGGGAGCACGTCAAGATCGCCTTCTGGCCCGTGCTGCTCTGGTTCGTCGTGCAGTTCGCCGCCGGTGGCTGGGCGATCGCCGGCTTCGTACCGGCGGCGACGATCGCGCTGTACGTCATCCCGATCGCGATGATCACGCTCGTCTTCGGCTACAAGCGCCTGTTGCGGCGCAACGTGCTGTGGATCGACATCGCCGCGTTCTTCGTGACGGTGGCTGTGTCGCTCGTGACGTTCGCGCTGATCGCCGCCGAACTCGCGGCGAGCGGGTGGACGATCGCGCTCGGTGCGGTCTTCCTCATCGTGCTCTGCGGCGCGTTCGTGCGCTACACGCTGGACCCGCCCGAGGAGCCCGACGTCTTCATCGACCCGACGAACTCCCGGTACGGGCTGTCGGCGCATCCGGGCGACTAGCCTCCGCTGCGTCCTCGCGCGTACGCCCGAGGAAGAACGAGGCCAGCAGCGCGATCGCGAGGAACCCGGCGGCGCCGAAGGATGCGGTGGCCGCGGCGCCCGTGAACGCGTCGGCCGCCAGCCGGCCGATGTCGGCCGTCGCGGGGTCGTCGAGCAGGCCGGGGATGACGGCTCCCGCACTGTCGGTGACGGCGTCGACGAACCCGGTCGCCTGCGCGTCGGGCAGGTCGGCGAGGCTGTCGGCCAGGTGCAGGCTGATCGAGGAGAACAGCAGGGTTCCGAGCGTCGCGACCCCCAGGGCGGAACCGATCTGACGCGACGTGCTCTGCGTGCCGGAGGCGCGGCCGGACTGCTCGACGGGGACGTCGGCGAGCACGACGTTGGTGATCTGGGCGCTGGCGAGACCGAGCCCGAGGCCGTAGACGAACAGCAGCGCGGCGAGCGGCAGCCAGCCCATGTCGCTGCGCAGGGTGAAGCCGAGCACCAGCAGGGCGACCAGTTCGAGCCCGACGCCGATGCGCAGGATCCCGGTCGCGCTCAGCCGCTTCGACAGCCCGCTGACGGCGCCGCTGGCCAGGAACGAGCCGATGGCCAGCGCGAGCAGGATCAGGCCGGCGTCGAGCGCGCTGTAGCGCAGGACGTTCTGCAGCCACATCGGCAGCACGAAGAGCAGCCCGAGTTCGCCGAGGCTGATGAGCATCGCCACGATGTTGCCGTTGCGGAACGAGGCGATCGAGAACAGGTCGAGCGGGATCATGGTCGCTGCACCACGTCGTGCGCGTCCGCGTTCCCAGGCGATGAACCCGATGGCGGCGAGCACGGCGAAGGCGAAGGCGAGCGGGATGGGCGAGACAGGGGGTGCCCACCAGGCGGCGGTCGCATCCGTCGGGGCCCACCAGCCGAGCGACCGGCCCTGGATGAGCGCGAAGACGAGGGAGCCGGCGGCCAGCACCGACAGCGCGGCGCCGACGACGTCGAAGCGCTCCTTGCGGTCGGCTGCGCTCTCGGTCACGGTGAAGAAGACGCCGACGATCACGGCGATGCCGAACGGCACGTTCACCCCGAACGCCCACCGCCACGAGAAGTCGGTGGTCAGCCATCCGCCGAGCAACGGCCCGACCGCCGCCATGCCGCCGATCGTCGAGCCCCAGATGGCGAACGCGATGGCGCGCTCGCGGCCGCGGAATCCGGCGTTGATCAGCGACATCGTGGCCGGCAGCACCATCGCGCCGCCGATGCCCTGCAGCACGCGCGCCGCGATGAGCAGGGGGCCGTCGGGTGAGAGCCCGGCCAGCACGGACGCGACGGTGAACACCGCCACGCCGATCACGAGCATGCGCCGCCGGCCGACCCGGTCGGCGAGGGTGCCGAACGGGATCAGCAGCGCGGCGAACACCAGGGTGTACGAGGTCTGCACCCATTGCACAGCCGTGGAGTCGATCTTCAGCTCGTCGACGATGGACGGGATGGCGACGTTGACGATGGTGCTGTCGACGATGATGAGCGATACGGCGATGCTGATGAACAGCAAGCCGATCCAGCGGGCACGTGACTGCATCCGGCAATGGTATACCGACAGCCTGTCGGCAACATGCTGGACGATGGATAATGGATCGATGCCGAAGATCAGCGCGCCGACCGTGGCCGAGCACCGCGCGGCCCAGCGCCGTGCCCTGATCGCCGCGGCCGAGGAACTCATCGCCGAGGGCGGCGTCGCGGCCGTCACCCCGCGCTCGGCGGGGGAACGCGCGGGGCTGGCTCGCTCGTCGTTCTACGAGTACTTCCCCTCGCGCGACGACCTGCTCGCCGCCGTCGCCGTGCGGGCGTTCGAAGAATGGGCCGCCGAGCTGACCGCCGCGATCGCCGCCGCCCCACCGGGGCTGCCGCGCCTGCACGCATACGTCGAGGCCACGATCCGGATGACGGCCGACGGCAAGCACGCCCTCGCGACCGAGCTGCAGAGTGCCGAACTGTCGCCGACGAGCCTCGACGAGATCATGGTCGTCCACGACGGGTTGCTCGCGCCGCTGCGGGCTCTGCTCGACGAGCTCGGGGTTCCGGATGCCGCGACCCGCGCCGCTCTCGTGCAGGGCCTCGTCGGTGCGGGGGTGCGCGCGGTGGGTCACGGGGCGCCCGCGGCGGCCGTCACCGCATCCATCGTGGCGATTCTGGATGCGGGAGTGCGTTCCTGATGCCCCGCACGTTTGGGTTATCGACACCTTGTCGGTAACATCGGGCGCATGGAGATCCTCAAGAACGTCGTCCTCGCGATCCACATCATCGGCGTCGCCAGCCTGCTCGGTGGCGTGCTGGTGCAGATTCCGGCCCTCCGGGAAGGCAAAGCCCGCGTCCTGCCCGCGATCGTGCACGGCGCCTGGACCATGCTGGCCACCGGCATCATCCTGGTCGGCCTGCAGTACCCCCTCGGCAACGAGGTGAACAACGTCAAGATCACCGTCAAGCTCGCGGTGCTGGTCGCGATCGTCGTCATCGCCCTGGTCAACCGCAAGCGCGACACGCTCGCCCGCTGGGTCGTTCCGGTGCTCGGAGCGCTCACCGTGGTGAACATCCTCATCGCGACGGTCTGGAAGAACTACAGCTGAGCTACTACACGCGTCTCGGCGACCACCGGTATCTGCCGACGGAGCATGCCGGTGGCGCCTGGAATCCCGGCGAGGTGCACTTCGGTCCCCTCGCCGGGTTGCTCGTGCATGAACTCGACCGGCATCGCGCCGGCGCGCCTGCGCTCACGCTCTCGCGGGTGAGCTTCGACATCCTCGGCTTCCTCGGCATCGGCGAGTGCGAGGTCCGGGTGCGGACGGTGCGGCCGGGTCGCACCATCGAACTCCTCGAGGCCGAGGCGCACATCGACGGCCGGGTCGCGGCGCGCGCACGCGGCTGGTACCTGGCCGACTTCGACACCGCGGCGGCCGAGGGCGGCGAGGCCGAGCCGCTGCCGTCGCCGGATTCCCTCGAGCGCGACACGATGATGATCGAGCGCTGGACGGGCGGGTTCGTGAACTCGCTCGACGTCCGCGTGGTGGGCGCCGCGCGTCCCGGCCGCACGACGGCCTGGCTGTCGAGCGACCACGACCTGGTCGAGGGGGATCCGATCGGTGCGCATGCCGCATTCGTCGCGCTCGTCGACACCGCGAACGGCATCGCGGTGCGCGAGGATCCGCGGCACTGGGTCTTCCCGAACGTCGACCTCACCGTGCACTTCCACCGCCGTCCCGCCGGACACTGGGTCGGTCTGGACACCACGGTCACCTTCGGCGCAACGGGGCAGGGCGTCACGGCGACCGTGCTTCACGACGAGCAGGGCGCCGTCGGCTCCGCGCACCAGGCGCTCACGGTCCGCCCCGCCTGAGCCCGGTGTCACAGATCGGGCCGCTGCCCCGTCTGTATAGGTGATGAAGACATCGACCCTGATCACCCAGCTGCCCCCGTCGCCGGCGAGCGACCGGCACGCCCGGGAGGTGCAGTACACGATTGCGACGGTGCTGCGCCTGCTCTGCATCGTGCTGTTGTTCGTGGTGCCCGACTGGTGGCGGCTGATCCCCGCCGCCGGCACCGTCGTGCTGCCCTATGTCGCGGTGGTGATCGCCAACCGCGTGGGCGGGACCACGCGGCCGGCCCCCGTACTGCGGCCGGGCGCGGTCGTGCGCCGGCCGGGCTAGGGCGATCCGAACCGTTCCGCGATCAGTCGGGCGACCCGCACCTGGCGCTCGATGTCTGCGGGCGACGGCGCCCGCATCCGCCCGGCCCACCCCAGGAACTGGTCGTAGAGCACCTCGGGCAGCGGGTCCTCGGAGGGCAGCCCGTCGGCCTGCAGTACGGCGGCGATGTGGGAACGCCGGCGGGCGTCCACGGTCCCGAGCAGCCGGGCGATCTCGGCATCGTGCGATGCCTCGCGCCGCAGCTGACCCTCGACATCGACGTAGCGGCGACTGCCGAAGACCGCGCGCGCGAAGTCGTCGAACGGCGCCTCGACGGCGAGGCGCTCGGTCGTCTCGCCGTACCAGTGCTCGATCAGGGCGGTGAGGAACGTGCTCCGATCGGTGAAGTGCCAGTAGAAGCCGGCCTTCGCCGCCCCCACGGTCGCCGCCAGCCGCTCGACGTTGATCGCGGCCCGGCCGCCGGCCGCGTACAGCTCGAGCCCGGCATCGATCCAGTCCTGCCGCGTGGCTTTGACGACGGGCATCAGGCCGCGCTGTGGACGGCGACGCGGTTGCCCTCGGTGTCCAGCAGCACGGCCATGCGACCCTGCTCGCCGAGGTCGACGATGGGGGTGAGCGGCTCGCCCCCGAGCTCGGGAACTCGCGCGACCGACGCGTCGAGACCGGCGCCGGCGTCGAGGTAGATGAGGCTGCCGGTGGCGCTGGGGCGGTTGTCGGGGTCGAGCACGAGGGCGCCGCCGACGCCGGCGGAGGGGAACACCGCGTGCGGGACGCCGGCGAAGTCCATGCGGGTCAGTTCGACGCCGAGCAGTCCTTCGTAGAAGCCGACGGCGCGGTCCATGTCGGAAACGGGGATCTCGAACCAGTTGAGGGAGCTCATCGCGGTCCTTTCTAGACGGTTGCGTATAGAAAGAGACGGTAGCGCGTGGGTGCGACATCGCCGCGACCGGTGTGCAACGTTTCCCGGTGTCCCGGCAATGTCATCGATAGTGAGGCAAGGAGACACGATGACCGACACGGACAGCCACACCGACCCCGTGACCACTGCGTTGCGGTCCGCGCGCGGCACCATCGCCGATGACTGGACCTCGGGTGAGGCATCGGTGCGCGACCTGGCTCGACGCACCCGGCGCGATGCCGGGCTGCGTCGCCGCGGCATCATCCGGGGGCCGCCCTCAGGATGGCAGCCCGCCGATCCGCGTGCAGTCGGCATTTCGGGGGACGCCGGACGAACTTTTCTCCGGCGATGTCGATTCTCTGTCCGCCCGTTCGACGCGATAGTAGGAGGGAGCGCGCGGCGCTTCCGATATCGAAGGAGAACACCGTGAAGTACATGCTCATCATGCGCGACAGCGCCGAGGCGGTCGAAGCGTCGAAGGACCTCGACTTCGAGCAGATCATCAACGCCATGGGCGCCTACAACGAGTCGATGATCAAGGCCGGCGTCATGGCCGGCGGTGACGGGCTCGCGCCGGCGACCGAGGGGTTCGTCGTCGACTTCGCCGGCGAGAAGCCGATCGTCACCGATGGCCCCTACGGCGAGGTGCACGAGCTGTTCAACGGCTTCTGGATCATCGAGGTCGCCAGTAAGGAGGAGGCCGCCGAGTGGGCCAGCCGCGCACCGCTCGGCCCGGGAACGAAGCTCGAGGTGCGCCGCATCACCGACGCGTCGGACTTCGCCGACTTCGCCGACAACGAGTACGTCCAGAAGGAAGCGGAGTGGCGGGCAGCCGGTCTCTGATGTCCGGCATCGGGCCGACGGTCGACGCCGTCTGGCGCATCGAGGGTGCGCGGATCGTCGCCACCCTGGCGAAGATGACCGGCGACGTCGGCCTGGCCGAGGACCTCGCCCAGGAGGCCGTCGTCGAGGCGCTTCGCCAGTGGCCGGAGTCGGGCGTCCCGCAGAACGCGGGCGCCTGGCTCACGGCCGTGGCGAAACGCCGGGCGATCGACGCCTGGCGCCGGCGCGAACGCCTCGACGAGCGGTACCGGGCGATCGCGCACGACCTGGCCACGGCATCCGACGACGAGTGGCAGGCGATCGACGACGACGTGGTGCGCCTGGTCTTCACGGCGTGCCATCCGGTGCTGTCGCGCGAGTCGCAGGTGGCCCTGACCCTGCGCGTCGTCGGCGGGCTCACCACGGCCGAGATCGCACGCATGCTGCTGGTCCCGGTCGCGACCGTGCAGGCGCGCATCACCCGGGCAAAGAAGACGCTCGCCTCGGCGCGGGTGCCGTTCGAGGCCCCCGACCCGAGCGAGTGGAGCGCGCGGCTCGGCAGCGTGCTGGGTGTCGTCTACCTGATCTTCACCGAGGGATACGCGGCGACCGCGGGCGACCGGTGGATGCGGCAGGACCTCGCGAACGAGGCGCTGCGGCTCGGGCGCGTGCTGGCGCAGCTGCTGCCGCGCGAGCCGGCGGTGCTCGAGCTGGTGGCGCTCATGGAGTTCCAGTCGTCCCGGTTCGCGGCACGCGTCTCCGGCGACGGCACGCCGATCCTGCTCACCGATCAGGACCGCACGCGGTGGGACCACGCGCAGATCCGCCGCGGAACCGCGGCGCTGGCCCGGGCGGATGCGATGGGCCGCGGGCGCGGAGCGTACGGCCTGCAGGCCGCCATCGCGCAATGCCATGCCACGGCGCCGAGCGTGGAGGACACCGACTGGGACCAGATCGTCGTGCTCTATGAGGCGCTCGGCCGGCTCGCTCCGGGCCCGGTGGTCGAGCTGGGGCGCGCGGTGGCCGTCTCGATGGCCACCGGTCCGGCGAACGCGCTGCGCATCGTCGACGCGCTCGCCGCCGGCGGAGCACTGACCGGATCGCATCTGCTGCCGAGCGTGCGCGGCGAACTGCTCGCCCGGCTGGGTCGCACCGCGGAGGCCCGGCGCGACCTGCTCGCCGCCGCCGACCTCACGGCCAACGAGCGGGAGAGCGCCGTGCTGCGTGCGAAGGCGGCGGCGCTGCCGGGCTAGCAGGCTCGGCGCCCGGCGCCAACCCCCTTGGCAGGTCGCCGCTCGTTGGCATAGGTTGCGACGGTGCAGGACGGTCTCGCCGGGATGCTCGGGCCCGGGGAACTCCGGCGTCTCGAGGAGTGCGCGCGCGAGCCCATCCACACCCCGGGGCGCATCCAGTCCCACGGGATGCTGCTCGGGGTCGCGACGGGTTCGGGCCGCATCAGCGTCGCGAGCGAGAACGCGGGAGCCTGGCTGGGGCGTGACGTCGCCGAGTTGCGCAGCCCCGGCATCCGGTTCGCGCTGGAATCGGCGACGCATGTCGATCCGGTGGCCGTGGAGCTGGAGGGCGACGAGTTCGACGCGATCGTGCACCGCGGCGACGAGCTCACGCTGATCGAGCTGGAACCCCGGATCGCATCGCTGGAGTACGCCCGCACGTCGGTGGTGGCCGCGCTCCAGCGGATCGCTGCGGTCGACGACCCCGACGAGCTGCGGACTCTGGCCGCCGAGCAGATCCGGGCGATCACCGGGTTCGACCGGGTGATGGTCTACCGATTCCATGACGACGAGCACGGCGAGATCGTTGCCGAGTCCCGCGCCGCCGACATGGAGCCCTACCTGGGGCTGCATTTCCCCGCGTCGGACATCCCGCCCCAGGCGCGCCGGCTCTACGTGACCAAGCTGTCGCGCGCGATCGTGAGCACCTCCGACCCCGGCTCGCCCTTGCTGGCCCTCGACGAGACCGTCACGGCGTCGCTCGATCTGGGAGCCGCCGAGTTGCGGGCGGTGTCGCCGTATCACCTGCAGTTCATGCGCAACATGGGACAGGAATCGACGGTGTCGCTGTCGATGGTGCGCGACGGGCGGCTGCACGGCATGATCACCTGCGCGCACCGCACCGTCCGCCGCCTCCCCGTCCTGCTGCGCCGGGCGCTCGAGGTCTACGCGACGCATCTGTCCTTGCAGCTGTCGTCGGCCGAGTCGATCGGCCGTCTGACCCGCGCGTTGCACGTACGCGATCGCCGCAGCGCCCTGCTGGCGCCGCTGTTCGCGTCCGAGGACGTGATGTCGGCGCTGCTCGACGGCCCGGCCACGGTGCTCGACCTCGTCGAGGCCGACGGGGTGATCGTGCGCATCGGCGACGAGGTGCGGGTCGCCGGCGAGGTGCCGGCGACCGATCCGGCGATCATCATGGATGCGGTGGCGGCCGACCCGGAGACCACCGACAGCCTGGTGCGCGATCGCCCCGACCTGGCGCCCCTGCTGCCCGGTTTCGCCGGGCTCGTCGCCGTCCCGCTCGCCGCGCACGGTGCGCTGGTGTTCCTGCGGCTCGAGACCACGCGGGTGGTCGACTGGCTGGGCGACCAGTCCACGGCCAACCGTCCGGACGACCTCTCGCCGCGGGTGTCGTTCTCGGCCTGGCGAGAGAGCGTCGACGGGGTGTCACGGCCCTGGGGTCCGGCGGCCGCCGAGATCGAGGACCTGGGGCGGGAACTGGCCGATGCTCTCGACCGGCGGGCCGAGAGCGCGCTCGCGGCGCTCGCCCTGCGCGATCCGCTCACCGGGTTGCGCAATCGCCGGTATCTCGTGGAGCGGCTGGCCAAGCCCGGGCCCGCGCGCGAGCTGGTCTTCGTCGATCTCGACCTGTTCAAAGAGGTCAACGACACCCACGGGCACGATGCAGGCGACGCCGTCCTGATCGAGGTCGCGCGGCGCCTGGTGTCGAGCGCGCGGGACGGGGATGCCGTGGTCCGGCTCGGCGGCGACGAGTTCGTCGTGCTGTGCACGGGTCTCGACCACGAGCGCGCCGTCGGGGTGGCCGAGCGCATCGTCGCGGCGATCGCCCGCCCGATCGCGGTGCCGGGCGCCGAGATCACGATCACGGCATCCTGCGGGGTGGTGGAGGTCGACGCGGCCGCGAGCGGCGCGCAACTGCTCGAGCGCGCCGACGCGGCCATGTACCGCGCCAAGCGCGCCGGCCGGAACCGCGTCTCGGACTGAGCGCTGCTGCGCCGCCGCCTCACGCGGTGCGGATGCGGACCTCGCGTTCCATGCGCTTCTCGTGACGCGCCCGCCCCTTGATCGCCTCCGCCTCGCGGTTCTTCGGAGGGGCGTTGGTCACGAGATCGTCGAGCAGGTGACGAGTGGCGTGCGCGATCTCGTCGATCGCCCGTTCGAACGCGGCCGTGTTGGCTCGGGACGGATGCGTCGACCCGCTCACCTTGCGCACGAACTGGAGGGCGGCTTCGCGCACCTCGTCATCCGTCGTCGGCGGCTCGAAGTTGTGCAGGACCCTGATGTTGCGGCACATGCGGCGAGGATACCCGGCGGCGTGCGAGTGCGCCGTAGCCGCGCATGAGCTGCGGGACCACCGCGTACACGGCGACCGGCACGACCACCAGGCTCAGCACGAACGCGCGCAGCACGGGGTGCCAGTCGGCCGAGACCGGGGCGATGGCGGTCATGCCGATCGCGACGAGCGGGAAGATCGCGAGCCAGGTGATGACGGCGCGGATGTGGAGGGAGGGTGGGGTCATGCGCGGATCCTTTCGAGTGCGCCGGTGATCTCGTCGGCGACGAGGTCGGCATTGATGGCCGCGCCGGCGGTCGCGCCGGCGGCGGAGGAGACCGGGACGGTGGCTGCCGGGTTGACGACGTTGCCCGCCGCCCACACCCCCGGCACGCTCGTGCGCCCGGTGGCATCGACGATCACCCAGTCGTGGTCGTCGATGCCGGGTTCGGTGGCGGCGCGCAGCCGGTGCAGGAGCGCGTCGTTCGGCACGGCGCGGGGCCGGACGAAGACGGTGTCGACCGGCAGTGCCGCGCCGTCGTGCAGGCGCAGGGCGGTGATGCCATCCGCTCCCGCCTCGACGGCGGCGATCCGGCGGTTCTCGACGGCGATGCCCCGCGCGACGAGCGCCTCGAGGTCGGCCTCGGGCAGCTCGGTGCCCTCGACGAAGTAGGTCACGTGGGGGCTGAGCTGCCGCAGCAGCTGGGCCTGGTGCAGGCTAAGCGGCCCCGTGGACACGACGGCGATCCGGCTGTCGCGAGCCTCCCAGCCGTCGCAGTACGGGCAGTGGGCGACGCCGCGGCCCCAGTGCTCGGCGAGTCCGGCGATGGCGGGCAGCTCATCGCGCAGGCCGCCGGCGACGAGCAGACGCCGGCCGGTGCGCACCTCGCCGCCGGAGAGCGTGACGGTGAATCCGTCGCCGTGGGTCTCGACGCCGCTGGCCGCGGAGTGCTCGATCGTCGCACCGTAGCGGGTGACCTCGTCCATCCCGCTGGAGACGAGGTCGAGCGGTGCCCAGCCGTCGCGTCCGAGGACGCCGTGCATGTGCGCCGAGACGGCGTTGCGGGGTCGCCCGCCGTCCAGGACGAGCACGCGGCGGCGGGAACGGGCGAGCATCAGGGCGGCGCTGAGGCCGGTGCTTCCTGCTCCGACGATGAGGACGTCGTATTCGGGGGTGGTCATGTCTTCATGGTGGAAGTAGCGTGACACCGCGGCAACACGGTTTGCCGATCCGGCAAAGGAGGGCGGATGGACGAGATCGAGGCGGTGCTCGACGGCGTCGCCGACCGGCTCCGGGCCCTGCGCGCGAAGAGCTCCCGCACTCTCGCCGAGCTGTCCGCCCAGACCGGCATCTCGGTGAGCACGCTGTCGCGCCTGGAGTCGGGTCTGCGCCGGCCGACCCTCGATCTGCTGATCCGGCTCGCCGCCGCGTATGGCGCGAGCCTGGATGACGTGGTCGGGGCTCCGCAGATCGCCGACCCCCGCATCCACCCCAAGACCTTCTATCGCGAGGGACGGGCGATCATCCCGCTGACCCGGCAGAACCCCGACGTCGTGGCGTTCAAGATGCTGCTTCCGGGGCACTCCCCGGATGCTCCCGTGCCGCAGAAGGTCCACGAGGGCTACGACTGGATCTACGTCCTGAGCGGGCGCATCCGGCTGGTGATCGGCGGCGTCGAGACGCTGATCGAAGCCGGCCAGGCCGCCGAGTTCGACACCCGCAAGCCGCACGGCTTCGTCAGCGCCTCGATGGAGCCCGCCGAGGTGATCAACCTGCTCAGCCGGCAGGGTGAGCGAGTACACGTCCATTCTCACGACGGGGACGCCGGCTGAGCGCACGCGCCCGGCGCCGGATCGCCAGTTCGGCGACCGCCAGGTTCGCCAGCCAGGCCGCGGCCATGGTCACGGCCCGGGCGAGCTCGTGCGAGGACCCGAACATCAGCGACACCGGGATCAGGAAGATCGCCTGGGTCCCCGCGGCCACCCCCAGGGCGTAGGCGCGCGTCATCCACGCCCCGTGCGCGGGGAACCGCCGGTGCAGGATCGCCCGCACGCCGAGCGCGATGCTCACCAGCATGTACGAGCCGAACAGCAGGCGGAACACCAGCAGCAGCGGGCCGTCTCCCGCCGGCAGCCGCGAGAACGCGGCCATCCACATTCCGCTCAGCGCGACGAGCGCACCGGCCGGGATGAGGACGCGGCCGAGGAGGCGGTGCGGGCTGCGGCGGCCGCGGCGCAGCCCGGGCAGGAACTGGAATGCGCCCATGATGCTGAACAGCGTCGCCGACACGATGTGGGTGATCACCGGGACCGGGAAGTCGCTGAAGCGGTCCGCCTGGGGGATGAGCTCCGGCCCCCCGCCGAGCTGCGTGAGGCGCAGCGACCCCGAGATCACCGGGATGAGGCTCAGCAGGATCAGCCCGGCGGGCACCAGCCAGAGGCTGCGGCGGGTCACGAGCGCACCTCGGGTTCGGTCGCGCCGGCGTCGAGACGGAACGGCGGGTACTCGTCGGTCATGAGACCGACATAGGCCAGCACGCGGTAGAACCAGCGGTTGACGCCCATCAGGAAGTCGAAGAACGAGCCGGGGTAGCGTCCGGTGATCAGCAGGAAGAACCCGGCGATCACGACGAGCAGGTTGAACACCGAGTAACCGCCCGCGAGCTGCATGTCGCCGGCCAGGTCGTTGAGGGCGCCGATCGGGTACAGCATGATGTCGGCGCCGAGCAGGCTCAGCAGGATGAGGTGCGGGATGGCGAGGAGCAGCTTCACGAGCACCAGGCCGCGGGACAGCCGCGCGGGGTAGGCGACGTCGAGCTCGGCGGGGTAGTCCCGCGGCGACAGGGCGAATGGCGGGTAGCGGTCGGTGCCGAGGGCGGCGTACACGTAGAAGCCGACGCGCCAGTTCCAGCGCAGAATCCCGGCGTTGAGCTCGAACAACGCACGCGGATAGCGGCCCGTGAACAGGATCGCCAAGCCGGCGATCAGGGTGAGGACGACGAAGACCGGCCAGAGCACGGCCAGCACGAGGAAGTGCGGGATCGCGGCGAACATCTTGAGCAGCCAGAACCAGCGGGACAGCTGCGGGTCGAGGCGGCCGGTGAGGCGGATCGGGATGGACATGCGGTTCTCCTATCGGGTGGGGATGGTGACGACGACGTTGCCGCGCTTGCGGCCGCTGTCGACGTGCCGGTGGGCGGCGACGATCTGCTCGAACGGGAAGGTGCGGTCCACGACCGGCCGGATGACGCCCTGCTCGGCGAGCGCGGCGACGTGGGCGAGATCCTCGCTCCGGTACGCGCCCGGACCGGTGACGACGGTGAGGCCGAGCCGCCGGGCCTGGCCCGGTGCCGCGAGCAGCGGACCGAGCCCGGATGCGGCCACCAGCAGCACGGCTCCCCCCGGTGCCAGCGCGGTCGCCACCCGCGTCACCGGGGCGTTGCCGACGCAGTCGACGATCACGTCGTACCTCGAGCCGTCGGTGGTGAAGTCGTGCGTCGTGTAGTCGATGACCCGCTCGGCGCCGAGCGAGGTCACGAGCGGGTGATTGGGGGAGCTCGACACTCCGGTCACGTGGGCACCGGCGGCCGCCGCGAGCTGCACGACGGCGGTGCCGACGGCACCGGCGGCGCCGTTGACCAGCACCCGGGCGCCGGGAGCCACCTCGGCCTGACGCAGATACGCCTGTGCCGTGATGCCGCCGAAGACGAGAGCCGCGGCGTCGCCGAAGCCGAGGGCGGCGGGCTTGGCGGCCACCGCATCCGTCGCCGTGACGATGGCGTACTCGGCGTGGCCGCCGAAGCGGCTGCCGAGCATCGCGATCACCTCGTCGCCGGGGGCGAAGCCCTCGACCCCGTCGCCGATCGCGACCACGGTGCCGGCGACGTCCATGCCGAGCACGGGTCGCCGCGGGCGGAAGAACCCGAGCACGAGCGAGCTCGGAATGATCAGGGCGCCGGGGACGTCCCGGGCGCGGGTGCGGTGATCGGCGGCGCTGACCGTCGTGGCGCGGACCTGCACGAGCAGTTCGCCGGCGGCGGGGCGCGGCCGATCGACCTCGGTGAGCTGCACCACCTCGGGTCCGCCGAAGCGGCGATAGACGGCGGCTCGCATGCGTGAGGCGTCCGGGGCGACCTGGTTGACGGCGAGAAGCGGCAGTCCGGCATTGCGCAGCCGGGTGAGCATGCCGTGCAGGGCCGCCTGATCGGCGAGGCCGCCGCGCAGCACGGTCGTGCCGTCGGGTTCGTGGCTGAGCGACATGCCCTCCAGCGAGGCGCTCCAGCGGGTGTCGAGATGGCCGGCGACGCGGATCTCGTAGAGACGGTGTGCGGTGTTCGATGTGGTCACACCCCGCACGGTAGGAACCGATGTGGGGAGCGGTCATCACCACATCGGGTGATTCCGCTCAGGCGGTGACCAACCCCAGTTCCGCGGCGCGACGGACGGCCTCGCGGCGCGAGGTCGCCCCGAGCTTGGCGTAGATGCTCTTGGTGTGGGTCCGCACGGTGTTGAGCGACACCACGAGATGCCGGGCGATCTCGGGCCCGGACAGCTCGCTGGTGAGCAACCGCAGCACCTCGAGCTCGCGGTCGCTGAGCGGATCCGGCAGCTCGTGCACGGGCGGGCTGATGCGCCCGCCGGTCGCCGCATCGAGCAGCAGCTGCAGCCCCGGACGGACCCCGTCGCGCCGGGCCAGCGCGGCGAGCAGTTTCGCGATGGGCGCGCCTTCGTCCGCGATGACCCGCACCTGGCCCTCGGCCGCAGCGAGCGCCACGGCCGCAGCGAGACTGTCGAGCGCCTCATCGCTCCGGCGGGCCCGCTGCAGGGCGAGCGCGGTGAGCACGTGCAGTTCGAGCGCGACGCCGGCGCGCCCCCCGGATTCCGCGGCCGGCAGCAGTCGTCGCAGCAGCGTCAGGGCCTCGGTGGGCTCCCCGGCCCTGGCCAGCAGGATCCGGGCGAACGTGATGTGGTCGTACTCGGTCAGGTAGGTCAGGTCGTCGTCGACGCTCAGCCGCCGGGCGCTCGCCCACTCGGCCGCCTCCGCGGCGCGCCCGGCGGCGAGCAGCGCACGGGCCCGCAGGGCGGCGATCGGGCGCACCTCGGGGAAGAAGTCGGGCGTGTAGAGGGTCTGCGCCCCCTCCAGCAGCGGGATCGCGCCCGCCGGATCCCCCTCCGACATCAGCAGACGGGCCAAGGCCATGCGGCGACGATGTCGGTTCTGGGGCAGGCCCGCGTGCTCGCCCAGCGCCGCAGCGGCCTCCAGCTCACGCCGCGCCCCGGCCGGATCCCCGCGCTCGCGAAGCACCTCGGCCAGGCCGACGTGCATGTCGGCCGTCCCGCGCAGCGGCGGCTCGGATGCGGCGGCCGTCTCGAGCGCGCGCGTGAACAGCTCCTGCGCATCCCGCACGCGACCCAGGGCGAGCAGGATGTCGCCCAGCGCGATGGATCCGCCGAGGGCGTCCGCGAGGTGCCCGGCGGCGCGCAGCTCGGCGAGCGAGGTCTGCCAGCTGAGCCGGGCGCCCACGAGGTCCCCGTCCGCCCACAGCACGAGCCCGCGCAGCCCGGCGGACGAGCCGCGGTCGATCGCGGCGCCGCCCTGGGCGAGCTCGACCGCACGCGCGGACTGCTCGCGCGCGACCGGCAGATCGCCGGTGCTCAGGGCGCGGGCGGCGCGGTAGAGGGCTGCTCCGCGGCGCACCGCGATGATGCCCTCGGAGGCCTCGCCGAGCGTCGCCTCGGCTGCGCCGAGCAGAGTGTCGACGCCGTCGGTGCGGCCCGCCGAGAGCAGGGTGCCCGCGTAGCCGATGGCGAGCTCGGCGTCGGCGCGGACGATGTCGGCCGGCAACGCATCGAACCAGGCGGCGAGGGTCACCTCCTGCCGCTGCCGGTGCATCTCGGGGGACGCGGCCTTGATGAGCCTGGTGGCGCGATCGAAGGCCTCGGCGGCCAGGGCGTGCCCGACGGCCGCTGCGGTGTCGCCGTGCGCTTCGAACCATTCGCTCGCCCGCAGGTGCAGCCCGGGTATGCGGCCGGGCCGCTCGTCGCGCAGCCGCGCGCGCAGCATCTCGGCGAACAGGTGGTGATAGCGAAACCATGCGCGCTGGGTGTCGAGCGGCACCAGGAACAGGTTGGCGCGATCGAGCCGGTCCAGGGTCGCGCTGCCGCCGCCGGTCTCGGTCACGGCGTCGCAGAGCGGCGCGCTGAGCCGCTCCAGGATGGAGGTCTCGAGCAGGAAGGTGCGCAGGGCCTCCGGCTGGCGCTGCATCACCTCCTCGATGAGATAGTCGACGACGAAGCGGTCGTCTCCGGCGAACCGGGCGACGAAGGCCGACGGGTCCTCGCCCGACTGCAATGAGATGGCGGCCAGTTGGAGCGCGGCGATCCAGCCCTCGGTGCGTCCGCCGAGCGTGTCCGCGTCGGCCGCGCTGATCTCCAGGCCCATCGCCTCGGTCAGATACCGGGATGCCTCGGCGGCCGTGAAGCGCAGCTCGGCCGCGCGCAGCTCGGCCAGGTCCCCCCGGGCGCGAAGGCGTCCCAGAGGCAGTGCCGGGTCGGTGCGGCTGGAGATCACGAGCCTCGCCGTGGACGGCAGTGCCTCGATCAGGAACGCGAGCCCGGAGAGGATGACGGGGTTCTCGACGGCATGGAGGTCGTCCAGCACGATCACGACGACAGAGCTCTGCCGGTGCAGGCCGTTGACCAGGGTGGCGAGCACGTCCTCCGCGGACGCCCCCGAGCCCAGCAGGGTCAGGGCCTCCGTCGCCGTTCCGGGCGCCGCGTTCTGGATCGCGGTCAGCAGGTAGCTCCAGAACGTGGCGGCATCGTCATCGCCCTCGTCGAGCGAGAGCCAGGCGACGGGGGAGTCGATGCCGGCGATCCACTCGGTCACGAGCGTCGTCTTGCCGAATCCGGCCGGTGCCGCGATCAGGGTCAGCCGGACCGGATCGTCCAGCCGGTCCACCAACCGCCGTCGCGACACCCCGTTCGCCCGGCGCTGCGGCACGTGCAGCTTCGTCGCGAGGAGGGGTCCGGGCACACCGGCACCCTATCCAGAGCGCGGTCGCCCGCGCTCCACTGGAAACCCATGCGCGAACTGTCCCCTATCTACTCCAGCGTGTCGAGGATGCCGGTCAGGGTCTCGTAGGTCGTCAGGGGCGAGATGATCGCGAAACGCAGCACCGGTTCCCCGGCGTGCGAGCTCGGAACGACGAACCCGGTCTGGGCGGCCAGCAGCCGCGCGGACCAGCTCTCGTAGTCCGCCAGGCTCCAGCCGTCGCGGCGGAAGACGACGACGCCGAGCTGCGGTTCGCGCACCAGCGAGAGACCGGGGCGGCGCTCGATCTCGTCGGCGATGCGCCGTGCCAGGTCGATGCCGTACGCGATCGCGTCGCGGTACGCCTCGGTTCCGTGGGAGGCGAGCGAGAACCACAGCGGCAGACCTCGGGCCCGCCGGGTCAGCTGGACGCCCAGGTCGGACGGGTTCCAGTCGGCCGTCCCGGTGAGGGTATCGAGGTACTCCGCGTGCTGAGTGTGCGCCGCCAGCGCCTGCGCCGGTTCGCGGTAGATGAGCGCGCAGGCATCGAACGGCGCGAACAACCACTTGTGCGGGTCGACGATGAGCGAATCGGCCCGCTCGACCCCGGCATAGGCCGGGCGCATGCTCGGCACCAGCATGCCGGCGAGGCCGTACGCCCCGTCGACGTGCAGCCACACTCCCCGCTTCGTGGTCTCATCGGCGATCGTGGCGATGTCGTCGACGATGCCGAAGTTCGTGGTGCCGCCGGTCGCGACGACGGCCACCACCGCATCCCCCCACTCGTCGAGGGCCGCGGCGACCGCATGGCCGTGCAGGCGTCCTCCGGCATCGGGCGCGACCGTCACGACGTCGACGTCCATGACGTCGGCAGCCGCGGCGATCGAGGAATGCGCCTCGGCGCTGCAGACCACGACCCACCGCGCGGCGGCCTGCCGCCCGGCCTCGGAGAGACGCCGGCGCGCCACCGATCGGGCGGTGACGAGGGCCGACAGGTTCCCGATCGTGCCTCCCTGCATGAACACGCCCCCGGCGCCCGCGGGAAGCCCGAACTCGGAGGCGAGCCAGTGCAGCACCTCGTTCTCGGCGAACACCGCGCCGGAGCCTTCCATCCACGATCCCCCGTACACCGAGGACGCCGACACGATCGTGTCGAAGGCCGCGGATGCCTTGGTCGGCGCCGAGGGGATGAAGGCCAGGTACCCGGGGTGGTCGGTGGTGATGCACGCGGGGGCGAGCACGTTCTCGAACAGCGCCACCGCATCCCGCGCCCCCATGCCCTGCGCCGTGATCGAGCCGCCCGCGAGCGCGGTGAGTTCATCGAGGGTGAGTCCGCTGTCGAGCGGGACGTCCCGGAACAGCAGCCGCTTGCGCGAGTAGGCGAGCACGTCGTCGACGGTGCTGGTCGCCTCGTCGGTGAGGGCGTGCATGCGGGCGGGGTCGGAGCTCATGGTGTCCAGGGTAGGACTCGCGGGATTGGTGGGACCCGCGTGGCGACGCACGAGGACTGGCTGAACGAACTCATCGACGAGCGTTTCGACAGGTACGCCGAGGAGGCCACGGAGCTGACCCTCGACGAGCTGTACGTGCTGATCGGCACCCTCAAGATCGTCGGGTACGAGACCTCGCACCAGCGTCAGAAGCGCGTGCTGATCCAGGCCCGGAACCCCGAGAACCGGCAGACCCGTCCGAAAGCGACGACGGGCGAGGACACCGTGGAGGCCTCCGATCAGCCGTGGTGGCGCGAAGGTAAGCCCGCCCCGCGCGTGCAGCCCAAGCCGGAACCCCAGCGGGTCGCCGACCCGGCCGCGTTCCTGCGGCAGCGCATCATCGGGCAGGACGCCGCCGTCGAGCGGGTGACCGCGCGCCTGGAGATGTCGCACGCCGGGTTGCAGTTGCGGCCCGAGCGCCCCAACGGCGTATTTCTGTTCGCGGGCCCGACCGGCGTCGGCAAGACCGAGTTCGCCCGGCGCCTGGCCGAGGCCGAGTACGGCGACGGCGACGCGATCATCCGGCTCGACATGAGCGAATACGACAGCTCGGTCGCCGCCACCAAGCTGCACGGGCCCGACCCCGGATACGTCGGGTACAACGACCAGGACGGCTGGTTGACCACCCGGGTGCGCCGCAACCCGCGCAGCGTGGTGCTGCTCGACGAGATCGAGAAGGCCCACCCCGACGTCTGGAACGCCTTCCTGCAGGTGTTCGACGCCGGGCGCCTGACCGATGCCCACGGCGAGACGACCCACTTCTCGCAGACGGTCATCGTGATGACCTCGAACCTCGGCGGGCCCGAGGGCACCCGCACGGTGCCCGGTTTCGGGTCGGGGTCCGAGGACCCGACGGTCCGGCAGCTCGCGGCGATCCGGCAGGTGATGGCGCCCGAGCTGATCAACCGCATCGACGAGATCGTCTTCTTCGCCCCGCTCGGACTCGATGACCTCGAGACCATCGCGGTGGGCGAGCTCAGTCGCCTGATCATGAGGCTCGCGGCGCAGGACTGGTGGATCGAGATCGGCCCCGGCGTGGCGCGCTGGCTGGCCGAGACCGGATACGACCCGGCATATGGTGCCCGCCACCTGCAGCGCAACCTCGAACGGCGGCTGCTGATGCGGCTGGCCGGGTCGCCGAGCCGCCATGTGCGGGTCGAACTCGGCGATGACGAACTGCGGCTGGTGAGCGGCTAGCTACGCCGCCTGCAGAAGCCGCCGCATCGCATCCCGCGTCATCGGCCGGCCGAGGAGGTAGCCCTGGCCCCGGTCGCATCCGAGGCCGGTGACGCGCTGGAGCATCTCCTCGGTCTCGATGCCTTCGGCGACGACGCGGATGCCGGCCGCGTGCGCGACGCGCACCACCTCGGTGATGGTGTCGACGGCCTCCGGAGAATCGTCGGCGACGAGGGATCTGTCGAGCTTGACCTCGGTCCCGTGCATCCGGCGCAGCTGTGCCAGCGAGGAGTAGCCGGTCCCGAGGTCGTCGAGCGCGATGCCGACGCCCAGCAGGCGCAGCGGTTCGAGGCGGCGCAGGATCGCGGCGACGTCGTCGAGGGGCCGGCTCTCGGTGATCTCGAGCGTGAGCGAGCCGCCGCGCGAACGCCGGGTGCTCAGCCGGCCGGCGAGCCACAGCGTGAACTCGGCGTTCTCCAGCTGCAGCGGAGAGACGTTGACCGAGATGTCGATCTGCCATTCCGCCAGGGCGAGACAGCACTCCTCGGCCATGTACCGGCCGAGCTCGTCGATGTGCCCGGAGATCTCGGCCGCCTCGATGAACTCGGCGGGCGCGATCGCGCCCCACTCCGGATGCTGCCAGCGGCAGAGCGACTCGGCGCCCGCGATCAGGCCCGTCACCAGGTCGATCTGCGGCTGGAACACCGCCGAGACCTCGCCGCGCGCGACAGCCCCGTCCAGGGCCGGGCCGAGATCGCGCACCCGACGACCGTATTCCCTGCCCCGACCTGAGCGCTGAAGGCTCAGGTAACGATCAGACAGCGTTGCGCAAGGGGGTCGCCGATATCCGGCGAAAGACATAGCGTGACGTCATGGGGTCGCCGCGTGCCATCGACATCGGCGAGTTGCCGGTCGGACTCGTCGTCGTCGACACCGAGGACGTGATCGTCGAGGCCAACTCGGCGTTCGAGCGGTGGGCCTCGATCGCCCCCGCGACCGGGCAGCGATTCGGTGACCTCGTCGAGCCGGCCGAGGATTTCCTCGACGGAGCCGCGACCCGCGAAGCCCATTTCGTGGTGCGCATCGGCGATCCGGACCGCGCCGCGCTGATCATCCGCACGCCCCGCGACGACGGCAGCCTGATCACGCTCATGGACGGCAGCGACCGATACCGCACCGGACACGAGTTGCGGCGCTCGCTGTCGCTCGCCGGCCGCACGCGCACGCGTCTCGAACTGGTCATCGAGGCCTCGATCGCCTTCGCCGAAGCGACCTCCGAGTCGCGGCTGGCCGAGGTCCTCGCGGAGACGACGGCGAAGGCTTACGCGGCCGAGGAGTCCGTCGTGCTGCTGGTCGATGACTCCGGACACCTCGAACCGGTCGCCGGCTCGAACCCCTTCGAGGGCATGTTCGATACCCGCGCCATGTCGGGCGCCGCTCTCACGCTGCGCCGCGTGCTGAAGGTCAGCGGCGCCGCCGAGGGCGATGCCCTCGCCCCCGCCCTCGGGCGGGCGATGCGTGAGACCGGGGTCCAGGCGCTCATCGCCGCGCCCCTGCATCACGAAGACGACGTGTTCGGGCTGTTCGTGTGCTTCTTCCGGCACCCGCGCGAGTTCGACGACGAAGCCGCCCCGCTGGCCGACGCCCTGGCCGGTCAGGCCGCGCAGACCCTGACCGGGCTGCGGCTTCAGCGCCGGCTGCAGCACGCCGCGCTGCACGACGAGACCACCGGGCTGCCCAACCGCCGGCTGCTGGAGCAGCGCTCGCAGGCCACCGAGTCGCCCGCCGCCGTCGTCTTCGTCGACCTCGACGGCTTCAAGGCCGTCAACGACCAGCTCGGGCACGAACGCGGCGACGAGCTGCTGGCCGAGGTGGGTCGCCGGCTGCTCGCCACCGTCCGCGACAGCGACGTCGTGGCGCGCTACGGCGGAGACGAGTTCGTCGTCATCTGCCACTCCGCCGACGAGGGGATCGCGCTCGATGTTGCCGAACGGATCCGCGCGACGATCGGAGAGCCGTACGAGTTCCTGCCGGGCTCGATCCCGCTCGCGGCGAGCGTCGGCGTCGCGGTGGCAGACCCGGACGACCCGTTCGAGCTCGCGCCGATGGACGCGCTCATCCGCGCCGCCGACCTCGCGATGTACCGCGCGAAGGCCGAGGGCGGCGACCGCGTGGTGGTCGGGCGCAGCCGGCTCTACTGACTTCGGGGATACCGTGGTCCCGTGCGGGGATCCGGACCGGTCGGCGTCATAGCGGCCGTCGCCGTGCTCGCGGTGCTCTCCGGGTGCGCCGCCGCGCCGCCCGGGCGGACCGAGGTGGGGACGCGGCCGGGAACCGTGCACGCCGCTGCTCAGCTTGCCGCCGCCCGCGAGGCGAGCGATGCCGTAGTCGCCGAGCGGGTGCCCGCAGCAGAACCCGGGTGCTCGGCCGCGGTCGCCCGCAAGGGCGTCGTGCTC
This sequence comes from Pseudolysinimonas sp., assembly GCA_035556655.1. Lineage (GTDB taxonomy): Bacteria > Actinomycetota > Actinomycetes > Actinomycetales > Microbacteriaceae > JBDSKH01. The sequence goes on from DATMFW010000073.1 coordinate 24,443, forward strand.
TGGGCGGGCGCGGGCGGGATGGCGGATCTGAAGCACAAGATCCCCGACACGATCGAGACCCGCTTCGACATCGCATCCGTGTCGAAGCAGTTCACGGCGATCTCGATCCTCATGCTGCAGCGCGAGGGGAAGCTGAAGGTGAGCGACCCGATCGCCCGATACGTCGGCGGTCTGCCGCCGTGGGGCGCCAGCGTCACCCTCGATCAGCTGATCCACCACACCAGCCGGATCCCGGACTACTGGGTCGAGCTCGACGAGATCGGCATCGGCTTCTCGGACCCGGCCGATCAGGCCGCGACCCTGGATGCGATCCGGCGCGCCACCCGGCTGGAACCGGGTTCGGGCTTCCTGTACTCGAACTCCAACTACGTCCTGCTCGCCGAGGTGGTGCGCAAGACGAGCGGCCTGACGCTGCCGCAGTTCCTCGACGAGCGCATCTTCACCCCCCTCGGCCTCGACATGGTGCTCGCCCCGACCCTGCACGCCGACGACATCGCCCTGTCGTACGACGACGACCTGAACCGCCAGGAGGCCGGCTGGACCTCGTACGGGCACACCGGCATCATCACCACGGCCTCGGAGCTGGTCCGCTGGGGGGACCAGTACCGCAAGAGCGACATCATCCAGCAGGACTTCTTCGACGGCGCCGTGTACGAGGCCGCCGGCGAGTACTACGCCGCGGGGATGGACATCGAGGTCGACGGGGACCTGAACCACACCGGCCGGATGGGCGGCTTCGTCTCCGACTTCACGGTGTCGGCCGACCGCGAGACGACGATCGCGGTGATGTGCAACGGGCACCTGTCGGACCGGTTCGGCATCGCCAAAGACCTGTGGGCGATCTGGGGTCGGCCGCTCGCGGAGTAGCGTGCACGGCGCGGTCCAGCCAGATTTGACACTGGTCTATACCATCCCTACCGTCGTTCTCGACGGGCGCTCGAAGCCCGGAAAGGCAGCACATGACCGACCACGCCATCTCGACCCCCGACGCTCCCGCCCCGGCGCACGCATTCGTGCAGGGGGTGCGCAGAGGCCCCTTCCTCCAGGTCTCCGGTCAGGGTCCGGTCGACCCGCGCACCGGCGAGTTCGTCGGGCACGGGGACGTGGCGGCGCAGACCCTGCGCACGCTGCAGAACGTCGAGGCGATCCTCGCCGCGGGCGGGGCCGGCTTCGCCGACGTGCTGCAGGTGCGGGTGTACCTCACCACCCGGGAGGATTTCGCCGCCATGAACGCGGTCTACGACGACTACCTGCGGGCGCGCATCGGTGACGGCGTGCTGCCCGCGCGCACGACGGTCATGACCGGGCTGCCCTACGAGCCGATGCTCGTCGAGATCGACGCACTCGCCCTCAGCCGAGAAGGCTGAGCACCGCGCCGGCCACCTGTGCGACTTCGTCGTCGGCGAGGCACTGCGGGTTGAGCACCAGCTCGTCGCCCGACACCGATGCAATGACCGAGGGCTCACCGGCGCGCAGACCGGCCAGCAGCTGCTCCGCGGTGCCGCGGGCGGGGCGGAGGTAGACGCGCGGGATGCTCGCGGGCTGGACGCCCGGCTCGACCGGGAACCCCCGGCGCACGGTGCAGCCGGGGTGAGCGGAGAGGGCGTCGACCAGCTGCGCGACCATGGCTTCCCACCTGCGCTGGTCGGCATCCTCGTCGCGGGCGACGAAGAGCCGCACGGCGGTGACGAGGCCCGCGATGGTCTCCTTATCGGTCTTCATCGCGCGACCGATGCCGTAGTTCGGGAACGCGTTCGCGGCGCAGGCGGCGATCAGGTCGGGGCGTCCGAGGATCACCCCGGAGGACTGGGGACCGCGCAGCTCCTTGCCGCCGCTGAACACCACGAGATCGGCGCCGTCGTCGAGGAAAGCCCTCAGGTTGCTCATCGGCGGGAGCTCGGCGGCGGCGTCGACGACGACCGGGACCCCGGTGCCGCGCAGTGCCGCCGTGATCTGACGAAGCGGCAGCGACCCGCGCAACGGGATCGCCTCCGCCACGTAGAGCACCATCGCCGTGCGGTCGGTGATCGCCGCGAGCACCTGCTCGATGCCGGCCGCCGAGGTGACGCCGACCTCGACGAACCGCGCGCCCGCCAGGAGCACGGCCTGGTCGTAGAGGATGCGGTGCGACTTGAGCACGACGACCTCTTCGCGCAGGCCCGCGGCCTGCGGCAGACGCAGGATGGCCGCCGGATCGGACCCGGCCATGCACGCGGCGGCCGCGATCGCCAGACCAGCGGCCGCCCCGCAGGTGATGCACGCGGCCTCGGCGCCGAGCAGCCGGGCGACCTCGGCGCTCGCCGCCTCGTGCAGCTCTCCCATGTCGACGAAGCTGCGCGCGGCGTCCTCCATGGCCGCCAGCACGGCGGGGTCCATCCGCGAGCCGCCGACCCGGGTGACGGTCCCCCAGGCGTTGAGGACGGGGCGAACCCCGAGGTCGCTGTAGACGCTCATGCGCCGGCTCCGATCCGGTGGAAGAGCTCGACGTGCGCGAACCCGTAGTCCCCGCCGGCATCGTCGAGGACGCGGGTGGCGACGAACTCGTCGTAGCCGATGTCGTCGCCGGGGTGCAGGTCGAGGTGGGTGCGCCACATGTTGTCGAGCGGTGTGCGATGCAGGGCGAGCGCGGCGCGCTTGCGGTCGGCCGCGGGAGAGATGTCCACGACCAGGTTGGTCAGCTGGGGGCCGCGCGCGACGTAGTACTTGTCGCGCACGGTGAGCGGCTCGAGGCCGAGATCGGCCAGCTCGGGCAGGTCGCGCCGGCGTCCGGCCATCCAGCAGGCCGCCTCGACGGCCTGCGCCGTGATGACGTGGTCGGGGTTCTCTTCGTAGTGGCCCCACGGGTCGTAGCCGATGACGGTGTCGACCCGCAGGTACCGGAACAGGGTGATGAGGCGGTGCCTCAGCTCGATCAGCTCGGAAGCGCCGAGGTGGTGGTTCTGGTAGTCGAAGCGATAGAGCTTGGTCAGCCCGAGCAGATCGGCGACCCGGCGTGATTCCTCGTCGTTGCGCAGCGCCGTCTCGGCCGACGACAGGTCGTAGGAGTCCTTGTCGTCGTCGGTGGTGAGGATGAGATAGCCGGTGTAGCCCTCGTGCAGCAGCTTCAGCGCCGTGCCGGAGGCGAAGATCGTCAGATCGTCGGCGTGCGGGAACACGGCGGCGAACACCCGCCCCGCGTGCGGTCGCCCATCCGACCAGGTCTCGACGGCCGGCTGCCCCTCGGAGGTCACAGCGCGCCCACGGTGTCGCGGTCGACCCGCTCCGCGGCGCTCAGCCAGAGGTTGTGCAGGTCGTCGTCGACGACGTCGAGCGCGGCGCGGACGGCACCGATCGCCGTCGCCTCGGTGCCGAGCCCGGACGCCCGCATCTCGGGGACCTTGAGCACCAGCGGGGTCAGGTTGCGCTCGACGGCCGGCACCAGCAGCGAGCCCGCACGGGCGAGCGCCCCGCCGAGCACGACGCAGCCGGGATTGAGGCTCAGCACCACACCGCTCAGGCCGCGGGCGATCGACCCGGCGAGCTTGTCGATGGACGCCACGGCCGCGGTGTTGCCCCGGAGGGCGCCCTCGACGATCGCGTCCGCCTCCGCAGCCTCGGGTCGCCCGGTGGCGCCGTAGAAGCTGAGCGGGTGCTCGCGCACCTCGCCCCACGGTCCGCCCTGCAGCCCGATCTCGCCGGCGGCCCCGTCGCTTCCGCGGTAGAGCCGGCCGTCGATGATGATGCCCATGCTGGTGCGGCGGCCGGTGAGCAGCCACACCGCGTTGTCGAAGCCGGCCGAGGTGCCCTGCCAGCGTTCGCCGATCGCGGAGAGGTTGGTGTCGTTGTTGACTCGCACATCACACGCGTACTCGGCCGCGATCTCGGAGGCGAGATCGAACTCCGACCACTCCGGCAGCGCCGTGCAGCTGCTGATGTAGCCGCTCGGCTCCACGATTCCGGGGGTGCCGACGGAGATGAGCCGCAGCTTCTCGCGCGGAAACCGGGCGCTCGCGATCGCCCGGTCGACCGCCGTGTGCAATGCCTGCAGACGGCCCTTGCGCGGGGTGGTGGATCGCACCTCCTGTGCGGCCTTGCCGATGACCGCGCCGTTCAGGTCGGTGACCGTCGCGAACACCTCGTGTGCGGCGATCTGCACGCCGACAAGAGCGCCGGACTCGGCGACGAACCGGAAGCTGCGGGCAGGGCGGCCCGCCCCGCGGGGTGCCGCGTCGTCGCTGACCTCCTCGACGAGACTGTCGGACTTGAGCGAGTCGAGGATCGACTCGATGGTGCGGCGCGAGAGCCCGGTCGAGGCCGACAGGGCGGTCAGGGTCATCACGCCCTTCCGGCGCAGGTCCTGGACGATCGACACCGCATTGATGCGCCGCAGCAGCCCGGGATCGGTGCCGGGCGGCATCCGGTCGCCTGGGTTCACTGCCGCCTCCTCGGGGGTCGATGTCGCATCACTGTAGCCGTGCAGGCAAAATATTATCAAGTTAGTTCCGTAAATGGCGACACTCGATTCGGGATGCGAAATCGCCGCCTGCGGCCCGTTCCGGCCTGTATTTCCGGGCATCGCATCCGCAACAGGAGCCCACCGCCGCGGCGCCCGACGCGCCACGCCGCAGATCGGCCGCGCTTGACAGGGGTATTTATGCGAGGTTATACATATATTCACGACCAGATCGTCAACAGGCTGCTCCCCCTCGCGCACTCCCCGTCACGCACGGCCGGGCACGAGGGCGCAGACGTCGGGTCCGCACCACAGGTCGACGGAACCCCGTACCGGCCTCACGACAAAGGAGTGTGGAATGGCAAAGCAACCACGGTGGAGGAACGCGCGCATCGGCGCTGTCCTCGCTGTCGCGTCGGTCGCTCTCGCGGGCTGCATCGGCGGCACCTCGGGACCCGGATCGGACGGCAACGGCGGTCCGGTCAGCACGAACATCCCGGACGAGCCGATCGAGCTGACGCTGACGGACAGCACGTCGCTCACCGCGCCGGCGCTGATCGAGGCGTTCGAGGCCAAGTACCCGAACGTCACCATCAACTACGAGCCCGAGCAGTTCAACGACTACATCAAGAACATCCGGCTCAAGATGACCTCGAACGACCCGCCGGACATCGCGGCGTTCCAGGGCCCGGTCAACGAGCTGATCCCCGGTGGATACCTGCTCGACCTGACCCCGTACGAGGAGCTCTACAACTGGGACGACTCCGTCTCGAAGGCCGCGCTCGACCAGTGGCGCCTCACCTCCGACGCGAAGACCTATGGCGAGGGCGAGCTGTACGCCGTCCCCGGCGCCGGTCTGTCGATCGTCGGAACCTGGTTCAACCGCGCGCAGCTGAAGCAGGCCGGCATCGCCAAGCCGCCGACCACGCTCGATGAGCTCGAGGCCGACCTCGCCAAGGCGAAGGCCGCCGGCCTGCAGGGCATCGAGGTCGGGGCGCTCGACACGGGTGCGCAGCAGATGCTGTACGTGCTGCTGAACGCGCTCTGCCCGACCGCCGACATCCAGGCCTGGGTCTTCGGACACGACGGCGCGACGATCGACACCGACTGCGCTCGCGCGGCCGCGCAGAAGATCCTCGACTGGAGCAAGGCCGGTTACCTGCCCAGCACCCTCACCGGCATCGGCCACGACGACGCCGCCGTGGCGTGGGCCGAGGGCAACGGCCTGTTCCACTTCAACGGCAACTGGAACACGCCCGCCGCGCTCGAAGGGCTCGGGGACGACGCCGGCTTCACCCTCGTGCAGGGTGAGAACGCGGCGGCCACCGGCGCGAGCGGCGGCTACGCCGCGTCGTCGAAGACGAAGTACCCCGACGTGGTCGCGGCCTTCCTCAACTTCATGACGACGAAGGATGCGGCCAAGATCCAGATCGAGGGCGGCCTGCTGCCCGTCGACTCGGGATCGGCCGCGTCGGAGACGCCCCTGCAGCAGGAGATCGGCACCGCCTACCAGGCTGTCAACCAGGCCAACGGCCTCGTGCAGTTCCTGGAGTACGCGACGCCCGACATGCAGGACGCGCTGACCGCCGGTGTCCAGTCGCTCATCCTCCAGCGGATGACGGCGGACGAGTTCGTGAAGTCCCTGCAGGACCTCTGGGACGCTCAGCACGGATGACCACCAGCCTGACCCCGCGCGCCGCGACGGTTCCCCGTCGCGGCGCGCGGCCCGGCACCGGGAGGCGACTCTCGCGCCGACTGCTCGCTCTGGTCTTCGTGCTCCCGGCACTCGCGCTGTACGCGGCGTTCGTGCTGGTGCCCGCCGGCCAGACGTTCTACCTCTCGTTCTTCAGCTGGGACGGCATCACCCAGGCCATCCCCGTCGGGTTCGAGAACTACCTCGAGGTGGTCACCAACCCGCTGCTGCTGCGGTCGATCACCAACGCGATGGTCCTCATCGTGTACTTCGCGGTGATCCCCATCGCGGCCGGACTGCTCATCGTGGCTCTCGCCGGACGCCGGCAGATCCGCGGCATGGGATTCTTCCGCGCCATCATCTTCCTGCCCCAGGTGCTGCCCATGGTCGCCATCGGCATCATCTGGCGGTGGATGTACGAGCCCGACGGGCTCGTGAACCAGGCGCTCCAGGGCGCCGGGCTCGCCGAACTGACCCGCGCCTGGCTGGGCGATCCCGACTGGGCGCTCATCGCCGTCGGCCTCGTCGGCACCTGGGCCCTCACCGGGCTGTGCATGACCCTGTTCTTCGCCGGCATGTACAAGATCGACACCGAGCTCTACGACGCCGTGTCGCTCGACGGCGGCGGCCGCTACCGCCAGTTCCTCAGCGTCACCCTGCCGGGACTCTCCCGCGAGATCCGGGTCGCGCTCACCCTGACCATCATCGCCGCGCTGGCCAGCTTCGACCTCGTCTACGTCACGACCAACGGCAGCCCCGCGAACCTCACCGTCGTACCCGGGCTGCTGGTCTACCGGCTCGCCTTCAACTCCGGCCAGATCGGGGCCGCATCCGCCCTCGCGGTCGTGCTCATGGCCCTGGTGCTGCTCGTGCTGCTGCTGGCCGGCCGCCTCGGATCGAAGGCGAGGGACTGACCATGGCCTCACGTGCCGTCACCATCGGATTCCGCGACACGGGTCGCTACCTCCTGCTCAGCCTGTTCGCGCTCGCCGTGCTCGTGCCGTTCGCGAGCATCGTCACGAGCTCGTTCAACCCGCCGTTCTCGCTGATCAAGGGCCTGCAGGCTCCCGACCCGTTCACGTTCGAGAGCTACATCAACGTCTGGACGACGGCCAGCTTCGGCCGGCTGCTGCTCACCAGCCTCACGGTCGCCGCCGGCGTCGTCCCGCTCGCCGCCGTGGTGTCGATCCTCGCCGGATTCGCCATCGCGCACCTGCAGGTGTTCGCCGGAAAGTTCCTGCTCGGGCTGTTCGTGTTCGGCCTGGTGCTGCCGGCCGAGCTGACCATCATCCCGCTGTACTTCAACATGCGCTCGGTCGGCCTGACCGACACGATGCTGGGGGTGATCCTGGCCGAGACGGCGGCGTTCGTGCCGTTCGGCGTGTACTGGATGCATGCCAGCTTCGCGGGATTCCCGCGCGAGCTGATCGAGGCCGCACGCGTCGACGGCGCGTCGAACTTCACGATCCTGTTCCGCATCCTGCTGCCGCTGTCACGGCCCTCGATCGTGACGATGTGCGTGCTGTTCTTCATGTGGTCCTGGAACCAGTTCCTGCTGATCCTGATCCTCATCTCGAGCCCCGCGAACCGCACGGCACCCGCCGCGCTCGGGTTCTTCGTGCTCGCCCACACGCGCGACGTCGCCGGGCTCTGCGCCGCGACGATCCTCGTGATCCTCCCCATCCTGATCGTCTACCTGATCTTCCAGCGCAGCTTCATCTCGGGGATGCTGCAGGGCGCCGTCAAGGCCTGACCGTACGAAAGAGAGACACACCATGGCAACTGAGACGCTCGCGCTGCGCGGCGGAACCCCCGTGCGGCAGACCCCGTTCCCCAGCTGGCCCCCGGTCACCGAGTCGACGGTCCGGGTGGTGACCGACGCGCTCTATGAGGGGGTCTGGAGCGACGTCGCCGGGGAGCGCAAGCTCGCCTTCGAGCGGGCGTTCGCCGACGCCCACGACGCCCGGCACGGCCTCGCGGTCTCGAACGGCACGGTATCGCTGCAGATCGCGCTCGCCGCACTCGGGGTCGGCAGCGGCGACGAGGTGATCGTGCCGGCCTACACCTTCCTGGCCACCGCGACCTCGGTGCTCAACGTCAACGCCGCGCCGGTGTTCGTCGATGTGCTGCCCGCGAGCGGGACCATCGATCCCGCCGCCGTCGAGGCGGCGATCACCCCGCGCACCAAGGCGATCATGCCCGTGCACTTCGGAGGCCACCCGGCCGACCTCGATGCCCTCATGGACATCGCGACCCGCCACGGCATCCCCGTCGTCGAGGATGCCGCCCAGGCCCACGGCGCCCGCTGGCGCGGCAAGGCGGTCGGCTCGTTCGGCGCGTACGGCAGCTTCTCGTTCCAGGCCTCGAAGAACATGACGGCCGGCGAGGGCGGGGCGCTGACCACCAACGACGACGAGCTCGCCGAGCTCGCCTGGACCCTGCATCACTGCGGCCGAGTCCGCGGACAGGCCTGGTACAACCACGTGGTCAACGGCGGCAACCACCGCCTCGGCGAACTGCAGTGCGCGATCCTGCTCGATCAGCTCACCGTCGCCGAGGAGCGCATGCAGAACCGGACCACCTCGGCCCGGATCCTCGACGAGGCGTTCGCGCAGATCGAGGGCATCACGCCGCTGGTCACCGACGAGCGCGTCACCCGCCACGCGTACCACATCTACTGCATGCGCTACGACCCGGCGGCGTTCGGAGGTCTCGACCGCGCGACGTTCATGGAGGCGATGCGGGCCGAGGGCGTGCCCACCTCCAGCGGCTACATCAGCCCCCTCAACCGGCAGCCGGTGTTCGCGGAGCACAACTTCGACGTCCGGGCCGTCGGGCTCGACACCTCCGACCCGCGGTTCGCCTACGGCGACTACCGGCTGCCGGTCAGCGAGGCGCTCTGCGAGCAGATGGTGATGTTCCCGCAGTACGTGCTGCTCGGCGACGAGGACGCCGTCCGGTCGATCCCGGAGGCCGTCCTCAAGATCCAGCGCGACGCCGCGTCACTGCGATGAGCGGCATCCGGGTCGGGGTCGTCGGGAGCGGCTTCATCGCCCAGCAGCACCTGCGCTCCTGGCGCACCAACGGCGCCGAGCTCGCCGTCTACTCGCAAGACGGCGAGGAGGCCGCCCGCCTCGCGGACAAGCTGGGGATCGTCGCCGCCGCGACGCTCGAGGAGCTGCTGGAGTTCTGCGAGATCGCCGACGTCTGCACGCCGACGGACCAGCACCTGCCCGTGGTGGCCGCCGCCGCATCCGCCGGAGTGCACGTGGTGTGCGAGAAGCCGCTCGCGCGCACGGCGGCGGAGGCCGAGGAGGTCATCGCCGTATGCGCGGCCGCCGGGGTGCGCCTGTTCCCCGCCCACGTGGTGCGCTACATCGACCCCTACGTCGCCGCCTGGCGCGAGGTCGAGCGCGGCACCCTCGGCGCCATCGCGGTCGCCCATCTCTCCCGCTCCGGTCCCCGCCCGACCTGGTCGGCCTGGTTCGAGGATCGCGACCGATCGGGCGGGCTGCTGATGGATCTGCTGATCCACGACTACGACATCGCGCAGTGGCTCGCCGGTCCGGTCCGCCGGGTCTGGGCGCGCGCGCTCGGCGACGGCGCGGGCGGCAAGGAGGCCGGAGTCGTGGTGCTGACCCACGAATCCGGGGCCATCTCGCACGTCGAGGGCGTGTGGGATGCGGCGGGGTCGCCGTTGACCTCGACGTTCCAGCTCTTCGGCGACGGCGGCTATCTGCTCTCGGGGACCACCCCGGGCACCGACGTGCGGATCCGCGAGGCCGCGGGGACCGTGCGCCGGCTGCCCACGCCCCCGGCACCGGGTGCGCCCGGGCCGTTCGAGGCGGAGCTGGCGGACTTCGCCGCCGCCGTGACGACCGGCGGCGCGGCGCGCGTGTCGCCCGCCGACGGGCTCAGCGCCGTCCGGGTGGCCGAGGCCGCGGTGGAATCGGCGCGCACCGGCGTCGCGATCGAGATCGAGGGGGGACGGGCATGAGAATCGGCGTCGCATCGCTGGAACATGTCCACGCAGAGACCTACGTGCGCTTGCTGCACGTCTGGGACGGGATCGAGCTCGTGGTAGCCGATCCCGGAGGCGACGCGGTCGAGGAGGGCCGCCGTGCGACAAGGGACCGGATCGCTAGCCTGGGCGTGACGATCCTGGACTCGTACGAGGACCTCCTCGCCGCGGAGCCGGACGGCATCATCGTCTGCACCCCCAACTCCCAGCACCGCGACCTCGTCGAACGGGCCGCCGCCGCCGGGGTGCATGTGCTCTGCGAGAAGCCGATCGCCACGGAGGTCTCCGACGCCGTCGCCATGATCGAGGCGTGCGAGCGCGCGGGCGTCGGCCTGATGCTGGCCTACCCGGTGCGGTTCAGCCCGGGGATGCGCGAGCTGAAATCCGCGCTCGATCGCGGCGAGATCGGGCGGGTCCTGGCCTTCGACGGCGCGAATGTCGCGCGGATCCCGATCGGCGACCGCGCCTGGTTCGGTGACGCCGAGCTCGCCGGGGGCGGCGCGATGATGGATCACACGGTCCACCTGGCCGACATCCTGCTCTACCTCACCGGCGAACCGGTCATCGGCGTCTACGCCCAGAGCAACCGGATCGCGCACGCCGACGACGTCGATGTCGAGACCGGCGCCGTCGTGACGCTGGAGTTCGCCTCCGGCGTCATCGCCACGATCGACGCCAGCTGGTCGCTGCCCGACAGCAACCCGACGTGGGGCGGGCTCAGCCTGCGCGCGATCGGCGACTCGGGCGAGCTGTCGATCGATGCGTTCGGCGATGCCTTGCGCGGGCACGCCGAGGTCGGCGCCCGCAGCCTGTGGCGCTCGTACGGCGTCGACACCAACCGGCTGATGCTCGCCGAGTTCGTGGACTCGATCCGGGAACGCCGCGCCCCGGTGCCCGACGGCCGCGACGGCCTGGAGACCCTCGAGATCGTGCTCGCCGCCTACCGGTCCGCCCGCACGGGGCAGCCGGTCCCCGTCGAACGGGGATGACCGCACCGCATCTCGTGATCGACGGCGGCAAGTCGAAGACCGCCGCCGCGGCCGTCGACGCCGACGGTCGGGTGCTGGCCAGCGTCACCGGACCCGGGCTGGCGATGATCGGCGAGCCCGGCGGCGCCGATGCGCTGACCCGCAGTCTCGCCGCCACCCTGGCGCAGCTCGACATGCGCCCGCCCGCGTTCGCGACCGCGGTCTTCGGGCTGAACGGGGTGCATTCCCCCTCGCGCGAGGTGGATGCCGCCGCCGCGATCCTGCGCGGCCTCGTCACCGCGCAGCGCATCGTCGTCACCAGCGACGGGGTGCTCGGCTACGTGGGTGCCATGGGGACGGGTCCCGGCGTCGCCGTCACGGCCGGCACCGGGTCGGTCATTCTGGCGGTCGGCGCCGACGGGTTCGTGCACCGGGTGGACGGGGACGGGCCGCTCCTCGGCGACCGCGGCAGCGGCTACGCGATCGGGCTGGCCGGGCTGCGGGTCGGCATGCGCGTGGTCGACGGTCTCGACGGCTCGAGCGTGCTGGCCGAGGAGCTGCGGCGCGAGTACGGCACCGCCGACGATGCCGTCCGCAGCGTGCACGGCAGCTCCACCCCGACGAAGCTCATCGCGGCGTTCAGCCGCAACGTCGCGCGGGCCGCCGAACGCGGCGATCCGATGGCCACGGCGATCTGGCGTCACGCCGGGGCCGATCTCGCGCGCGGGGTGCTGGCCGCCGCCCGGCGTGCCGGGCTCGCCGACTCGTTCGAGGTGGCCACCTCGGGCGGACTGTTCCGGGTGGGGAGCCTGCTCTCCGAACCGTTCGCCGACGAGTTGCACCGGCTCGCTGGCGGGGCGCGGCTGCGGCCGGCGGCCGGAGACGCCCTGGCGGGCGGTGCGGTGCTGGCGCGCTCGCCGCGACCGGTGCTCGCCGCCGTCAGCTCGTGGGTTCCGGGTACTCCAGCCTGAAGTGCTCGGCGATCCGGTCGCGCACCGCCTGGTCCTCGCCGGGGTCGTGGTCGAAGAACCCGGCCGCGGTCTTCGCTCCGAGCCGGCCGGTATCGACCCGCTCGCGGAGCGCCGCCGGCGGTGTCTCATCGACGGCCAGCACCGGGAACAGTCGTGCGGTCACGGCTCGCCAGATGTCGAGACCTCCGAGGTCGACGACGCCGAACGGCCCCGCCGCCGCCCAGCGCGACCCGAGGCCGGCGCGCACGATCCGGTCGATGTCGGCGAACCCGGCCACCCCATCCCGTTCGAGCGCGAACGCCTCGCGCAGCAGAGCGGCCTGCAGGCGGTTCGCCACGAACCCCGGCGTCTCGCGCTGCAGCACCACGGGCTCCTTGCCCGCCCCGGCGAGCAGGTCGCGCACCGTCGCGATCGTCGCGGCCGAGGTCTGCGCGACCGGGACGATCTCGACCAGCGGCACGATGGTCGCCGGGTTGAAGAAGTGCGCGACCAGGAACCGGGCCGGGTCGGAGAGCGCCTCCGCCAGCACGCTCGGCGGGATGCTCGAGGTGTTCGACGCGATGATGGCGCGGGGTGCGGCCGCGGCGATGCGGTGGAACAGGTCGTGCTTGGCCGCCTCGTCTTCGGCGATCGCCTCGAACACCACGACGGCGTCGCGCACCGCCGCCTCGAGCGTCGCGGTCGCCGTCGCGCCGGCCTCCTCGGCGGAGCGCGCCGCACGCTCCTCGTCGGCGTCGAACACGGTGACGGCGTGCCCTGCGGCGGACAGCACGCGCGCGATGCCCGATCCCATGAGCCCGCATCCGGCGACGGCGATGTCCATGCCTGAACCCTATGCCGGTCTAGACCGGAAGTCGACCGCGGGCGGCCCCACTCGCTAGCATGCCGGGAGGCCCCGTCCGACGGGGTGGGAGGGCCGACCCGATGACGCTCGATGCGCGCACCCAGGACGCACCGCCCGGCGGCAAGCGCGACCTGATCCGCGGTGCCCTCGAGGAACTCGTCCGCGCGTCAGAGCCCGGGGTCGCCATCCCCTCCGAGCGCGCGCTCGCCGAGCAGTTCAAGGTCGCGCGCATGACCGTGCGAGCCGCCGTCGATTCGCTCGAGGCGATGGGTCTCATCCGCCGCGTGCCGGGCCGCGGCGCCTACGTGCAGCACCCGATGCTCGCCCAGCCCGAGGTGCTGCGCTCGTTCTCGCAGGACATGATCCTGCGGGGGATGGTGCCCGGTGCCCGGGAGTTCCACGCCACCGTCGAGCCCGCGAGCGCCTACCTCGCCGACAAGCTCGGCATCGCCGCGGGCGACGATGTCTACGCGATCGAGCGCGTGCGAACGGCCGACGGCGAGCCGATGGCCGTCGAGCGCACCAACCTGGCGGCCGCCGGGTTCCCCGGCCTGCTCGATCACATGCGGGTCGGCGACTCGCTCTACGATCTGCTGGCGGCGCAGTACGGGGTCCAGGTCGACTCGGCCGAGCAGGCGTTCACGATCGCCGAGCTCGACGAGGCCGACGCTCGCCGGCTCGGCACGGCCCCCGGCGCGGCGGCGTTCGCGCTCACGCAGACCTCGCGCGATCTGTCGGGGCACGTCGTGGAGTTCGGCCGCTCGCTCTACCGCGGAGACCGCTACGTCGTGCGCATGCAGGTCGGCAAGGACCGCACGGACTCGCGCCTGTCCCGGCAGCCCGCCGAGCCCTGACCCTGGTCTAGACCAGTAGGATCGAGCCATGGGTCTGCGTCTGGGCGTCGCACGGCGTGACGCGAGCCCCGCGCACCCGGTTCAGCTGGCGGGTTTCGGGCGACGGGCGGGGGCGCTGGTCTCCCAGTTCGCCCACCCGATCCAGGTGCGCGTCGCCGTCATCGGCGACGACACGGGCACCCTCGCGCTGGTCTCGGGCGAGTTCCTCAACTGGAGCACCGAGAGCGACGAGCGCTTCCGCACCATCGTCGCCGAGCAGACCGGCGTCGCGCCCTCCGACATCCTCTTCTCGGCGACCCACACCCATTCGGCGCCCCAGCTCAGCCACCACCAGGCGGCGCTGCTCGGCGTCGTCGACGAGGGCTACCTCGACGAGCTCGCCGCCCACCTGGCGATCGTCGCGCGGGAGGCCGCGGGCTCCCGGCGCGAGGTCACCGTCGCGCGCGTCGCCGCCCGGCACGAACTCGCCTGGCAGCGGCGCCAGGACCTCGATGCCGATCCGCGCATCGACGACACCCTCACCGTGGTGCGTTTCGACGCCGGCGACGAGCTCGTCGCCTGCTTCGTCCACTACGCGTGTCATCCCGTCGTCAGTGCCGACAACGTGGTGAGCGGCGACTTCTTCGGCGCAGCCATGGCCGGGCTCGAGCGGGCGACCGGAGCCGTCGCGTTCCCGCTGCAGGGCTGTGCGGGGGATGTCGACCCGGGCGGCGCGGTCATGGCCGGCATCGAGCGCGCCGCGCAGGTCGGGCGCGACTTCGCGGATGCGGTGGCCGGCCTCCTGGCCGAGCCCTCCGCCCCGGTCGCCACCGGCCCGATCTCCGCCGCCTGGCGGACCGCGCAGCTTCCGGTGTCCCGGGTGCCGACCCCGTCCGAGCTCGGAGCCGTCGGCGCCGACGACCCGCTCGAGGCGCAGTGGGCCGCCGGACTTCTCGCCCACCCCGACCTGCTGCGCCCCGAACTGCCGTGCCGGCTGCAGCTCTGGTCGCTCGGTCCGGGGCTGCAGCTGCTGGCGATGAGCGGCGAGGTCACCAGTCCGTACGGGTTGCGCATCCGCGAGCGTTCCGGCGGCCGCGCGCTGCCGGTCGCGTACAGCAACGGGATGGTCGGGTACATCCCCACCGCCGCGCAGATCGCCGCCGGCGGGTACGAGGTGCACGAGTCAGCCCGGTGCTACCTGATCCCCGGGACGTTCGATCCCGTCATCGAGGTGCGGATGAACGAGTCCGTCGACGCGCTGCTGGAGCACGTGCCGGACTGAGCACGTGCCGGACTGAGCATCACCCCTCGTGCCACCACCGCAGGACCCGCATCGCGCGCAGCGTGCTCCAGCGGCTGGGCGTGCCCTCGCCGCCCTCGAGTTCGATCAGCCGCGGGCCCTCGTGCGTGTTCTCGTGGCGCCACCGACCCTCGCCATCGCGCTTGGCCTCCAGCAGCCCGATCGCCTCGGCGCAGCGCGGGTCGGGGCGAGTGCCGTCCACGCGGGAGGCCTCGCGGAGATGGTCGAGCGCGCGCAGGATGTCGTAGAACCAGTACCCGGGGTAGGACAGCATCGTGAACCGGGGATCGGCGATCGACCCGTCGCTGCGGCGGCGGAATAGTCCGCGCTCCAGCAGGTACTCCTCGCCGCCGCGCCGCGCCTCGGTGATCCGGTCCACCGGCCCGCCTGCCTGCTGCCAGGCGAGCAGGCCCTCCAGAACGCAGATCGTCGAGTGGTACGACGACACCGGGCGGTTCTCGTCGGGAAAACAGTTCCAGCCGCCGTCGGGCAGCCGGCCGGCCAGCACGGTCTCGCCGACGTGCGACGGGTCCTCGCCGAAGTAGGTGGCGTTGGCGAGCGCGAGCCCGTTGATGCACGGCTCGGTCTCGCCGTGGAAATAGGTGTCCGGGTCGTCGGGCTCCCAGCGCACGTCGTCGCGGACCCGCCCGATCGCGGCCCGCACCCGGGCATCGTCCGGATGCGCACCCAGCTCGCGCAGCGACACGAGCGTGAAGTGCGTGGCGGTCCACGCATCGAAGAACGGCCGGTCTTCTCGTGCCCAGCCGGGACGGTAAGTGCCGCCGTCCCACCGGCCGTCGGGGTCCTGCAGGTCGAGGAGCGCGGCGCCCCACCCGGTCGAGGCGACGAGCGCGCGCTCGGCGGCCACCTCATCCGGCGGGGCGTCGAGGAGGTCGCGCTTCACCTGCCAGCGGATCGCCGGGTCGGAGTCGAGCAACCAGTCCAGAACCGTCATGCCCGGAGTGTAGGCGGAGCCGGCGTCAACCGACCCTCTCGGTGCGCAGCAGCCCGTCGGGACCGAAGACGTGGATCTCCGCCGAACCCGCGCGCTCGCCGATGTACCGGGCGAAGCGGACGGCGTCCCATTCGCTGCCCCAGAAGCTCGACTCGCGCTCGGGGGCCGAGACCGTCCACTGGCCGGCGGTGGGGACGACATGGATCTGCAGCATGGCTCTGACGCTCAGCCTCACGCTGAAATCCCGTCCCGTCCAGGGCTTGCCAAGCGCCCCGGAATGCGGCAGCGGTCAGCCGACGCGACGCAGCGTCTGCGGGGCGGGGAAGGGCAGCTCGAACCGCTCGGGGTCCGCGCCCACGGCCGACGCGCTGCCGAAGTCGTCGGCGACGACCACGATGCGGGCCGTGCTCACCTCGCCGATCCGCACGCGGCGCACCGCCGCATCCGTCGTCAGTTCGTAGCGGCCGGCGAGGTAGCCGATGCCGAGCGCCTCCAGCGTCTCCTCCGCCTCGAGCCAGTCGACGGGGCCGTCGCCGATGCGCCGGCCGAGCAGGTCGACGATGCCGAAGCCGTCGCCGTCGGGCACGATCCAGCCGACGCGCTCGCCGTCGCCGCGGCGGTGCTCGATCCAGTCGTCGGGTGCCACGCGGGCGCCGCTAGCGGCCCTCGAGCGCCGCGCGGGTCTTGGCGTACTTCGGAGCGCCCACCAGCCTCCAGAGCAGCCGCACCGGACCGGGCAGGTTGTGCGTCAGCCACTCGGTGCCGCCGTCCGGCTGGCCGCGCAGGATCGCGCCGAGCATGTTCCAGGTCTGGCCCTTCGGGGTCGCCGCCCGGCCGTGCTCGGCGAACCACTCGACCTCCTTCTGGGTGATCACGGTCTCCATGACCGGCACGATATTGAGCTCCTCGTCGGGCAGGTGCACGTCGAGGGCCTCGTTGATGCCGGCCAGGGCGGCGAGCACCGGCTCGGCGTCCTTCGTCGTGCCGGATGCGCGCCAGGCCGGCAGGGCCGCGTCCATCTTCTGCAGCTGGGCGAGCATCTGCGCATGATGGGCCTTCATCCGCTCGACATGCGGAGAGCACGACGGCGAACGCTCGACCAGCGGGCCCCAGAGGCGCTCGTCCTCACCCTCGTGGTGTGCGTGCAGCGACACCGACAGCAGGTGCAGCTGCGTCGCGATGACCTCAGCGTGCGCGGCGTCGCCGTCGGCGACACCCGACACCAGACCGGGCGCCTCCCCGAATCCGCTCGTGAAGAGGCGATGGATCTCGGCCATCCCGCCGGCGTCGCAGGTCTTCGCGGCGGGGGGCTCTCCGCTGGAGGGCAGGGCGGTGGCGGGCATGGCCCGAACACTACTGCACGGGCGGTTCAGAACGCGGGCATGCCCTGCGCGGGGTCGAACGGCCGTGCCGCGGTCAGCACCACGAGCGCACCCTCGGGGGTGGTGACCTCCAGTTCGGTGGAGTTCCACGGACGCTCGTGCGGACCATTCGTCGAGCCTGGGCGCAGGGCCTCGCAACGCTCGGCGGCGGGCCGCAGCTCCGACAGCACGCACGCGAAGCTGAGCGCGATCGCCGAGGGTCCGGCGGTGCCTCCCGGAGCGAGCAGCACGTCCTGGAACGCCCAGCGGCGCAGATGCACCAGCACGCCGGGCACCATGAACAGTTCCTCGAACCCCAGGCCGTCGGTCCAGAACCGCGCGGACTCCAGCAGGTCGAGGGTCGGGATGCGTGCGAACGCCGGCATGCCGTAGATCTCGCGGTAGATGCCGGGCGACTCGGCGTCGTCGGAGGGGAACGGGACGGGACTCGGATACTCAGTCATCCGCCCAGCGTCGGGGTTGACGCTGCGGCAAGGTCAAGCGGGCGGCGCGGACGCCGTGTCGAGCCGGTAGAACAGGAACGGGATCGCGGACAGCAGGCAACTGACCGCCGGAACCAGGGTGATCCCGATCCAGACCGTGTCCTGCATGGTGCGCGTGACCTCCAGGCCGTCCTGATACCCGGCGAGCACCACCACGACCCCGAAGATCAGCGTGGCGAAGGCGCTCATCACCTTGGCGGTGAACGTCAGCGTCGCGAACGAGATGCCGTCGTTTCGGACGCCGGTGCGCCGCTCGGCCGCGTCCACCGCATCCGCGATCATGCTGGGCTGCAGCACGTTGAAGACCCCGATCGCCACGCCGGTCAGGGCCATGAACACCAGCACGCTCACGATGTTCTGGAATCCGAACACGTACATCAGCACCGAGATGAGCGCGCCGCCGATGCCGCAGGCGATGGCCAGCGTGCGCGCCGGCCAGACCCGCAGCAGGGCGGGCGTCGCGAACGACGAGATCACCAGTCCGCCGATGATGCCGGCGCCGAGCAACGTGAACAGGCCCTCGTCGTCGTACGCGATCACGGCGAACACCGCGCCGCCGGCCTGCACGATGTAGCGGCCGAAGCCGAGCACCGACCCGAGCAGCACCAGCAGCAGCGGCGTGTTGCGAAACAGCGCCGCGAACAGCTGGCGGAAGTTCAGTTGCCTCTGGGCGGCGGCGCTCTCGCGCTCGCGGACGAAGAAGAACGCCAGCAGGTACAGGCCCATGCCGACGATCGCCACCAGCGCGATCGAGCGCGACCAGCCGTCGCCGGTGGTCTCGTCGGCGAGGCTCAGCAGCCGGGCGAGCTGCGGAAGGCCGAGGGTGGCGAGCCCGAGCGAGATGGCGCCGAACGCGCGCATGAATCCCACCACGCGGTTGCGGCGTGCGGGGTCGGGGAACGCCGACCCGACCAGGCCCCAGAGCGGCACGTCGCAGAAGGTGTAGACGAAGCCCCACACCACGTAGACGACGGCGAAGTAGAGCACCTCGCCGTCGCCGGCCAGCTCGGGCACCGCGAACAGCAGTGCCGTGAGCAGGGCGACCGGCGCGGCCGAGAACAGCACGAACGGCCGCAGCTTCCCCCAGCGGGTGCGGCTCATGTCGATGAGGCTGCCGACGATCGGGTCGGCGATGGCGTCGGCGATGCGGGTGATCGCGATGACGGTGGTGGCGATGGCGAGCTGCCCCGGCCCGAAGTGCGCGTATTGCAGCAGGTAGAGCAGCATGAACGTCGTCACGACGGTGTAGATGACGTTCTGCCCGGCGCCGGCGGTCACGATCGCGGCGACCTGGGTTCGGGGTGACGGGGTCGTGGTGCTCATCGTGCCTCCAGGTGGATCGTCCTGATCTGGAACGGGCCGAACTCCAGCGCCGACAGGTCGGCGGGGCCGATCGGCTTCTCGAGCAGGTTCGTCTCGGTGGCCCGCAGGTGCGGCAACGTCGTCGTGACGGCGGCGCGGCACACGCGCCCGAGGGACTCGTAGAGCCGCAGCACGGTCCCGTTGCCGTTCTCGGCCGGCTTGATCGTCTCGATGATCACGCCGGGATCGGTGGTGCTCGCCACGCTCGGCAGCGCCGTTCCCGCGACCGGCAGCAGCGGATTGTTGAGGCGATAGCCCTCGCGCACCACCTTCGCCAGGTCGTCCGCCGCGTACGGCGTGAAGGCGTACGAGAAGTGGTGCGTTCCGCGGTCGGCGGTCTTGTCGGGGTAGGTCGGGGCCCGCAGCAGGGCGAGGCTGATGAGACCGCCCTTGGCGCGGTGACCGTACTTGCTGTCGTTGAGCAACGCGAACCCGGTAGTGCCGTCGTCGGTCGCGATCCACTTGTGGGCGACCACCTCGAACTGGGCGCGTTCGACGTCGTCGCGTTCGAGCATCGTCCGCGCGATGTGCCCGAACTGGATCTCGCAGCGCGCCGTGTCGCCGACGTGAGCCGGGCGGAACTCGGCGCGCAGCATCCGGTGCCGGGCGTGCCACTCGACGCGGGTGTCGAACCGCACGACATCGCTGCCGGCCTCCAGCACGACGCGCTGGTCGATGCTCACCACGCGCGAGCGGTATACCTGGGTGCGCACGATCGTGGGGCCGTCGACGACCGTCCCGGTGTGACGCAGCGGGAGGGCCCGCGGGGTCCGCTGCGTGTACCGCTGGTCGATGTCCCACGCGTTGAACGGCCAGACGTAGGGGTCGCGGTGCAGCACCAGGCGCGACAGACCCCCGGCCGAGTGCTCGGTGCCGGAGGCGTCGCGGCACGACACGATCTCGCCGCTCGCGCCGAACCGCAGCGTGAGGATGCCGTTCGACATCGCGTCGTCGTCGAACGTCAGCCGCGGGTCGGGCTGCGATCTCGTCACCCGGGCCGAGGCGTAGGGCTCGGCCGTCGCCCGGACCCAGCCGTCGCGCGTGCGCACGTGCTCATCGCGCGCGACCCCGGTGAGGTTGATCAGGGGATCGTCTCCGGCGGGGAGCCGGCCGAGCATCGACCCGATGTGACCGTCGAGCTCGGCCGCGGTGTGTTCGAGCAGCTCGCGCGCTTCGCGGGCGACGCGTTCGATCGTCGAGCCGGGCAGGATGTCGTGGAAATGCCCGAGCAGGGTGTCGCGCCAGAGCGGTTCGAGCGCGGCACGGGGGTCGTCCCCGAGCATCGCGGCCAGCGCCTCGGCCTCGTGCAGCTTGCGCTCGACGACCCGGTTGCCCTTCTTGATCGCCGCCTGGGTCGTGTAGGTGCCCTGGTGGGTCTCGAGGTAGAGCTCCCCGGTGTGGGTGTGCAGCGCGCTCAGGTCGTGCCGCTCGAGGTCGTGGAAGAACTGCGTCGCCGTGCGGTACTCCACCCGCGGCAGCCCGCGCAGGTCGTGCTCGCGCGCCGTGAGTTCGAGGTGGATCTCGCCGGGGCCTCCGCCCCCGTCGCCCGAGCCGTAGATCAGCAGCGCGGTGTCGAGTGCCTTCTCCGGGTACTGCCGCAGCCCGGTGAGCAACCCGTCGGCCGCGCCGCGCGAGTTGTAGTCGCCCTCGGGCGCCATGTGCACGAGTACTTCGGACCCGTCGATGCCGCGCCAGGTGAAGGTGCGGTGGGGGAAGACCGTCACCGTGTTCCACGCGAGCTTGATCGTCATGAACCAGTCCATGCCGCTGCCCCGCAGCAGTTGCGGCAGGGAGCCCGTGTAGCCGAACGTGTCGGGCAGCCAGCACAGCCGCAGCTGCTCGTCGGTCAGGCCGAACTCCTGCTGCAGGAACCGCCGCCCGACGAGCGCCTGACGCACCAGCGACTCGCCGCCGGGCAGGTTCGTGTCGGTCTCGACCCAGAAGTTGCCCTGCAACTCGACGCGTCCGGCGGCGACCGCGGCGCGGAGGCGCTCGTAGATCGCCGGGTGCTGCTGTTTCATCCACAGCATCTGCTGGGGCTGGCTCGAGCCGAACAGGTAACCGTCCCGGGACTCGATCGTGTTCAGCGCCCGCGTGTAGGTGCGCGCCGCCTTGCGTTTCGTCTCGCGCAGGGGCCACAGCCAAGCCATGTCGAGGTGGGCGTGCCCGATCGCGCTGTACACGAAGTCGTCGCCGGAGCGGGCGGCGAGCGCGGGTGCGAGGGCGGAGCGGGCCCCTGCGAGATCGCGGGACCGGAAGCGCGCCCAGGCCGCGTCGAGGGCGCCGCGCAGCTCGCGGGCGAGCCCCGCATCCTCGGTGGCATCGGCGAGCACGGCGAGCGCGAGGTAGTCGTAATAGAGGGCGTACGCCTCGTCGTCGCGGGTGGCCAGGTGCGCGCCGCGGTACACGGCCCTGCCCACGGAATAGAGCAGGAATCCGTTGTAGGTGACATCGGCATAGAACTCGACCTTCCCCGAGCCCGTGTCGATGCCCGTGACAGGACGGTAGCCGCCGCCGGCGTGCGGCAGATCGCCTTGCTGGAAGACGGTGGTGACGGCATCCAGCACCTCGCCTGTGGGCGAGTAGACCAGACCCTCGCCGGCGATTCCGAGCAGCACGACGGGATCGGCGACCCCGGCCGGGACCTGCCCGGTGATCCGCAGCCAGCCGCAATCGAACACGCGGCCCCAGCGGGTGCCCGGGCGGATCGGCCGGAACGCCGCCCGATCGATCCCGTCGAACGGGACGGGCTCGGGCGAGGTCACGATCTCGGCGTCGAGGCGGGCAACCCGCGTGTAGATCCGCCCGCGGATCCGGCGCAACCGCGCGGTGTCCCGCGGCTGGCGCACCCGGAATCCGAGCACGAAGGTCAGGAGGCTCACGCGCGCATCGCCGCCGCGAAGGTCTCGAGAACGGCGTCGACGGGTTCGAGCGAGGGCGCCCGGCCGAGGTAGCCGTGCACCATGCCCGCGGCGAGCGCGAGATGCGCCGGCACTGCGGCGTCGGTCAGCTGGCGGGCGAGCAACTCACCCGAGCCGCGCAGATCGTCGAACTCGGCCGGGGCGATCCAGGCCTCCGGCAGCCCGGCGAACGATCGCGGCACGACATCCTCGGGCAGCTCATCGAGCCGGCCGAGATAGTTCTGCAAGATCCCCGCCCGGTACTCGGCGGGGAAGCGCAGCATCGCCGGGACCGCATCCATCCCGGGGATCTCGAGCTCCGGTACCGGGTAATGCGCCAGCGGGTAGGCCAGCAGCATGCCGAGAGGCAGGGGCTCCCCGGAATCGCGCAGCCGCGTGCAGACGCCGAGGGCCAGGTTCGCTCCCACGCTCGCCCCGCCGATGAAGAGCCGGGCGAACCCCTGACCGCCGAGCCAGCGCCAGGCGGTCATGGCGTCCTCCAGCGGCGCGGGGTAACGCACCCCGCCGACCGCCAGCCGGTATCCGGCCGACACCACGACGATCCCGGCCCGGGACGCCAGTTCGGCAGAGGGGATCACCGACTCGGTGTCCTCGACCGAGCCCATCACGAATCCGCCGCCGTGCAGCCACAGCAGCCCGCCCGCGGGCGCTGCCGACCGGAAGATCTTCACCGGCACCCCGCCGGCGTCGGCGTCCTCGATGGTGATCCCGGCGGGCGGCACCCACGGCTCGGGGTCCTGCAGGTACCCGGCCAGTCGCTGCCCGTAGCGGTGCGGGTCGGCGAGTGCGGCCGCGAACGACGGGATGTCGCGGATCAGCTCGAACCGCTCCGCGAGCCACGGATGAATCGGCATCGTCGCCTCCGTCGCCAGTCTGGCACGGGGGCGCGCGACGCACCCGAGGAGGTGGAGCGGTTAGGCCACGGTCTCCGCGTCGACGGCGGCGAACACCCGGCCGGCCCGCGCATGGCGATCCATCCGGCGGGCGAGGGTGGAGAGGTAGGCGGCATCGGCCGGGATCAGCACCCCGTCGCGCCCCTTGATGGTCAGGTGCTCTCCCGACGAACCGGTGAAGATCATGGATGCGGCAGCCGCCTCGATCCGCTCGCGCAACTCCAGCATCCCGGCCGCCACTTCGCGCCAGCGGTCCCGGGTCGCGTCGAGTCGCTCGAGCTCGGGCTGCACTCCCGAAGCGGCGTCGACCTCGCCGGCCACCGCGGCGAGCTGTGCCGACGCGACGAGGACCTTGCCGAGGCCGCGTGCCAGCTCGGGGGCCGGTTCGCCGAGCGGACGGCGGGATGAGATGAGGGTCATCAGAAGCCCGTCCCCACCACGACGAGAGCCAGGCACGCCATCGCGACGGCGGCGGTGCCGCTCACGAGGGCGGCGATCAGCGGGAGTCGGCCTTCCGGCATGCGGTGAAGTGGTGCGCTCATGCAGTTCACCGTACGGCGGCCCGGGTCGAGGGGGAGGGGTCTGGCGCGCAGGCCCGTGCTGTGCTACGGCGCGGGCAGCAGGCGCAGGCCGGACGGGGTGTTGGCGGTCTCGACCAGGGCCTCGAGCCACGCCCGGTCGAGCGTCGGGCGCTCGCCGGAGTAGGTGAACTGCAGCTGCGAACCGGTGCTGACCCACACAGTCGCGGTGACGCCGGCCTCGTCGAGCCGCAGGGCGAACGCCTCGCCGCGCCGCAGCTTGGAGATGATCGCGGCCTCGATGTGGCCGAGCAGCCGATCATCGAGTTCGACTCTCTGCGTGGTTCCGTACTGCAACTGACCCATGGTGTCGCCATCCTACGGTTAGCCTGAGGAGATGAGTCGCCGGAGGGCGACGCAGGAAGGAGCACACCGTGCCGATGATCCACCGGCTGTCGGTCGACGGGCGTGACTACTTCCTGCCCGACCCGGTCGACGAGCTCAAGGGCCGCATCCTCGAGGCGATCAAGTCCGGCGGCGGGTACGTCAACATCCCGCCGCTGCGGGGCGGCCCGGGCATCGACATCCTGTTCTCTCCTGGCATGCCGGTGGTGTGGACCCAGATCGACGTGGGCGACGACCAGGCCAGCGCCACGGCGACGGCGTACGACCCCGAGATCTAGCCGTCCCGGTCGGCGAGCAGCTGGGTTAAGGCCGCCTCCGGCATCGGCTTGCCGAACAGGTAGCCCTGCGCGCGCTGGCAGCGCAGCGCCTCGACCCGGTGCGATTGCGCGAGCGTCTCCACGCCCTCCGCGACGACCCGCAGGCCGCGGGAGTGGGCGTACTCGACGATCTCGATGAGCGCGGCGTAGCCGTCGTCGGTCTCGTCCTGCACGAGCGAGAGGTCGATCTTCAGCTCGGTGAACGGCAGCTGGTCGAGCCGGGCGAACGACGAGAAGCCGGCACCGAAGTCGTCGATCGCGATACCGAGACCCAGTCCGCGCAGTTCCTGCAGGCGTCCGGCGACGTCGGGAAGGTCGTCGAACTGGTTGGTCTCGGTGATCTCGATGATGAGGCTCTCGGCGGGGAGGGCGGAGCGCTCGAGCAGGAACCGCAGCCAGTCGGTGAGGCGCGGGCCGGCGAGCTGGGTCGCCGAGACGTTGACCGAGACCTGGATCGGGTACCCCGCGGCGATCCAGTTCACCGCGGCGCGCGCCGCCGCATCCACCATCAGGATGCCGAGATCGTCGATCATGCCGTGGTGCTGGGCGGCGGGGATGAACACCTCAGGAGGCAGCAGCCCGTGCACGGGGTGGTCCCAGCGCGCGAGGGCCTCGACGGCGACGACGCGGCGCGAGGCCACGTCGATCTGGGGCTGGAAATAGGGCACGATCTGATGGCGCTCGATGGCGGTGCTGAGGGTCTCGACGATGTCCACGTCCCCATGTTCGGGGGGCCACCGCGGCAAATCCAGCGTGCACGGATCGGGCCGTCGGGGCTTATACTCCATCGCCGCGCGGGACACAGCCCCCCGCTGCACGGTGACCTCGGCCGGTGGTCCGGCATAGGCTCGGGGCGATGGGCACGCTCACCTACGACTCCAAACTGGTCGCCACCTTCGACGACAGAGTGCTCGCGCACCTGCAGGTCGTGGTCTGGGCGAAGCTGCGCCGCGGCGAGCAGTTCGCGCTCACCTGGGTCGATTCGCAGCGCAATGGCATGGGGCGCACCTCGATCTGGATCAGCCCGGCGATCTCGCTGACCTTCGACTACTTCGGCAGCAAGATGCCGGCGATCAACGCGGCCTGGGTCGAGCAGTTGACGAAGTCCGCGAACTCGCCCGGCGGTCTGGTGGTGACGCCCGAACCGGGCACCTGATGCCGTGTCTGCTCTGCGGCTCGTCCGAGAGCACGTCCTCGCCATCGGGACCGCGCTGCGCGGTCTGCGACTGGCGCATCGGCGACGCCCCCGACCCGGGCCTGCCGCCGCCGCGCGTCGACGTCGTCTACTACCTGCGCCACGGCGACCGGGTCAAGATCGGCACCACCGCGAACCCCCGGCAGCGCTTCGCGGCCATCTGGCATGAGGAGGTGCTGGCCTTTGAGCGCGGAGACCGGGTACGGGAACGCGCGCGGCACCTCCAGTTCGCGGCCGACCGGTTCGAGCGCTCGGAGTGGTTCCACCTGACCCCCGCGCTCGCCGCCCACATCGCCGAGGTCGCCGAGGGCCGCGACCCCTGGCACACCTACGCACGCTGGCTCGCCGAGGCCTACGCCGTGAAGTGAGTCCCGCCCTGATCACGAGCGCAGGTACGCGTCCACGATGAGGTCGCCGCGCACGGCCCGGAACCGGTCCAGCAGCAGGGCCAGGGTGCGCGGCCCGGCACTGCCGACCTGGAGGTCGTGGGGCCCCAGCGGCTCGAGCTTTCCCGTGCGGATGCGGATCACCTCCCACCTCGCGTGCCGCAGCGCGCGGTCCTTGCGGCGGTCCGCATCCGCCCGCTTGCCCACGTGCTCGAGACCGTGACGCCCGGTGCTGTCGTACTCGACGGCGATCCGCAACTCGGGAATGACGATGTCGGGCCACACCTCGGTGTGGTCGAAGAAGGGCCGTGCGACGCGGACGGCGTTGAGACCGGCGGTGAACTCGAGCTGCTCGGCGAGGTCGGCGCGCAGGCGCGCCTCGACGGCGGATGCGGGGGCGGGGGCGCACGCGCTGACGAACGGGGTCCCGATGGGCACGTCGGGGGTCTTCCGGCACACGAAGCGGGCTCGGGATGCGGGGGCCGACGTCGCCTGCCCGGCCGGCCGGATGCGGGGCGGCCGGATACGGGGCGGCTGGGCCAGCACCGCGCACTCGGGGCACCAGGACGAGCGGCGGCGCTCGCCGCGCGGCCGGTTCCGCTGCTCGGCGGGCGTCGCGGCGAACAGGTGCCCCACGTCGCACTGCCAGAGCAGCAGGACCTCGGCGGCGGGCGGGATCTGGGTCAGCGTGATGCCGGCGTTGAACTCGGGGTGGTACTGCCGGATCAGCGCGGGGTAGTGCGCCCAGGCCTCGCGGTAGGTGCCGACGGGGTAGGGGACGTCGACGCCGCGCGAGAACCGGCGGCGCTCCCACCAGGCCTCGACCCCCTCGGACATGCGGCCACGGTAAGACGGGGCACCGACGGCGCGGCCTCAGGCGAAGAAGTCGAGCACCAGCGAACTGAGACAGAGCACCGGGGCGACGATGAACAGCACGAGCCCGATCCGGGTGAGCCGGGTGACGCGCCGCAGCGTCCGGGCGTCGTCGGCACCGCCGGGGAACGCCGCCGCGGCCAGCACCGCGACCGACCCGAAGGCGAGCACGGCGCCCGCCCAGAAGATCCGCTCCCAGCGGTCCTCGATGACGCCGGCGAACCAGCCCGAGACGATGATCCCGGCGCAGACGATCGCCATCGCCAGGCTCGCGCCGACGAAGAGCACGGCGGCCCTGAGTTCCGCGTCGCGGCGGGTCATGGGCGGATCAGATCCAGACATCGGTGAACACCGCGACGACGCAGAGCACCGGCGCGACCAGAAAGAGCCCGAGCCCTGCCCGCACCAGCCGCACCGTCGTCGCCTCGCGGCCGCCCGGCATCGCGGCGATCCCGAGGATGCCGATTCCGACCGCGCCGAGAATGGCGCCCGCCCAGAACAGCGGCTCGATCCGGTTGTCGAGCGAGCCGCCACGCCATCCGGAGATCTGCATGCCCGCCACGGCGATCGCGGTGACGATCGCGGTGGCGGCGAACAGCGCGGTCGCGCGGGCGTCGATGTTCACGATCCGGCAGGCTCGACCGTCACGTCGCTCGCGGTGATGGTCACGCCGTAGCGGGATGCGATGGCCGGCAACTCGGCGAGCCCGGCCTTCGCCGTGGCCTCCAGTTGCGCGGTGTCGCCCGAGGCCATCTCGACGGTCAGGGTCGCGGTCACTCGGTAGGCGGTCATGTCGTGCTCCTCACGTCTCGTCGTCCTGTCGACGCTACGAGCGAGGGCGGCATCGCGTGAGGGGCTTGACCGCCGGGCCGATCGGGCGTATCCGCGTGCGCTGGGAGTCGCCCGGGCATCCCGGCGCGCGCCCCAGGTCGGCGCCTAGCGTCGGAGGATGGCCACCAGCGACGAGGAACAGACCCGGCGCGACACCACCTACTCGCCCGCGAGCGAGACCGAGGTGCAGCGCGCCCAGGATGACGCGGGGGCGGGCGTGCTGCCCGGTACCGGCGGTCCCGATGACTCCGGCCAGGCGGATGCCGCCGAGTCGGCGGAGGGCATCGATCGCCCGCGCGACACCGGGGCTCACTGACCTCGGGCAGACTGGCCGCCATGTCGCGTTCCGCCACCCGCCGCCAGCGCCGCGTCTGGAACCGCGCCGCCGCGGACTACGACGACAAGATCGCGGGAGCCGAGCGCGGGCTGCTCCGCGGCGCCCGCGAGTGGATTGGGGGGCGGGCTGCGGGGCAGGTTCTCGAGGTCGCGATCGGCACCGGGCGCAGCATCCCCTTCTATGCGGATGCGGTGTCGCTGACCGGGATCGACCTGAGCCCCGAGATGCTCGCCCTCGCCCGCGCGCGGGCCGACGCGCTGGGCCGCGCGGTCGATCTGCGCGAGGGGGACGCCGAGAGTCTCCCGTTCGATGACGCGTCGTTCGACACGGTGGTGTGCGAACTCGCGCTGTGCTCGATCCCCCGCCCGGATGCGGCCATCGCCGAGATGGCGCGCGTGCTGAGACCGGGTGGCCGGCTGCTCCTCCTCGACCATGTGGGCAGCACCTTCCCGCCGCTCTGGGCGGTGCAGTGGCTGGTGGAACGTGTCACGATCCCGGTCGCCGGCGAGCACTTCACCCGGCGGCCGTCGCCCCGGGTGGAGGCGGCGGGTCTGGTGGTGGAGGAGTCGGAGCGCCGGAAGGCGGGGACGGTCGAGCTGCTCAGTGCGCGGTGGGATCCTCCGCGATCTCCTTGATGGCGGCGAGGCGACGCTCCCAGGCGGTGCCGATCGCGTCGAGGCGTCGCGCGGTGTCGCTGAGCCGGGCGCCGAGGACGCGATAGCGCACCTCACGCCCGGCCCTGACCGGCTCGACGAGTCCGGCCTGCTGCAGCACGCCGAGGTGCTTGGCGATCGCCTGCCGGGTGACCGGCATCCGCCCGGCGAGGGCGGACGCCGAGGCGTCCCCCTCGCCGAGGGCGGAGAGGATCTGCCAGCGGGTGTCGTCGCCGAGCGCGGCGAACACGGGAACGAGCGTCGTCACGCCGTCGCCTCGAGAAGGGCGACGAGCTTGTCGAGCTCGGCCGTCCAACCGTGGGCGTGGCTGCGCATGTTCTCGGCCGGGTCGGAGGTGCGCTCGAACAGCCGCTCGACGACGGTGAGTTCGGTGCCTCCCTCGACGGACTCGAGGGTGAAGCACACACCATCGTGATACGCAACTCGAAAGTTGCATGTCGGTGCCGTCGCGTACCCTCGTCCCATGACGGAGCCGTCCACGACCCCGCCCGCGCACGTTCCGCCGGCCGGCGGTGAGCGCACCTTCTTCCAGGTGCTGGTCAACACCGCGCTCGCCAACATCACCACGAGCTACCTCTGGTTCGCGCTGACGTTCTGGGTCTACCTCGAGACCCGCTCGGTGCTGGCCACGGGCATCATCGGCGGCGTCTACATGCTGCTGGTCGCGGGGTTCGCGATGGTGTTCGGCACCGTCGTCGACCGCCACCGCAAGCACGCGGTGATGATCTTCGCCGGGGTGTTCACGCTCGCGGCCTTCCTCATCGCCGGCGGGCTCTTCCTGATGTTCCCCGAGCGCACGCTGCTCGACCTCGGCCAGCCGTGGTTCTGGCTGTTCTCGGCGATCATCCTGATCGGCGCCGTCGTCGAGAACATGCGCAACATCGCGCTGTCGACGACGGTGACCCTGCTGATGCCGGTCGAGCGTCACGCGAACGCCAACGGCATGGTGGGCACGGTCCAGGGCCTGGCGTTCATGGTGACCAGCGTGCTCAGCGGTCTGTCGATCGGGCTGCTGGGCATGGGGTGGACCCTGGTGATCGCGCTCGTGCTCACCGCGGCGGCCGGGGCGCATCTGCTGGTGCTGCGCATCCCCGAAGAACAGCCGGAGCGCGAGGGCGACCGGGCGGCGCTCATCGACCTCCGCGGCAGCATCACGGCGGTCCGGGCCGTGAAGGGCCTGTTCGCGCTCATCATCTTCTCGACGTTCAACAACCTGATCGGCGGCGTCTACATGGCGCTCATGGACCCGTACGGGCTCGAACTGTTCCCGGTCGAGCTCTGGGGCGTCGTGCTCGGCGTGACGTCGACGGGCTTCATCATCGGGGGGCTGCTCATCGCGAAGTTCGGCCTCGGCAAGAACCCGATCAAGACGATGCTGCTGCTGGTGGTGCTCATGGGCGTGCTGGGCGCGGCCTTCACCATCCGCGACTGGTGGTGGCTGTACGCCCTCGGCATCCTCGTCTACATGACGCTGATCCCGGCCGTCGAGGCGGCCGAGCAGACCATCATCCAGAAGGTCGTGCCGTTCCGCACCCAGGGCCGCGTGTTCGGGTTCGCGCAGGCCTTCGAGGCCGCCGCCGCCCCGATCACGGCGTTCCTGATCGCTCCGATCGCGCAGTTCCTGATCATCCCCTACCTCGACAGGGGCGAACGCCCGGGCCTGCAGACCTGGGGGTGGCTGCTCGGCGACGGCGAGGCGCGCGGCATCGCCCTGGTGTTCCTGGTCGCCGGCGTGATCATGATCATCGCCGCCGTCCTGGCCTTCCTCACCCCGTCGTACCGTCACCTCTCGGCGATGTATGCCGGTCAGAGAGAGTCGGTGCCCGCCGAGGCGCCCGACGATCCGGTCAGCGAGTCGCTGACCCGGTGACCTCGTGGTGCCGCCGCTCGAGCGCGGCACCCTCGACGTCCACATCGGGCACGATGCGCTCGAGCCAGGCCGGGAACCACCAGGCCCCCCGGCCGAGCAGGTGCATGAGCGCCGGCATCAGCAGCAACCGCACGACGAACGCGTCGATCAGCACCCCGAACGCCAGCCCGAACCCCAGCGAGCGCACGATCGTCGCCTCCGAGCTCACGAAGCCCGAGAACACCGCGACCATGATCAGCCCGGCGGCGATGACGACCGACTTGCCGGCGCGGAAGCCCTGCTGCACCGCCACCCGGGCCGGCGCTCCGTGCACGAACGCCTCCCGCATCCCGGAGGCCAGGAACAGCTGGTAATCCATGGCGAGCCCGAAGAGGATGCCGGCCAGGATCAGCGGCAGGAAGCTCAGGATGGGCCCGGTGCTCGCCAGGCCGAGCAGGTCGCCGAACCAGCCCCACTGGAACACAGCGGTCAGCGCGCCGTAGGTGGCCAGCAGCGACAGGATGAACCCGCCGGTCGCGATGAGCGGCACGACCAGCGATCGGAACACCACGATCATGATGAGCAGCGACAGCCCGACCACCACGAGCAGGTAGAGCGGCAGCACGTCGGCGAGGCTCTCGGAGATGTCGATGTTGATGGCCGCCTGCCCGGCGACACCCAGGTCGCCGGTTCCGAGCGGGTCCAGCTGCCGCAGCTCGCGTACCAGGGCGTCGGTGGATCCGCTGTTCGGGCCGCCGACCGGGACGACCTGGAACGCGGCGAGGGCGCCGTCGCCGGACACGGCGATCGGGGCGACGCCGGTGACCTCGTCGAGCTCCGCGATGGCGTCGGCGACCCGCACCTGCGCGCGCAGGGTCTCCGGCTCGGTCAGGCCCTCCGGCAGGTCGGCGGTCACCAGGAGGGCGCTGTTGGCACCCGGCCCGAACTCGTCGGCGATGGTGACGAACGCCTGGTGCGACAGCGACTCGCGCGGCTCGGATCCGCCGTCGGGCAGACCCAGGCGCATCGACAGAGTGGGGATCGCGACGACCAGCAGGGCGGCGACGGCGAACACGGCGGTGAGCACGGCGCGCGGTGTCGGCATCGGGCGCACCGTCGTCTCGCCGGCGTGCCGTGCCGCGAGGCGCGCGCGTGCCCGGTCGCCGAGGATGCGGGGGCCGGCGAGGCCGAGCAGGGCCGGCGTCAGGGTGACCGCGACGAGCACCGCGATGAGCACGCTGATCGCCCCGACGGTACCCATGACGCCGAGGAACGGGATCCCGGTGACGTTGAGCGCCAGCAGCGCGACGATGACGGTGGCTCCGGCGAACACGACGGCGTTGCCCGCGGTGCCGTTCGCGAGCCCGATCGACTCGCGTACCTCGGCGCCTTCGGCCAGCTGGATGCGGTGGCGGTTGATGATGAACAGCGCGTAGTCGATCCCCACGGCCAGCCCGAGCATCACCCCGAGCACGGGCGTGACCGAGGTCATCTGGATGACCCCCGAGAACGCCAGGGTGCCGAGCGCGCCGATGGCGACCCCGGTGATGGCGGTGACGATGGGGAAGGCGGCGGCGAGGACCGAGCCGAGCATGACGAGCAGCACGATGGCGGCGATCCCCACGCCGATCGCCTCGCCGACCCCGATGATCTGGGG
>DATMFW010000074.1:0-62186 GCA_035556655.1 Pseudolysinimonas sp.
TCTTCGACGACCTCGGCGTCGATGACATCCTCTTCGGCAGCACCGGTCTCGGCAGCAGCCTCTTCTGCCGCACCTTCAGCGGCAGCATCCTGGTTCTGAGCGTAGATCGCTTCGCCGAGCTTCGTCTGGCTCTGGTTCAGCTTCTCGAACGCCGCCTTCACGGCGTCGTCGTCATCGCCCGCGAGAGCCGTCTTGAGCTCGTCGACATCTGCCTGGACCGACTCCTTGATGTCGGCCGGAACCTTGTCTTCGTTCTCCTTGATGAGCTTCTCGATCGAGTACGCGAGCGACTCGGCCTGGTTGCGCACCTCGGCGCCTTCGCGGCGCTTCTTGTCTTCGGCCGCGTGCTCTTCAGCTTCGCGGACCATGCGCTCGATGTCTTCCTTCGGCAGCGACGAGCCACCCGTGATCGTCATCGACTGCTCCTTGCCCGTGCCCTTGTCCTTGGCGGACACGTGCACGATGCCGTTCGCGTCGATGTCGAACGTGACCTCGACCTGAGGGATGCCACGGGGTGCCGGCGCGATGCCCTGCAGCTCGAACGTGCCGAGCGGCTTGTTGTCGCGCGTGAACTCACGCTCGCCCTGGAACACCTGGATCGCGACCGACGGCTGGTTGTCGTCGGCGGTCGTGAAGGTCTCGCTGCGCTTGGTCGGGATGGCGGTGTTGCGCTCGATCAGCTTGGTCATGATGCCGCCCTTGGTCTCGATGCCGAGACTCAGCGGGGTGACGTCGATGAGCAGCACGTCCTTGCGCTCACCCTTCAGAACGCCGGCCTGCAGGGCGGCGCCGACGGCGACCACCTCGTCCGGGTTGACGCTCTTGTTGGGCTCCTTGCCGCCGGTGAGTTTCTTCACCAGCGCGGCGACCGCCGGCATGCGGGTCGAGCCGCCGACGAGCACGACGTGCGCGATGTCGGAGACCTTGACCCCGGCCTCCTTGATGACGTCCTTGAACGGCTTCTCGGTGCGGTCCAGCAGGTCGCTGGTCATCTGCTCGAACTGGGCCCGGGTGAGCGTCTCGTCGAGATTGGCCGGCCCGTTCTCGGTGAGCGACAGGTACGGCAGCTGGATGCTGGCGCTCATCCCCGAGGACAGCTCCTTCTTCGCCTGCTCCGCGGCCTCCTTGAGGCGCTGGAGGGCGATCTTGTCCTTGGAGACGTCGACACCGGTGGTGTCCTTGAACTTCTTGATCAGGTGCTCGACGATGCGCTGGTCCCAGTCGTCGCCGCCGAGGCGGTTGTCGCCCGAGGTCGCCTTCACCTGGATGGTGGAGAAGTCGTCGTCCTTGCCCACCTCGAGCAGGCTGACGTCGAACGTTCCGCCGCCGAGGTCGAAGACGAGGATCAGCTCGTCCTCTTTGCCCTTGTCG
Organism: Pseudolysinimonas sp.; assembly: GCA_035556655.1. Taxonomy (GTDB): domain Bacteria; phylum Actinomycetota; class Actinomycetes; order Actinomycetales; family Microbacteriaceae; genus JBDSKH01. Next base: position 1,372 of record DATMFW010000074.1, read on the forward strand.
AGGCCGTAGGCCAGCGCGGCTGCGGTCGGCTCGTTGATGATGCGCAGCACGTTGAGGCCCGCGATCTCGCCGGCCTCCTTGGTGGCCTGGCGCTCGGCGTCGTTGAAGTAGGCCGGCACGGTGATGACCGCGTCGGTCACGTCCTCGCCGAGGTACTGCTCGGCGTCGCGCTTGAGCTTCTGCAGGATGCGCGCCGAGATCTCCTGGGCCGTGTACTTCTTGCCGTCGATGTCGGTCTTCCAGTCGGTGCCCATGTGGCGCTTGACCGAGGCGATCGTGCGGTCGACGTTGGTGACGGCCTGCCGCTTCGCGGTCTCACCGACCAGGGTCTCGGCGTCTTTGGTGAAGGCCACGACCGACGGGGTCGTGCGGAAGCCTTCTGCGTTCGCGATGACGGTGGGCTCGCCGCCCTCCAGGACGGCGACCACCGAGTTGGTGGTTCCGAGGTCGATTCCTACGGCTCGAGCCATGAGTGCGGTGCTCCTACTGATCGGTCTGGTTCGCCCGACTTGAGCCGGGCCATGTCAAGTTTACGCCTGTGGATAACTTTGTCAAGTGAACTTGAGCGCGCTCGACTCAAGTCACCGCCCGGGCGCGCGCTCCCACTAGAGTCCAGCCATGGCCAGCCCGAAGGACGACGCCGTCCCCACCCCTGCCGCGACCGCCAACACCCAGTCGATCGGCCCCCTGGCCGCCATCGACGACGCCGACAAGGTCGTCCCGCGCAAGCAGGTGGTGAGCTGGGCGTTCTGGGACTGGGCGACCCAGCCCTTCAACTCGGTGATCCTGACCTTCGTCTTCGCCGCGCTGTACCTCGTCGGCGACGACTTCCTGTCGCCCGATGTCGCGGCTCTCGACGACGACGACCCGCTGAAGGTCCGCGCGCTCGCCGAGCTCTCCAGCGGCTACGGGCTGGTGACCACGCTGGCCGGTGTGCTCATCCTGCTGCTCGCCCCCGTGCTGGGCCAGCGCGCCGACGCGACCGGGCGCAAGAAGGGGGCGCTGTTCCTCTTCACGATGCTGCTCGCCCTGCTGCAGTTCGGGCTGTTCTTCGTGCAGGCCGACCCGGCGTACTTCTGGCTCGGTGCGGCGTTCCTGGCGCTGGGGGCCGTGGTGTCCGAGATCGCCGGCGTCAACTACAACGCCATGCTGCATCAGGTCTCGACCCGCCGCACCATCGGCAAGGTGTCGGGTCTCGGCTGGGGACTGGGATACATCGGCGGCATCGTCGCGCTCGTCATCGTCGTCGTTCTGACCTTCGCCGACTGGTTCGGCCTCGACACGTCCAACGGGTTGGCGTACCGGCTCATCGCGGTCGGCGCGGCGGTCTGGACGGTCCTGTTCAGCATCCCGATCTTCCTCAACGTGCCCGAGGCGCCCGCGCACGATCCCGAGAACCGGAAGGTGGGCTTCTTCGCCGGCTACGGGCTGCTGGTGAAAGACCTGGTACGCCTCTACAAGACCACCCGGCCGGCGTTCTGGTTCCTCTTCGCCAGCGCGATCTACCGCGACGGCCTCGCCGGCGTGTTCGCGTTCGCCGGGGTTCTCGCCACGGCGGCGTTCCATTTCGGGGCCAACGAGGTGATCGTCTTCGCGATCGTGGCGAACGTGGTCGCGGGCGTCTCGACGATCTTCGCCGGCCGCGCCGACGACCGGTTCGGCCCGAAGGCCGTCATCGTGTTCGCGCTCGCGGGTCTGGTCAGCATGGCCGCCGTGGTGTTCGCGCTGCACGGCCTCGGATCGATCGTGTTCTGGGTCGGCGGGCTGATCCTGGCCTCGTTCGTCGGACCGGCCCAGGCGGCCAGCCGCTCGCTGCTGGCGCGCGTCACCCCGGTCGGGTTGCAGGGCGAGATCTTCGGCCTCTACGCCACGACCGGGCGCGTCGCCTCGTTCATCTCCCCGGGGCTCTGGACCCTCGCGATCGCGATCTCGGGCTCGACGATCTTCGGGGTGCTCGGCATCGCGGTCGTGCTGCTCGTCGGACTCGTGCTGCTGCTGCTGGTGAAGCTGCCCGACCTGCGGGTTCCGGGCGGATCTCGCGCGAAGGGCGAGTTGCCGGGCGCGCTGGACTGATCCGGCGCGTACCCTCGGGGCATGGCCGAGAAGCCTCTCGCGTTCTGGCTCGCGCTCGTCGACCGACTCGTCGAGGAGCGCTTCTCGTCGGCGCTGGAAGAGCACGGGGTCACGCGCGCGCAGTGGCGCGTGCTCGGCGTGCTGGCATCCGCACCGGCCACGGCGTCCGATCTCGAGGCTGCCCTGGCCGAGATGCCGGCCGAGCCGGGCAGCTCTCCGGCCGACGAGCTTGCCGAGCTGGTCGAGAGCGGCTGGGTGCTCGCCGGCGAGAGCTACGCGATCACCGACCGCGGAGCGGCCGCCCACGAGCGGCTCACCGAGGGCGTCGACGCCTTGCGCACGACGTTGACCACCGGGCTGAGCGCCGAGGAGCAGTCCGCGACCGCGTCGGCGCTGGAACGCATGGCCCGCAACCTCGGCTGGAGCGAGTGACGGCGGCGCACGCCATGCTGGTCGCATGACCAGCACCTCTGAGAAGGCCGCCCTCCTGCGCTCGCTGCATGTCCCGGGCGATCCGCTGATCGTGACCAACGTGTGGGATGCGGCGACAGCCCGCGCGGTCGCCGGGGTTCCCGGCGTGCGGGCGCTGGCCACCGCATCCCACGCCGTCGCCGAGGCGCACGGGGTCGACGACGGCGAGGGGCTGAGTGCCGACCAGGCGATCGAGACGGCCCGCATCATCGCCGCGTCGGTCGAGCTGCCGGTGTCGGTCGACTTCGAACGCGGGTACGCGGCGGATGCGGCGGGCGTCCAGGCGAACATCGCCCGGCTCATCGAGGCGGGTGCGGCCGGCCTCAACCTCGAAGACAGCCTGGCCGACGGGGGCATACGCCCGCTGCCGGAGCAGCTCGAACGCATCGCGGCGGTCCTCACCGCTGCCGACGCCGCGGGGGTCCCGCTGTCGCTCAACGCGCGGGTCGACACGCTCAACCGCGGCGGAGCCATCGACGACGCGCTGGAGCGCGCCAACGCCTATCTCGCCGCCGGGGCGACCTCGGCGTTCCTGCTCGGGCTCGCCGACGCCGAACTGGTGGGGCGCGCCGTGGCGGAGATCCACGGCCCCGTCGCCGTCATCGCGCGCGCCGGTTACCTGCCGATCGCCCAGCTCGCCGATCTCGGGGTCGCGCGCATCAGCGTCGGGCCGGCCGCGCAGGGCCTGACCCTCGCCCACCTGGCCGCCGCGGCGGCGACGCTCACCGCCCGCGGGGACTACCCCGCCGAGTTGGGCTGGTGACCGCTAGCGCAGCAGCGCGACCGCGATGAGCAGCATGGTCACCAGGAACCCGGTGACGAAGTTCAGCCAGAGGAAGCGCCGCCATCCCCGGTTCGCGCTCGGGGCCTCGTCGTCGTCGACGTTCCACCAGGGCACGGCGTTCACCGCATAGGGCAGCACGAGCACCGCCGCGAGCGCACCCGGCCAGCCGGCGAACAGCAGCAGCACTCCCGCCGCGAGGTACATCGCGATCGCGAGGCGCACCGTGGCGCGGGCACCGATGACGGTCGCGATCGAGCCGATGCCGCCCTGCCGGTCGGCCACGACGTCCTGCACCGCGCCGAAGGCGTGCGAGGCCATGCCCCAGAGGAAGTACGCGGCGAGGACAGCGACCAGCGCCGGCGTCACCTCGGCTCCGGCGAGCGCGAGGCCGTAGACCGCCGGCGAGACGAAGTGCGCGCTCGAGGTGAGTGAATCCAGCACGGGCTTCTCTTTGAACCGCAGCCCCTTCGCCGAGTAGGCCACCACGGCGAACAGGCTGATCGCGAGGACGATCCAGCTCGCCGGGCCACCCACCGCGACCAGGTACACCACGAAGGGCAGCGCGAGCAGCCCGGAGGTCCACAGCGTCGCGCGATGCAGGCGGGGCGGCAGCAGGGCGCCCTCGACTCCGCCCTTGCGGGGGTTGCGCAGGTCGGACTCGTAGTCGAACACGTCGTTGATGCCGTACATGGCGAGGTTGTACGGGATCAGGAAGAAGGCTGCGCCGACGATGAGCGGCCCGTCGATGCGTCCCGTCGCGACGAGGTACGCCGCCGCGAACGGGTAGGCGGTGTTGATCCAACTGAGCGGCCGGCTGGTGAGCAGGAGCGCGCGGATCACGCGTCGTCCGGGTGGTCGAGTGCGCGCGGAGCGCGGGTATCGAGACCCGCGAGCAGGCTCCACAATGCCGGCAGCATCACGACCGCGGCCACCGCGTACGCGAAGTCCTCCAGCGGCGCGACCCCGACGAACGTCCCGCTGATCAGCTCGCGGTCGTACCCGACGATGCCGGTGCCGACCAGCACGTTGTCGAACACCGCCGTGAGCACCAGCACGCCGATCGCCGTGAGACCGACCGCGCGCCAGCGCGGAGCGCGCCGGGCGAGGATCGCCGCCACCGCGACCAGCGCGGCCACGGCCAGGAAGGGGAGGTTCAGGAGCCAGTAGGTCATGGTCGTGGTTCTGTGGTCTCGACACGGCGGCGCAGCCGCCTCCTCGACCAGCCAGCGCGGCGCAGCCGCCTACTCGACCAGCCACGGCGGCGCAGCCGCCTACTCGACCAGCCACCGCGGCGCAGCCGCCTCCTCGACCAGCCGTAGAGGTTCATCGTCGTGTAGGAGAGCAGCGCGAGGAAGAACAGCTCCTCCAGGGGCAGCTCGGGCGCCAGCTGCACCCCGGTCAGCAACTCCGGGTTGCCGCGGAAGAACACGCCGGCGCCGATGCCGGCGAGATCCCAGACCAGGAAGAACGCGATGCCGACCGCCATCACGATCGCCGCACGCACCGGGGCGACGGCGAAGAACAGCTTCAGCCGCAGATCCAGCACGATCATCCCGGCGAGCGACACCAGCAGCGCACCGAGATAGAGCAGGGTCATCGCTGTCGCGCCACCCGCAGCGACTCCGCGACGGGGCTCGCCGAGGTGTCGCCGCGCAGTCGCTTGAGCACCAGCTCCGCGCTGATCAGGCACATCGGCAGACCGATTCCGGGGATCGTCGACGACCCGGCGTAGAACAGGTTCTTCACGTGCTTGCTGACGTCCCCGGCCCGGAAGAACGCGCTCTGCTGCAGGGTGTGCGCGGGACCGAGGGCGCTGCCCTTCCAGGCGTTGAGGTCGGCGGCGAAATCACCGGGACCCACCGTGCGCCGCACGGTCACGCGCGCGGCCAGATCCGGGATGCCCGCCCACTCGGCGATCTGCGCGATGACGCGATCCGCCAGTTTCTCGACCGCCGCATCCCCCGCGCCGTCGATGCCGCCCTTGCCGATGCCGGGATCCGCCGGAAGCGGCACGAGCACGAACAGGTTCTCGAACCCCTCGGGAGCCGCGTCGGCGTCGACGCCGCTCGGCTTGCTGACGTACAGCGACAGCGTGTCCGGGACGCGGGGCTCCGGTCCGAAGATCGCCTTGAATCCGCGGTTCCAGTCCTTGGCGAAGAACAGGGTGTGGTGCTCGAGTTCGGGCAGTTCACCCTCGACGCCGAGCATCAGCAGCAGCGCCCCGGGCCCGGCCGTGCGCTTGTCCCAGTACTCCTGCGGGTAGGTGCGCAGTTCGGGCTTGTCGATCAGCACGGTCTCGGTGTGATGCAGGTCGGCGGTCGAGACCACGACGTCGGCCTCGAGCGTCTCGGTCTTCTTGCCCGAACGGATCTCGACCCCGGTGACCGCGCCGTCTTCGCCCACGACGATGCGGGTCGCGGCGACGCCGGTGCGCAGCTCGGCACCCTGCTCGCGGGCGAGGTCCGCGATCCGCTCGACGATCCGTCCGAACCCGCCGAGCGGGTAGAACACCCCGTCGACCAGGTCGAGGTGGCTCATCAGCGAGTACATGCTCGGGGCGAGCTTCGGCGCCGAACCGAGGAACACGGCCGGGTAGCCGAGGATCTGCCGCAGCCGCGTGTCGCGCACGGTGCGCCGGGTGAGGGAATCGAGCGACTCCAGCAGCAGGCGGGCCAGTCGCCCGCCGCGCGCGATCACCTCGCCGCGGAAGACCGGCCCGAGCCGCGCGAACGTGGAGTACAGGAAGCGCTGGGTGGCCAGGTCGTAGATCTCGCGCGAACGGTCGAGGTACTTCGCCAGCCGCAGTCCCGCGCCGCGCTCGATGCCCTCGAAGAGGTCGAGGTTCTCCTCCACGCTCGCCGAGACATCGAGCGGCTCGGAGTGCCCCTCGCCGTAGACCCGGTAGCCGGGGTCGAGCTGCACCAGGTCGAGCTGCTGCTCGGCCGTCGTGCCGAGCACCCGGAAGAAGTGGTCGAACACCTCGGGCATCAGGTACCACGACGGCCCGGTATCGAACCGGAAGCCGTCCTTCTGCCACACGCCGGCACGGCCGCCGACCTCGTCGCGCTGCTCCAGCAGCGTGACCTTGTGCCCCTCGCGGGCGAGCAGTGCGGCGGTGGCCAGTCCCGAGACGCCTCCGCCGATGACGATGGTGCGGGTCATGCCTGCCTTCCTCGCGCGGTGAACGCGATCCGTAGTTTCACGGGGTCGGGGACGCGGATCCGCGTCGTGATGAGGGTGGATGCGGGGGTGCGCCGGATGCGACGGCTCAACTCGGCGAAGAGGCCGTGGGCGAGCGCGACGGCCCGGCGCGAGCTGCGCGGCAGCAGCGGCAGGGTGGCCGCGGCCGCGGCGAGATCGGCGTCGATGTCGTCGACGAGGGCGATCTTCTGGGCATCGCTGAGCGCGCCGACGTCGATCCCCGGGAAGTAGCTGCGCCCGAGGGTCCCGGCGTCCGCCCCGAGGTCGCGCAGGAAGTTGACCTTCTGAAACGCCGCCCCGAGCGCCCGCGCTCCGGCCTCGAGCGTCGCGAGTTCCTCCGCGCTGTAGGGCCGGCCGTCGGTGACGAACACCCGCAGGCACATCAGGCCGACCACCTCGGCGGAGCCGTAGACGTAGCGTTCGAAGCTGGCAGCGTCGTGCTCGGTCTGCGACAGGTCCATGCGCATGCTGGCGAAGAACGGTTCGGTCAGCTCGGTGCCGAACCCGGCCCGGCGCGCGGTCGCCGCAAAGGCGTGCACGACGAGGTTGGCGCTGTAGCCCTCCTCGAGCGCTCGTTCCACGTCGCGCTCCAGTTCGTTGAGGATGCGCGCCGCCACCTGACGGGGCAGGCCCGCCTCGTCGGCCCCGCCATCCACGATCTCGTCGGCGACCCGCACGAGCGCGTAGATGTTCTCCACCTGCTGCCGCACCGCAGGCCCGAGCAGGCGCGAGGCCATCCCGAACGAGGTCGAGTAGCGGCGGATGACCAGGCTCGCCGACTGTTCGGCGACATCGGTGTAGAGGTCGAGGCGCGCGACCGGCCCCGCCGCTGTGCTCATCGGGTACGTCCCAGCACGGCGTCGGCGATCGGGTGCAGCTCGGTGCGCAGAGCGTGCGGGATGTGCGGCTCGACGAGCCGGGCCAGCGCGCGATTGGCGTAGTACCGGGCGAGCCCCTCGGCGAACGACTTCGCGCCGCACTGCGTCAGGTGCTCGCGGATGCGCTCCGCCTCTGCCTCGGTCAGGTTCTCGGACCCGAACGACCCGGCCACCGCATCCCACCCGGGTGCCGAGGTGGCGTAGGCGATGAGGACCGTGCGCTTGCCCTCGCGCAGATCGCCGATCGTGGTCTTCCCGGTCTCGGCCTCGAGCCCGAACACGCCGAGCAGATCGTCGACGATCTGGTACGCGATGCCCATCTCGCGGCCGAAGTCGCCGAGCGTGGCGACCGTGTCCTCCGAGGCGCCGGCGAGGATCGCCCCCGCCTGCAGCGGGCACTCGAACGAGTAGACGGCGGTCTTCAGCCGCTCCATGGTGAGGATGTCGTCGACCCGCGGCACCTCGGGGGCGAACGAGAAGTCGACATCGATCAGTTCGCCGGCGGCGCTGGCGAACAGAGCCTCGTCCATCACCTCGACGAGTCGTCGCCGCACCTGGTCCGAGACGCCGCTGCGGTCGATGAGCCGGTAGGCGTTGAAGAGCGCGAGGTCCCCCGCGATCACGGCCGCGCTGATCCCGCGGTGCTCGGCCTCGGCATCCGACCCGCCCTCGGCGAGCGCGCGGTCGCGATAGGTGCCGGCCAGGTTCGGAACCCCGCGCCGCACGAAGTCCCGATCGATGACATCGTCGTGCACGATCAGCGCCGTGTGCAGCAGCTCGAACGCCGCTCCGATGCAGGCCGCCGCCTCGGCATCGGTGCCGCCGAGCGCGTCGTAGGCGGCGAACACCATGCGCGGGCGGAACCGCTTGCCGCCGACCGTGTTCGCCTCGAGTTCGTGCCAGAGGCGCTCGTATTCGACTCCCAGGGCGGCCGCACGCTTCTTGGCTAGGCTGAAGAAGCGCCCCAGCACGGCGTCGACCTGGGTCTGCCGCGACTTCGCGACTCCCGGGCCCGCCGTTTCCATCAGAGCAGACTACCGGTCGACATGTGGCAGACCATTGAGCAGGTGGTGCTCGTCGACGAGCGCGGAACGCCGATCGGAACCGCCGACAAGTCGGTGATCCACACCGGCGAGACGCCGCTGCACCTGGCGTTCTCGTGCCACGTGTTCCGCCCGGACGGCCGGGTGCTGCTGACCCGGCGCGCGCTCGGCAAGCGCACCTTCCCCGGGGTCTGGACCAACAGCTTCTGCGGGCATCCCGCCCCCGGCGAAGACCCGGCGGATGCGGTGCGCCGCCGCGGCGCGCGCGAGCTCGGTCTCGAGATCGGGGCCCTCGATCTCGTGCTCCCGGAGTTCCGTTACGAGGCGAGCGACGCATCCGGCATCGTCGAGAACGAGATCTGCCCCGTGTACCGCGCCGTGGTCGACGCCGACCCGCAACCGGCGGCCGACGAGGTCGCCGAATGGCAGTGGGTCGAGCCGCAGCAGGTTCGTACGGCCGTCGAGGCGGCTCCCTTCGCCTTCAGCCCCTGGCTCGCCCTGCAGCTGCGGGACTGGACCGAGTTCGGCCGGTAGCCCCCGCGTTCTGGGCCGATGCGGACATCCGGGGCCGAAGGGTCGCCCCCCGATGTCCGTATTGGCCCTTGTCGATCGGGCCGTCGGTGATCTGCTACTGACCGGGAGCGCCCGCGTCGGTCACCGTGACATCGGTGCGGTGGAAGTTCACGTGCGAGCGGCTGGCCGTCGGTCCGCGCTGGCCCTGGTATCGGTTTCCGTAGGGGCCCGAACCGTACGCGTTGTCGACCGGGGACGAGGTGCGGATGAAGCACAGCTGCCCGATCTTCATGCCCGGCCACAGCTTGATCGGCAGCGTGGCGACGTTGCTCAGCTCGAGGGTGACGTGACCCGAGAAGCCGGGGTCCACGAATCCGGCCGTCGAGTGGGTGAGCAGCCCCAGCCGGCCGAGCGAGCTCTTGCCCTCCAGCCGCGCCGCGATGTCGTCGGGCAGGGTGACCAGTTCGAAGGTCGAGCCGAGCACGAACTCGCCGGGGTGCAGGATGAACGGCTCGTCGGGCTTGGTCTCGATGAGGTGGGTGAGGTCGGGCTGATCCTCGGCGGGATCGATGAACGGGTACTTGTGGTTGTCGAACAGCCGGAAGAACCGGTCGAGGCGCACGTCGATGCTGGAGGGCTGGATCATGTCGCGGTCGAGCGGCGAGAGCCCGATGCGGCCCGCGTCGAGTTCGGCGCGGATGTCGCGGTCGCTGAGCAGCATTTAGCCAGACTATCGACGGCGGGTAGACTTCCGAGCGTAGTACGCGGATGTAGTTCAATGGCAGAACTTCAGCTTCCCAAGCTGATAGCGCGGGTTCGATTCCCGTCATCCGCTCCAGAACGCGCATAGGCTCCCCGCATGGGTGAGCTGGTGCCGATCCCGTCCGCCGGGATCCCGCTCGAGTACGGCACGCCCGGCGACCCGCTCGTCGTCGTCCTGCACGACGGGTTCGGCCGGCTGCCCTGGCTCGACCCGTTCGCCGCCGCGATGGCCGACCGCGGCGGCTTCCGGGTGCTGGTGCCCGACCTCTACAACGGCTTCGCCACGACCGACGACGACGAGGCGGCCCTGCTCTGGGCGGGGCTCGACGATCCGTCGGCGTTCGAGGTGCTCGATGCGACCCTCGGCATGGGTCTCGACGAGGGCTCGCGCCGCGTCGGCATCGTCGGGTTCTCGATGGGCGGGGTGCTGGCGCTGCGCGCGGCGCAGCGCGGCGATGCGGATGCCGTGGTCGCCTACTACGCCACGCTCGGCGGCGACGACCCCGGCATCCTGCCCTGTCCGGTACTGCTGCACCTCGCCGAGACCGACGGGTACGCACCGGGCTCCGAACCCGCCGCGTTCGTCGACCGGCTGCGCGACAACGGCACCCCGGTGCTCTCGCACGACTACGCCGGTACCGAGCACTCCTTCGCCAACGCCTCGCTCACCGAACGGGTGGAGGGGCGGGCCGCCGCGCTCGCGTTCGCGCGGACGGTCGCGTTCCTGGAGGCGCGACTCAGCGAGTAGCGGTTAGCCTCGTGCCATGTCCTTCAGCCCCGACGTCGTCGACGCCGTGCTCGCGCACATGAACGACGATCACCGAGACGACAACGTGCTGATCGTGCACGCCTTCTCCGGCCGCGAGCCGCAGACCGCGCGGATGAGCGACCTCGACGGCCGGGGCGGCACCTGGCGCTACACGTTCGACGGCGAGGAGCACGAGCTGCACGTGCCGTGGGCCTCGGGCGAGATCAGCGAACGCCCCGAGATCCGGCGCGAGATCGTCGTGCTCTACGACGCCGCCTGCGACCAGCTGGGTGTCGAGCCCCGGCCGCACTGATGCGCTCCTCGGCGAACCGGATGCTGGCCACGATCTTCGGGGCCGCGTACCTGCTGATCGGCGGGGCCGGATTCACGGTGACCGCGGGCGTCGGCTTCTTCCAGACCCCCGGCGGGCTGCTGTTCGGGCTGTTCGAGGTGAACCTCGCCCACAATGTCGCGCATCTGGCGATCGGCCTCGCCCTCGTCATCGCGGGCGTGGCCGGCGTGCGCGCAGCGAAGGCCGCCAATGTCGCTGTCGGCACGCTGTATCTGCTGCTCGGGCTCGCCGGGCTCTTCGTCGTGGGCGGCCCGTTCAACCTGCTCGCGATCAACGGCGCCGACAACGTGCTGCACTTCGCCAGCGCGACCCTGCTGCTGGCGGTCGCCCTCGGCGCCGAACGGCGTCCCGCACCCGCCGCGTAGCCGTGCGCGCCGTGGTGAAGGGCTGGCTGGGCTTCGCCGCCCTGGGCGCCGGGCTCATCCACCTCGCCCTGGTCATCGGCTCACCCCCCGTCATCGGGATGCCGCTGCTGCTGATCGGCCTCGCCGAGTTCGCCTGGGGCGTCTTCGCCTTCGCCGCTGCAGAGCTCCCCGTTCCGCGTGCCGCGCGCATCGCCGCCGTCGTGCCGCTGTTGTTCTGGGTGCTGATGCTGCTGATCGGGGTGAGCGGCGGGTTCCCCGGGGTGCGCGTCCTGCCCATGCTGGTGGCGAGCCTGCTCGATCTCGCGATCGCCGTCGGCGTCACGGCTCTGCTGCGCCGTGCTGCCACCGAGCCGAGACCGCTGAAACCGGGCCGCTACCTGCTGGCTCTCGGGGCGGGTGCCCTCGTGGTCGCGGCCCTGACCACCCCGGCGCTCGCGGCGACCGAGGCGGTCGGAACGGTGCCGCCCGGCACCGACCTCGACCAGCCCGGGCACGGCCACTAGACTTAGGGTCACCTAACTACCCCGGAGGCCACCCGTGACCGTCATCCCCTTCTCGCAGGCGCTGCGCGAACGCACCTGGTCGAGCCACGGCGAGAGCGAGGGGGCGACGTTCATGTCCGACCTGATGACGGGCAAGGGCACCCGCGAGGACTACATCGCCCTCGTCGCCCAGCACTTCTTCGTCTACGACGCCCTCGAGGCCGCGGCGGCCCGGTTCGCCGGCGACCCCGTGGCGACCCCGTTCCTCAGCGAACAGCTGACGCGCATGCCCGCGCTCGAGGCCGATCTGCAGTTCCTGCTCGGCGACGAGTGGCGAGACCAGATCGTGCCGCTGGCGACGACCGAGCGCTACGGGGAACGCATCCGGCAGATCGCGGCCGACGGCTGGGCCGGCGGGTTCGTGGCCCACCACTACACGCGCTACCTCGGCGACCTCTCGGGCGGGCAGGTGATCCGCAGGATCATGCAGCGCCAGTTCGGGTTCGACACCAACGGCGTCGGGTTCTACCTGTTCGATCAGATCGCCGACCCGAAGCAGTTCAAAGAGACCTACCGCGAGCAGCTCGATGCCGCCGGGTGGGACGCGGCAGAGCGGGAGCGGGTGATCGACGAGGTGCTTCTGGCGTACCGGCTGAACACCGAGCTGTTCGACGATCTGGCGGCAGCGAAGGCGGCGGCGTAGCGCCTCCGCCGCCCGCCGTTGTGCAGGAGATACTTTCCTGCGCAGGCATGTCCGGGCGCCGCGTCTCCTGCAGAACCGCGAACTCCTGCAGAACGGAGGGCGAGGAGGTCAGGACGGGGATGCGGCGATCGCCGGGATCGCCGTGGCGCGCTCCATGAAGCGCCTCACCGCATCGTCGACGATGACGTCGCTCGGCCGCAGCGGCCGGGTGAGGTAGAGCCCCTCGAGCCGGGTGAGCCGCGACAGCGCGACATAGGTCTGGCCGGGAGCGAAGCTGCGCGGTCCGAGGTCGATGACCGCCGCGTCGTAGCTCTTGCCCTGCGACTTGTGGATGGTCACCGCCCAGGCCAGACGCAACGGGAACTGGATGAACTCGGCCACCACGTCTTTGCTGAGCGTCTTGGTGATCGGCGAGTAGCTGTAGCGGTACCGCTCCCAGGTGGACGGCAGCACCTCGTGGCGCTCGCCGTCGACCTCGACGGTGACGGTGTCGGAGATCGCGATGACCTCGCCGATCGTGCCGTTGACCCACCGGCCGTCGCCGCCGGTATCGTTGCGCAGGAACATCACCTGCGCCCCGACCTTCAGTTCCAGCCGCTCGTCGGCAGGGAACGCGCGCCCGCCGAACTCGCCGTTGATCTCGGCGACGGCGGTGAGCGCCCGGCCGGGAAGGCGTGCCAGGGCCGCCGTGTTGATGCGGGTCACCGTGCTGTTGGTCGTGCCGAGCGTGATGGCGTTCTCGTCCACCGGCCGGCGCTGCCCGATCTGGTTGAGCCGCCCGCCCATCTCGGGGGTGACCTCGCCGTGCCGCACGGCGGTGAGCAGTTGCTTGAACTCCAGCTCGTGCTGGCGGTGGATGGTGCCGAGCTCGTAGATGGTGAGGTCGGCCTCGTCCCAGACCCGGGCGTCGAAGAACCACATCGAGGTGTACCGGTCGGCGAAGTAGGCCCGCTCCTCGGGGTCTCCCGGCACCGGGGCGAGCTGATACGGATCGCCGAACAGCACCAGTTGCACCCCGCCGAAGGCCTCGTGGGGCTTCTGCCTGGCCTGGCGGAGCGACCTGTCGATGGCGTCGAGCAGATCGGCGTTCACCATCGACACCTCGTCGATGACGAGCGTGTCGATGGTGTTGAGCAGCTTGCGCAGCTCGGCGCTCTGATCGATGTCGTGGTCGGCGATCACGCCGATCGGCAACCGGAACAGCGAGTGGATGGTCTGGCCGCCCACGTTCAGCGCGGCGACGCCGGTGGGTGCGCAGACCACGAGCTGCTTGGCGGTGTGCCACGACAGGTGCTCGAGCAGGGTCGACTTGCCGGTTCCGGCCCGCCCGGTGACGAAGATGTGCTCACGGGTGTTCTCGATCGCCGCGAACACCGCCGCCTGCTCGGGGGAGAGGTCGGGGACGGTGGGCACCTCGACACTCTAAATACAATCGGCAGCATGCGACGCACGACGGCCTGGCTCGGCGCATTCCTCGTAGCGGCATTGGCCGGAGGAGGAGGGGTGGTCGCCCTCAACGCCACGGTGTTCGGTCCCGGGGGCTTCGTGCGCATCTACCTCGACGCGCTCGCGCGCGGCGACGCCGAGGGTGCCCTCGGGCTTCCGGGCGTCGACGCCGCCGGGCTCGACCCGAGCCTGCTGCGCGGCGACGTGCTCGCCGGCCTGAGCGACATCCGGCAGGTGTCGGACGTCTCCCTCGGCGCCGACCGGCACCGCGTGACGATGAGCTGGGCGGCCCCGGGCGGTGACGGCACCACGACCTTCGAGGTCGAGCGGGTCGGCACCCGGCTCGGGCTCTTCCCCGAATGGGGATTCGCGCAGAGCCCCGTGGCCGAGCTCGAGTTGCAGGTGCTGCACGATCCGCGGTACACGGCCAACGGGGTCGACGCCTCCACCGGGCGCACCTCCGAGGGAACGGCGGCGGTGGCGGTGTTCGTGCCCGGAAGCTACCGGCTCGCCCACGACAGCACCTACCTGCGTGCCGACGCGATCCGGGTGATCGCCGACGAACCCGGCGCCCGGATCCCGGCGCGTGTCGAGGTCGAACCGGGACCGGCATTCGCCCCCGCGCTCGCCACCGCCGTGAGCGAGCATCTCGCCGCCTGCACCGAGCAGCGGGTGCTCTTCCCCACCGGGTGCCCGTTCGGCGAGACCATCGCCGATCGTCTGGCCTCCGAACCCGAGTGGAGCATCGAGCACGAACCCCTGCTCGAGCCGGAACCCGGCCCGTTCGGCAGCTGGATCGCGGGGCCGGCACCCGGGACGGCGCACCTCGTCGTCGACGTGCAGTCGCTCTTCGACGGCAGCATCAGCACCTTCGATCAGGACGTGCCGTTCCAGGCCCGGTACGGCATCCGGTTCGCGGGGGACGGCCTCGCCGTCACCGCCCTCGATCCTGCTTCGTGAGCATCTCGTTGTAGGCCCGCAGTTCGGCGTCGTCGTCCCGCTCCGCGGCGCGGTCCTTGCGCCGGGCGTCCCGCTCGTCGCTGCGGCTCCACAACACCGCCACGACGATCGCCAGGATCACCGTGGGGATCTCGCCGACGCTCCACGCCACGCCGCCGCCCGCCTGCTGATCCTGCAGCGGCGGCTCACCCCAGGTGCGTCCCATCGCGCCGTACCAGTCCGGCAGCAGCAGCGCCTCGCCGGTGACCAGCGACAGCCCGAAGAACGCGTGCATCGCCATCGTGGCCAGCAGCAGCAACAGCCGGAGCGGATACGGCGGCCGGTTCGGGATCGGATCGATGCCCACCAGCGTCTGGGCGAACAGGTACCCGGTGATGAGGAAGTGGATCACCATCCAGGTGTGCCCGACGTGGTCCTCGGTCGCCCAGCGGAACAACGGCGAGTAGTAGAACACCCAGAGCGACACCGCGAACAGGCCGCCGGCCACGAGCGGGTGAGTGAGCACCCCGGCGACCCTCGAATGCACGGCGTAGAGGATCCACTCCCGCACCCCGCGGGAGCCGTCGTCGCGCTTGTGCACGGCGCGCAGCGCGAGGGTGATCGGCGCAGCCAGCACCAGGAGCACCGGGATCGCCATGCCGAGCAGCATGTGGCCGAGCATGTGCACGCTGAACAGGTAGCGCTCGTAGACGTTGATCGGCCCGTTCGTCACCCAGACCAGCAGGGCGAGGCCGGCGATCCAGAGGGCCGTGCGGTACCACGGCCAGCGATCGCCGCGGGCCCGCAGCCGGCGCACCCCCGCCAGGTAGAACAGCACCCCGAATCCGGCGACCAGCGCCCAGAGCAGGTCGAGGTTCCACTGGGTGAGCCAGGTCGTCGCCATGAGCTCGGGCGGCAGTTCGCGATCGGTGAGGATGTACGCGGGGGTGGGGTCGGGCAACTCCGAGACCGGGATCGTGGTCTGATCCACCGGTGTCGCGGTGCGCGCGAGCGCGGCCGCCACCCCGGAGGCGAGCCCCATGAAGCCGAGCTCGGCGATGGCGAGGATCCAGAACAGCCGGTCACGGCCTCCGGCGACGATGCGGCCGATCAGCACCCGGCGGTAGGCGGCGCCCAGCAGACCGAGCGCGCCCAGCGCGGCCACCTTCACCAGCACGAGGATGCCGTACGGCGTGAGCAGGGCCGGCAGGTCTCCGACCCGCACCGCCGCGCTCACGTACCCGGAGGCCGCGACCACGACGAAGGCGATGAGGGCGATGGTCGAATACCGCGGCAGCACGCGCGCCAGACCCTTCGACCCCAGCGGGCCGCGCAGCAGGACCATGGCCACGAGACCGCCCAGCCAGACCGAGGACGCGCAGATGTGCAGCCAGATCGCGGTGATCGCCGTGTCGTGGCTCGCCCGGTCTCCCGCGTGCCCCTGCTGGGCCAGCGGCACCACCGCCAGGATCGACAGGGCGGTGACGAACACCAGAGCGGTCTGGTTTCGCACGGCGAAGCAGAGCACGGTCAGGGCCGCGCCGAGAAGGACCGTGGTCAGCCAGGCGCGCCCGATCTCGTTGCCGGTGAGGTACTGGCCGAGCGCCTGCCCGTACGCGTCGCCGAAGGTGATCTCGAAGTTCGTGACGCTCTGGAAGCTGAGCACGGCGGCGAACCCGCCGGCGACGGTCCATACCCCGGCCCCGGCCGCGGCCACGTCGAGCACGCGGCCGTGCTCGGGGGTGTCGGCGCGCAGCGCGAAGACGCTGAGCACGAGGGAGCCGATCGTGACTGCGACCCCGAGGTTCATCAGCAGCTTGCTCAGCGGCAGGCCGTAGAGGACGACGGGACCCGGGTCGATGAGTGCGGGGGGATTCGCGCCCCCGCCGAACGCGAGAGCGGCGAGCAGGGCGAGGCATCCGACCGCGACCAAGACGGCCGGGCCGGCCACCAGGATCGTTCGACGCATAGTTCGATGGTAGGCGTCCGGACAGCACAGAAGGGCGCCGGCCCTCAGCGGCCGGCGCCCTTCTGTGTCGTTCGTCTGGGGTCGATCTAGCCCTTGGCGGCAGCCTTGAGCTTGCTGCCGGCCGAGACCTTCACGCCCTTGCTCGCGGCGATCTGGATGGTCTCACCGGTCGCGGGGTTGCGCCCCGTGCGAGCGGCGCGCGAGGTGCGCTCGAAGGAGATCCAGCCCGGGATCGAGACCTTGGTGTCCGAACCGACGGACTTCGCGACGACGTTGAAGAAAGCGTCGACGACGCCGGTGACGGCGGCCTGGCTCTGGCCGGACTCGGCGGCGATCGCCGCAACCAGATCGGTCTTGTTCAGTGTGTCAGCCATGAGTGTCCTCCTCGGACGTAGTGCATTCCATTGACGCAGTGGTTGCCCGATGAAGCGGTTACTGCGAGGTGATCCTGGGGGTGATGCCCTCGGAACCGACTTGAAAGTACCAGTAAACAACTGACATTCCGCGGAATGCTCCACGGTGCGGCGCGCGACCGTTAAACGGCAGAGAACCCGGCCTTTCGACCGGGTTCTCTGCGAAGTGGTGCTACCAGGAGCTCTTGGTGATGCCGGGGAGCTCGCCGCGGTGCGCCATGTCGCGGAACCGGACACGGGACACCCCGAACTTGCTGAGGACACCGCGGGGGCGTCCGTCGATCGAGTCGCGGCTGCGCAGGCGCACCGGCGAGGCGTCGCGGGGCAGCTTCTGCAGGCCGACGCGGGCGGCCTCGCGGCTCTCGTCGGTGCCGTTCGGGTCGACGAGGGCCTTCTTCAACTCGAGACGCTTCGCGGCGTACCGCTCGACGATCACCTGGCGCTGCTGGTTGCGCGCGATCTTGCTCTTCTTCGCCATGGTTAGCGCTCCTCGCGGAATTCGACGTGCTTGCGCACGACAGGGTCGTACTTCTTCAGCACGATGCGGTCGGGGTCGTTCCGGCGGTTCTTGCGGGTCACGTAGGTGTACCCGGTGCCGGCGGTGGAACGGAGCTTGATGATGGGACGGACGTCCTGCTGCTTCGCCATGTCAGATCTTCTCCCCGCGCGCCAGGATGTCCTGCACCACGGCCTCGATACCGCGGGCGTCGATCGTCTTGATGCCCTTCGCGGACACGTTGAGGGTCACCCGACGACCGAGCGACGGCACGTAGTAGGTCTTCTTCTGGATGTTCGGGTCGAAACGGCGCTTCGTGCGCCGGTGCGAGAACGAGATGTTGTGTCCGAAGCCGGGAACGGCTCCGGTCACCTGGCACACTGCGCCCATGGTTCACTCCTTGATTTCTGCTCTACCGTGAAGCGAGGTGCTTCACCCAAGATCACTTGTCGGCATGTCGACCCCCGGTGGTCGAGTGCCGGCGCAGCCGGGTTCTCGAGACCAGGTGACATACAAGATGCCGTCCGCGAGCGGACAACCTGCCTAGGGTAGCACGACCTAGGGGACCGGCTGGCAGGTCCAGCTGACCACGACCAGCACGGCGATGGTCGTGAACGAGATGGTCTGCACCGGCGGGGGTGCGACGACCCAGTCGCCGTACTCGGCGTAGACCGACACCGTCGAGGTCCCCGCCACGCTGATGGCGGCGGCGTTGATCGACGCGCTGGTCGTCGTGGAGTACATGGTGTTGCTGCCGGCGGAGCCCGCCCACGCGATGCGATATCGCGACGGCGTGGGTCCGGCCGGCGCGCTCCAGCTGATCGGGATGTTCGGGCTGGTGAGGATCGTCCCCGAGCCCGCGCCGCACGCCAGCCCCGTGACGGCGGCCGGGGTGACGGCGGTGGCGGTCACGCTCACCGCGTGGGCGCTGGTCCAGGCCGCGCGGGTGGGCTGCACGCCGGTCACCGCGACGAACCCCGCCGCGGCCGCGAGCGCGGCGGCGAGCAGAGCGGCGATCCCCGGAGCCGGTGCGTGCCTCATGCGCGACTCCTGCGGCGCGCACTCGCCGCGATCGCGATCCCGGTCAGGATGCCGCCCAGCGCCATCGCGACCGGCACCATCACCGACCCCTGCCCCGTCAGCGCCAGGCCACCCGTCCCGCCCGCGTTCGTGACGCTGCCGCCCACGCCGAGGGTGCCGACGCCCCAGGCCTGCAGCCGCAGGTCCGCCGCGGCCCCCGACGGCACGACCGCCGCATCCAGCGTGACCGAGATCAGCAGCCAGGTCTCCTCGTCGGAGGGGAAGCTGCCGACCTCGTGCGCACCGTGCGCGGTGACGGGCGCCACCGCATCCGACAGATCGGTCGGCGGAAGCCAGGTGGTCGCGCCCGGACCGCACGCACCGGCGACCCAGCGCTCCGGGCAGGCGTCGACGCGGATGGTCATGATCCCGGGAGAGGCGAGTGCGCCCGTCGCGGCGAGACCGATGTGGACGTCGCCCGGATCCGGCGGGGTGGCGAGGATGCCGACCTGCCATGGGACGGTGTCGCCGGTGTCCATCGAGGCCATCAGTTCGGCGTCCGCGATCGAGGTGAGGGTGAGGAACCCCGAGGTGACCACGGTCTCGGTCTCGGCGGCGTGCGCGGGCGGCACCGGCCCGGCCACGGCGAGCGCGACGGCGATCAGGGCCACGCCGGCGCCGGGACCGGCGAGGCGCCCGCGGCCGGCCCGGCGGCGGCCTCGCCTCTCGTCCCGCGGCCAGAACGCCCAGGTCACCAGCGCCGTGGCGCCGAGGGTCAGCGCGCCGAGGACCGCCGGGTTCGAGAACCAGACGACGACGTTCGCCCAGCCCGGAACCCACGCCCAGACCAGCCGTACCCGCTCGACGAGGTACGGCGCCGGGTCCTCGACGGGGTTCGCGTCGCCCTGCAGGGTCAGTGCGCGCGTCGACCCCGCACCGTCCACCGCGATGACCCGGTGGGTGACCGGGAGCAGACCCGGGCGATCCACCGTCACGATGTCGCCCACCCGGACCGCGGTGGCGGGGATCTCGTGGACGACGGCGAGCGATCCGGTGGGGATCGTCGGCTCCATCGATCCGGTCTTGAACATGATGAGGTTCACGTGGAACACCGTCGCGGCGATCACGCCCGCGATGCACAACGCGCCGCCGATCGCGGCCAGCCAGAGCAGCGCATCACCGAGCACGCCGGCGGGCGAGCGCCGGGAGCGCGCGACGGTCGGCGCCATCAGCCCGCCGCTCCGGTGAAGGTGAGCGCGACGGGGGTGGAACTCGTCCCCTGGTACGTGGCCTGGGTGAGACCCGTCGGCACCGAGAACTCGACGCAGTAGGCCGCGGTCCCGCCACCCTGCGCGGGCAGCACCGGCCCCGCCACCGCCGGCTGCGCGGTGGTCACCAGCGGGAACGACGCGGGGCCGCCGACGACCCAGACCGGGCTGCCGGTGCTGAACGCGCCCGACGTGCAGGTCGCGCTGCGGATCACCCGATAGCGCAGCACCGACGACAGCCCGCCCGCGGTCGTCGCGGCGTGCGAGAACGAGACGGTTCCCGACACCGAGGTCGGCGCCGTCCGCACCACGACGGGCAGGTAGACCGCGCCCGTGGTGCCGGGGTAGATGCCGGAGACCGTGGCGGCCACCGTCGTCGCCGGCGTGAAGTCGCCGGCCCCGACCCGGGTCTCGAGCAGAAGCATGCCGGCCGTCACCGCGCCCGTCACCGAGGCGGCGTCGGTCCAGCTCGCGACGGTCGCACCCGCCCCGAGTCCCAGAACCAGTCCGCCGGCCAGGGCCGCGCGCACCCGCAGGGAGGCGCGCGGCCGCGGCGACGTCGTGACGCCCGTCGTCATGATCGGATCAGGACGAGGTTCCGACGAACTTCCAGGTCGCGGAGCCCGTCTGGCCCTGGGCGATCGCTCCGGCCGTCAGCGTGAAGCACACGTACACCGGAGCGCCCGCCGAGGTCGACGGCGACCCCTTGGTCAGCGAGAAGCTCGCTGTGCCGGTACCGAGAGCGGCGCCCGAGATCGGCGTCGATGACACCGATGTGCCGCAGCCGAACCCGGAGGTGATGGCCATGCTGTAGGTCAGATCGTTAATCGTGCCGGACGTGGAGTCGGTCGACACCGCGATGGTGCCGTCGGCGGTCGACCCGGCGCTCAGCCGCACCGCGAAGGGCGCCGAGACGCTGTCGCCCGGCGACAGTCCCGCCGCGGGCATCGTGAAGTCGAGTGTGCCGCCGGGCGAGGCGTCGTACTCGGCCCACGTGCTGTCGTCGACGGTGCCCTCGACCTTGAAGGTGCCCGCGGCGAACGACCCGGTCGTGAAGGCCGAATCGTTCCAGGCGGCGAGCGTGACCGCCGCCCCGACGCCGAGCACGAGCCCGCCGGCGAGGACGGCGCGGACCATCCGGGACCGGCGGCGACGCCGTTCGGGTGTGTCCTGACGCCCCGCGTGCGAGTGCGTCTCGATGGTGTCCTGCGAATACATAATGGCTCCCCCTGATGTCGCCATTGCCATGCCGCCGGAGCCGGTTGCGGGACCTCGGTCCCACCCCGACGGCCTCTCTACCGGGTGACGGTACGCCCGCCGGATCGCCGTGTTCTACCCCCGGAGGGGGTGCGCCCCGCGCGGGGGACAGGCGGGAACGGCCGGGCGCCTCAGGCCTCGCGCGAGCAGTCCGCGCAGAAGCCGAACACGTCGACGATGTGCTGCGGCTGGGTGAATCCATGCTCGGCGGCGACCTCCCGTGCCCAGTTCTCGACGGGGGTCGCGGTGATCTCGACGGTCGTGCCGCAGCGCCGGCAGATGAGGTGGTGGTGGTGGCTGTTCGGGGTGCATGCGCGGTACAGGCTCTCGCCGTCGCTCTGCAGCGAGTCGGCGTCACCCTCGGTGGCGAGGTCCGCCAGGGCCCGGTAGACGGTGGCGAGCCCGACCTCGGAACCGGTTCCTTTCATCGCGGCGTGCAGAGCCTGCGCGCTGACGAACCCCTCGGTACCGCCGAGGGCCTCGCGCACCGCCTCACGCTGCCAGGTGTTCCGTTTCATGCCGCCCCCATTCTCGCCCCTCGACGTCGCTCGCGCCCAGCCCGGCGGGCCGAGGAGACGCGGCACACCAGGTAGATCAGGAACGAGATCGTCGTCACGTACGGGCTGATCGGCACGCTCGCGCCGAGCGCGAGCAGGATGCCTCCGACCAGCGACACCGTCGCGAACACCATGCTCAGCACCGGCACCCAGAACGGCGACGACGACACGCGCAGGGCGGCCGCGGCGGGAGTCACGAGCACGGCGAGCACCAGCAGGGCCCCGACGACCTGCACGCCGACCGCGACCGCGAGCCCCAGCAGCAGCATGAACACCAGCGACAGGGCACGCACCGGCACCCCGCGGGCGATGGCGACCTCCGCATCCACGCTGGCGAAGGTGAGCGGTCGCCAGATGATCAGCAGACCGGCGACCACCATGACGCCGATGACCGCGAGGGCCCCCAGCCGCGGATCGTCGACCGCCACGATCTGGCCCGTGAGCAGACCGAACCGGTTGGCGGCGCGACCCGGATACAGGGCGAGGCACAGGATGCCGAGGCCGAGGCCGAACGGCATCAGCACCGCGGTGATCGAGTTGCGATCCCGGGCCCGGGTTCCGAGCAGGCCGATGAGCACCGCCGCGACCAGCGACCCCACGATCGATCCCTCGACGACACCGGCGCCGAGCAGCAGGCCGGCCGCGGCGCCGGCGAACGACAGTTCGCTGATGCCGTGGACGGCGAAGGCCAGATCGCGCGACATCACGAAGACCCCGATCAGGCCTCCGACGACACCGAGCACCGCGCCCGCGAGGATCGAGTTGCGCAGCAGCACGATCAACGCGCCGTAGTCGGAGAAGTCGAACAGCTGCGACCACCAGTCGTCCATCAGGCCTCGCTCTGCGGTCCGTGGGCGTGCGCGTGGTCGTGCGCGTGCGACTCGTCGGGGGCACCGACGATGATGATCCGGCCGTTCGCGCGGATGACATCGACCGGCGAGGAGTACAGCTCGGAGAGCACCGCCGAGCGCAGCACCTCGTCGGGGGTCCCCACCCGGAAGCGCCCGCCCGCGAGGTACAGCACCCGGTCGACGTGGGCGAGAACCGGGTTGATGTCGTGGGTGACGAACAGCACGCCGAGCCCCCGCGCCCGGCGCCGCGCGTCGATGAGCTCGCTCACCGCCCGCTGCGCCCGCAGATCGAGGGATGCCAGCGGCTCGTCGCAGAGCAGCAGCCGGGGATCGCCGGCCAGCGACTGGCCGACCCGCAGCCGCTGCTGCTCACCGCCCGACAGCGCCGCCACGGGCACGCGGGCGTAGTGGCTCGCTCCGACCTCGGCGAGCAGCGCGTCGACGCGGCGACGGCGCGCCGCGGTGGGGAGTCCGGGTCCGAGACGATGGCCGTCGATGCCGAGCGCGATCAGGTCGCGGCCGCGGAGGGCGACCCCGTCATCCGCTCGCCGTTGCTGCGGGATGTAGCCGATCCGGCGATCGCCGTGCCGAACCGGTTCGCCGAGCAGACGTGCCTCTCCGGCGCTCAGCCGGTGCTGGCCGAGGATCGCCTTCAGCAGGCTGGTCTTGCCCGATCCGTTGGCCCCGAGGACGGCGAGGAACTCGCCGGGGGCGACGTCGAGGTCGAGCCCGGTCCAGAGGGTCCGGCCGCCGAGGGTGAGCTCGGCGTCGCGCAGCGTGAGGACGGGCGTCGTCATCAGCGGAACGCGTCCTCGATCAGGTCGAGATAGCCGGACTGCCAGGCGAGGTAGTCGGTGCCGTCGGGCAGGGTCTCGGTGACCCCGATCGCGGGCACCCGGTTCTCGCTCGCGATGTCGAGCACCGCATCGGTCTGCGGCCCCCCGGTCTGGGCGTTGTAGAGGACGACGCTCGCCGACCCGTCGCCGATCAGGTTCAGCACCCGCTGCAGCAGCACGGGGGAGACGTCGCCGTCCTCCTCGATGGCGGCGCTGAACTCGGGCGGGGTGAGGTCGGTCATGCCGAGCGCGCGCAGCAGGTAGCCGGGCACCGCCTCGGTGATCACGGCGCCGGCTCCGTCGGTGGTGACACGCAGGGCGTCGGCCCGGTCCTGCAGGCGCTGCAGTCCCGCAGCGAACGCGGCGTCGTCGTACGCATCGGCCCGCTCGGGGTCGACGGTGCGGAGGGCGTCGGCGATCCGCGAGGCGAGCGCGCCGACGGTGGCGTAGTCGTACCAGACGTGCTCGTTGAATCCCTCGGCCCCGGTGTCGAGCCCGGACTCGTCGACCGCGGTGATCACCACCGCGGCGGCGTTGCCCGAGGCCTGGAGCATCGTCGTGGCGAAGTCGTCATAGCCGCCACCGTTGACGACCACGATGTCGGCACGCGAGAGCGCGAGCTGCACGCGCCCGTTCGCCTCGAACTGGTGCGGGTCCTGCGCCGGATCGTCGATGATGCTCGTCACCTCGACCCCGGCACCGCCGATCGTCTGGGCGATGTCGCCGTAGACGTTCGTCGAGGCGACGATGCGCACCACGCCGTCCTGGGCGTTGTCGGCCTGCGGGGCCGTGCACCCGGCGAGCGCGACGGCGAGCACCGGCAACAGGACGAGAGGCTTCAGCACATCCCGACGCTAGACCTTATTGATAACGATTGTCAAAATCGTTCTCAGTCGAGCAGCAGCGCGGGCTCCTCCAGGACCGAGGCCACGTCCGCCGTGAACCGGCTGGCCACATCCCCGTCGACGACGCGGTGATCGAAGCTCGCCCCGACAGTCGTGACGAACGCGGGCCGCACCTCACCGTCGACGACCCACGGCTTCTGCTTGATCGCCCCGAGCGCCACGATGCCCACCTCACCCGGGTTCAGGATCGGGGTCCCGGTGTCCATCCCGTAGGAACCGATGTTCGTGATCGTCACCGTGCCCCCGGCCATCTCGGCCGGCTGGGTCTTTCCGTCGCGTGCCGTGATCGTCAGGTGCTCGAGCGCCTGGGCGAGCTCGAGCAGGCTGAGTTCCTGGGCATCCTTGACGTTCGGCACGATCAGGCCGCGGGGGGTCGCCGCGGCGATGCCGAGATTCACGTAGTGGTGCACCACGATCTCTTTGTCGGTCCAGCTGGAGTTGACCGTCGGGTTGCGGCGCACCGCCCAGATCACGGCCTTCGCCATCACCAGGAGCGGGCTCACCCGCACGCCCGCGAACTCCGGGCTCGCCTTCAGTCGCTTGACGAACTCCATCGTGCGCGTGGCGTTGATGTCGGTGAACACGCTCACGTGCGGCGCGGTGAACGCGCTCGACACCATCGCCGCGGCGATCGCCTTGCGCACGCCCTTGACCGGGATCTTCTCTTCGCGCTTGTCGCCCCATTCGGGCGTCTGGATGTTGCGGAAGACGCTCGCCTGCGAGGCCTCGCGGATGACGTCGTCGCGGGTGATCTCGCCGGCAAGACCCGTGCCGATCACCCGGGAGAGGTCGACCTCGAGGTCCTTGGCCAGCTTCCGGATCGGCGGCTTCGCGATCACCGGGCTCGCCGATGCGGCGGGCACGGATGACGGGCGCGCCTTCGACCGCGCCGCCGCGGCCTCCTGCGGAGCGTCCTTCGATCCGTCCGGGGCGATCGTGCGCCGGCGCCGGGTGGCCGAATGACCGCCCTTGCTGCCGTACCCGACGAGCACGGCCCCTCCGCCCTCCGCCGGGTCCGGGGCGGGGGCCTCGGGCTCCGCGCGCTCGATCGTGTTACGGGTGTCGCCGATCTCGCCCGCGGTGTCGCTGTCGCCCGGTGCCTGCAGCTCGATCGTGCCGCCCGCCGAGTCCACCCGGATGATCGGCGTTCCGACCTCGACCGTCGCGCCCTCGTCAGCGAGCAGCTCGGTGACCGTGCCCGAGAACGGGGACGGCAACTCGACGAGGGACTTCGCGGTCTCGATCTCGACGAGCACCTGGTTCACGGTCACGGCGTCGCCGGGCTTGACCTTCCACGACACGATCTCGGCCTCGGTCAGACCCTCGCCCACGTCGGGCAGCGGGAACTCGGAATGCGCCACGCCTCAGTCTCCTTCGTCGGCAGGTCAGTATGCCAGCGCGCGGTCGACGGCCTCGAGCACGCGGTCGGCGTCGGGCAGGTACAGGCCCTCGAGCTTGGCGGGCGGGAACGGGGTGTCGAACCCGCTCACCCGCAGCACCGGGGCCTCGAGGGAGTAGAACGCGCGCTCGGCGATGGTCGCCGCGATCTCCGACCCGACGCTCACATTGCCGGGGGCCTCCTGGGCCACCACCAGCCTGCCCGTCTTCTGCACCGAGGCCAGGATCGGCTCGTAGTCGATCGGCGAAAGCGAGCGCAGATCGATGACCTCGATGCTGGTGCCCTCCTCGCCGGCGATCTCCGCCGCCTGCAGCAGGGTCGACACCATCGCGCCGTGCCCGACCAGGGTGACCTCGGTGCCTGCCCGCACCACCCGGCTGGCGTGCATGCCCGGCCCGGCCGCCGCGCGGTCGACCTCGCCGCGCTGCCAGTACCGGCTCTTGGGCTCGAAGAACATCACCGGATCGTTCGAGGCGATCGCCTCCTGGATCATCCAATACGCATCGTGCGGCGTCGCCGGGCTCACGCTGCGCAGCCCCGCGGTGTGAGCGAAGTAGGCCTCGGGGCTCTCCTGGTGGTGCTCCACCGCACCGATGTGACCGCCGTAGGGCACCCGGATCACGACCGGGAAGGCCTGCGACCCCTCGTGCCGGTAGGTCAGCTTCGCCAGTTGCGAGGTGATCTGATCGAAACCGGGATAGATGAATCCCTCGAACTGGATCTCGCACACCGGGCGGTACCCGCGCATCGCCAGCCCGATCGCCGTGCCGACGATCCCCGACTCCGCCAGCGGGGTGTCGAGGACCCGGTCCGGCCCGAACTCCGCGTGCAGGCCCTCCGTCACCCGGAACACCCCCCCGAGGGTGCCGATGTCCTCCCCCATGAGCAGGACCTTCGGGTCGGCGGTCATCGCCGCCTGCAGCCCGAGGTTGATGGCCTTGGCCATCGTGAGCTGCTCGATCGCGGTCCCCCCCTCCACGGCGTCCGCGCTCACCGGCCGGCCTCCTCGAACGAGGCCTCGTAGGCGGCGAGCCAGGCCTCCTGGGCCTCGACCACCGGATGGGCGTCGGTGTACACGTTCGAGAACATGGCGGATGCGGGGCGCGTCCCGAGCGCGATCGTCCGGGCCCGCACGTCGGCGGCCAGGTCCTCGGCCTCGGTGGCCACGTCGGCGAAGAACGCCTCGTCGGCGCCGCGCGAGCGTAGGAAGGCCTCGTAGCGGCTGATCGGGTCCCGCTCGGCCCAGAACGTGACCTCGTCGGACTCGCGGTACTTGGTGGGATCGTCGCTGGAGGTGTGCGCACCCATGCGATAGGTGAGCGCCTCGATGAAGCGCGGTCCCCTGCCGCTGCGGGCGTCATCCAGGCTCTGCGCGGTGGCCGCGT
The DNA here is from genome assembly GCA_035556655.1 of Pseudolysinimonas sp. Lineage (GTDB taxonomy): Bacteria > Actinomycetota > Actinomycetes > Actinomycetales > Microbacteriaceae > JBDSKH01. The sequence goes on from DATMFW010000074.1 coordinate 28,488, forward strand.
AACTGGCCAGCACGTCGTTGCCGTCGATCTGGACCGACGGGATGCCGAAGCCTGCGGGACGCAGATAGAGAGGCGTGCGCGACTGGCGCGCGACGGGCACCGAGATCGCCCAGTGGTTATTCTGCAGGAAGAACACCTGCGGGGTCTGGTAGCTCGCGGCGAAGATGAACGCCTCGCTGACATCGCCCTGGCTCGTCGCCCCGTCACCGAAGTAGACCAGGACGGCGGCGTCCTTCTCGGGATCGCCGGTGCCGTACGCACCATCGAACTGCATGCCCATCGCGTACCCCGTCGCGTGCAGCGACTGCGAGCCGATCACGAGGGTGTAGAGGTGGAAGTTGCCGGTGTCGGCCGGCACCCAGCCGCCGTGGCTCAGGCCGCGCAGCATCTCGATGATCTTCATCACGTCGAGGCCGCGGATGCGCCCCACCACGTGCTCCCGGTACGCGGGGAAGATGTGGTCCTGCGGACGCGCGGCGTAGCCGGAACCGACCTGCGCGGCCTCCTGCCCGAGACTCGGGATCCAGAGCGCGAGCTGCCCCTGCCGCTGCAGGTTGCCCGCCTCGATGTCGAAGCGGCGGATCACCACCATCTGCCGGTGGAAGTCCTGCAACCGGGCGTCGTCGAGCTTCTCGATCCACGGCAGGTACTCGGCCGTTGTGTCGTTCTCGACGAGGGTGCCCTGGGGCGAGAGCAGCTGGACCGTCGCCTCGGTGTAGGACATGAGGACTACCCTAGCCCGGCGTTTTCGGGCGTCTCTCGGAGGGTCTCGACAACCTGCGCCGTCGCCTGTAGGAGTTTCTCCACAGACTCCGGCTCGCCGATCGACACGCGGATGCCGTCGGGCGGGAACACCCGGGCGACGATGCCGTGGGCCTCGAGCACCTCGGCCGCCGCCGTCGTCTGCGCCCCCGTCGGCAGCCAGATGAAGTTGCCGTGGGCCGGGGGCAGGCGCCACCCCTGGGCCGCCAGCGCGTTCTCGATCTCGCTGCGGCGTTCGATCAGCACGCCGACCCGCTCGAGCAGTTCGGCCTCGTTGTCGAGCGCGGCGAGGGCCGCGCGCTGGGCCGGTTCGGTCACCGACAGCGGGATCGCGGTCGAGCGGGCCGCGTCGAGGATGTACTCCGGCCCGATGGCGTAGCCGACCCGGAGCCCGGCGAGCCCGTACGCCTTCGAGAACGTGCGCAGGACGACCAGGTTCGGGTGCCGCGCCAGCAGCGGGATGCCGTGGACGGCATCCGGATCGGTCACGAACTCGGCGTACGCCTCATCGAGCAGCACGAGAACGGTCTCGGGCACCTTCGCCATGAAGGCGGCGAACTCGTCGGCGGTGACGATGACGCTGGTCGGGTTGTTCGGGGTGCAGACGATCACCACCCGCGTGCGGTCGGTGATCGCCGCGGCCATGGCGTCGAGATCGTGCTTCTCGCCCGGCGCCAGGGGGACCGTCACGCTCGTCGCGCCGCTGACGGTGACCAGGCCGGGGTAGGCCTCGAACGAGCGCCAGGCGTAGAGCACCTCGTCGCCCGGACCCGCCGCAGCCTGGATCAGCTGCTGCAGGATCGCGACGGATCCCGACCCGGTGTGCACCTGCTCGGGCGAGACCCCGTAGCGCTCGGCGAGACGCGTGCGCAGCACCGTCGCCGCGGCATCCGGGTAGCGGTTGAAGCTGGAGCCGGCGACGGCATCGAGCACGGCGGGCAACGGGGGGAACGGGCTCTCGTTCGACGACAGCTTGAAGGCATCCGGCGCCGCGGGCCTGCCCTGGCGGTAGGGCTGGAGGGCGGCGATCTCCGGGCGGAGTGTGACGACCATGAGGATCAGCCTAGGGGCGTAGACCGGGGCGCATCGCGCCGACAGAATGGGGGCATGGGACGCCTTCTGCTCCGTCTGCTGATCAACACCCTCGCACTCTGGCTCACGACGCTGATCCTGGCGGGCCACGTCGATGTCACGCCGTTCGCCGAGAACGACACGTTCGCCTTCGTGCTGACCCTGGTGCTCGTGGCGGTGATCTTCGGTCTGGTGAACGGCATCATCGGAGGGATCATCCGGGTCGTCGCCTTCCCGGTCTACGTGCTGACTCTCGGCCTGGTCTCGTTCATCGTCAACGGTCTGCTGCTGCTGCTGGTGGCCTGGATCAGCAGCCTCCTCGGATTCGGGCTCACCGTCGAGAACTTCGGCTGGGGCGTGCTCGGTGCGCTGGTGCTGGGCATCATCGCGTGGCTCATCGGGATCCTGCTGCGACCCTTCACGGGATCGCAGCGCCGGAAGTAGCGGGCGCTCCGCGGGAGGCGTGGTAGACCATCACGGTCACGCGTGAGCCGTCGCGCTGCAGGTAGTCCTCGGTGAAGGCGTCCATCGCGGCGATCTGCGTGCGGACCACGTCGGATCGCGCGGCGTCGACCACGGTCGCGGTCGCCACGTAGGCGCTGCGCTGGTGGGCGGGCGCCGGCAGCTCGTCGGGGATCGGACTGCCCGGTGCGAACGCCTGGCGCTCGACCTGGAGCAGCCGGGAGTCCAGCTGGGGCCCGGCGAGCGCCGGAACGAGGTCGTCGGTGTTGCGCACCGCCATGCCCGCGAGCCCGGACGGCAGCTCGATGTTGCCGGTCGGCGCGCCGTAGGTCTCCAGTCCCGTCGCATTCCAGGCTCCGTCGGCGGCCAGGCGGGCGGCGACGAGGCCGCCCTGCGAGAACCCGACGAACTGCACCTCGTCGCTCGCGGCGATCCCGGCATCGCGCATCGCGGCCTCCGTGGCCCGGATCGACCCGGCCGACAGGCCCGCGACCCCGGCGACGTTGCTCGTCAGATCCCACGGCTCGTCACCGGGCGCCGGCGAGAACGTCTCGGTCGGGCCGACATAGACGATGTAGCGGGGCGGCTCTCCGGGGGCCTGGTATCTCTCGATGCGGACCTGGTCGCCCTCCGGCACCCGCGCCAGGCGCTCCACCGCCCCGCGTGGGCCGCGATCCCCCGGCAGTGTGGCCACCCGGTCGACCGTCACCGGGCCATCCCGGAATGCCCCGAACGGCGCGGCCGCCCCGACCAGCAGCGCCGCGCCCACCTCGACCCCCTCGAACCCGTGCCGGGCGCCCTCCTCGGCGACGGCGTCGGGCGGCAGGAACACCGTCGCCGACACCGTCTCGTCGATGCTCATCGCCGCCGAGCGGACCGCCTCGACGAAAGCCGGGTTCGTGATCAGGCCGGGGTGAGCGATGAGCCACCTCCGCAGCGCCATCACATCGTCCGCCGCGGGGAAGCCGGCGAGTCGTCCGACGACGAATGCCGGGAAGCCGATCAGTACCAGGGCGCGGATGAGCGGCGACAGCGCCACTGCGATGCCCGCGGCGAGCTGCAGCATCCGCGCGCGCTCGCGCGCCTCGGCCGCGGCGTAGGAGCGGATGGCCGACCGCAGGGCTACGCGAGCGCGCTCGGCGGTACCGGCCGCGGATCTCACGGCGAGGACCACGGAGGCGATGTGCTGGCCGGGGACCGGCACCCCGGGCAGCGGCGGCAGGGCGGCCACGCCGCGCGCGTCGGTGGCGAGAGCCGTCGCCAGGGCGTCGAGCCGTTCGGCGTGCGCGAGCAGCGCGTCGGTCGCGACGACCACGATGCCGTGCCCCCCGACCGCGGGAGCCCCGCCGTCCGGGCCGGCCGGCCACGGCGCGATGGTGCTGCCGGAGGGCGGACTCACCCGGAGCGGTCCGCCGAGGGCCGGATCGACCGGGTCGCCGTCGGGGTCATGTAGCGCCCACGGGTCGGGGGGCACGACGAACCCCCGCACACCCTCACTCATGCTCGAGCCCGGCGAGCGCCAGCCGGCTCTCGCGCAGCAGTGCGGCGACCAGTTCGTCGGCGGCGGTGATGCGGCCGCGCAGTTCGGCTTCCAGGTCGGCGAAGGCCCGCGCGGCGGGACCGTGCCAGTCGTGGGGCGCGATCGGGGGGTGCACGTGTGCGGCATGCAGCCGCGCGGACACCGGCGCGAGGATCGTGATGCGCTGCTGGAGCGCCGCGCGCACGGCGGGGTCGGGGTTCATGGGGGCCAGGATGCCCGGAACCGGGGGTGCCCGCGGCGGCGGGGTCGCATCCCGCGGATCGCGCCCGGACCGCCGCGGATGTGGAGGAGGGGTTCGGCGCGGGAGAATGGAGGCATGAGCCTGCCTCCGCAGCCGATCAGCCCGCTCGACGGTCGTTACCGTCCCGCCGTGGAGGCGCTCGGCGAGCATCTCTCCGAGGCCGGCCTCAACCGCGCCCGCGTGCACGTCGAGATCGAGTGGCTGCTGTTCCTCGCCGACCACCGCCTGTTCGGCACCGAGCCGGTCGACGCCGAGCAGGCGCGCGCGCTTCGCCAGTGGGCCGCCGACTTCGGCCCCGCCGAGATCGAGCGGCTGGCCGCACTCGAGGCCACCACCCGGCACGACGTCAAGGCGGTGGAGTACCTGATCCGCGAGCGCCTCGCCACCCAGGGGCTCACCGCGATCGCCGAGCTCACCCACTTCGCGTGCACGAGCGAGGACATCAACAACCTGGCCTACGCGCTGGTGATCCGGGCCGCGGTGCACGAGGTCTGGCTGCCACGCCTGGATGACGTGCTCGGCGCACTGCGCGGTCGCGCGCTCGAGGGCCGCGGCATCCCGATGCTGGCCCGGACGCACGGGCAGCCGGCGACCCCGACGACCATCGGCAAGGAGTTCGCGGTCTTCGTCGCGCGCGCCGAGCGCGTGCGCACCCGGATCGCCACGGTGACCCCGCTGGCCAAGTTCAGCGGCGCGACCGCCACCTTCGCCGCGCACCTGGCCGCCGACCCGTCGGCGGACTGGCCGGCGCTGTCGCGCGAGTTCGTCACCCGTCTCGGGTTGACCTGGAACCCGCTCACCACCCAGATCGAATCGCACGACTGGCAGGCGGAGCTCTTCACGGCGATCAGCCACGAGAACCGGATCCTGCACAACCTGTGCACCGACATCTGGTCCTACATCTCCCTGGGCTACCTCACGCAGATCCCGCAGGCCGGAGCCACCGGCTCCTCGACCATGCCGCACAAGATCAACCCGATCCGGTTCGAGAACGCCGAGGCGAACCTCGAGCTGTCCTCGGCGCTGCTGGACAGCCTCGCCGCGACCCTCGTGACCAGTCGGCTGCAGCGCGACCTCACCGACTCCACGACGCAACGCAACATCGGGGTCGCGCTCGGTCACTCGCTGCTCGCCCTCGACAACCTCGCCCGCGGTCTCGGCGAGATCGCGATCGCCGCCGATGTGCTCGCCGCGGACCTCGATGCCAACTGGGAGGTGCTGGCCGAGGCCATCCAGACGGTGATCCGGGCCGAGGTGACCGCGGGGCGCAGCTCGATCGCCGATCCGTACGCACTGCTCAAAGAGCTGACCCGCGGCCGCCGCGTCGGCGCCGACGAGCTGCGCGCCTTCGTCGACGGACTCGACATCGGCGACGACGCCAGAGCCCGGTTGCGCGCGCTCACTCCCGGCGGCTACACCGGGCTGGCCGACGAACTGGTGTCCTACCTCGGCGACTAGTGCGCGGGCGGCGCCGGCGGGTCGTCCTCGTCGCGGCGCGGCGAGATCGCCAGCAGCAGCATCGCGAACACCACGAGGGTCACGATGAACGAGACCCCGCCCGCGATCCCGGCGACCGGCAGGCTCCGGGTCGAGAAGCCCGCGATCACCCCGATCGCGACGGCGATGACCGCCGACAGGCCGAGCAGCTCGACCGGGCGGGTGCGTTCGCGGCGGGTGGGTTCTGTCATGATCCGGACTCCGTCGTCAGCCGCTCGCGCTCGGCGGCGCGCGCGGTCAAGGTGGGGGACACGGCGGAGATCGCCAGCAGCACCCCGGTGAGCACGCCCCAGGCGCCCAGCAGGCCGGTGACGATGATCGCCGAGGTCAGCAGACCCTCGACGCCGGTGTCACCGGAATAGGACTGCGAGATGTCGGGCGGCAGCACGAGGGTCACCACACCGAGCACCAGGGTGAGCGCGCCCACCGCGATCCAGTCGGTCCATGCGGTGACCCGGCGGCGGAATCGCAGGCCGGACATCAGCTCGAGCGCACCGCACACGATGGCCCACCCGCTCACGAGCAGCACCAGATAGCCCATCCCGCCCCCGGGCAGAACCAGCGCCGCGATGCCGGCGACGAGGCTCACCACGCCCTGCGCCCGGAAGGCGGAGCGCGCCTCGGCCGCAGCGCGCGGACCGATCCAGGCGAGAAGCAGCACCACCCCGGCGAGGATCGCGTAGCCGCCGAAGACGACGAGACCGAAGGTCGCGGTGTGGCCGGTGGTGAAGGTGATCGTCAGACCGAGGGCGATGGCGAGGACCGCACGCCCGGCAGGAACCATCCAGGGAGCGAGCACGTCTCCAGCTTAGGCGCGCCCGGCCGGCTCATGCCCGGCGTCACGGGCGGGCGACGTCGACGAACCGCGAGAAGCCGCCCTGGAAGGTGACGGTGAGGGTGTCGGTGCGGCCGTTGCGGTGCTTGGCGACGATCAGGTCGGCGTCGCCGTTACGCGGATCGTCGCGCTCGAGGCCCAGTTCGCGGTGCAGCAGGATCACGATGTCGGCGTCCTGCTCGAGCGATCCGGATTCGCGGAGGTCGGCGAGCGCCGGCTTCTTGTCGGCGCGCTGCTCGGAGTTGCGGTTGAGCTGGGAGAGGGCGACGACGGGGACGTTCAGCTCTTTGGCCAGCAGCTTCAGCGCACGAGAGAACTCGCTGACCTCCTGCTGGCGCGATTCGACCTTCTTGCCGGAGGTCATCAGCTGCAGGTAGTCGATGACGACCATCTTCAGCCCGATGCGCTGGCTGAGGCGTCGGCACTTCGCGCGGATCTCGACGAGGGTCATGTTCGGGCTGTCGTCGATGTAGAGCGGGGCGTCGGCGATGCCCCCGCGCACGTTGGCGATCTTGGTCCAGGCGCGGTCGTCGAGGTCGCCCTTGCGCAGGCTGTGCATGCCGATGCTCGACTCGGCCGACAGCAGGCGGGTCGCGATCTCACTGCGCCCCATCTCGAGGGAGAAGAACAGCGACGGCAGGTTGTGGTGAACCGACGCCGAGCGCGCGAAGTCGAGCGCGAGGGTCGACTTGCCGAGACCAGGGCGGGCGGCGACGATGATCAGCTGGCCGCCGTGCAGGCCGTTGGTCAGATCGTCGAGTTCGGCGAATCCGGTCGGGACCCCGCCCATCTGCCCGTCGCGGCCGCGCGCCTGCTCGATCTCGATGACCGCGGTATCGATGGCGTCGGAGAGCGGGACGTAGTCCTCGCTGTCGACGCCGCCGGTCACCCCGTAGATCTCGGCCTGGGCGTTGTTGACGAGATCGGTGACCTCGCCCTCGCTCGCGTAGCCCATCTGGACGATCCGCGTTCCGGCCTCGACCAGCCGCCGCAGCACCGCCTTCTCGGCGACGATCGAGGCGTAGAACCCGGCGTTCGCCGCCGTGGGGACCAGCCCGGTGAGGGTGTGCAGGTAGTCGGCGCCGCCGGCGCGCTGCAGCTGCCCCGACTTGGTCAGCTCGTCGGTGACGGCGATGACATCGGTGGGCTCGCCGTGCGAGTACAGCGACAGAACGGCCTCGAAGACGACCTCGTGCTTGGGGATGTAGAAGTCGGCGGCGCGGACGGTCTCCATGACGTCGGCGACCGCGTCCTTGCTGAGCAGCATGCCGCCGAGCGCGCTCTGCTCGGCGAGCATGTCGTGCGGGGGCGTGCGATCGGTGCCCCAGACGTCTCCACCGGCCGGGGGGCGTGCTTCGGAGGCCAGACCCAGGTGGGCGATGGACACGGCGGGCTCCTCTCTGCGCGCAACGGTTCTGGGCACAGGGTAAGCACCGCCTCCGACGGCGGCACGGCGCGCTGCGGCTCGGCGGGAAGATCGTCCCCCGGTGCGGAATCACGCTAGGGCCGTGGTGATGCGACGCCAAACCTGGGCTGTGGATAACCATGTGCACAACCGGCGGGAAACGCCGAGAGCGATGTGAAGAAGGTGTGGAAACTCCTGTGCAAAACCGGCGATTTTGCCCGCTTACTCGGGCTTTGATCAGGGTTTTCTGTGTTCACACGCTGTGTGTAGAAACATGTTTAGAGTTCCGCTTGAAAGTTGGCCGATCTCGGGCTCCCTGTGGACGGATCATCGATCCGCGGGCTGCTCAAACGAGCGACGGCGCCCCCCGCAGGGAGCGCCGTCGTCGTGGGGAACGCGTGCTATCGGGCTGCCACGACATCGATCGTGAGCGCCGCCACGACATCCTCGCGAAGGCGGACCGTCGCGTCGTAGCGACCCACCGACTTCACCGGCGAGCCGAGTTCGATGGTGCGCTTGTCGATCGTGCCGAGGCCGGCGGCGGCCGCGGCATCCGCGATGTCCGAGGTCTTCACCGAGCCGAACAGGCGACCCTCGCGGCCCGCCTTCACGGTCAGCTTGATCGCGGTGCCCTCCAGCTTGGCCTTGAGGGCCTGGGCCTCCTCGAGCGTGGCGAGCTCGCGCGCGGCGCGGGCTGCCTTGATCGAGTCGATCTGCTTCTCGCCGCCACGGCTCCAGGCCACGGCGAATCCCTGCGGGATCAGGTAGTTGCGGGCGTACCCGTTCTTGACCTCGACGACGTCACCGGCCGAACCGAGTCCGGTGACCTCGGAGGTGAGGATGAGCTTCGACATCTTCCCTCCCCCTATCGTCCGGAGCCCGCGTACGGCAGCAGGGCCATCTCGCGTGCGTTCTTGACCGCGAGCGCGATGAGCTTCTGCTCCTGCACCGAGACGCCGGTGATGCGACGGGCGCGGATCTTGCCGCGCTCCGAGATGAACTTGCGAAGCGTGGCGACGTCCTTGTAGTCGATGATGCCGACGCGGACGGACTTCGCCGGGGCGGCGTTCTTGCCGCCCTTGGCGCTCGTGCGCTTGCGACGGTCTCCGCCGCCGCTGCTCTTTCCTGCCATGTCTTTTCCTTGATTCCTTAGAAGGGAGTTTCGTCGTTGTAGCTGCCCGGCGTGTTCCACACGTCGTCGCCACCGGATGAGGCCGCGGGAGCGCCCCAGGGCTCGTCGGCCACCGCCTGCGGACGGCTCGCGCCGCCACCGCCGCCGGATCCGCCGGAGGCACGGGTGACCTGGGCCGTCGCGTACCGCAGGCTGGGGCCGATCTCGTCGACCTCCAGCTCGATGGCGGTGCGCTTCTCGCCCTCTTTGGTCTCGTACGAACGCTGCTTCAGACGCCCCGTCGCGACGACGCGCGCGCCCTTGGTCAGCGAGCTCGCGACGTGCTCGGCGAACTCGCGCCAGCAGGACGCGCGGAGGAACAGCGCCTCGCCGTCCTTCCAGTCGTTCGCCTGGCGGTCGAAGGTGCGCGGAGTCGACGCGATCGTGAAGTTCGCCACCGCGAGCCCGTTCTGCGTGTACCGCAGCTCGGGGTCGGCGGTCAGGTTGCCCACGACCGTGATGATCGTCTCGCCGGCCACGGTCAGGCCTCGTCGGTGCTGTCGGCGGCGGGAGCCTCGGCGGCGGGAGCCTCGGCGGCAGGCGCCTCGGCGGCGGGAGCGTCGGCCTTCGCCGGCTTCTCGGCCTTCGCCGGCTCCGGGGCAGGAGCCTCGGCCTTCGGGTTGCGCGCGGCGGCGGCGGCCTTGCGGGCCGCACGCTTGTCGTCCTCCGCCTTCACGGCGACGGCACGGGCGGCGGCGATCTCGGAGCGCAGCACCTTCGTGCGCAGCACGGCCTCCGACAGCTTCAGCTGGCGGTCGAGCTCGATCGTGGCGGCCGAGGTCGCGGTGAAGTTGACGACGGCGTAGATGCCCTCGCTCTTCTTGGCGATCTCGTAGGCCAGCCGGCGGCGTCCCCAGATGTCGACGTTGTCGATCGTGCCGCCATCGTTGCGGATGACGTTCAGGAACTTGTCCAGGCTGGGTGCGACGGTGCGCTCATCGATCTCGGGATCGAGGATCACCATCAGCTCATACTGGTGCGTCATAAACCCACCTCCTCTGGTCTAGAACGGCTGCCGGACGTGTTCCGGCAGCAGGAGGGTAGTGACGTGCGCCTGCGCCTTCGCGCGGGCAACCTGTCGAGTATAGGTCAGCCGCGAGCGTCCCACCACTCCCGCAGCCGCGCCTCGGCGGCCTCGGCGCCGAGTTCGCCCTCGTCGAGGCGCAGTTCGAGCAGGAACCGGTAGGCCTCGCCGACCTCGCGTCCGGGCCTCAGGCCGAGGATGGCCATGATCTGCTCGCCGTCGAGCTCGGGCCGGATCGCGGCCAGCTCCTCCTCCTCGGCGAGCGTCGCGATGCGGCCCTCGAGGTCGTCGTAGGCGGTGGCCAGCGCACGCGCCTTGCGCTGATTGCGGGTGGTGACATCCGCCCGCGACAGGATGTGCAGCCATTCCAGCAGCGGGCCCGCGTCGCGCACGTAGCGCCGCACCGCCGAATCCGACCAGGCCCCGCCGGCGTAGCCGAAGAAGCGCAGGTGCAGGCGGATCAGCTCCGCGACCGCCTTGACCGTGTCGTTGTCGAAGCGCAGCTCGCGCAGTCGCTTCGCCGCGAGCTTGCCGCCCAGCACATCGTGGTGATGGAAGGTGACCGAGCCGTCGGGTTCGATGCGCCGCGTGGCCGGCTTGCCGATGTCGTGCAGCAGCACCGCGAGCCGCAGCACGAGGGTGGGCGGGTGGCCGCGCGCGGTCTCGAGGGCGATCGCCCGGTCGAGGGCGATGAGACTGTGTTCGTAGACGTCCTTGTGCCGGGCGTGCTCATCGATCTCGAGCCGCAGGGCGGGGATCTCGGGAAGCACCTGCTCGGCGACCCCGATGTCGACCAGGGTGCGCACCCCGGTGGACGCCCCGGGCGCCAGCAGCAGCTTGCGCAGCTCCTCTCCGACCCGCTCCCGCGACACCATCCCGATCGTGGGCGCCAGCGCGACGGCGGCGGATGCGGCGGCCGGGTCGAGCGCGAAGCCCAGCTGCGCGGTGAACCGGGCCGCGCGCATCATGCGCAGCGGATCGTCCCCGAACGACACCTCGGGCGCACCCGGGGTGCGCAGCCGGCCGGCGAGCAGATCCTCGACCCCTCCCGACGGATCGACCAGCACGCAGCGCGGCAGCCGGAGGGCCATGGCGTTGACGGTGAAGTCGCGGCGCACGAGGTCCGCTTCCAGCGACGTGCCGAACTCGACCTCCGGCTTGCGGGTGGTGCCGTCGTAGGTGTCGCTGCGGTAGGTCGTGATCTCCACCGTCTGATCGCCGATGCGCGCACCGATGGTCCCGAACTCGCGGCCGATGTCCCAGTGCGCATCGGCGATGGGCGCGACGAGCTCCAGGATCCGGTCGGGGGTGGCGTCGGTGGTGAGGTCGAGGTCGGTGACCGGCCGGCCGAGGAACGCGTCGCGCACGGGACCGCCGACGAGCGCGAGTTCGTGCCCCGCCTGCGTGAACCGCTCGGCGAGCACGGCGATCGAGGGCGCAGCGGCGAGCTTCTGCAGGCGCCCCAGAGCCTCGGCGACGCTCTCCATGGCATCCACCCTGGCATGAGAGCCCGTACGGCGCGGGCGTCTAAACTCAGGTTCCATGTCCCCGCAGCCGAATCCGGGCACCCCGGCGTGCGCGTGACACGGCTGCGGTCGGCGATGCCGGCCGCGCTGGTCGCCGCCGCGCTCGCGCTGGCGAGCCCCGCATCCGCCGCCGCGCTTGCGGGCGCCGCCGCCGCTCCGGGGGCTGGGCCCGTCGCGGTCGCCGTCGTCGTGCCGCTGACCGTGCCGCCCACCACGACCGGGCTGCTGGACGCCGAGACGCTCGCCACCTACACCGCCGAGGGCGGCCTCCTCGATCGCGAGCTGGATGCGGTCGCCCGCACCGGCGCCGCCGTCGCGCTGGATCCGATGATCCCGGCGTCGATCCGCGTGCTCGGCACCTCGGCCCCCGAGACGGCGCTCGCCTTCCTCTCCCGGCTGCAGTCGATCCCCAACGGCGTGTTCCTGCTGGGTTACGCCGACGCCGACCCCGCACTCGCGGTGGTCGCGGGATCGACCCCGGAACTCTCACCGGCCGGGTTCGGTTTCGCCGTCGACCCGGCGAACTTCGGGCCGGCCGTGACGCCGACCCCGACGCCGAGTTCCGACGCGGGCGCCGACCCGGACCCGACGGTGTCGCCGACCCCGGACCCGACGACTCCCCCCGACGGGCCGCCCCCGCTGCCGACCACCGACGATCTGCTCGCCTGGCCGGCCACGCTGCCCGCTATCGCCTGGCCCGGCGAGGGCACCGTGACCGCCGACGGGCTGGCCGGGCTCACCGACCTGGGGTTCGAGCACGTCCTGCTCTCCGGCGGCAACGTGTCCTCGAGCCACTCCGCACGGGTGGCGCTCGGAGACATCGAGGGGCTCGTCGCCGACGGCGCCCTGTCGTCCGCGGTGCGCGACGCCGCCTACGCCCCCACCGACGCCGCCTACGTCCAGGCGCAGACCGCCCTCGAAGCCGTGCTGCAGACCGCGGCGCAGGCGACCCCCGGTCGCACCATGATCGCCACCCTCGACCGCCGGTGGCCGTTCGGCACCTCCCGGCTGCCCGAGGTGCTCAACGCGATCACCGCCAGCGAAGCCTCGCGGCTGGTCCCGTTGCCGGAGGTGCTCGAGGGCCCGCGCGTCTCCGCGAGCCTGGTGCCGGCGGACGCGGATGTCGTGACCGAGCGGGCAGGGGTCCTCGGCGCGCTGGCCGCCGCATCCCGTGCCGAGACGGCATACCTGCGGATCGCCGACGAACCCACCGTCATCACCGAGCCGCGCCGGCTCGCGCTGCTCGGACTGTCGGCCGTGGCCTGGCGCTTCGACCAGACCGGATGGAGCAATGCCGCCGGCGAGGAGCTCTCCGCAGCCCGTGGCACGCTGAGCGCCGTGCAGATCGTCGAGGGAAGCGACCAGCTGCTGCTCTCCGACATCTCGAGCCTGCGCCTGCAGGTGAGCAATGCGCTGCCCGTCGCGGTCACGGTGACTCTGAACGTGCGCGCCCTGCGACCCCTGCTGCACATCGACGAGCCATCGGTGACCGTGAGCGTCGAGCCGGATTCGACGGCGAACGCCGCGGTCCCGGTCGAGGCCATCATCAACGGCGACGTGACGGTCCGCGCGGAACTGCACGACGGGCGCGGCGGCGTCGTCGGATCACCCCGGCTGCTGAAGGTGATCGTGCAGGCCGGGTGGGAGACGGCGGGGACCCTCATCGTGGGCGCCCTCGTGCTGCTGATCTTCGGCGGCGGGCTGATCCGCGCCGTGCTCCGACGCCGCCGGGAGGCGGCCGAGGGCGTGCCGGACTCCGATGACTGAGCCGGCCGCGGCGTCGATCGGGCGGGCGAGCGCCGTGCTCGCCGCCGGCACGCTCGTCTCGCGCGTGCTCGGATTCGCCAGCGCCGGCGTCCTGGCCTGGGCGATCGGTGCGCAGAACCCCGGCGCCAACGCGTTCACCGTCGCCAACCAGCTGCCCAACAACATCTACGCGATCGTCGCCGCGGGCGTGCTGAGCGCGGTGCTCGTGCCGCAGATCGTGCGCGCCGGCCTGCACTCCGACGGCGGGCAGGTCTTCCTCAACCGGCTCGTCACGCTCGGGGTCGTGGTCTTCCTCGCCGCCACCGTGATCGCCACCCTCTGCGCGCCCCTGCTGGTCGACCTCTACACGATCGACTCGGCCTCCGGTGCGCTGGGCGACGGCGGTCGCTCGCTCGCCGTGGCGTTCGCCTACTGGTGCCTGCCGCAGATCTTCTTCTACGCCGTGTACTCCCTGCTCGGCGAGGTGCTCAACGCGCGCAACGTGTTCGGACCGTTCACCTGGGCGCCCGCCCTCAACAACGTGGTCGTGATCGTCAGCATCGTGGTGTTCGCCGCGCTGTTCGGTGCGCACCCCGCGCATGTCGATCCGGCCGGCTGGACGACGCCGCAGATCGTGCTGCTGGCCGGCACCGCGACCCTCGGCATCGCGGCCCAGGCGCTCGTGCTGCTGTTGTTCTGGCGGCGCACCGGGCTCGGATTCCGCCCGGACTTCCGCTGGCGCGGGGTCGGCCTCGGCGGCACCGTGCGCGCGGCCGGCTGGACCTTCGCGATGATCGTCGTGACCCAGCTGGCCGGGATCGTGCAGACCCGTATCGCGCTGACCGCCGGCGCCGACGACGCGTCGGTCACCGGGCTGCGCATCGCCTGGCTGATCTTCATGCTGCCGCACTCGATCATCGCCGTGTCGATCGCCACCCCGTTCTTCACCCGCATGAGCGCGGACGCCCGCGACGGCGACCTGGCCGCGGTGCGCGCCGATCTGTCCGCCTCGATGCGCACCATCGGGATGCTGGTGGCCGGCGCCGCCGCCGCGCTCGCCGCTGCGGCGCTCCCCTTCGCCGCCGTGTTCTCCAGCGCCCCGCACGAGGTCGTCGGCATCGGCGGCGTCCTGCTGGCCTTCCTGATCGGGCTGGTGCCCTTCAGCATGGTCTTCCTGATGCAGCGGGCCTACTACGCCCTCGGCGACACCCGCACGCCGTTCCTGTTCCAGCTCGTGCACTCGGGCATCTTCGTCGCCGGCGCGCTCGTGGTCGGCGCGGTCGCGCCGGATCCGGTGGTCGGAGCCGGTGTCGCGCTGGTCACCTCGCTCGCCGCGACCGGGCAGGCGGTGGTCTGCGCGCTGCTGCTGCGCCGGCGCCTCGGCGGGGTGGGCGGCGGACGCCTGGTGAGGAGATTCGGGGTCTATCTGCTGGCGACCGCACCCGCCGCGGCGGCCGGCCTCGGCATCCTCTGGATTCTGGGCGGGCTCCCCGGGGACGGCGGCGGATTCGCGGTGTCCGGGCGTCTGGAGGGCCTGGTCTCGGTGATCGCCATCGGCGCGGTGTCGATGCTGGTCTACCTCGGAGCGCTCGCGGTGTTCCGCGTCCCCGAGGTGCGCGACATCGGCGGCCTGGTGCGACGCCTCACCGGAATGCGCCGAACCTAGGATGTGTTGAACATCCTGTGGCAGCAGAAGGAGGCGCGATGCGCCAGGTCATCATCGTCGGGTCGGGCCCGGCCGGGTACACGGCGGCCATCTACGCCGCCCGCGCGAACCTCGCACCGCTGCTGATCGCCAGCTCGGTCGAGTTCGGCGGAGAGCTGATGAAGACGACCGAGGTCGAGAACTTCCCCGGCTTCCCCGAGGGCATCATGGGGCCGGACCTCATGATGAAGATGCAGGAGCAGGCGGAACGCTTCGGCACCGAGATCGTCTACGATGACGTCACCAAGCTGGAACTCGAGGGCGACGTCAAGCGCGTCACCGTCGGGGACGGCACCGTGCACGAGGCCCGCACCGTCATCTACGCCACCGGCTCCGCCTACCGCAAGCTCGGTCTCGAAGACGAGACCCGCCTCTCCGGCTACGGGGTGTCGTGGTGCGCCACGTGTGACGGCGCGTTCTTCAAGCAGAAGAAGGTGGCGGTGATCGGCGGCGGCGACTCGGCGCTGGAGGAGGCGACCTTCCTCACCCGGTTCGCCGACAAGGTCTACCTCGTGCACCGCCGCGACACGCTGCGGGCCTCGGCCGCGATGCAGGACCGGGCGAAGGCCGACCCCAAGATCGAGTTCGTCTGGAACAACGAGGTCGCTCGCATCTACGGCGACGAGAAGGTGGCCGGAATCGGCCTGGTCGACACCCGGGACGGCTCCGAGACGACGCTGGATGTCACCGGCATGTTCGTCGCGATCGGCTCCGACCCGCGCACCCACCTCGTGCACGGGCAGCTCGAGTTGACCCCCGAGGGCACCATCGCGGTCGAGGGCCGGACGTCCAAGACCAGCATCCCCGGGGTGTTCGCCGCGGGCGATGTCATCGACCCCACCTACAAGCAGGCCGCCACCGCCGCCGGCTCGGGGGTCGTCGCGGCCCTCGACGCCGAGCACTACCTCGCCGCGGCCGACCAGGCTGCAGCCGCACCCCAGCCGGTCAGCGCATCCGCCTGACCCACCTCACGAAAGAAGGAATGATGTCCGCCAAGGCCGTCACCGACGAGACCTTCCAGTCCGACGTGCTCGAGCACGACAAGCCGATCATGGTCGACTTCTGGGCAGAATGGTGCGGCCCGTGTCGCGCCGTGTCTCCCATCCTCGACAAGATCGCCGAGGAGAACGCGGACAAGCTCGACATCGTCAAGCTCAACGTCGACGACAACCCCGAGACCGCCATGAAGTACGGCATCACCTCGATCCCGGCGATGTACGTCTTCGAGAAGGGCGAGGTCGTCAAGCGCGTCATCGGCGCGAAGCCCAAGCCCGCCCTCGAGGCCGATCTCGCCGAGTTCCTCGCCTAGTCGGTCTTCTTCGGCGCCCAGGCCGTCACGGCGACCTCGGTCAGCGCCGTGATGTCGAGACCGGGCTGGACGATGCAGAGCGTGCGTTGCGCTCCCGGGTACGGGGCCAGGTAGAGCTGCGCGATCATCGTCCGGCCGTCGGTGACATCCCATGCCAGGAACGCGATGGCGTCGGCCCCCGGCTCCAGCCGGAACGGCGCGGGGCCGGGGTCTTCTGTCATGAACCCGCCCCCGTACCGCACCGTGGCTCCGACGGCCATGCCGTGCTCGTCGGCGAAGGCGACGTCCGGATAGCCGGGCAGCACGCATCCGTCGGCGCTCGTGTTGGTTGCGCGCAACGTCGCCGCGCGATGCCCGGTGGCGGCGTCCGCCCCGGCCGTCACCAGGGTCAGCTGAGACGGCGTGCACCACGACGGGTCCGACGGGTGCTCGCCCGGGGCGACCGGAGGCGGGGGAGTGCCGGTCGGAACCGGTTCGGGCTCGGGCTGCACGACCGAGGGGGGAGCCTCCCCGGCGAGACCGGCCTGCCGGGCGTCCGCGACGACGAGCGCGGTCGATACCGTCAGCGCGATGGCCGCGACGAGAGCCACCGCCCCCAGGGCCGACGGGGCGACGGATGCCGTGACCGCCTCCCCGGATCGGCGCGGCGGGAGCGCCAGCCAGGCCGGCATCCACCCGAAGACGAGCCCCGCCGCCGTGCCCAGTGCGATCGCATCCGGCACCCCCTGGGCGAAGAAGGCCGCACGCGGGACACCGGTACCGATCACCGCCCCGACCCCGGTCAGACCGCCGGCCGCAGCGCCGGCGAGGACCACCACGAGCCAGGTGGCCAGTAGCAGCACCCCGCGCGGTGCCGATGACGCGGCCCGGTGCAGCAGCGCGACCCCCCAGGCGACCGCCGCCCCGAACGCCACGAGCGAGGTGACCGCGATGACGACGGGCCAGGGCTGGTCCAACTGCCAGGTCCCGACGGGGATGGTCTCGATCAGCACGAGCCGGATCGCGTCCCCGCGGTAGAGGCCGACCCAGGTGGCGGCGGCGAAGAGGAGGGCGGAGGCGAGCCACAGCCCGGAGGCCGCGAGACCGGCGCGCAGGCCCGGCGCGAGACGGAACATGACGGAAAGTCTAGGCCGGGCGGATGGGTGTTCCCCGTGCGACTACCCTGGAGCGATGACCGAGCCCCAGGGCAACAACCTCGACCCGTGGTACTCGCACTACGCCCAGCGCACGGCGGGGCTCAGTGCCTCCGAGGTCCGTGCGCTGTTCGCCGTGGCCAGCCGCCCCGAGGTCGTGTCGCTGGCGGGCGGCATGCCGTACGTGTCGGCGCTGCCCCAGGAGCTCGTCGCGTCAGCGGTCGAGCGCACGGTGCGCGAGTCCGGCGCGGTCGCGCTGCAGTACGGCTCGGGGCAGGGGACGCCGCGCCTGCGCGAGCAGATCCTCGAGGTGATGGCCCTCGAGGGCATCCGCGCCTCGGTCGACGATGTCGTGGTCACGACCGGCTCGCAGCACGCGCTCGAGCTGATGTCGAAGCTGTTCCTCGATCCGGGCGACGTCGTCATCGCCGAGGGCCCGTCGTACGTCACCGCCATGACGGTGTTCCGCTCGTATCAGGCCGAGGTCGCCCACACCGCGATGGACGACGAGGGTCTGATCCCGCAAGCCCTGCGGGAGACGATCGCCCGGCTGCGGGCTGCGGGGCGCACGATCAAGCTGCTGTACACGATCCCGTCCTTCCAGAACCCGATGGGGGTCACGCTGTCATGGCAGCGGCGCATGGAGGTCCTCGAGATCGCGCGGGAGAACGGCATCCTCGTGCTGGAGGACAATCCGTACGGGCTGCTCTACTTCGACCAGCCGCCGCCGCAGGCGATGCGCTCGGTCGACGACGAGGGCGTGGTGTACCTGGGCACGTTCTCGAAGACCCTGGCGCCCGGGCTGCGCGTCGGGTGGGCGGTCGCTCCGCACGCGATCCGAGAGAAGCTCGTCTTGGCCAACGAGGCCGCGGTGCTGTCGCCCAGCTCGTTCTCGCAGACCGTGATCTCGGAATACCTCGCGACGGCCGACTGGCGCGGGCAGATCGACGTGTTCCGCGGTGTCTACCGCGAGCGGCGGGACGCCATGCTGGCCGCTCTCGCCGAGCAGCTGCCCACGCTGAGCTGGACCGTCCCGGCCGGCGGCTTCTACGTCTGGCTGAACCTGCCCCCGCACCTCGACGCGAAGGCCATGCTGCCGCGGGCGGTCAAAGAACTCGTCGCCTACACACCCGGAACCGCGTTCTACGCCGACGGGGGCGGGCGCGATGCGATGCGGTTGTCGTTCTGCTACCCCGCGCCCGACTTCATCCGGGAGGGCATCCGCCGCCTCGCCACCGTCATCAACGGCGAACTGACCCTGCTCAGCGAGTTCTCGCAGACCGGCCCGCTCACCCTGCCCGCCGCGCCGGCCGCAGCCGACAGCGTGCTGCCCCCGAGCATCGGCTGACGCGGATGATCTCGAAGCTCACCCGCGTCGTCGTGCTCGCCGGCGGGATCTCGCACGAGCGCGACGTCTCCCTCCGCTCCGGTCGCCGGGTCGCCGACAGCCTGCTCGAGCACGGCATCGAGGTCGAGCTGCGGGATCCCGACGCGTCCCTGCTCGGCTACCTGCGCGACACCCGGCCCGATGTCGTGTGGCCGGCCCTGCACGGGGCCAGCGGCGAAGATGGAGCCCTCCGCGGCCTCCTGGAGTTCCTCGGCATCCCGTTCGTCGGTTCGCGCTCCGAGCCGGCCCGTCTGGCCTGGGACAAGCCCACCGCGAAGACCCTCGTCGGCCGCGCCGGGGTATCGACCCCGCGTTCGATCACGCTGCCGCGCGACGCCTTCCGCGAACTCGGCGCGGAGGCCGTGTTCGACGCCATCCACGACGAACTCCCGCTCCCCGTCG
Organism: Pseudolysinimonas sp.; assembly: GCA_035556655.1. Taxonomy (GTDB): domain Bacteria; phylum Actinomycetota; class Actinomycetes; order Actinomycetales; family Microbacteriaceae; genus JBDSKH01. The sequence goes on from DATMFW010000074.1 coordinate 47,704, forward strand.
TCGTGAAGCCGGCCCAGGGTGGGTCCGCCCAGGGCGTGACGATCGTCGAGGACGAGGCGGGCCTCCCGCGGGCGATGGTCGATGCCTACACCTACAACGACGTCGCGATCGTCGAGCAGCGCATCGCCGGAACCGAGATCGCCGTGGGCATCCTCGACACGGGGGAGGGGCCCGTCGCCCTTCCCGCGGTCGAGATCGAGCCGCTCTCGGGCGTCTACAGCTTCGAGGCGCGGTACAACGCCGGTGAGACCCGTTTCTACGTGCCCTCCCGGCTGCGCGATGATGTCGCCGCTCGTGCCGCGGAGGCGGCGCTCACCGCCCACCAGGCCCTGGGACTCCGCCACCTCTCACGCGTCGACCTCATCGTCGACGGCGCCGGCACCCCGTGGTTCCTCGAGGCGAACGTGCTCCCGGGCCTCACCGAGACCTCGCTGGTGCCGCAGGCCCTCGAAGCCGCCGGGCACGACCTCGGCTGGGTGTACGCCACGCTCGCCGAGGCTGCACTGGAGGCCTGAGCCCGCTCAGCCGAAGTTCTTCTCTCCGAGCAACCCGAGGATGCGGTTCAGGTCTGCCACGTTGGCGAACTCGATCGAGATGGTCCCCTTCGAGGCTCCGAGCGCGATCTTCACGCGGGTGTCCAGCCGGTCGCCCAGTCGCTCGGCGACCTCGTCGAGCGCCCCGCGACGCGATCCTGCGCGGGGCTTGGCCGCCGGCTTGACGGGCTTCGCCTGGGCGGCGACCGCCTCGGCGGCCCGGACCGACAGGTCCTCGTTGACGATCTTGGCCGCCAGCTTCTCCATCGCCTCCGGGGACCCCGCAGACAGGATGGCGCGGGCGTGCCCGGCGCTGAGCACCCCGGCCGCCACGCGGCGCTGAACGGTCTCGGGGAGCCCGAGCAGGCGGATGGTGTTCGTGATCTGCGGGCGGGACCGGCCGATGCGGGCGGCGAGCTGCTCCTGGGTGATGCCGAAGTCGGCGAGCAGTTGCTGGTAGGCCGATGCCTCTTCCAGCGGGTTGAGATTCGCCCGATGCAGGTTCTCCAGAAGCGCATCCCGCAGCATGACCTCGTCGGCCGTGTTGCGCACCACCGCGGGGATGGTGTCCCGACCGGCGAGCTTCGTGGCGCGGAGGCGCCGTTCGCCCATGATGAGCTCGTACTGGGGCTCGCCCGGAGCCGCACCGGTGCGGGGCCGCACCACGATCGGCTGCAGCACCCCGAACTCCCGGACGGAGACGACGAGCTCCTGCAGTTCCTCTTCGCGGAACTCGGTGCGCGGCTGCTGCGGGTTCGGGACGATGTCGTCGGGCGAGAGGCTGGCGAGCCGGGCACCGGGCACCGTGACGAGTCCCTCGGGCTGGTCCTCGGCGCTGAAGAACACGTCGACCGGACGGTCGCCGTCCTCCGCGGTGGGGATGAGAGCGCCGATGCCCCTCCCGAGACCCGTGCGCTTCGCGGCCGCGGCCATCAGCTCGCCCCCCGCCGCGCGATCTCGGACGCCGCCTCGCGGTACGACAGCGAGCCGGGCGAGTTGTTGTCGTAGGTGATCACGCTCTGGCCGTAACTCGGCGCCTCGGAGATGCGCACCGACCGCGGGATCAGGGTCTTGAGGACCTGCTTCGGGAAGTGCTGCCGCACCTCCTCGACGACCTGGTTCGCGAGATTCGTGCGCCCGTCGTACATGGTGAGCAGGATGGTCGTCACCGCGAGCTTCGGATTCAGGTGGCGCTCGATCAGCTTGATGTTGTTGAGCAGCTGGCTCAGCCCTTCGAGCGCGTAGTACTCGCACTGGATGGGGATGAGCACCTCGCGCGCAGCCACGAAGGCGTTCACCGTGAGCAGGCCGAGCGAGGGCGGGCAATCGATGAACACGTAGTGGTACGGCTCCTCGACCTCGGCGAGGAACTGATCGAGCGCGGTCCGGAGTCGCTGCTCGCGAGCCACCAGCGAGACGAGTTCGACCTCGGCGCCGGCCAGATGGATCGTGGCGGGGACGCAGGCGAGGCCGGGGAACTCCGGGCTCGATTGCACGACCCCGCGGATCGGCTCGTCGTTGATTATGACGTCGTAGACGCTCGGCGTCTCGGAACGGTGCTCGACACCGAGCGCCGTCGACGCATTGCCCTGCGGGTCGAGATCGATGACCAGCACCCGGGCGCCGGTCTGCGCGAGGGCCGCCGCGAGGTTGACGGTCGTCGTCGTCTTGCCGACGCCGCCCTTCTGGTTGGCCACCGTGAACACTCGGGTGGTCGAGGGCAGCGGCAGCCGCTCCTCGGCCAGCGCGGACCGGCGCCGGGCGATCTCGGCCACCTCCTGCGCGAGCGGGGTGTCGTCGTACTTGCTCACCTGTCGGGGGTCCCTCTCGGATGTTTCACGTGAAACATCGGTCTCTCATCGCCGGCCCACCCGGCGGAAGTCAAAGACCCACTGTAGCCCGAAAGACCCGTGTCTCCTCCGGCACGATCCCGCGGCCGAGCACGAGCACCTCGACGTCGCGCAGGCGCGCCGTTCGCACGGCCTTCGCGGCGGCCGTCAGCTCGTCCTGGACCCGCGCACCCTTCATGAAGAGCAGTTCTCCACCCGACCGGACGAGCGGCGCGGTCAGCGGGATCAGCGTCTTGAGCGCGGACACCGCGCGAGCGGTCACCTGGTCGAGAGGCTGGGGCAACCGGGCGTCCTCCGCACGAGCACGGACCACCGTCACGTTGGACAGGCCGAGGCGAAGGGTCTCCGCCGAGAGCCACTCGACGCGCCGCTCCATCGGCTCGATGAGCACGAGGTCCACGTCCGGCCGCGCGATGGCGAGGACGAGGCCTGGCAGGCCGGCGCCGCTGCCGATATCGCCGACGCTTCCCGGGCGCAGCAGGGGGGCGACGAGAGCGCAGTTCAGGATGTGCCGGGTCCAGAGCCGAGGCGGCTCGAGCGGGCCGATGAGGCCGAGTTCTTCGCCGCGAGCGGCCAGTTCCGCCGTGAACGACCGGGCGAGATCGATGCGATCGCCGAAGAGGCCTGCGGCGGCGGGCGGCTCCGGCTCCGCCCCGTCCCTCGCCGTCACGATCGATGTTTCACGTGAAACATGTCAGCCGCGTGTGATCACCGTGTGGCGGTCGCGGCCCTCGCCCTCGGACTCCGAGGTGAACCCGCGCTCGGCGACGAGATCGTGGACGACCTTGCGCTCGTAGCTCGACATCGGCGGAAGGGAGGCCGACGCGGCGCCCCCGTCGATCCGTGCGATGGCGTGCTCGACGAGCGAGGCGAGTTCCGCGGCCCGCGCGTCGCGCGACCCGCCGATGTCGAGGATCAGCCGGGAGAACCGGCCGGTCTTGCTCTGCACGGCCAGGCGGGTCAGCTCCTGCAGAGCGGCGACGGTGTCGGGCTTCGAGAGCTGCCGGAGGTTCGCGTCGCCGGTCGCGGTGACCGAGACGTACGCGCGACCGGACCGGGCGTCGATGTCGATGTCGCCATCGAGGTCGGCGATGTCCAGCAGCTCTTCGATGTAGTCGGCCGCGAGGTCGCCCTCGTCGACGAGGTCCTGCTCGGAGAGCTCCGCCTCCGGGTTCTCCGCCACAGGGTTCTCCGCCACAGCGTTCTCCGGCACGGTCTCGGTCTCGGCGTCGGTCTCGACGGTGTCAGTCATCGCTTGTTGCTCCCGCTCTTCTTGGACCGGCTCTTGCTCACCGGCTGCTGGCGTTGGGTGCTCACCGGCTTCGCCGGCTCCTCGGATGCCTCCGCCAGCGCGGCCGCATCCTCGGTCATCTTGTTGCGGTTGCGCTTCGCCAGGCGAGCCTCGCGCGCCAGCGCAGCCTCGGAGCCGGGAGTCGGCATGTTCCGGATGACGATGAACTGCTGCACCATGGTCCAGATGTTCGAGGTGAGCCAGTAGAACATCACGCCGATCGGGAACGCGAAGCCCGAGAACGCGAAGACCAGGGGAAGGATGTACAGCAGGATCCGCTGCTGGCGGTACATCGGGCTCGCCTTCATCTCCGGCGACTGGTTCTTCGACATGATCTGCAGCTGCGTGATGAACTGCGACGCGGTCATCACCACGACCATCACGGCGGCGATGACCACCACGACGATCTCGACCGGGTTGGCCTCGAGCGCCGACTGGATGCTGTGTCGAAGCGGTGCGATGTCGAACAGCGACGAGCTGCCGAACTCCTCCGACAGCTGCTGGTTCAGCAGACCGACGCCGGCGCGGAACGTTCCGTCCGGCTGCGGCTTCGCCTCGTTCAGCACCGAGAACAGGCTGAAGAAGATCGGCATCTGGATCAGCAGCGGCAGGCAGGAGCTGAACGGGTTGGTCCCGGCCTTGCGGTAGAGCTCCATGGTCTCGCGCTGCATGGCCTCGCGCGAGAACTGGTCCTTCTTGCCCTTGTACTTGTCCTGGATCTTCTTCAGCTGGGGGGCGACCTCCAGCATCTTGCGCTGGCTCTTGATCTGCCGCACGAAGATCGGGATCAGGGCGGCACGCACGATGAGCACGAGCCCCACGATCGACAGCACCCAGGTGAGCCCGGCGGCGGGGTCCATGCCCAGGGTCGTCAGCAGCGTGTGGAAGCCGACGAGGATCGCCTCGATCACCCATTTGATGGGGAAGAGGATCGTTCCGAAGATGTCCATCAGGGGTCAGCCCTTTCCGTGGCCGGGTGCGACGACGAAGCCGAAGCGAGTGATCTGGTAGCGAGCGATGCGACGGGCGGGGACATCGTCGATCCCGCCCTTGGCCCAAGGGTGGCAGCGAGCGATCCGCCAGGCACCGAGCGCGATGCCCCTGATGACGCCGAACTGCTGGATCGCTCCGAGCGTGTAGGCCGAGCAGCTCGGGTAGTAGCGGCAGACATCCCCGTAGAGCGGCGAGATCACGGCGCGGTACCCGCGGAGGATCAGCACGCAGACGTTACGGGGGAGCAGCCACAGGAACGAGCCGGCGGCGAGGACGGCGCGCTTCATCGCGGCATCGGCTCCGGGTCGAGCAGGTGGCGGTCGAGCGCATCGTGCATGTCGGCGGAGAGACTAGCCCAGCCCTGCTGGGCGCTGCCGGGGAGCGCGCGCACCACGACATCCGTGCCGTGAGCCCCGGAGTCGACGAACTGCCGCCCGATCGCTCTCATCCGCCGGCGGAGCAGATTGCGATCCACGGCACCGCCGACCGCGCGGGAGACGATGAAGCCGAACCGGATCGGGTCGGCCGCGGCGCGCTCGAACCGGTAGTAGACGGCGAGTGGCGTGGCGGAGCGGCGACCTCCGCGCACGACGGAGCGGAAGTCATCGGGCCGGACCACCCGGTTCGCCCTGGCCAGCATCGTCGCGGATTCGCGGCGAGTTACGCAGAGAGCTCGGTGCGCCCCTTGCGACGACGCGCCGCGAGGATGGCGCGGCCGGCGCGGGTGCGCATCCGCAGGCGGAAACCGTGGACCTTGGCACGCCGGCGGTTGTTCGGCTGGAAGGTTCGCTTGCTCATAGTGGTATCTCCATAACCCGGGCGGAATCGCCGGGAAGAACGAGGTAGGCCGTGATCGGCCGTCAACTGATTAAAAATAGGCCCTGGCGCGCGACCGGTCAAACCTGGGCACACCAACCGTCCATTATCCACACCCGGCGCCCAGAAGGTTGCTCGCGACACGGTCGGGAGAACTAAGGTGATGGCACGGTCGTCTCCGGGCGGGACGAGAGCGGCCGGCACCGCTTCCACCGGTTCTGCGACAGGTGGATAACCCTGTGAACAACTCTTCGACGACAAGGTCTCTATGAGCGACACCGACCCCATCCGCGACCTGTGGGATGCGGTGGTCACCCAGCTCGACGCCGACGAGCGCATCACCCCTCAGCTGAGCGGATTCCTCAATCTGGTGGAACCCAAAGGGGTGCTGGGCGGGACCCTCTACCTCGAGGTCCCGAACGATCTGACCCGCGGAATGCTCGAACAGCGCATCCGGGTGCCCCTGCTCAACGCCCTCACCACGATCGACGAAGACCAGGTCGTCTCCAACTTCGCGATCGTCGTGAACCCCGACATCCAGCTGCCCGTGCTGCAGCCGGTTCCCGACACCGAGATGACGATCCCGACCCCGAGCGACGCCCCGGGTCCGAGCGGTCCGACCGGCCCGCCGTCCTCCACCGACGGCGCCCGGCGCTCCGACTCGCGGCTGAACCCGAAGTACAACTTCGACAACTTCGTCATCGGCGGCTCGAACCGGTTCGCCCACGCGGCGGCGGTCGCCGTCGCCGAAGCACCCGCGAAGGCCTACAACCCGCTGTTCATCTACGGCGACTCCGGCCTCGGCAAGACGCACCTGCTCCACGCGATCGGTCACTACGCCGAGAGCCTCTACTCCGGCATCCGGGTCCGGTACGTGAGCTCGGAGGAGTTCACCAACGACTTCATCAACTCGATCGCGAGCAACCGCGCGTCGGTGTTCCAATCCCGCTACCGCGAGATCGACATCCTGCTGATCGACGACATCCAGTTCCTGCAAGGCAAAGACAGCACGCAGGAAGCCTTCTTCCACACCTTCAACACGCTGCACGACCACAACAAGCAGGTGGTGATCACCAGCGACGTCGCCCCCAAGCACCTCACCGGGTTCGAGGACCGCATGCGCTCGCGGTTCGAATGGGGACTCATCACCGATGTGCAGGCACCCGATCTCGAGACCCGGATCGCGATCCTGCGCAAGAAGGCCCAGAGCGAGCGTCTTCAGGTGCCGGACGAGATCCTGGAGTACATGGCGACCAAGGTATCGTCCAACATCCGCGAGCTCGAGGGCACTCTCATCCGCGTCACCGCGTTCGCGAGCCTGAACCGCACTCCCGTCGATCTGCAGCTGGTGCAGACCGTGCTCAAGGACCTGATCACGCTCGACGAAGACAACGTGATCGCGCCGGCCGACATCATCAATCACACGGCCGACTACTTCAAGCTCTCGGTCGACGACCTGTACGGCTCGAGCAGGTCCCAGGCGATCGCGACCGCACGCCAGATCGCCATGTATCTCTGTCGCGAGATGACGAGCCTGTCGCTTCCCAAGATCGGGCAGCTGTTCGGCAATCGCGACCACACGACGGTGATGTACGCCAATAAGAAGATCAGCGAGTTGATGAAAGAGCGCCGCTCGATCTACAACCAGGTCACCGAACTCACCAGCCGCATCAAGCAGAACCAGCGGTACAACAAGCTGGGCTGAGGCTGTCTACCCCCGTTCGGGGGAGTAGACAAGCCGGTCCCCAGGTCACGATTGCACACGCTGTGGACAACTTGTGGAAAACTTCCGCAGTCTCGTCGCTCCTGTGGACAAATCAGGCTCGCTCTGTGGATGTCGCCCGAGACCGCCGCGGACTTCTCACCGGCGCCCTCGACTGCCCACAGCCCGATTCACATCTCACACCGATGTAGTTCCCGCATCCCATCTCGCGACGCGTCGCTTGTCCACAGTTCCCACAGGCGTTAAGACGATTAACTCCTCTCTCTGTCTCTTCGTCGCTCCGCAACTTGTGCACACCCAGCTCACCCGGCGTCCCTCCCGGAGGACTCCGCGCTTCCCTGTGCCAGGATCGGGGTGACAGGATGGACGCCCCAGGCCGACCGCGGCCGAGCGACACGAAGGAGGGGTGCGTGAAGTTCCACGTCAACCGCGATGTTTTCAGCGAGGCCGTGTCGTTCGCCGTCAAGCTGCTTCCGCAGCGCACCACCCAGCCGATCCTGAGCGGCGTCCTCCTGGAAGCCACTGCGGGCGCGCTCACGTTGTCCTCGTTCGACTACGAGGTGTCCTCGCGCACCGAGATCGCGGCCGACGTCGACGAGCAGGGCACGGCCCTGGTTTCCGGCCGGCTGCTCGCCGAGATCGCCAGCCGCCTGCCGAACGCGCCCGTCCAGTTCACCACCGACGAGGGCAAGATCGTCGTCACCTGCGGGTCGGCGCGCTTCACGCTGCTGAGCATGCCGGTCGAGGAGTATCCGACCCTTCCCCAGGTGGAGGACCGCACCGGGGTGCTGCCGGCCGAGGATTTCGCGACCGCCGTCTCGCAGGTCGCCGTGGCGGCATCCCGCGATGACGTCACCCCGGTGATCACGGGCGTCCAGCTCGAGGTGGGCGACAACAGCCTGTCGCTGGTCGCCACCGACCGGTACCGCGTCGCGGTCCGCGACATCGACTGGGATTCCGGGGCAGGCAACGCGGAGGGAACCACTGCACTCATCCCGGCGCGCACGCTCGCCGAGGTGGGCAAGACCTTCGGCCACGCCGGCACCGTGGCGGTGTCGATCGTGCGCAGCGACGATCGCGAGCTGATCGCCTTCAGCGCGGACAAGCGCACCGTGACCTCGTTGCTCATCAAGGGCAACTTCCCTCCGGTGAAGCGCCTGTTCCCGGACGAGGTCGACAACTACGCGGTCCTCAACACGGCCGATCTCATCGAAGCGACGCGTCGTGTCTCGCTGGTCCTGGAGCGCGAAGCGGCCCTGCGCTTCAGCTTCTCGATCGACGGGCTCACTCTCGAGGCCGCCGGGTCCGAGCAGGCTCAGGCCTCCGAGACCATCGAGGCGCATCTGCACGGCGAAGACACCGTGGTGTCGCTGAAGCCGTCGTTCCTGCTCGACGGACTCGGCGCCGTGCATTCCGAGTTCGTCCGCATCTCGTTCACCAAGACCGACAACCCGAACAAGCCCGGTCCGGTGCTGCTCACCAGCCAGTCCTCGAAAGACCAGCCGGGAGCCGACAACTACAAGTACCTGCTGCAGCCGAACCTGCTGCTGCGCTGAGTCGGGAGGCTGCGGTGGTCGCCGCGAAGAAGGTCCACGTCGGGCTCGTCGGCCTGGGAAAGATGGGCAACAACATGCGGGCCCGGATGCGGCGGGCCGGTCTGAAAGTCACCGGCTACGATCCCAACCCGGCCGTCACCGACGTCCCGGACCTCGCCGCCCTGGTCGACGCACTGCCCACCCCGCGCATCGTCTGGGTCATGGTGCCCTCGGGGCCGATCACCACCGGGGTGATCACCGATCTGGCCGGCGTGCTGGCGAAGGGCGATCTGGTCATCGACGGGGGCAACTCCCGGTTCACCGATGACGCGGTCCACGCCGAACTGCTCGCCGAGAAGGGCATCCGATTCGCGGACTGCGGAGTCTCCGGCGGCATCTGGGGCTTGAAGAACGGCTACGGGCTGATGGCCGGCGGCGAGAAGCGCGACATCACGCGGGCGATGCCGATCTTCGACGCCCTGCGTCCCGACGGTCCGCGCGCCGAGGGCTTCGTCCATGCGGGCTCGGTCGGTGCCGGCCACTACGCGAAGATGGTGCACAACGGTATCGAGTACGCGCAGATGCAGGCGCTCGCCGAGGGATACGAGCTGCTCGACGCCCGGGACGACCTGATCCACGATGTCACCGGCGTGTTCTCCGCCTGGCAACGCGGAACCGTCGTGCGCAGCTGGTTGCTCGAACTGCTGGTCAAGGCCCTGAAAGAGGACCCCGAGCTGAAGGACATCGAGGGCTACGTCGAGGATTCCGGCGAAGGCCGCTGGACCGTGATCGATGCGCTGGACCATGCGGTGCCGGTGCCGACGATCAGCGCCTCGATCTTCGCGCGCTTCGTGTCGCGTCAGAAGGATTCCCCGGCGATGAAGGCGGTCGCGGCGTTGCGCAAGCAGTTCGGTGGTCACGCGGTCCGCAAAGCCTGAGTCGTGATCGTCGCGCATCTGAGCCTCGTCGACTACCGCAACTACGAGACGGCGGAGATCTCGCTCGCGCCGGGTCCGAACGTGTTCGTCGGATCGAACGGGCAGGGCAAGACCAACCTCGTCGAGGCGATCGGCTACCTCGGGACTCTGGGCTCGCACCGGGTCTCGACCGATCAGCCGCTGATCCGCAGCGGCCGGGACTCGGCGATCGTGCGCGCCCGGCTCGAGCACGACGGGCGTGAGGTGCTGCTGGAGGTGCAGCTGAACCGCAGCGGGGCCAACCGCGCCCAGGTCAACCGGGTCGGAGTCAAGCCGCGCGAGCTTCCGCGCCACATCGCGACCGTGCTGTTCGCCCCCGAGGATCTGGCACTCGTGCGCGGCGAGCCGTCCGGGCGCCGCCGTTTCCTCGATCAGCTGCTGGTGCAGCTGATCCCGCGCCTCTCGGCGACGATGGCCGACTACGACCGGGTGCTGCGCCAGCGCAACAGCCTGCTGAAGTCGGCACGGGGAGCCCGCATCGCCGAGAACCAACTGTCGACGCTCGAGCTCTGGGATGAACGGCTCGTGCAACTCGGCTCGGCGATCGTCGACGCGCGCGCCGATCTCGTCGAGCGATTGCGACCGCACGTCGCCGCGGCCTACGAGCGGATCGCGGGGCCGGGCCAGACGGCGGACCTGGCGCTCGAGCTGAGCATCCTGGGCGCCCAGCCGGACGACGACGGCGTGCCGGATGCCCTGGAGTCCGAAAAATTGGCGACCGGCTCCGCCGGACGCCGGACGCCGGAGGACTTCGCCGCCGCGATCGCCCGGGTGCGCAGGTCGGAACTCGATCGGGGGATCACGCTCGTCGGCCCGCACCGCGACGACCTCATGCTGGTCCTCAACGGGTTGCCGGCCCGCGGGTACGCCAGCCACGGCGAGTCCTGGTCGTTCGCTCTGTCGCTGAAGCTGGCTTCGGCCGCATTGCTGCGCGCGGAGTCGCCGATCGGGGACCCGGTCGTCGTCCTCGACGACGTGTTCGCCGAACTCGACGAGGTCCGCCGGGCATCCCTCGCCACCGCGATCGGCGACTATGAGCAGGTGCTCATCACCGCGGCGGTGCTCGGCGACGTCCCCGCCGAGCTCGCCGGACACACCGTGCGGATCCGCGCCGGGGAAATCCTGGCCGCCGACGCGGGGGAGGAGGAGTCGTGAGCGACGATGGCGCGGTGCCGGAGCACATCGCGGTGTACCGCCGCATCCGCGCCGCGTTCGGCGACCCCACGCTGCGCTCGCGGGACGCGCGCCGACGCCGGCGTGCCGCGCGCGATGAATCGAGCGTGCCGTACGGGGGCGGCCGGGACCCGCGCGGGATCGGCGAGCTGCTCGGTGCGCTGACGGCGGAGGCCGGCTGGGATTCCCCGATCGCCAAGGCCGAGGTGCTCGCCGGGTGGGCCGCCACCGTGGGCGAGGACACCGCGGCACACGCCGCGCCGGTCGGGATCGAGGGCGGGGTCCTCATCATCCGCTGCGACTCGACGGCCTGGGCGACGCAGCTGCGCACGATGTCCGCCGCGATCACCACCCGGATCGTCACCGGATTCCCGGCGGCGGGGGTCGAGTCGGTCAAGTTCCTGGGACCAGACGCCCCCTCCTGGAAACGTGGCCCCAGAGCAATCCCAGGGCGCGGTCCTCGCGATACTTACGGGTGAGAAGGCAAATCAGGTCAAACGCGACGCGAAAACTCCCCACAGGGCCGAATTCCCCGGTTTCGAGGGACCCTCTGCGGTAGAATCGGGGGGTCCGGAAAGGCCCGATCGGCCCCCGGATTCCGATCCGGCAGGAGCCCCCTACTTCATGACACCACCCTCCTCTCCCGCGGCCTCCGAACCGTCGTACGAAGCGGGCGACATCCAGGTGCTCGAGGGCCTCGAAGCGGTCCGCAAGCGCCCGGGCATGTACATCGGGTCGACCGGTCCGCGCGGCCTGCACCACCTGGTCTACGAGATCGTCGACAACGCCGTCGACGAGGCTCTCGCCGGGTACTGCGACACCATCGACGTGACGATCCTCCCCGACGGCGCGATCCGCTGCGTCGACAACGGCCGCGGCATCCCGGTTGCCGAGCACCCCGTCGAGAAGCGCTCCACCGTCGAAGTCGTGCTCACCGTTCTGCACGCCGGCGGCAAGTTCGGTGGCGGCGGGTACGCCGTGTCGGGCGGACTGCACGGGGTAGGCAGCTCGGTCGTCAACGCGCTGTCGCATCAGCTCGAGGTCGAGGTCAAGCGCGACGGCAACGCGTACACCCAGACCTACCACGACGGCGTCCCGGACGCGCCCCTGAAGAAGGGCGCGAAGACCGACGAGACCGGCACCACCATCACGTTCTGGCCGAACTCCGACATCTTCGAGACCGTCGACTTCGACTACGAGACCCTGCGCACCCGGTTCCAGCAGACAGCGTTCCTCAACAAGGGGCTGCGGATCACGCTGCGCGACGAGCGACCCCTCGCCGAGGGCGAGACCGAGCAGCGTCACAACGACTTCCTCTACGAGCGCGGGCTCGTCGACTACGTCGAGTACCTCAACTCGGCCAAGAAGACCGAGGCCGTGCACGACGAGGTCATCTCGTTCGAGTCCGAGGACACCGAGCGCCACATGGCCCTCGAGATCGCGATGCAGTGGACCACCGCCTACTCCGAGAGCGTCCACACCTACGCCAACGTCATCAACACCCACGAGGGCGGAACCCACGAAGAGGGATTCCGTGCCGCGCTCACGACGCTGGTCAACAAGTACGCCCGCGAGAAGAACCTCCTCAAGGACAAGGACGAGAACCTCTCGGGCGAGGACGTGCGCGAGGGGCTGACCGCCGTCATCTCGATCAAGCTCGGCGAGCCGCAGTTCGAGGGCCAGACGAAGACCAAGCTCGGCAACACCGAGGCGAAATCGTTCGTGCAGCGCGTCGTCGGCGATCAGCTCACCGACTGGTTCGATCGCAATCCGAACCAGGCCCGCGAGGTGATCCGCAAGGCGATCCAGGCGGCGGCGGCCCGCATGGCGGCCCGCAAGGCCCGCGAACAGACCCGGCGCAAGGGGCTGCTCGAGGGCGGCGGCATGCCGGGCAAGCTCAGCGACTGCTCCAGCAAGGACCCGGCGCGCAGCGAGATCTTCCTCGTCGAGGGCGACTCTGCCGGCGGATCGGCCAAGACCGGCCGTGACCCCGAGACCCAGGCAATCCTGCCGCTGCGCGGGAAGATCCTCAACGTCGAGAAGGCGCGGCTCGACCGCGCGCTTGGCAACGCCGAGATCCAGGCGATGATCACGGCATTCGGCACCGGCATCGGCGAGGACTTCGACGGCGAGAAGGCCCGGTATCACAAGATCGTGCTGATGGCGGATGCCGATGTCGACGGCCAGCACATCACGACTCTGCTGCTCACCCTGCTGTTCCGCTACATGCGTCCGCTCATCGAGATGGGCTACGTCTATCTGGCGCAGCCCCCGTTGTTCCGGCTGAAGTGGACGAACGCGGACCACGAGTACGTGTACTCCGATCGCGAGCGCGATGCCCTGCTCGAGGCGGGCCTCGCCGCCGGCCGGCGCATCGCCAAAGAGAACGGCGTGCAGCGATACAAGGGGCTGGGCGAGATGAACCACCAGGAGCTCTGGGACACCACGATGAATCCCGCGACCCGCACACTGCGCCAGGTCACGCTCGACGACGCGGCGATCGCGGACGGCGTGTTCTCCACCCTGATGGGTGACGATGTCGAGTCGCGCCGCCACTTCATCCAGCAGAACGCCAAAGACGTCAGGTTCCTGGACATCTGATGACCGACACCACCACCGGCGAGGGCACGCCTCCCGACCACGACAAGATCGAGCAGGTCGACCTCCAGCTCGAGATGCAGCGCAGCTACCTCGACTACGCGATGAGCGTGATCGTCGGGCGTGCCCTCCCCGACGTCCGCGACGGCCTCAAGCCCGTCCACCGCCGCGTCATCTACGCGATGTACGACGGCGGCTACCGTCCCGACCGCGCGTTCTCCAAGTGCACGCGCATCATCGGCGACGTGATGGGTCAGTTCCACCCGCACGGCGACTCGTCGGTGTACGACGCGCTCGTGCGGCTCGTGCAGCCGTGGTCGCTGCGGTACCCGCTCGCGCTCGGGCAGGGGAACTTCGGCTCACCCGGCAACGACGGTGCCGCCGCCCACCGGTACACCGAGACCAAGATGGCGCCGCTGGCCATGGAGATGGTCCGCGACATCGACGAAGACACCGTCGACATGCAGGACAACTACGACGGCCGTACCCAGGAGCCGACGGTGCTCCCCAGCCGGTTCCCGAACCTGCTGGTCAACGGGTCGGTCGGCATCGCGGTCGGCATGGCCACCAACATCCCGCCGCACAACCTGCGCGAGGTGGCCGACGCCGCGCTCTGGGCCCTCGAGCACCCGGACGCGACGAAGGACGAGCTGCAGGCCGCGCTCATCGAGCGCATCAAGGGCCCCGACTTCCCCACCGGCGCGCAGATCCTCGGCGTCAAGGGCATCCAGGATGCGTATCGCACCGGCCGCGGCTCGATCACCATGCGCGCGGTCGTCAACGTCGAAGAGGCGCAGGGTCGGACCCAGCTCGTCGTCACCGAACTGCCCTACCAGGTCAACCCCGACAACCTCGCGATCAAGATCGCCGACCTGGTCAAGGACGGCAAGATCGGCGGGATCGCCGACATCCGGGACGAGACCTCGGGTCGCACCGGGCAGCGCCTGGTCATCGTGCTGAAGCGCGACGCCGTCGCGAAGGTCGTGCTCAACAA
>DATMFW010000075.1:0-15563 GCA_035556655.1 Pseudolysinimonas sp.
AGGTTCTCGAGCACGACGCCCAGGTACTCGGGGGCGATCGGCCAGCCGAAACCGGTCTGCTCGAACTCGGGCCAGTCCTGCAGGTGGAACGGCGCCCGGTCCATCGCCTCGGACACCCCGTCGGGGTTGCCCGTCCCCGGCCGTGGCGGACCCGCGGCGATGCGCGACGGGAAGTAGTAGTTCAGCCCGTAGAAGTCGAGCGGTTGCGCCATCAGGGCGCGGTCGCGTGCGCTGCTGCGCGACAGGATGCCGAGCGCCGCCCCCAGCGGACCCACGCCGCGCGGCGGGGTCGGGTTACGGCCGAGCAGGACCGGGTCGGCGTACAGGCGGTTGTGCAGGAAGTCGAACAGCTCGGCGTAGGCGGCGTCGCGGGGAGAGTCGGTGGCCGGAACACTCACCGTGTGCACGTTGGTGATGCCGATGCGTCCGGCGACCGGGACCTCGCGCAGGGCCTGCACGGCGAGGCCGTGCGCGAGCAGCAGGTTGCGCGCGACGATCGGGATCGCCAGCTCGCTGGCGAGGCCGGGTGCGTGCACGTCGAGGCCGTAGCCCTCCAGGGTGACGGTGCAGGCCTCGTTGATGGTGACCCAGGCATCCACCCGATCGCCGAAGGCCTCACCGGCGATGCGCGCGAACTCGGCGAAGCGCTTCGCGGTGGCGCGCCGGCGCCAGCCGCCGCGGCGCTCCAGTTCGAGCGGGGTGTCCCAGTGGAAGAGCGTCGCCATCGGCCGGATTCCGGCACCGAGCAACTCATCGATGAGGGCGTCGTAGAACGCCACGCCCTCCGGATTCGGCGTACCGTCGGGCCGGACCAGGCGCGTCCACGAGATCGAGAAGCGGTAGACGTCGAGGCCCAGCTCGCGCATTAGCGCGACGTCCTCCCGGAAGCGGTGGTAGTGGTCGGTGGCGACGCTTCCGTCCGAGCCGTCGAGGATCGTGCCGGGTCGCGCGGCGAACTCGTCCCAGGTCGAGGGGGTCCGGCCGCCCTCGGCGACGGCGCCCTCGATCTGGTACGCGGCGGTCGCGGCGCCGATCTGGAAACCCGGCGGGAGGGCGAGATCATCCGAGGACACGGTCGAGGTACGCGTTCGCGAAAGTGCGGTCGGGGTCCAGGCGGTCGCGGATGCGGCGGAAGTCCGCGAACCGCGGGTACCGCTGGGCGAGCTCCGCCGCATCCTGGAAATGGATCTTGCCCCAGTGCGGCCGGCCGTCGTAGCTGCGCAGCAGGGCGTCGATCGCGCGGAAGTACGGCAGGTGGTCCTTGCGGAAGTACTGGTGCACAGCGATGTAGCCGGACTCGCGCTGGTACGCCGTCGACAACCAGTTGTCGTCGGGGGCGGCGACCCGCACCTCGACCGGGAAGCCGATGTCCCAGCCCTGGCGCTCGATGAGCCCGTCGATGTCGCGCAGGGCCTGGGCGATCGCCGACCTCGGCAGGGCGTACTCCATCTCACGGAAACGCACCCGGCGGGGGGCCGTGAACACCTCGTACGAGCGGTCGGTGTACTCCCGGTCGCCGTACACGCGGGTCGCCAGCCGGTTGAGGGGACGCACCACCTTCGGGAACGCGGTACCGGTGGCGCACATCACCCCGAACACCGTGTTCTGCATGAGGCTCTCCTCGATCCAGTTCGCGACCGGC
The DNA here is from genome assembly GCA_035556655.1 of Pseudolysinimonas sp. Taxonomy (GTDB): domain Bacteria; phylum Actinomycetota; class Actinomycetes; order Actinomycetales; family Microbacteriaceae; genus JBDSKH01. The sequence continues at coordinate 1,643 of DATMFW010000075.1, forward strand.
CCGACCTTCCTGCCGCCGGCGTCCAGCGGCAGACGGGTGTTCTTCTTGGTCATCACCCTGTCGGTGTGCGGCCACCAGTAGAACTCGAAATGGTCGGACTCGACGGCGCGCTGCTCGAACGTATCGAGCACCTCGTCGAGCGGCTCCGGGTGCTCCACGGCCCGCAGCAGGAAGCTCGGCACGCACTGCAGCGTCACCTCGACCACGATGCCCAGCGCGCCGAGCCCCAGGCGCGCCGCCGGCAGCAGCTCGGGGTTCTCGGTCTCGCTGATCGTCATCAGGCCGCCGTCCGCCGTCACCAGCTTCAGCGCGACGATCTGCGCCGCCAGGCCCCGGAAGCGGGCACCCGTTCCGTGGGTGCCCGTGCTCGTCGCCCCGGCGATGGTCTGCCGGTCGATGTCGCCCATGTTCTCCAGCGCCAGACCGTGCGGATCGAGCAGGGCAGGCAACTGGTACAGGTTCGTGCCGGCGCCGAGCGTCGCCCGGTGACGCTCGGCGTCCACGTGCAGCAGCCCGTCGACCGCGGCGATGTCGACCAGCACCCCGATCGTCGCGGCGATGTCGGTGAAGCTGTGACTCGCGCCGACCGCCTTCACGCCCAGGCCTCGCTCGCGGGCGGCCCTGACCACCGCCTGCACCTCCTCCACGCTCGTCGGGTGGGCGCGGAAGGCCGGGGTCGAGGACTCGACGCGGCCCCAGTTGTGCCACGGAGTGACGGGGTCGGTGAGGAGGGTCTCGGTCACAGGAACGCCTTCCCCTCACCGCGATAGGTCGCCAGCTCGCCGGCCCACTCCCCGCCCTGCACCAGCTGCAGCGCGTTCACGTGCTCGCTCAACTCCCCCGCCTTCGTGTGCCGCAACCAGACCCGGTCGCCCACGCTCATCTCCCGCGCCGCGGCGCCGGTCACCGGGGTCTGCACCTCGCCCGCCGCCTCGCGCGGCAGCATGCGCAGACCCCGCGGCCAGGCGAGTTGGGGCAGCCGGTCCGCCGCAGCGGGGCCGGATGCGATCCACCCGCCCCCGAGCAACGTCGCCACCTCCGGGGTGGGGCGCCGCACGACGCTCAGGGCAAACGACGCCGCGGGAGCCGGGGTGAACTGCCGGTACCCGTCGAACAGATGGGGGCCGAACAACCCCGAGCCTGCGGCGATCTCCGTCACGCTCGGGTCGGCGTGGGTCGACTCCAGTGAGCCGGTGCCGCCGCCGTTCACGAACTCGAGATCGGCGAGTTCGCGCACCAGCGCGACGGCCTCGCCGCGACGCTCGGCCAGCTCGCGGGTCGAGGCGCGCTGCATCGCCTGCACGGCCGGCTTGCCCCGGTTGACGACCCCGGCGATCTGGGCCTCGTACGCCATCACTCCGACGAGGGTGAAACCGGGGCGCGCGACGATGCGTTCGGCCAGGGCCCGGGCCTGCGCGGGTTCGTGCACCGGACTGCGGCGCACCCCGAGGTGCCCGAGCACGGGAGCGCGGAAGCTCGCGTCGAGCTCGAGGCACACGCGGATCGCGGCGCGGCCGACAGGGGCGGCCACCGCATCCACCAGATCGAGCTGGGCGACGTCGTCGACCATGATCGTCACGCGCGCGGCCAGCTCCTCGTCGGCGGCGAGACGGGCGAGCGCCGTGCGATCCGCCGTCGGATAGCCGACCACGACATCCTCGTGGCCCTGCCCGGCAAGCCACAGCGCCTCCGGCAGCGTGTACGCCAGGATGCCGGAGTAACCCGGCAGGGCGAGCACGGCATCCAGCACGCCCCGCACCCGCACCGACTTGCTGGCCACCCGGATCGGGGTGCCCTGCGCGCGATCGAGCATGTCGAAGGCGTTGGCCGCGAGCGCCTCGACGCTCACCACCCCGAGCGGGGTGTCGAGGTGCGCCGTCGCCGTCTCGAGCGCGCCCCAGTACTCGGCCGGGTCGTCGCGCCAGGGCGCCGACGCCGGCCGGGTGAGGGTGAGAGCGGTCGCGGTCACTGCACCTTCCGGATCGGACTGATCGTCGCGGCGCCCAGGATCGCGATGAGACCCGACACCAGGAACAGCCCGGTGAAGCCGCCCAGGTAGGCGACGACTCCGGCGCCGAGCAGCGGGGCCACAGCTTGCGGCACCGCCGAGGCGATGTTCATCACGCCGAGGTCCTTGCCGCGATCGGCCGGGTCGGGGAGGACCTGCGTGGCGAGCGCCTGGTCCACCGACAGGAAAGCCCCGTAGCCGAGGCCGAGCAGCGCACCGGCGACGAGCGTCACCGGGAAGCTCGGGATCAGGGCCAGCATCAGCGCCGCCACGGCCTGCAGGATCGCGGCGAACACCACGAACGGCTTGCGGCGGCCGAGCGAGTCCGAGAGCCGGCCGCTGACCAGCGACGCGATGATGACGAACACCATGTAGACCAGGGTCAGGAAGACGAGGTTGTCCTGGGCCTCCACCTTCTCCATGCCGAGCTGGAAGATGAGGAAGTACAGCAGCAGCGTCGTGCCGAGCGCGTTGCCGAGGTTGACCAGGATGCGGCTGGTCAGCGTCCAGGCGAAGTCCGGGTGCTTGCGCGGGCTCACCCACATGCCCGAGAGCACGGCGCCGACCGTGAACTTCGGGCGCTGCTCCTTCGACAGCACGGCGTCTTTCACGAAGAGCAGGAACGGCGCGACCAGGACCAGCAGCAGCACCGCGAGGGTGATGTAGCCGAAGACGCGATCGGTGATCACGAACACCAGCAGCAGCAGGCCGAGGATCAGCCCGATCGCCTGCGGGGCCGAGATCCACCCCGACACGAACCCGCGCTGATTCACGGGGACCTGGTCCGAGATCGTGGCCGTCAGCGCCGCCGTCATCACACAGAAGCCGGTGAGCGCGAGCGACCACCAGATGCCGAGCCCGAGGTAGGAGTCCTGCATGCCGAGCACCACGAGCGAGACCGCGAACAGCAGGGCTCCGCCGAGGATCCAGGGCCGACGACGGCCGAACCGCGAGGTCGTGCGGTCGGAGAGCGCACCGGTCAGCGGATAGGCGATCAGCGCGCAGACGCCCGCGATGCCCGAGATGATGCCGAACGCGATGACCGACTGCTGCCAGTCGTCGCCGGTTCCGCGCACCTCGTCGACCTGCAGCGGAAGAAGCAGCTGCACCGGGCCCAGCTGCGCCATCCAGATGCCGAGCCACGCCGTCGCGAACGCCGCGATCCAGAGGCCCGGCACCGCCTGCCGGGGCTCGGCGAAGACCGGGACCGGGGCGACGTTCACCTTGGCGGCGGCGTTCACGCGGTCACCGCCTGCGCGGCCGGCAGCCGGCGCGCGAACGCGGCCACGGCATCCGCGGCGTGATCGATGGCGCGCGCAGCAGCGGCGTCGTCGCGATCGGCGAGCCAGGCGAGCGTGAGCCCGTCGGTGAGGGTGACCAGCAGTCGTGCGAGATCGGGCACGGGGATGCTCCATTCGATGTGCAACAGGGAAGCGCCGGCCCGAAGGAGGTCGGCGGCGAGGGCGTGATAACTGCGGTATTGCTCGGCGGGCAGGTCGGAGAGCTGCGGGGTGCGCAGCGCGTACTGGGTGAGTTCGAACATGGCCTGCTCGTTGCCGGGGTCGCTCTTGACGTGGTCGAGGTATCCAGTGAGCGACTTGGCGATGGCCTCGCGCGGGGTGGTGGCGGTCTGCAGGAACTCGGCGGCCGCGGTGCCCTCCGCCGTGACGACCAGCTCGACGACGTCGCGCAGCAGTTCGTCGCGGCTGGCGACGGCGTAGTGGAAGCTGGCCAGCGGCATCCCGGCTTCGGCCACGATGGCGCGCGTCGTGGCGGCGGCGAGGCCGTCGCGGGCGATGACGGTCAGCGCGGCCTGCGCGAGCGCGGCGCGGCGCTCGGCGGCGGGGATGCGCGGCACGGCTCCCCCTTCGTCGTCGCGTCGTTGCTGAAGTGGGTCAACTGTCCCAGACGTGTGCCCCAGTGCGCAAGGGGATGTCGCGGGCGCATCGTAACCTTCCGGCGATGGATCACGGCAACGGCCTGCAAGACGAACGCGATGCCCGTGCGCGAGCGCGGTCCGGGTACCGCCCGGCCTGGCATCCGGTGCTCGCGGCCGACGAGGTCGAACCCGGCGTCTGGCTGATGACCGCGCAGTACGGGGTGCGGTACGCGATCATCCGCATGCTCGAGATCGGCGGCGAACGCGGGTACCGGGTCACCACCTACGGGCGACCCGACGAGCGCACGCTCATCGGGTACTACCGCACCCTGCGGGCCGCCGCATCCGCGGGGCACATGCGCTACCTGCGGGAGGCTAGGCCCGCCGGTACTGCGCGACCAGGTGGCAGGTGAACGGGTCGGGCGCCGACAGGCCCACCTTGTTCATATAGCTCAGCACGGCAGCGTGCGCGCGGGCCAGCGACATCTCGGTATACGGCACGTCGTGCTGACGGCAGTGCTCGCGCACCAGTTCGCGCGTCCGCGCCAGGTGCGGCCGCGCCATGCTCGGGAACAGGTGGTGCTCGACCTGATAGTTCAGGCCGCCGAGCAGCACGCTCGCCCAGAACCCGCCCTTGATGTTGCGCGAGGTGCGCACCTGCTTGCTGAAGAAGTCGAGCCGCGCATCGCCCGGCACGATCGGCATGCCGGTGTGGTTCACCGCGAACGAGGTGCCCATGTAGACGCCGAAGACGGCGAGCTGCACGCCGATGAAGGCGAACGCCATGCCGAGCGGCAGCAGCCAGAAGATCGCTCCGAAATAGACGGCGAAGCGGGCGGCCAGGATGCCCAGTTCGAGCCAGCGGCCCTCGACCTTGCGGCGGGCGACGAGGGAGCGCACCGAGTGCACGTGCAGGTTGAGGCCCTCCAGCAACAGCAGCGGATAGAACAGCCAGGCCTGCCGGCGCACGATCGCCGCGAACAAGCCACGCTGGGCGGCGGCCGAGTCCGCGGTGAAGGCCACGACATCCACCTCGATGTCGGGGTCCTTGCCGATGCGGTTCGGGTTCGCGTGGTGGCGGGTGTGCTTGGTCATCCACCACTGGTAGCTCATGCCGACGAACCCGACGGCGAGGGCACGGCCGACCCGGTCGTTCGCCGGGCCGGAACTCAGCACCTGCCGGTGCGAAGCCTCATGGGCGAGGAACGCGCCCTGCGTGAAGATCAGACCGAGAGCCGCGGCGATCAGCAGCTGGAACCAGGAGTCGCCGAGCAGCACGAAGCCGGTGATCGCGCCCCCGAGCGCCACCAGCAGGATGCCGCCCACCACGATGTAGAACCACTGCGCCCGGCGCAGGAGGCCGGACTCGCGGACCGTGGCGGTCAGGGCGGTGAACGTGGCGACGGGATTGACGGCGAGGCCGGGACCCGTGGTGCGGAAGGAGATGATCTTGTCCGATCGATCGGCAGACGCCAAAGGCAAGTCGCCGATCGCTACGCCCCACCCTACGGGGTGAGCCTGAGTGCTCCCGCTGAGATTCGAACTCAGACTTCGGCGATTTTAAGTCGCCCGCCTCTGCCAGTTGGGCTACGGGAGCTTGGGGGCAAGGGTAGTCCGACGTCGGACGCAGGGCCTCGACACGCGTCGCGCACAGCGCGGCGCTACTCGACCAGCTCAGTGCGGCAGCGGCGCGGGGATCAGGCCTTCGGGCGCGCCGCGAACTCCACGAACGCGGCACGCGGGGTGTCGCGGGCCGGGATGCCGACCAGGTCGCGCCGGGTGAGGAAGTTGATGATCCAGTTGCCGAACACCCGGATCTTGCGCTCCCACATCGGCATCGCCAGACCGTGGTACCCGCGGTGCATGAACCAGGCGATGAGCCCCTTGATCGCGATCGGCCCGCTCTGGAACACGCCCTCGTAGAGGCCGATGCCGGCCACGGCGCCCTGGTTGCGGTGCGAGTACTCGCGGGGCGACTCCCCGCGCAGCGTCGCGGCGATGTTCTTGGCCATGAGCTTGCCCTGACGCACCGCGTGCTGCGCGTTGGGCACCGTGAACCCGCCGACACCCTGACCCTCGATCAGGTCCGGCACGGCGCACACGTCGCCGGCCCCCCACGCGTCATCGACGACGCCGTTGTCGTCGATGACGCGCAGGTCTGCCTGCACGCGAAGCCGTCCGCGCTCCTCGACCGGGAGGTCGGTGTTGCGCAGCACCGGGTTGGCCATGACGCCGGCGGTCCAGACGATGAGATCCGACTCGAAGCTGTCGCCGGTCGACAGCTCGACCTTGCCGTCGACAGCGCTCGCCAACTGGGTGTCGAGGTGCACCGTCGCCGCGCGCTGCTCGAGGTTCTTGATCACCCAGCGTGCGGTGCGCTCCGACACCTCCGGCATGATGCGGCCCATCGCCTCGACGAGGTGGAAGTGCGTGTCGTCGATGGTCAGCGACGGGTACTGACCGACGAGGGCGCTCGCGAAGCTGCGCAGTTCACCGAAGATCTCGACGCCGGCGAACCCCGCGCCGACGACGACGGTGGTGAGCAGCCGGTCGCGCTCCGGGCCGGCCGGCAGATTGGCGGCCCTGGCGAAGTTGTCGGTCATCCGGTCGCGGATCGCGACGGCCTCTTCGATGTTCTTCAGCCCGATCGCCTGGTCGGCGAGACCGGGGATCGGGAAGGTGCGCGACACGGCGCCCGCGGTGACCACGACGATGTCGTAGTCGATGTCCCACGGCTCGCCCACGGCCGGGGTGAGCGTGGCCTTCTTCTCGGCGTGACGCACATCGGTCACCCGGGCGTTGATCACGGTCGTGCGCTTCAGGTGACGCCGGTGGTTGACCAGCGCGTGGCGCGGGTCGAGCGATCCGGCCGCGACCTCCGGCAGGAACGGCTGGTAGGTCATGTAGGGCAGCGGATCGACCATTGTCACCTGCGCCTCACGCCGGCCCAGCCACTTCTCGAGCTTCTTGGCCGTGTAGAAGCCGGCGTAGCCACCGCCGACGATCAGGATCTTGCGCACGATAGGACGTCTCCTCGCTGGGGAAAAACCTCGTCCAATCTACCGCGCCCGGCGGTTGCTTCCGTACGCGCGCACAGCACCCACGACCAGGCCCCCCGCCATGGTCGCCAGCAGCAGGACAACCAGCACCGGAAGGCCCACCAGCTGCAGTGTCGTCACGGCGGGCAACAGCGTGCCGATCGGGTTCGCGGGACGCTCCGGCGCCTCCGGGAGCACCGGGACCGCGACCCCCGTCGGAGCCGGTGCGGCCTCCGCGCGACGGTTGACGCGGATCCACTCCGCCAGGTCGCCCGTGGGGTTCGCGTCGACCAGCGCGATGTCGTCCTCGACGGCGGCCTCCGCATCCAACAGCCCGTAGCCGTACGTGAAGTCGGGGCCGTCCTTGCCGCGATCGCGCGCCGTCACCAGGATGCGGTTGATCACGTTCGCGGCATCGAGCTCCGGATGCGCGGCCCGCACGAGCGCGACGACCCCGGCCACGATCGGCGTCGCCCCGCTGGTCCCCGACCAGGTGACGTACTGCCCGCCCGGGATCACGCCGACCAGTTCCTCGCTCGGGGCCGCGACCCCGATCGTGATGCCCTGGCTCGACGCGTCGAAACTGGCCTGCCCCTGCCGGTTCACGCCCGACACCGTGAGCACTCCGGGCATCGTCGCCGGAGCCCCCACCTCGGTGGTTCCCGCGCCCCGGTTGCCGGCGGCCGCGACCACCACGACGTCGTGCTCCATGGCGTAGAGGAACGCGTCGTCCCAGCTCTCGGGCCACTCCAGGGTGTTGCGGGTGAGCGACATGTTGATGACGTCGGCCCCGTTGTCGACGGCCCACCGGACCGCCTTCGCGATCTGGGTGTCGGAATCGTCCTCACCCACCCCGAATCCGATCGACAGCGACAACAACGACGCCTTCGGCGCCGACCCGATCACCCCGGAACCCGCTCCCGTCCCCCGCCCGGCCGCCAGCGAGGCGACCATGGTGGCGTGCTCGGAGCCGGACCCGACCGGCTTCTGCCCGTTGTCGAATCCGAGACCCGAGAAGTCGGCGCCCCCGGTGACGGCGCCGCGCAGCTCGGCGACCCCCGAGTCGATGCCGGTGTCGATGACCGCGATGGTGACGCCGCTGCCCTGGGTGGTCGCCCAGGCATCCCGGATGCCGTAGTCGTCGAGCCAGTACTCCAGCGACCGCACCTGATCGACCGGCGCGGCGACCGCCGCCGCCGGGACGAAGAGCAGGGCGGATGCGACGGCGCCGGCCAGGACGCCTCGCGTACGGCGCGCGCGGCTCAGGCGGCGCACTCGCAGCGCTCCGGAGACCAGGTCGCACGCTCGAGGGCACGATCGCCGATCGGGTTCACCCCCGGGCCCGCGGCGAGCGCGTGCGCCGCGAGCGCGTGCAGGCATTTCACCCGGTCGGGCATGCCGCCGGCCGAGTACCCGGAGATCTCCTCGACCACGGCGATGCTCTCGCGGTCGGCGAGATAACTCTCGTGCGCGGCCCGATAGGCGGCCGCCACCGTCTCGTCGGCGAGTTCCGCGGCGAGCTCGGGCATGACACCGGTCGCCTCGAGCGTCGAGATGGATGCCGTGGCGGCCGGGTGCGACAGGTAATACAGAGTGGGGAACGGCGTGCCATCCGGCAGCCTCGGGCTCGTGGCCACCACCGTCGGCCTGCCGCAGACGCACCGGGCGGCGATGCCGACGACCCCGCGCGCCGGGCGGCCGAGCTGCCGCGACACCTCGGCGATGTCGGCCTCGGTGGGCGGATCGAACGGCGGGCGGGTCAATGCGTGTCCGGGCTGTCGAGCTGGTCCGGGCTGTCGAGCTGATCCGGGGTGGCGTCGGTGAGGCCGGCGTTGTAGACGCTGCCGAGCAGGCCGCCGATCCAGTCGGTCTGCGTGGTCTGGATCTCGTCGGAGATCGGCAGACCGTCCTGCCCGGAGGTTCCGACGTCGCCGACGATCAGATAGGTGATGTCGCCGGGCATCACGTAGTAGAGGCGCTCGCGCGCCTGCGCCTGGATGTAGGCCGGGTCGGACCAGCGATCCACCTGGGCGTTCAGATCGTCGACCGACTGCTGGGCGGCATCGAGCGAGGCCTGCAGCTGCGCGATCTGCTGACGCTGCTCGATGAGGGTCTTGAGCGGTGCCGCGAGCAGCAGCAGGGCCGCGACGACGAGAGCGAGCATCGAGAGGGCGAAGCCCGACATCCGGAAGTTGCGCAGCCACTCCACCGGGCGCGCGTCCGCGGGCAGGGCGACGGGAACGCGGATGCGTCTGGGTGCCCGGGCCATGGTTCCAGGGTACGGTCCCCGGCGGACGAGCGGTGCTCGATCAGCGGGCGAACCGCGGGAACGCGCTCCGCCCCGCGTACACCGCCGCCTCGCCGAGCTCCTCCTCGATGCGCAGCAGCTGGTTGTACTTCGCGACGCGATCCGACCGCGCTGGGGCACCGGTCTTGATCTGCCCGGCGTCGGTGGCCACCGCCAGGTCGGCGATCGTGGTGTCCTCGGTCTCGCCGGAGCGATGGCTGATGATCGCGGTGTAGCCGGCGCGCTGGGCCATGCTCACCGCATCCAGGGTCTCGGTGAGGGTGCCGATCTGGTTCACCTTCACCAGGATCGAGTTGGCCGCACGCAGATCGATGCCCTTCTTCAGGCGCGTCGGGTTGGTGACGAAGAAGTCGTCGCCGACGAGCTGCACCTTGTCGCCGAGCTCCTGGGTGAGGTGCACGTAGCCGTCCCAGTCGTCTTCGGCGAGCGGGTCCTCGATGGTGGCGAGCGGGTAGTCCCGCACGAGGTCGACCCAGAACTTGGTGAGGGTCTCGCCGGTGTACTCGGCCTTCTCGAAGGCGTACTTGCCGTCGTCGAAGAACTCGGTGGCCGCCACGTCGAGCCCGAGGGCGAAGTCGGTTCCGGGGGTGAAACCGGCGGTCTCGATGGCGGTGACGATGAAGTCGAGCGCGGCACGGGCTCCGGGCAGATCGGGGGCGAAGCCGCCCTCGTCGCCGAGCCCGGTGTTCTGACCGGCCTTCTTCAGCTCGGCCTTCAGCGCGTGGTACACCTCGGCACCCCAGCGCAGAGCATCGGCGAAGCTGTCGGCGCCGATCGGCAGCACCATGAACTCCTGGATGTCGAGCGCGGTGTCCGCGTGCGCGCCCCCGTTGATGATGTTCATCAGCGGAACCGGCAGCACGTGGGCGTTCGGTCCGCCGATGTAGCGGAACAGCGGCAGGTCGGCGGAATCGGCGGCGGCCTTCGCCACAGCCAGGCTCACCCCGAGGATCGCGTTGGCGCCGATCTTGGACTTGTTGTCGGTGCCGTCGGCGGCGATCAGCTCGGCGTCGACGAGGCGCTGGTCGGCGGCGTCGAAGCCTTCGATGGCCGGGCCGAGCACGTCCAGCACGCCGGCGACGGCCTTCTGCACGCCCTTGCCGAGGTAGCGGCCGTTGTCGCCGTCGCGCAGCTCGTACGCCTCGAACGCTCCGGTCGATGCGCCCGACGGGACGGCCGCACGGCTCACCGTGCCGTCCTCGAGCAGCACCTCGACCTCGACGGTGGGGTTGCCGCGGGAATCGAGGATCTCGCGGGCGCCGACGGCTTCGATGGCAGACATGTGCTCTCCTGGAACAAGTTCGTGGTGGTGGCAGTGGTCAAGCCTAGTGTTCTGGAATGGACCCGATCCGCGGGATGCTCGGCACCGATCCGGCGCTCGGCGCAGCACGCCGAGCTGTGCTGGTCAGTCCAGGCCGCGCAGCTCGAGCGTCGCCGGGTCGGTGGTGAACTTCGTGAATCCGTCGGACTTCAGCGCCTCGAGCGCCGGCTTCAGGTTCTTGGGGCGGGCGAGAAGTCGCACGCGCATGCCGCGGGCGACGAGCGCGCGCTGAGCGTCCAGGAGGGTCGCGAGCGGGGTGCCCCGCTCGTAGACGAGCGCGACGGCGTCAGCGGATGCCGCATCCGCGACCTCGACCAGGTCGACGAGCCGTTCGAAGCCGAGCGAGAATCCGGTGGCCGGCACCTCGCTGCCGAGGAAGCGGCCGATCATGCCGTCGTAGCGTCCGCCGCCGCCGAGCGAATACGACACGCTCGGGTGCGCGAGTTCGAAGATCGGGCCGGTGTAATACCCCATGCCACGCACCAGGAACGGGTCGAAGACCAGCCGGTCGACGCCGACCGCGTCGCCCAGCTCGACCAGCTGAGCCACGACGTCGTCATCGGCACCGTCGGGCAGCGCCTTGCGGATGGCGCGCTCGCCGAACGGGTTCCATTCCATCGTCTGCGGGCGACGGAAGAACGTCTCGAGACGGTCGGCGTCGAGACGCTTCTCGCGCAGTTCGGCGACGACGCCGTCGTGGCCGATCTTGTCGAGCTTGTCGATCGTGATCAGGGCCGAGTCGTGCGTGCCGGGCGCGAATCCGAACGCGGTGAGCATGCCGATCAGCAGCCGACGATCGTTGACCCTGATCGTGGCGCCCTCGAGCCCGAGCGCATCCACGGTGGCCAGGGTCGCCGTCAGCAGCTCCGCCTCCGCGGCGATGCCCGGCTCGCCGATGATGTCGATGTCGCACTGGACGAACTGCCGGAACCGGCCCTTCTGGGGACGTTCCGCCCGCCACACGGGCGCGATCTGGATGCTGCGGAACACCGCGGGAAGCTCGGCACGGTGGGTGGCGTAGAACCTCGCGAGCGGCACCGTGAGGTCGAACCGCAGACCGAGGTCGACCAGGTCGAGCGGTGTCTGCGCGTTCTGCAGGTCGTCGCGGGTGAGTGCGCGCTTCATCACCCCGAATGCCAGCTTCTCGTTGTCCCCCCCGAGGCCGGCGTGCAGGCGGTCGCTGTCCTCCATGACGGGCGTCTCGATCTCGTCGAACCCGTGCGCGCGGTAGCTGTCGCGGATCACACGGAGCACCCGCTCGCGGCGCGCCTTCTCGGCGGGGAGGAAGTCGCGCATGCCGCGCGGGGGGTTCACCTGGTTCGGCACTCCCCTATTCTGCCGTCCTCGTCCGCCGTGGCGTCGCGCTCAGCCCGCCCAGGGGTGCGCCTGGACGATCCGGCGGTGCGGGATGCTGCACGCCAGTACCAGCAGCAGCCCCAGTGCGAGGCCGAGCACCGCGACCCACGCCCCGCGCGGGGTGGTGAGGGCGAGGGCCGGGTTGACGATCGGTCCGGCGAAGACCCCGGCGATCAGCAGCGCTGCGCTCAGGGCGCCGGCGAGGAGGCGCGACCAGAGCGGGCCGCGACCCGAGATCGCGTAGCCGCCCAGCATCCCGTTCGCCGCGATCGCGACCGCGCCGCCGCCGATGCCGGTGGTGATGAACGCGAGGAACGCACCGGGTGGCAGCAGGGCGAGCACGGGGAACAGGAGCGGCGCCAGGGCCGTCCACCTCCAGCCGCGCCGCCCCCCGCGGCGACGGACGGACTCGGCGGCGCCGAGGAGGGCCCCGACCACCGCGCCGGGAAGCAGGATGAGGGCGAACGTGTCGAGGGCATCCACGTGGGATGACGGGCCGGCGAGCTCGGCCATGTAGCCGCGGAGGCTCGCGGCCCAGGCGACTCCGGCGAGGATGCCGAAGCCGATGAGGTGAAGCGCTGCTCTGCGCTGCATGCCGGAAGAGTAGCGCGCGGGCGGCTCGGATGCGACGGGTCGCGCCCCGCGCGGATGTTCGAGACTTGTGCGCAGATTGCTACGGAGGAGTAGTACATGAGTTCGATTCATGAGACACTGGGGTCATGAATCTCCCCTCCGCCGTCGAGTTGCCCGACGTGGGCGCGCTCGGTGACGACGATCTACTTGCGCTGCAGGGCGGCTCGCCGGGGTGCGCCGGTCCGTCGATGCGGCATCGGCGGTCGTCGCGGCGGAGATCGGGCGGCGCTCGGCACGCGAACTCGGGTACACCGGGCTCGCGCAGCGCACGGGTGCACGCACGCCCGAGCGGCTGATCGCCTCGGTCAGCGGGCTGTCGGTGCCCGAGTCCCGGGCGATGCTCGCGGCGGGCGAGGTTCTGGGCGCTGCCACGTCTCCGGCGGGCGGTGCCGAGTGGCTGGCACCCGTGGCGACGGCTCTTCAGACCGGCGAGTTGTCGGTCGGGGCGACGGCGGCGATCCGGGCGGGGCTCGGGCAACCCGATGGGGGCGTGGCGGCTGACGATCTGCAGCGCGCCGCCGAACGGGTGGCGCGCGAGGCGAGCGGGCAGACCCCCGAGAAGGCGGCCCAACTCGCGCGCGAGGCACGCGATGCCCTCGACGAGGCGGGCATCGCCGACCGCACGGCGCACCTGCGGCGACAGCGCTCGCTGCGCATCGCGAAGCTTCCCGACGGCATGACGCGGCTCACCGCGATGCTCGATCCCGAGAACGCGGCGATCGTCACCGACGCCTTCGACCGGGTGACCTCGCCGCGACGCGGCGGTGTGCGATTCGTCGATCCGGGCGAACGGGCCCGGTCCGAGCAGATCGTGGGCGACGCGCGCAGCACCGAGCAGATCGGGCTCGACGCGTTCGTGCAGATGATCCTTCTCGCCGGCAAGGTCGACGACGGCGCGGTGTTCGGCGAGCGCGGCCCCGAGCTGCGGGTCCACGTCAGTGCACGCGACCTCGAGCGGGGTGCGGGCCGGGCCTGGATCGAAGGGCACGAGACGAGCGTCGGCATCGACGTCGCGCGCCGGGTGCTCTGCACGGCGGGGTCGCTGCCGGTGATCCTCGACGACCGAGGCGAGCCGATGCGGCTCGGGCGGTCGCAGCGCACGCACTCCAAGGCCCAGCGCATCGCGATGGCGGTGCGCGACGGCGGGTGCGTGATCCCCGGATGCGACCGGCCGCCCTCCTGGTGCGAAGCGCATCATGTCGAGGAATGGGGCCGGGGCGGGTGCACCGATCTCGACAACGGCGTCCTGCTCTGCCGGCACCATCACCGATGGCTCGACGAGACGGGTGCGCGCATCCAGCGGGTGGCCGATCCCGATCCGCCGCCGACCGTGACGTTCGAGCTGGTGACGGCCGACGGCGTGATCACGCATCTGCCG